>JAZDFF010000001.1:0-159674 GCA_043808095.1 Candidatus Omnitrophota bacterium
TTTTGCCATTAAAACATTCATGAGGATTATATTCAAGAGCATCCATATCCATAATCAGGAAATCGTAAAGGTTGATATTAATCAGCCTTGGAAATTGTGCTATGAAGAGGGACTAAAATGCCTGAAAGAGCAGAAAACAGAGGAGAAAACTCCCCCGAAGGAAAGAAGAAGCTACGTGTTCTATTGCGCACCTTCGGATGTCAGATGAACGTACGCGATTCGGAGGTAATCGCGGGGCTTCTTACAGCGAAGGGTTATGAACTTGTTGATTCTCCTGATGAGGCTGATGCGATTATCTTCAACACCTGTTGTGTCAGACAGCATGCGGAGGATAAGGTCTGGAGTGAGATTGGAAGATATAAGGCCCCCCTTGATTTGCTTTGCAAATCAAGGCAGGGGGACACTCGCCCGATGAGAAAAATCATCGGGCTCGTAGGCTGCATGGCGGAATATCACAAACATGATGCCTTTAAAAAGGCGCCGGATATTGATTTTGTTTGCGGCCCTAATGATATCGGTGCGATTCCGTTTTTGGTGGCTCAAGCGCTTGATAGCCGTTCTAAAGGCATAGCTGTTGGCTTAAGGCAGCGCGATGAGTTTGTCTATAAAACTGATTTTCAGCTTGATAAGGACCATTGTTTTGTGAATATCAGCGAGGGCTGTAATAATCTGTGTTCTTACTGCGTTGTGCCTATGGTAAGGGGCAGGGAAAGGAACCGGCATTATGAAGATATCCTCACCGAGATTGAGCGCCTGGTGCAAAAAGGCATAAAGAAGATTACTCTCCTGGGCCAGAATGTGAATTCTTATCAGTCAGAGAATATTACCTTCTCCAGGCTCTTAGTGATGGTAAATGAGATAGAAGGATTAGAGAGTTTCGAGTTTGTCACTAGCCACCCAAAAGATGCCTCCTGGGAGTTATTTGTAACTATGGCTAAGTTAAATAAATTGCAAAAACACCTGCATCTTCCGCTTCAGTCAGGCTCAAACAGGATATTAAAACTTATGAATAGAAAATACTCCCTAAAAGACTATTTGAAAAGAGTTGCGGCTTATCGTAAAATCGTAGGAGGCACCCTGAGTACGGATATTATTGTCGGTTTTCCCACAGAGACAGAAAAAGATTTCGAGCTTACAAAAAGGGTCTTAGAAAAAGTAAGATTTGACAGCGCATATATCTTTAAGTATTCTCTCAGGCCGCGCACTCATGCCGCGCAGTTATCGGACGACGTTCCTTTGAAAGAGAAAGAAAGAAGGCACGGGATTTTGCTGGATTTGCAGAAAGAAATATCTAAGGAAAAGAAATGAAATCTGCTTTGTTTATTTTTGCTATTTGCTATTTGCTATTTGCTATTTGCCCTGTTCAAGCCCAGGATTTATACAAGGCCCAGGAGTTGTTTTTAAGAGGTGAATATCAAAAAAGCGTAACCGAATGCGAGCGCCTGTTGAGCCTGAATCCTGAACGCGAGCCCCAGGAAGAGGTCTATTATCTTTTGGGAATTATCTACCTTAAAGAAGGCAATTTCATGCGCTGCCGCGATATATTCCAGATTATTACTGAAGAAATACCCAAGCCTACATTTAGACAAGAGGCATTTCAAGGCCTCGCCGACACTTATTTTAAGGAAGGGGATTTTAAAGAGGCCAGAGGCCGATATGAAAAAATTATTAAAGAATTTCCTAATTGCCGATTTCAAAGCGTAGTTTATCTACGGCTGGGTGAAATAGCCTTAAAAGAAGGAAGGTGGCTTGACGCCAATCGGATTTTCATGAAGATAATTAAAGATTATCGTTTAAGTTTCGAGGCCGAGCAAAGCAGATTGTTTTTGGCCAGTGATAATTTTTTTACGCTGCAGGCAGGCGCATTCTTAGATGAGGCAAAGGCTAAAAACCTTTCCCTGAAATTGATAAATCAAGGGTATAAGGATGTGTATATCTCTACTCTGGAAAAAGACGGCCGGGTTTTTTATCGGGTAAGGGTCGGTAAACTGAATACCCGTAAAGACGCCCAGGATCTAAAGTACAGACTCGAGACCGCAGGCTATAAAGCAGCCATCTATCCGTAGCTGTATAATTCAAGAGATGTGATTACAATCTGAAAGACATAGTCAGGGTAGCGATACTCGTCTAACGTTGTCGAATCTGGTATCGATACTAGATATTAGATGCCAGATACTAGATAACAAAATACTAACTTCTAAAACGAGCATCGATACGAGCATCCATACCGCAAAACTAGCCTCGAAACCGAAAGATTGCTAATATTACTTTCAATCAATACGACTAAATTGTTTTTTCAGAAAGGTTAATGCAAAAAAAGGTCATCTTTATTGTCGGACCCACCGCAGTCGGTAAGACCGAAGTCGCCAGTTTTCTATCCCGCAAAGTTAAGGTTGAGGTTATATCCTGTGACTCCATGCAGGTTTATAAGGGCATGGGCCTGATTAGCGCCGCACCGTCTAAATCCGTATTAAAGAAGCTAAAACATCATTTAGTAGGAGTACTTTCTCCGGAAAAAGAATACTCGGTAGCAGATTTTATCATTAGGGCAAAAAAGATAATCGGCTCCATCCATAAAAAAGGCAAAATCCCCCTGATTGTAGGCGGTAGCGGCCTTTATATGAAGGCGCTTTTAGATGGAATATTTGAAGGGCCGCCGGCAAATGAGAAATTGCGTCGATACCTTTATGCACAGGCCAAAAAATATGGCAGTCAATACCTCCACAAAAAATTAGAACGTGTTGACCCTCAGGCCGCTTCGCGTATCCATCATTCTGATACAAAAAGGATTATCCGGGCCCTTGAGGTATTTAAACTCACCCAAGAGCCGATTTCAAGACTGCAAAAGAGAAGTCGGGGATTACTAGAAGATTACGACGTCAGGATATTCGGACTTAATCTAGGCCGCCAGAAACTTTATGAGCGCATTGACAGCCGGGTTGATGAGATGTTTAGAAGAGGTCTGCTCAAGGAGGTCAAATCACTTTTAAAAAAGAAACTAAGCAAGACCGCCGGAAAAATTATCGGGATAAGTGAGATTAAGGGGTATCTGGATGCTAGATACGCCCTAGAAGAGGCCCTGCGCCTCGTAAAAAGAAATACCCGCCATTACGCCAAGAGACAGCTAACTTGGTTTAGAAAAGATAAGCGGATAAAATGGATTGATGTCGAGGATAAATCCCCAGGGCAAATAGCACACATTATTTTAAACAGATTAAGAAAATATTAAACAAGATTTCTTAACACAGCTTTACACTGATTGCACACGAATTTACACAAATAAATTCGTGTAGATTTGTGTGAAATTAGTGTCTATTCGTGGATTTATGGAACGCACCTTACTTGTAACCGTAAAATCAGACCGTGATAAAGACGCCTTTAGTCCGAAGGACCAGGAGCAGGAATTGATGGAACTGGCCAAGACCGCCGGAGCGCATGTTGAGGATTATATTATCTGCAGCCGGGACAAGTTAACATCCGGTTTATATATCGGAAGAGGCAAGGCCCAGGAGATTGCTTTACTCTGTCAGGAAAATTCCATTGATACCATAATTTTCAATAACGACCTTTCAGGAACTCAGCAGAGAAACTTAGAGGAGATTATTAATAGAAAGACCATTGACCGTACCCAGCTTATCCTGGATATCTTTGTGCGGCATGCCCACTCGCCTGAGGCAAGCCTACAGGTAGAACTGGCGCAACTGGAATATTTATTGCCGCGCCTTACCGGTAAAGGAATCTTTCTTTCCCGTCTGGGCGGCGGCATCGGGACCCGCGGCCCGGGTGAAACCAAATTAGAAGTGGACAGGCGCCGCATCCGCCGGCGAATCACTAAAATAAGCCATGATTTAGAAACAGTTAGGATGCGCCGGCAGGCATTACGCAAACAGAGGAAGGAATCGTGTATTGCTAGCGTTTCTTTGGTCGGCTATACCAATGCCGGAAAGACTAGCCTTTTAAATACCCTCACCCAGGAAAACCAGTCAGTCAGAGAAAGCCTGTTTACTACCTTAGACACCTTATCGCGCAGTTTTAAGCTTCCCAACCACCAAAAGATTGTTACCTCTGATACCGTAGGTTTTCTGCAAAATCTTCCGCATCATCTTATCGAGGCCTTTAAGGCTACATTAGACGAGGTAAAGGAGGCAGATCTTCTTATCCATGTCCTGGATGTCAGTCATCCACTGGCATATGAAAGAAGCAAGGCCGTCCTGAAGGTCTTAAAAGAACTGGGCGCAGACCAAAAACCCACAATCACGGCCTTGAATAAGATTGATAAACTTGCGGATAGAGACTGGCTGGTTCGCTATCATCATGATTTCCCTAATGCCGTGACCATATCCGCCAAGACCAGAGAAAATCTGGATGAGCTGCTTGATAAGATTGAGGAGGAATTAAGGGATTCATTCTTAGCGGTCGAGCTAACCATCCCTATTGAAAAGATGGCCTTGGTGGATTTAATATATCGAGAAGGTCAGGTTAAGTCCATTGAATATAGCGAAAAAGGAGTCAAGATAGAGGCAGTTCTGCCTGCTCTAACAATAAGTAAATTAAGCGCTTATATAAAAAGTTAGAATACCTAATAAAAATCATTAGAATATCTTGACAAAATAGTTAAGTTATGTTATACTTCAAATGAAACCCAAACTTACGGAACACAGTGACTGTAAGTTTGCTGGCTGAATTTTGCAACACTAATTTTACTGATAGTACGAATTTCTAAAAAGACTAGTTTTTTAAAATCAAACTCATATATTTACTCCTGCATTTTTAGTAAAATTAGTGTTGGATTCAATTCGCCCCTGCTGTTTCGCTTTGTGAAGTGAAGCGAAACAAAGCGACAGGGGCTCATTACAGGTGACTAAGATGCCTTTATTTGATATCCATATCAGCCCGGATGAGCCGGTATATGTAATAAGCGTGGTGAGTAAATTGGTGGATTTGCCGGCGTGGACCTTACGGCAGCTGGACAAGTGTGGAATTGTTTGTCCTAAGAGGATTGGGAAAAAGAGCAGGCTTTATTCTTTAAAGGATGTCAAAAAATTGGAGTACGTGCATTATCTTATGGAAGAAAGACGCGTAAACATTAGCGGCATCAGAATAATTTTGGAAATGGAAGTTAAGGAATAAATTTTTTTGACTTATTGTTAGCGCTCTCATGATGTGAGTGCTAAAAAAGAGCTATTATGATTGCTCAGAAAAAAAAGAAGATTACAAAGATGGATTTTTGTTTTGCTAATCTGTGTAATCATACTGAAAAATCTGTGTAATCGTTTTAAAATGAGATTAGATAAATTGACACATTCGACTTCGCTCAGTGTCAAACCTGCCTCCCTCGGGACCGAGCCCCTCTCGGAATGGTTCCTCGGGACGAGGTCGCACCGAGTGTTTGGAAAACAGATATGCTCGGCACGAGGTGAGCATGGCCGAAAGGTTTGACAAACAAATAATTTGTGCTAAAATTATACTTCTGCGTTTTAAAGTCAAGAGTTCTACCAAGGGACAAACATGGTAAGAATAGTTGATTATGACCAAAGAAGAAGGCTGGTCCTTGCCGCAACTATAAATAGGTATATTAAAGAGGCTAATCCTATTTCTTCTCTAGACATTGCCAAGGATTTTGACCTGAGCCCGGCTACCATAAGGAATATCTTCGCGGATTTGGAAGAAGCCGGTTACTTAACCCATCCTTATACCTCAGGAGGCAGGATTCCTACCGGTAAAGGCTACCGTTATTACGTGGATTTTCTTATTTCTCAGATGGAGCTCTTAGAAGGCGAGAAATATAAGATTCTTCGCCAATATCAGGATCAGGCTAATCAATTAGAGGAGATTCTGGATAAGACCTCGGATTTGATTGCCCAGGTTACGCATTATGCCGGCATCGCCTCATTTTTAGACAGGCAGGACAAATTTTCTTATAGAGGTATAAGTTTCGTCCTAAATCAGCCGGAGTTTCAAGATTTCCGGCGGGTACGTTTTTTAATCAACCTCATTGAAGATAAGCAACAGTTGCTTAATATCATTAACCGGGATTTTTCACAGAAGACCAGAGTTTATATCGGTCAGGAATTGGACTATCCTGAGATGGAAAGTTATTCTCTGGTGGTTTCAAGTTTTGGCTCAAAAAAAAGGCCCTTGGGAAGACTGGCGGTCTTAGGCCCGATGCGCATGGAATATAATCATATCATTCCGGCGCTGGAATATATTTCAAACGCGCTCTCGGATGTAATCGAGGATTTTTAACCCCCCTTTAAATATGCTTAATAATAAACCGGATTCAAAAAAAGAAGAAAAAAACACCGAGCCCCTGGCTAAAAAAGAAGAGCAGGTGGTTACACTTGGTGAGTCCGAGTACGTGAAATTAAAGGAGGAGGCGGATAAATCCAAAGAATATTGGGATAAAATCTTGAGGCTTCAGGCGGATTTTGACAATATGCGTAAGCGCCAGGAAAAAGAAAGACAGGATTTTATCAAATTTGCCAATGAGGATATTATTCTGGAATTACTTAATGTCCTGGATGATCTTGAGCGCACGGTTTGTCTGGCGCAGTCTAAACACCAGGATTTGTCGGCATTCTTAAAAGGGGTTGAGATGATTCTGGCGCACCTTTATGACCTATTAAAAAAATACGGAGTAAAACCCATTGAGGCCGAAGGGAAAATCTTCAACCCGCATTTTCATGAGGCGCTGATGCAGGTTGAGGATAAAAATGTGCCCGAGCATACTATAGTCGAAGAATTACAAAAAGGTTATTTATTGAATGAGAAGGTAATCAGGTTTTCTAAGGTAAGGGTTTCGACTTTAAAGAGAACAGAAGAGAGAAAGGAAGAAAAAACATAAAGGAGTATCTGGGATGTCCCTCGCCCCTTAATTTGAGCGAAGGGGGGGGCTCGGGATCAAATTCATCTAGCTTCGCTCGATAAATTCGAGAGGTTAAAATGGCAAAGATAATCGGAATTGACTTAGGAACTTCAAACTCTGCAGCTGCGGTTATGGAAGGCGGACGTCCTGTAATTATTCCGTCTGCTGAAGGAGCAGGCGTGGCTTCAGGCAAGGCATTCCCTTCATACGTGGCTTTTACCAAAGACGGCCAGCGTCTCGTAGGTGAACCGGCAAGAAGACAAGCTGCCATAAACCCTGAAGGGACGATTCAGGCAGCCAAACGCAAGATGGGCACTGACTTTAAATTTAAGCCCTTTGGTAAAGAATATACTCCGCAGCAGATTTCTGCGTTTATCTTACAGAAGATAAAGCAGGATGCCGAAGGTTATCTTGGCGATAAGGTTGAAGAGGCGGTTATTACCTGTCCTGCTTATTTTGATGATAATCAGAGGACGGCTACCAAAGACGCCGGAGAGATTGCCGGTTTAAAAGTTTTACGTATTATCAATGAACCCACTGCTGCCTGTCTTGCCTACGGACTTGAAAAGGCGGGTAAGGAATTAAAGATCCTGGTTTTTGATTTTGGCGGCGGTACACTCGATGTCACCATTATGGAGATGTGGAAAGAAGGCGGTTTCAAGGTTATGGCCACGAGCGGCGATACCCAGCTTGGCGGAACCGATATGGATAATACCTTAATCGATTATATTGCCAAGGAGTTTAAACGCGAGACCGGCATTGACCTAAAGAATGACAAGATGGCCATACAGCGACTTCGCGAGGCCGCAGAAAAAGCCAAGGTTGAGCTTTCAAGCACGCTTACTACGGATATCAATCTTCCTTTTATTACCGCGGATGCCACCGGCCCCAAGCATTTGACCATGAGTATCAACCGGGCAAAGCTGGAAGAGTTAATCAGCCCGATAATCGAAAGATGTCGCGGCCCGCTTGAGCAGGCCTTAAAGGATGCCAAAGAGGCATTCAAAAAAGAAGGCGTGGATTTTTCCGATAAAGGAGTGGATAGGATTATCATGGTCGGCGGCCCCACCCGGATGCCGGTAGTACAAAAATTCGTCGAGGATTATTTTGGCAAAAAGATCGAGCGCGGAGTCGATCCCATGGAATGCGTGGCCATGGGCGCTGCAATTCAGGCCGCGATTATTAAGGGCGATGTGAAGGATGTATTATTACTGGATGTTACGCCGCTTTCTTTGGGAATCGAAACCTTAGGGAGAGTCAATACCAGATTAATCGACAGAAATACCACTATCCCCACGAGAAAAAGTCAGATATTTTCGACAGCAGCAGATAACCAGACTGCGGTAACAGTGCGGGTTTTACAGGGAGAGCGCCCTATGGCAGATGACAACGTGGAGCTCGGGCGTTTTGATTTAGTCGGCATACCTGCTGCGCCGCGCGGTGTGCCCCAGGTAGAAGTTTCTTTTGATATCGATGCCAATGGTATCGTGCATGTCGCAGCCAAGGACTTAGGCACGGGCAAAGAGCAATCCATCCGTATCACCGCACCTAAGAAACTTTCAAAAGAAGAGATTGATAAGATGGTTAGAGACGCGGAAAAATTCGCCTCTGAGGATTCCAAGAAAAAAGAAGAAGTCGAGGCGATTAACCAGGCAGATAACCTTGTTTATGCCACGGAAAAATCGCTTAAGGACTTCGGAGATAAGGTCAGTCAAGGCGAGCGCGCTGACATCGAGTCAAAGCTCAATGACCTGAAGACTGCAATAAAAGATAAAAACGTCGACAGGATTAAACGCGCCTCAGAAGAATTAACTAAGGCTTCGCATAAACTGGCGGAAGAGATTTACAAACAGGCAGCAGCCAAACAAAAAGGCCAATCTCAGGGCCCGGATGCCGGGCCTGGGCAGGAAGGACCCGAAGGTGAAAAGTCCGCAAAAGGCGGATCCGCTTCCGGCGGAAGAAAAGACGAAGACATCATTGACGCGGAATATAAGGAAGAAGACGGAAAATAGCAAAATTCGAAATCCGAATATCGAATATCGAAACAATTTTCAAATGACCAAAATTCAAATGTCCAAAACAAAAAATTTTGAAATTAGAACATTAGAAGATTCGAATTTGTTTCGAATTTCGCCTGCCTGCCGTCAGGCAGGGTTTTCGTGCTTCGGATTTAAACTACGATGTCTACAAAGCGTGATTACTACGAAATATTGGGTGTAAAAAAGAGCGCCTCCTTAGAGGAGATAAAAAAGGCTTACCGGGAGATGGCCTTGCGTTATCATCCTGACCGGGTTGAGGCCTCCCAGAAAAAAGAGGCCGAGGAGAAATTTAAAGAAATATCCGAGGCCTATGCGGTTTTGTCCGATGCCCAGAAGCGTGCCCTTTATGATCAATACGGCCATGCCGGCATCGATCAAAAATACACCTACGAAGATATCTTTAAAGGTGCTGATTTTAGCTCTATCTTTGAAGGGCTGTCGGATTTTGGTTTTGGCGGAGGGTTATTCGAAGAGATATTCGGCGATGCCGGTTTTAATATATTCGGCACAAGGAGCGGCCGGGGCGCTAGAAGGGTCACGCGCGGGAGAGATATTGAATATTCTGTGAGTATTTCTCTTGAAGACGCCTATCAGGGCAAAGAGATATCCATACAGGTCCCGCGTTATGAGATTTGTAAGGTCTGTTCAGGCCAAGGCGCAAAACCCGGAACCAAGAAGACCACCTGTCCTCAGTGTAAGGGCAGAGGCCAGGTTGTGGTCTCAAGCGGTTTCTTCCAACTTGCCCAGACTTGTCCAGGGTGCCGAGGACAGGGTTCAATAATAAGTACGCCTTGTACAAACTGCCGGGGAGAAGGCAGAATTAAGGCCGTACATAAACTCCAGGTAAAGATCCCTCCGGGAGTTGACAGCGGCTCAAGCCTGCGTTTAAAAAGAGAAGGCGAAGAGGGCATTGATGCCAAGGGCGATCTCTATGTTATCATCGATGTAAAGGAGCATCCGGTATTTGCGCGCCATCACGATGATATTTACCTTGAGGTAGACGTAGATATGGTTACTGCCTGTTTAGGAGGAGAATTAGACGTACGTACCTTAAATGGCAATGTTTTAATGAAGGTGCCGCCGGGCACACAGCCGGGAAAGATATTCCGCCTAAAAGGACGAGGCATGCCTCAATTGCACGGTTATGGCAGGGGCGATGAGCTGGTTAAAGTAAATGTAACCATACCCACGAGTTTAACGTTAGAGCAGAAAAAAGTCCTGGAAGAATTCAGCCGTGTAAGCGGAAAGAATTTTGGGAAGTTTAATAGATAAAATTAAGTAAGAATTTTTCACTGTTAACTGTAAACTGGTTACTGTAAACTACCGAGCGAAACGAGGTCAAGTGCCTACCTACGATTTTGAATGCACAAATTGTAATCATCATTTTGAGGCTTTTCAGACGATGAGTGCTAAGCCCCTGGTGAACTGTCCTAAATGCCATAAGCCAAAACTAAAGAGGCTCATCGGCACTGGTAGCGGGGTTATCTTTAAAGGTTCGGGTTTTTATCAGACTGATTATAAAAATAAACCAGTGACAAAAGACAAACAATCGAAATCATCAAAATCTTGCTCAACCTGTTCTTCGGACAGAAGTAGTTGCTCTACTTGTAAATAAATGAAGACCCTTTCCTTAAATTGGTTCCTAAAATATTGGCTTCCGGTAATTATCTATGCGGCTTTGATATTTTATGTCTCTTCAATCCCGCGACCAGAAATTCCCATTAAGATTATAAATATCGATAAGGTTTTGCATATTTTAGAATATCTACTCTTCGGTTTTTTAATAAAAAGGGCGCTTTCTGCCAATAGACTTTCTTTAGATTTTAAAAGACTGTCTGCTTTAACTATGCTGCTTTGTCTTTTGTATGGCCTAAGCGACGAATATCATCAATTTTTTATTCCTGGAAGACAGATGTCTGTTTTGGACGCTTATAGCGATGCCATCGGCGGATTATTGGGATCATTTTTTCATAGTCCATTGTTAACTAAATAAAGGTATGATTAAAACACAGATTAGCACAGATGTCTTCGGAAATATCTGTGCTAATCTGTTTCTTTTATCTGTGCCCATCTGTGAATATGCAATCCTTATTTATCTTACATAGCATTATAGATGACCAAGATTAGCCCTTTTAAAGCCTTGCTATATAATCAGGAGAAAGTAAACGATTTATCTAAGGTGGTCTGTCCGCCTTATGATATCATCTCCAAAACCGATCAAGATAGGTACTATGCTAGGCACCCTTTTAATTTGATCCGTCTGATTTTAGGCAAAGATCTGCCTCAGGATAATAAAGCCGAAAATAAATACACCCGGGCAGAAAAACTCTTTAACGACTGGATAAAAGAACGCGTCTTTAAACTGGATGATAAGGAGTCCGTATATTTTTACCTCCAGCAATACCAGATAAAGGGCGAGCATAAAGAAAGGTTGGGATTTATCTCTCTAATGCGCCTTGAGGACAGAGATCATTCTACTGTTTTTGCCCACGAAAATACGCATCTGGGCCCCAAGGAAGACCGCTTCCAGCTAATAAAGAAGGTCAAGGCAAATTTAAGCCCTATATTTACTTTATTTATTGATGAAAAAAGATTGATTAACCGTATCTTTGGCGAACATTTAAAAGATACAACGCCTTTAATTTCTTTAACAGATCAAGACAGGGTTATCCATAAATTATGGAGACTTTCCGATAAGGCCTTGGTTGAGAAATTGAAAAAGAGTATGGAGGATAGACAAATATTCATTGCCGACGGTCACCATCGTTATGAAGTAGCGCTTTTATACCGTGATTATATGGCTAAAAAAAGCCGGAATTTCAATAAAGAGGCCCGGTATAATTTTATTATGACTTATTTTGCGGATAACAATGCCAGAGATATTACCATACTTCCAATACACCGTGTAGTCAAAAGGATGCCTGAGGACATTTTAGGCCTGTCAGATTTATTTTATATCGAAAGGGCGAAAACAAAAGACGAGCTTTTTCTTTTCCTGGCTAAGGCCGGCCTTGCTGAACACGCCTTTGGATTATATCACAATAAAAAATTCTGGCTTCTTAGGCTTAGGAACGAAAGGATAGTAGATAAAATTGTCAAAGACGGTTCCTCTGATTATCATAGGCTTGATGTTGTAATCTTGCATAAATTGGTTTTGGAAAAAATTTTCGGTCTCAGAGACGAAGACGTAATTTTTGTCAAAGATGAGTATGAGGCTATTAATATGGTGGATGAAGGAAATGCCGAGGCGGTATTTTTGCTGAATTCTACCAAGATAAATCAAATCCGTAGTATCGCTCTTAATAACGAACGTATGCCTCCTAAGTCCACATATTTTTATCCAAAACTGTTATCGGGATCAGTAATCCACAAGTTTTGAAGCACAGATTAACTAGTTTGAAATAAAGTAGCGAGTAATCCTTCGACATTGCTCAGGACACTTCGAAAGACACTGAGCTAAGTTGAAGTGCTAGTAGAGAGTAGAGAGAATTAAATTACAATATACAAAGCACAAATTATCCCCTGCAATCTGAAAGATTGCGGGGATTTAATCCTGGAAATTCTACGAATTTCTCAGGACAAACAATATACAATGCCGAATACTGAAATTATGAACAAAATGTTTTGGTTATTGCCTGCCTGCCGGCAGACAGGGAAACCAGAAAAAATAAAAATCTGGTTACTGTCCCGAATGTTGTTACTATATTAGTTATTCTTCGGGATCCCGAAGCGATACCATAGTAGTTACTACATTCGGGATAAACTGTTTTCTGGTTACTCCCGAGCGAAGCGAGGGGAACATGCCTTTATTTGGAAAGCCGAAATATACCATAGTGCGGGTAAAGAAAAAGGATATACCAGACGGTCTTTGGATGAAGTGCCTGGGTTGTTCTGAATTATTATATAATAAAACCCTGGATGAAAATCTTAAGGTTTGTCCAAAGTGCAATTACCACTTTACTCTAGGCGCAAAAGAAAGAATAGATTTCTTGATTGATAAAGACACCTTTGTTGAATTTGATAAAGATATGCTTACGGGGGATCCTCTTGAATTTAGGGGCCCGAAGAGTTACAAGGAAAAATTAAAAAAAGACCAAGAGGAGACCGGAATAAACGAGGCGGTTATTACTGGCGAAGGGCTACTTAACGGCAAAAAGATTATTGTCAATGTTACCGACTCCAGGTTTATTATGGGCTCGATGGGAACAGTGGTGGGCGAAAAGATTACCCGTGCGATTGAACGCGCAACTGAGGAGGATCTTCCATTAGTGATTATCTCCGGTTCTGGCGGCGGGGCAAGGATGTATGAGGGGATGCTTTCTCTTATGCAGATGGCCAAGACCTCAGCGGCGTTGAACCATCATCACAATAAAAGTTTAGTCTTTATATCAGTATTGACCAATCCTACAATGGCTGGAGTATTGGCTTCTTTTGCAGGCCTAGGGGATGTCATTATCGCCGAGCCAAAGGCATTAATCGGTTTTACCGGCCCACGGGTTATTGAACAGACTATTCATCAGAAATTACCACCCAATTTCCAGACTTCCGAATTTATGTTGGCGCATGGGCTAATTGATATGATTGTTAACCGCAAAAGCTTGAAAGAAACCCTTATCCAATTAGTGGATTATCTGGGTTGATACATTCGACTTCGTGGTTCGACAGGCTCACCACTTCTGGAACCATCCCGAACGAAGTTGAGGGGCTCAGTATCAATCCTGAGCGAGCGAAACGAATCTAAGGATTGATTTTCTTAAAATAGTTGGTATAATATGAACTTACGTTTAAGGGATAGAAAGGTGTAGTAAGAGGTAGCAGGGGTAAGGAGGGGCAAAATTTAAATCCCTTACTAACCCATTCTAACCCATGCTGACCCTTCCTAATCCTTAAATCTTTTGTATCAACAAGTGAGGGGATATGGCACAAGTTAGTTTAAAAGATGTATCTAAAATCTACTATGGTAATATCAAAGCGGTTAATAAGGTAAATCTGGGAGTAGAAAACAAAGAATTTATGGTTTTGGTTGGGCCTTCCGGCTGCGGCAAATCCACGACTCTGCGTATGATTGCCGGTCTTGAAGAGGTTACCGAAGGCAAGGTCTTTATTGGCGATAAATTAGTCAATGATGTACCTGCTAAGGACCGTGATATTGCTATGGTATTTCAGAATTACGCGCTTTATCCGCATATGACGGTTTTTGAAAATATGGCCTTTGGGTTAAAATTGAGGCGCTATCCCAAGAATGAGATTGTGCGCCGGGTAAATGAGGCTGCAGAGATCTTGGGCCTAAAAGAACTTTTCAAACGGTTTCCCAGAGAACTTTCC
Organism: Candidatus Omnitrophota bacterium; assembly: GCA_043808095.1. Taxonomy (GTDB): domain Bacteria; phylum Omnitrophota; class Gorgyraeia; order JAZDFF01; family JAZDFF01; genus JAZDFF01. The sequence continues at coordinate 14,230 of JAZDFF010000001.1, forward strand.
GGCGGAGAGAGGCAAAGAGTGGCGGTGGGAAGGGCCATTGTGCGTAAGCCCATGGTCTTTCTTTTTGATGAACCTCTAAGTAACCTTGATGCCAAACTGCGCGTGCAGATGCGCACTGAGATTCATAAACTTCATCTTCGGCTTCAGACGACGATGATCTATGTTACCCATGATCAGGTGGAGGCAATGACCCTTGGCTCAAGGATTGCCGTAATGAAGAATGGCGAGATTTTACAATTTAATGACCCCATCAATGTATATGATAAGCCTAAGAATCGTTTTGTGGCTAGTTTTATCGGGACGCCTCCTATGAATTTTATGGACGGACAACTGATTAAAAAAGACGGCAAATTATACTTTAATGAGGGTAAATTTCAGGCCAAAGTAGTCGAAGGGATGTATAAACCATTGCAGCCTTATCTAGGAAAGAATGTTACTTTTGGGATTCGTTCAGAAGATATCTATGATAAATTATTTGTTTCTGAGGCACCGCCGGATAACATCGTCAGGGCAACTTGTGAAGTAGTAGAACCAATGGGCTCAGAGGTCTATTTGTATTTGAGAACAGATAAGCATACATTTATTGCCCGCGTAGGGGCTCATGACCGACCAGAAATAAACCAGGATATGGATTTGGTATTTGACATGAGCAAGGTGCACTTTTTTGATAAAGATACCGAAGTTACAATCGTATAACCTATCTAATAGAGCCTCCTGTAGACGTTCAACCATCCTCTTAATTATCACCTACAGCGTAATAGTAGGTCTCGTTTTATTCAAATTCCGCTATCTATTTAAAATGGTGGTTCCTATTTTTATTTTGCCTCTCTTGGTTTTTCTTTATCTGTTTAAGAAGACCCAAAAAAAATTAGTTCTCCTGTTCGTAGAAAGAAGTGGTATCGAAGAAGGTGTTAATACGCTTAATGATACATTAATTCACCAAGAGAGATTAAGAGGGGCCTTAAACAAAAAGATAAACAGGTACTCTTATCTTAAGGAACTGACTCAGAATTTAAGCCTGGAGCTGTCCTTGGATGGGGTCTGGCAGATATTAAGGAAAGCCATAACAGAAGTATTTGGGGATTACCAGCTAAATTGTCTTTTATATCTTGTGGACCGCAAGAAGCATGAGTTGTCTTTGGTTTATTCCATGAGTACCCAAAATGAAATTATCAAGACTAAAAAGGGCAATATCTTTGATTACTGGGTAATCAAAAAAACGCAGCCTTTACTCGTTGAAAATGTAAAAACAGATTTTCGTTTCGATTTGGATATTATTGAAAAGGAGGAAGCGAGGGCCATTGGTTCTTTAGCGGCCGCACCACTTATTGCACATTCAAGGCCTATAGGAGTGTTGCATTTAGATTCTGCAGATATTGCTAAATTCAATTCTGACGATGTAAGATTACTTTCCACTATCGCCGATTTGTTGACGGTGGCAGTTGAAAATGCGCTTTTTTATGAACACACTAAAGAGTTATCCATAAAAGACGGCTTAACCGGGCTGTATCTTAGGCGTTTCTTTATGGAGCGACTTCATGAAGAGTTAGACAGGGCAAGGCTTAATAGATCTTCCGTTTCTCTTTTCATGTTAGATATAGATAATTTTAAAAAATATAATGACAAATTTGGCCACATTGCCGGAGATATAGTGCTTAAGGTTATATCCGCAATATTATTAAAGACCTGCACAGGAAGCGGCACTGTCATCTCAAGATACGGCGGCGAAGAGTTTATTATCCTCATTCCTAATTTTCCTAAAAAAGAAGCCTTTACGTTTGCCAACACCATCAGCCATAATATAAAGAGCACTGACATAGTTCTTCGCCGCAATAAAACCAATGTCACTGTTTCAATTGGAATAGCAACTTTTCCCTCCGACACCAAAATCGAAGAAGACCTTATTCGTAAAGCAGATTTTGCGATGTATCAGGCAAAACAAATGGGGAGAAATCGGGTATGCTCTTGTTAGAGCCATCTGTATTTGTTGCTTCATTATTTTTGGCAAGCTGGGCAATTTTTAATATTGATAGGTATTTTACTTTGCGCTGCGCTAATGCCAGAAATGAGCTTATAAATTTCAAAAATACCGCAGGAGAGTTAAGAGAACGTGTTTCTAAAATTGATGAAAAAAATCTAAAACTTCACCAAGAGGTAGAACGGATATTTTCTCTTTACGAATTTACCAAAGAAGTTACCAAACATTTGGCTGAGGATGAATTAACGGGTGTCTTTAGAGAAATAGGGCACAAATACATAAGTTTTAAAGATATTAGATTAATTGAACAGTCGCAATTAAACGAAGAAGAATTATCCAGCTATCAAAAATTTAGCCTAAAGATAAAAAATGAGGCACTGGGGTATCTAGCGGTCTCAGGCCTTGGGGATACCGAGAAAGAAAGTTTTGGTATACTCTCTAGCCAGTTTGCCCTTGCCTTAAAAAGGGCCAGGCTCTATAAAGAGATTCAGAAGCTCGCCATAACAGATAGCTTGACTGCTGTCTACACACGCTGGTATTTTTTAGAGAGGGCAGAAGAGGAATTGCATCGCTCGTTAAAATTTGAGCTTAGTTTTTCGTTTTTGATGCTCGATATTGACCACTTTAAAGACTGCAATGATAAATTCGGGCATTTGGTAGGAGACGCGGTTTTAGAGGAATTGTCCGAGGTCCTTAAGGGATGTATTCGCCAGATAGATTTATTGGGAAGGTTCGGCGGTGAGGAATTTTGCATATTATTACCTGAGACAAATAAAAAGAGTGCTTATCAGGCGGCTGAACGTATCCGCCAGACTGTCATAGATTCCGAGATACGCGCCTATGATGAAAAGATAAAATTAACAGTAAGTATTGGCATTGCTACTTTTTCTGAAGATGCGGATAAACTTAAGGAATTAATTGACAGGTCTGATTGGGCATTATATCGCGCAAAACAAACGGGAAGAAACCGGATTTGTCTCTATGGGGTCTATAAATAAGGACTCCACCTGCCTTAATTTTAGTCAATTCAATAGGTTAAAATCTGACTCCAAATCCCAATATGTTATATAATTAAAGAAATGTATGAACAATTATCTTGGTTTCGAAGCTGGTTTAACGGTGTGGAAACTCTTATAGATACCTGTCTTAGAAGCTAGTATTTTGTTATCTGGTATCAAGCATCTAATATCTTGCATCTAGCATCGATGTCAGCATCCATAACCAGAAACGCACATCGATGCCTAATTTGTCAAAATTGCCTTGCCAAAAGACTATATTTAGGATAAAATTATTAAGATTTCTTTAAATACTATTTTTAACGCTAATTTTCGCGAATCTAACGCAGATTCTCACGAATGACTTTTTTATCATATTAGCGTAAATTAGCGTTTGATTAGCGTAGATTCGCGTTCAGAAAGTTTTTTTGATACTTCTTATAACCATGATATCTCAATTTACCCCGATAGAGATTAGTTTAATTAAAAAATAAATAAGCATAAATAGAGAACACCTTAGAAAATTGCTCGCGCTATGAATAAAGCCAAATCATTACAAGCCCCGTCTTCAAAGAAGATATCTCTAACAGGGTTTGTCATCGGCATTGATATTGGTGGCACCAACATAAAAGTTGGTTTAATAAATAAAGATAAGATTATCCATAAATTTGTCTTAAAGACGAGTTTATATCCTAAAAAATCAGACTTAATTAAGGCTGTTTTTAGTTCAATAGATAAGGTTTTAAGGAATAATTGCTTAGAGAAAAAAGATATACTGGGAATAGGCATAGGCCTACCCGGAGCCATAGATTATAAAAGAGGTATTGTCCATTACCTTCCTAATATCCCCGGCTGGAAAGATGTGCCTTTAGCAAGATTAATCCGGAATCATTTAGGAATTTCTACCTACATCGATAATGATGTAAATCTTATGGCCTTGGCAGAATTGTATTATGGCCAGGGCAGGGGTAAAAAAAATTTGGTTTGCATTACGCTAGGTACAGGGGTAGGCGGTGGCCTTATTATTGAAGGCAATATTTATCGAGGAACGAGTTTTTCTGCCGGTGAAATCGGGCATATGCCTATTGAATTAAAAGGTGCATTCTGTAACTGCGGGAGTCATGGATGCTTAGAAAGCCTGATTGGAAATAGTCGTATTTTAGGCAGGGCAAAAAAAGTTTTTGGGAAATACATAACTCTTGAGGAATTAAGCAATTTAGCCATAAAAGGAAATCAAAGGGCAGTCAAGATCTGGCAAGATACTGGTTTTATTCTAGGGACAGTTCTGGCTGGAGTAGTTAATTTACTTAACCCTGAGCTTATCATTATTGGCGGGGGGGTCTCAGAAAGCGGCAAGATTTTATTTAACCAGGTCAGAGAGACCATAAAAGAACGGGCAATGCCTTTACCTGGCAGTATAATCCAGGTTAGAAAAGCCGTAGTGAGAGAACCCGGCATTATGGGGGCAGCGGTTTTAGTCAGGAACAGTCTTAAATTAAAATATTCTTAAGTGGGGGGATTATGAAGATTTTTATCGATACGGCAAACATCGAGCAGATTAAAGAGGCAAAGGCCTGGGGCCTTTTGGACGGCGTTACTACAAACCCCACCTTAATGGCAAAGGAAAACATTCCTGCGGAAAAACTTTTAAAGGAAATCTGCTCTTTAGTTGATGGCCCTATAAGTGCCGAGGTCATTAGCCAGGACCAATGCCCTATGGTAGAGGAGGCCAAAAAATTAGCTGCAATTCATAGGAACATTGTCATTAAGATTCCTTTGACTAAAGATGGCCTAAAAGCGACTAAGATTTTGAGAGGTCAGGATATCAGAGTAAATGTTACTTTATGTTTTTCTGCTACTCAGGCACTTCTTGCTGCCAAGGCCGGCGCTAGTTTCATAAGCCCTTTTATCGGTAGGCTCGATGATATAAGCCATTGTGGCATGGATTTAATAAGAGATATAAAAAAGATTTATGATAATTACCAATTTAAGACCCAGATTATTGTTGCCAGTATCCGTAATCCTCTTCATGTTTTAGAGGCAGCCCTAATCGGAGCTGATATTGCCACAGTTCCATTCGTTATCCTGGAGCAATTATTTAAACACCCTCTAACCGATATAGGGATAAAGAGGTTTTTAGACGATTATAAGAAGGCCCCCCAAAAATAATCAAGAAAAAATGCATCAAGCAAAAATCCCTGCCTGCCGGCAGGCAGAAAAATTTAAAATCCAGAGATATCTTAAAGTTTTTAATTTTGGATTGTCATTTTGGTTTTTTATATTCTCCGCCACATTACTTGGCGGACCCGCCAAGATTTTTGGCGGGGGAATTCTGGCTTGTGCGTTTGCTCAAGAAGGCACTAAGGAGCCGGTTATTGTAGATGGCGATAAGGTAGAATTCTTTTCCGAAGAGAAAAAAGTAACAGCAGAAGGCAATGTCATCGTCTCTCAAAAAAAAGCGAAATTAGTTTGCGACAAGGTTACAGTATACACCGAGACCCAGGATGCAATAGCCGAAGGCCATGTCCGGTTTTATTACGAAAAAGGCGTTCTTTTCGCGGAAAAATTCATTTACAATTTCCAGAGCAAGAAGGGAAAGTTGATAGATGCTGATATCGAATCACCACCGTATTACGGAAAGGGCCAATTTGCAGAAAAGGTCAGTGAATACGAACTAAAGATTAAACACGGATATTTTACAACCTGCGACGAGAAAAATCCTCATTATAAGCTCCGGTCCAAGAAACTAAATATATTCCCCGGTGATAAAGTGGTAGCCAAGGAAGTCCTATTTCAAGTTGGTAAATTTCCTCTGATGTATTTGCCTAGTTACACCCACCCTATTGACGATAGGCGTCCACGGGTTACAGTTCTCCCGGGCCGAACTAAAGATTGGGGTTATTTTTTGTTAAGCGCCTGGAGGTATTATTTTACCGAGAATGCTATGGGGAGATTCCATGTTGACTATCGCGAGAAGAAAGACGTCGCCTGGGGGTTTGATCATAAGTATAAGATAGAAAACATGGGAGAGGGGTTGTTTAAGACCTATTATATGAATGAAAGAAGTATCTCGGCTAAGCATGTCTATGAGATCTATGATGAGGAAAGAAATACTGTTGAGAAGGAAAGGTTCAGGATTCAATTAAGGCATAAATGGGAGATTAATCCCCAAGAAACTGCTATTTTAGAATATAATAAAATCAAGGATGCAACTTTTCTAAAAGATTATTTTCTTCGGGAGTATGAAGAGGATGGTCAGCCAAGTTCATATTTTTTATACACCCGTTCATTGCCGGAATATACCTTTAGTTTTTATACTAAAAAGAGGACGAACCGCATCTTTGCGGAAGTAGAAAGACTGCCGGAGATGAAGATAGAAACCCCTGATTTAAATATAACCAGGCTTTTTTTGGAAGATAATAGTCCTACTTCAGACAAAGGATTACAATTTGAATTGCAAAAAACAAACGCCTATTTCAAAAACTCAACGAGTTTTTCTAATCTAGTTAGCAAGGGAGTTGTCCCTGATTCTGAAGTAAGCGACCAGGCCAAGAGGTTTGATACCTATAATCAGTTATCTCTGCAGAGGAAATTTGTTTTTATTGAGACACGGCCTCATGCCGGATTCAGGGAGACTTTTTATAGCAAAGACAGGTATAACGACGAGAATTTATTTCGGGGGATATTCGATAGCGGTATTGACTTGAGTACCAAGTTTTACAGGATCTTTGATGTAACAAGTGATTTTATGGATATCGAGATTAATAAACTGCGCCATATCATTACTCCCACTGCCTCATATTCATATGTCCATCCACCTACAATCCCATCATCAAAATTAAATTACTTTGATAGCTTAGATTCAATAGGTCAAACCAACAAGATGTCACTGGCACTAAGCAATAAATTTCAGACAAAAAGGGAAAATAATACTATTGATTTTGTAAATTTTACAGTATCTAGCGATTATTCCTTTAAACCTAAAGGAGACAGAGGCAGCAGTTTTTCTGATTTTTTATTTGATCTGGAAACTATTCCTTATGAATGGCTAAGGATTGAAGCAGATGCTACTTACGACCACTTTGAAGATTATTTTAAAACTGTAAACTCGGATTTGACGGCAAATATCACTGATAAGACTTCGGCTAGTTTTGGGTATCGTTATCAGAGAAAGTCGACTAGGGATTATATTACCAATTTTAATTACAGGATAAATCCAAAATGGTGGTTTTCTGTTTATGAAAGATTTGAACAGTTAGGCAGAGGTTTAACAGAGCAGGAATACACAATAGAAAGGGATTTACATTGCTGGACTATGGCATTCACTTATAGTGTAAAAAGGGGCCGCGGCGAAGAGATATGGTTGGTTTTTTCGATAAAGGCATTCCCCGAGATGGGTTTTGAATTTAATAAGAGTTATCGCGCTCCTAAAAGAGGTACGCAGTTTGGTGGTCCTTAACAAATACGGATAGAGAATAAATTTTCTAGAAAACTACCAAGGGATATGAGCTAAGGCAGGGTTTAGGTTAAGTAATATAGGCTGTCACGAAATTCATTCCAACCTATGATTACAGTGATTTTAAATAAGATTCCAGTGATTATCTCGATGACATGCTTAATCGCCGTAATCTATTTTCTTCCCGCTTTACGGGATCCCGCTGGATATTTTCTATTGCGCGGGATAATCACCGTAATCAAGGGCGGCACTTTTGTGACGCCCTATTAAGTAATAAGTTAGGAGGGTAATCAGCGTGAAAATTTCGGTTATAGGCACAGGTTATGTAGGCTTGGTTACAGGAACTTGTCTTGCGGAGTTAGGCAACCAGGTCATCTGCGTTGATAATGATAGAAATAAAATCGATAATTTAAAGAAGAAAATCGTACCCATTTATGAGCCCGGACTGGAGGACTTAATAAAAAGGAATACGGCAGAGCATAGGCTCTCATTTTCCACCAGCATCAAAGAGGCGGTAGAAAAAAGCGAAGTTATATTTATTGCCGTGGGCACGCCTTCAAAAGAAACTGGAGAAGCGGATTTAACTGGTATAGAAAGTGTTGCTTTGCAGATTGCAAAGGCAATGAAGTCTTATCGGCTAATTGTAGAAAAGTCTACTGTTCCGGTTGAAACCGGCTCCTGGGTAGAGCATACCATTAACGTAGGTATAAATAAAAAAATTAAATTTGATGTTGCTTCAAATCCGGAGTTTTTAAGAGAAGGCCAGGCCATAAATGATTTTATGCATCCGGACAGGATTGTGATAGGAGTCAATACCCAGAAGGCAAGAGATACCCTCTTTAACCTGTACAAACCACTCGGTGTGCCCATAGTAGTAACTGATATAAAATCGGCTGAGTTGATTAAACATGCCTCAAATTCTTTTCTTGCCACAAAGATATCTTTTATTAATGCTGTTTCGCAAATCTGTGAGTTGACGGGTGCTGATGTAAAGAAGGTAGCTGAAGGCATGGGCTTGGATAGCCGCATTGGTCGAGAATTTTTAAATGCCGGCATTGGTTACGGCGGTTCATGTTTTCCTAAAGACCTTGATGCCTTTATAAAGATATCAGAGAAATATGGTTATGATTTTCAGCTTTTGAAGGCAGTAAAAGAAATAAACGAAAAACAAAGAGAGTTTTTTGTAAAAAAGATAAAAGATGCCATCTGGATATTAAAAGGCAAGGTTATTGGAGTATTAGGTATTTCTTTTAAACCCAATACCGACGACATCAGGCAGTCACCGGCAATTGATATCATAAATAGACTGATAGAAGAAGGCGCCTCTGTCCAGGCCTTTGATCCGCAGGCTATGAAGAAATCCAGGGATATTTTAAAAAAGGTAAAATTTTGTAAAGACCCTTACGAGGCATCCCGTAATAGCGACTGTTTGCTTATTCTTACCGAATGGAGTGAGTTTAAGGAATTGGATTTCAGGAAAATAAGAAAAATAATGAAACATCCCCTTATCATTGACGGCAGAAACATCTATGACCAAGATTTGTTAAAAAAATTTGGTTTTAGATATATTTCTATAGGCAGGTCAAATAAAGCCACGACTTAGCGAACGAAGTGAAGCTAAGTCGTTTGGCTGAATTTGACCCTTGACATCTACTTTGAATTAAATATTTTTAGGTAAATGTCAAAGGTTTAATTCGCGCACACACTTGACAATTTTGTCAAGTGTGCGCTCATTAAATATGATTGATGGAGTCAAGATAAAAGAATTAAAGATAATACCTGATGAGCGCGGCAGGCTTATGGAGATACTTAGGGTAGACGACCCTATCTTTAAAAAATTTGGCCAGGTCTATATGACTACTGCCAAACCCGGCGTCGTTAAGGCCTGGCATTACCACAAATTACAGATCGATAATTTCACTTGCGTTAATGGACGTATTCGCCTTGTCCTCTACGATGCCAGAGCAGATTCTCCTACTTACGGCGAAATCAACGAATTTACCTTAAGCCTTAATGAGCCTAAGCTTATCCAGATACCGCCTAATGTGTATCACGGTTTTAAAGGTATAAGCGACATCGAGGCCGTAGTTATTAATACGGTAACTCATCCTTATAACAGGCAGTCTCCTGATGAGTACAGGGTTGACGCATTTGATAATACAATAGATTATGACTGGAGGAAATAAATGAAGCCCAAACTTACGGAGCAATAGCGAACGTAAGTTTGCTGGCTGAATTTACCCCCACACCAATTGGCTTATAATTTTAGGCAGTATTAACAATTGGTGTGGGGGTCCAATTCGCTCGCCACTAATTCTTTGGCGAGCGTCCGCCAAAGTTTTAGTGGAGGACGCATTAACAAAGATGCTGTTCATAAGAGATTGACTTATGTCGTCATTCTGACTCCATAAGTCAAGTGTTCATTGGAGGAAATAAATGGCTGATTTAAAAGGCATTATTTTAGCAGGCGGCCTGGGAAGGCGCCTTGAGCCGTTAACGAGAGTGACTAATAAACATCTCTTGCCTGTTTTCTCAAAACCGATGATTTATTATCCGTTACATACGCTGGTCGAGGCCGCAATAAAGGATATAATGATTGTCACCGGTGGCAATAACGCCGGAGATTTCCTAAAACTTTTAGGAGATGGACATGAATTCGGCTTGAAGCATATCCATTATACCTATCAAAGAAACGAAGGCGGGATAGCCGATGCGCTAAAACTTGCCGAGGATTTTGCCGAGGGCGGCCGGATTGTGGTTGTCCTTGGTGATAATGTGATTGAAAAATCTATTAAAAAATATGTTGATAAATTCAGAAGACAGAAAAAAGGTTCAAGGGTCTTAATCCATAGGGATCCTGATCCAGGGAGGTTTGGTGTCGTAGAATTTAAGAATGACAAAATCATTGGAATTGAAGAAAAACCCAAGAACCCCAAATCTAATTATATTGTTACCGGCATCTACATGTATGATAATAAAGTTTTTAAGATCATTAAAAAGCTTAAACCTTCTGCTAGAGGAGAGCTTGAAATTACCGATGTTAATAATGCCTATTTAAAATCAGGTGAATTATATTATGATATTTTAGACGGGTTCTGGACCGACTGCGGTACATTTGATTCGTTGCTTCGTGCTAATAATTTGGTAGCGAAGATCGGAGGTATAATTTGAAACTGCTCGTTACAGGTGGGGCGGGATTCATCGGCTCCAATTTTATACGCTATATTCTAGATAAATATCCTGATTACAAGGTAGTGAACCTCGATAATTTGAGTTATTGTGGGAATTTAGAGAATTTAAGGTCTATAGAGAAAAATCCCAATTACAAATTTATAAAAGGGGACATCTGCATAGCCAAGATAGTTGAGATGTCTTTGAATGATGTCGATGTCGTAATCAATATGGCAGCCGAGACACACGTGGATAGGTCTATAGTTGACGCATTTAGTTTCATTCAGACTAATGTTGTAGGTACTTATACACTCCTCGAAGCAGCCAAGAGAAAAAAAGTCAAATTATTTTTACAGGTGAGTACTGATGAGGTCTATGGTAGTATCGAAAACGGAAGTTTCAAAGAGGTAGATCCATTAAACCCCAGCAGCCCCTATGCTGCCAGTAAGGCCTCGGCTGATCTTTTGGCGAGGTCATATTTTACCACTTATAATTTCCCGGTTGTGATTTCAAGAAGCAGCAATAATTTTGGCCCTTATCAGTATCCGGAGAAAGTCATCCCTTTATTTATTACTAATATTTTGGAGGCTAAAAAAGTTCCCTTATACGGAGACGGATTAAACAGGAGGGATTGGATTTTTGTCCTGGATAATTGTGCGGCAATTGATTTAGTGATTCATAAGGGCCTTATAGGCGAGATTTATAATATCTGTTCAGGCAACGAATTCACTAATAGAGAGCTCACTGATACTATCTTAGCGAAAATGGGTAAAGGCGAAGATACAATTGAGTATGTTTTGGATCGCCCGGGACATGACAGAAGATATTCGGTGGATCCTTCCAAAATCAGGTCTTTGGGATGGCAACCTTCGTATGATTTTAATAGTCAGTTGGCTCTTACCATTAGTTGGTATAAGGATAATCAAAAGTGGTGGCAAAGACTAAAAAGGTCTTGATTACCGGCTCAACCGGAATGCTGGGCAGCGACCTCTGCCAGGAATCTTCTTTAGATTACCAGGTTTTTTGTTTAGCAAAACCAATTCAAGAAACAGAGAATTGTTTCTGCGCTGACATCGCTGATAGGGATGCAATAAGAGATATATTCCGCAGAATTCATCCGGATATAATAATTCATACCGCAGCCTTCAGCAATGTGGATGGCTGCGAGTTGAATCCGGACCTGGCCCTTAAGATAAACGCTGAGGGGACAGGAAATTTGGCACATTACTCAAAGGAAATAGACGCGGTATTTGTTTATATCGGCACGGACTATGTATTTTCCGGCAATAATAATAAGCCTTATAAGGAGGATGATGATGCTTCGCCGGTAAACGTATATGGAAAGACAAAACTTCTGGGAGAAGAAATAGTAAAAGGCCAGTTAAAAAGATATTTTATTGTCCGTACCTCGTGGTTGTTCGGTAGGGGCAGGAAAAATTTCGTAGATATGGTGCTTGAAAAAGCAAAGACCGGCAGTGTTATTAAAATCGTAAGCGACAAAGTTAGTTCACCAACGTATACGAAGGATCTAAGTTTAGCCATTTTAAACCTTATCAATAAAGACCATTATGGCATTTTTCATATCGCAAATCAGGGAAGTTGTTCCTGGTTTGACTGGGCGGCTAAAATTTTGGAATACGCAAAGTTAGACGCTACAAAGTTGTCTCCTATTAGTTTAAAAGAACTGAACCTGGCGGCAAAACGTCCCCTTATGACGTCGCTTGATATATCCAAATTTGTCAAAGTAACCGGATATCCTATGCGTTCTTGGCAGGACGCCCTGGGAGAATTTATATGTTCGAAAAACTAAAACTAAAAATAAATAAAAAAGAGGCAAAGATTGCGGTAATCGGCCTAGGTTATGTCGGCCTGCCCTTAGCGGTTGAATATGCAAAAAGAGGATTTACCGTCTTCGGGATAGATAATGACAAGGATAGGATTAATAAAGCCAAGAATCTAGTGCCTTATATTCTGGATGTCCCGACAGAAGATATTAAAAATGTGCTGGATAAAAATAAATTATTTCCGACAACACAATTTAATAAATTAGGAATCTCGGACGTAGCTATTATCTGTGTCCCTACGCCATTAAAGAGGAAATACCAGCCGGACATTTCTTATATTATAAGCGCAGCTAAAGAAATTAAAAAATATATTCATAAAAATCAATTGGTAGTTTTAGAAAGTACCACCTATCCGGGCACTACCGAAGAAGTGATCTTGCCCTTACTTGAATCAAGCGGACTGAAATGCGGCAGAGATTTTCTCCTCGCTTTTTCGCCCGAAAGAATTGACCCCGGAAACGAAAAATTCCCGGTTTATAAGATTCCCAAGGTAGTCGGCGGCCTCACCCCAGAGGCTACAATATTGACTAAGTTGCTTTATGAGAACATCATAGAGAAAGTAGTCCCTGTTTCATCGACAAAGGTGGCTGAGACCGTAAAATTATTGGAAAATACCTTCCGCATCGTTAATATCGCCCTTATTAATGAGATAGCCATGATGGCCCATAAAATGAATATGGATATCTGGGAGATAATTGAAGCGGCCAGCACCAAGCCCTTTGGTTTCATGAGTTTTTATCCGGGTCCGGGCGTAGGGGGCCACTGCATACCAAAAGATCCACTGTACTTATACTGGAAGGCAAAACTGCACGGTTTTAAATCCCGTTTTATTAAATTGGCTTCGGATATAAACAATGCCATGCCTGATTATGTTGTGTCAAGGGTATCCGCAGGCTTAAAAAAACGAGGCAAGAACCTGTCTTCGTCTAAGGTTTTAATTGTCGGCGTAACCTATAAAAGAGATGTCAAGGATTTACGCAAGTCTCCAGGTATAGAAATTATCGATATCTTTAAGTCTATGCATGCGCATGTAGCTTATTACGACCCCCTGATCCCGTTTTTAAAGATCAATAATATTAATCTTAAGTCGGTAACACTAGATAAAAAGACACTCAAAAGCTTTGACTGCGTGGTTATTGTAACCGACCACAGTGATATTAATTATCAGCTGATATCGGATAATTCCAAACTTATCTTTGATACCCGCAACGTATTTAAAAGACAAAACCCAAAGATTGAGAGGCTATAATACACAGATTAGCACAGATATCTGTGCTAATCTGTGTAGTAATTATTTAACTGGAGAAAAATATGGCAAGATACTTAGTTACCGGCGGGGCAGGCTTTATCGGCTCGCATATTGCAAGGAAATTAGTAGAAGAGAGTCAGGAAGTCTTGGTCCTGGATAATTTTTCAACGGGAAAACGCGAGAATTTAGACGGTATTTTAGACAAGATTACCCTGATTGAAGGCGATATCCGGGATAAAGAGCTCGTAAGAAATTCCTTAAGGGGCATAGACTTTATTTTGCATCAGGCAGCTCTGCGTTCGGTGCCGAAGTCAGTAAATGACCCGATTACCTATAACGATGTCAATGTGACCGGAACATTGAATCTTTTGCTCGTTGCAAGAGAGGCGGGGGTAAAACGCCTTGTCCTTGCCTCTTCAAGTTCGGTCTACGGAGACGCAAAAAAAATGCCCGAGAGAGAAGACCAGTTGCCTGCTCCCATCTCTCCGTATGCCGCGACAAAATTGGCCGGTGAGTACTATTGCGGCTTTTGTTCTGCCGTATACGGCCTTGAGACCGTATCTTTGCGTTATTTTAATGTCTTTGGCCCAAGACAGTCGCTCGAATCAGAATACGCAGTTGTTATACCAAAGTTTATCAGTTGTATGCTTAAAGATGCCGCTATGCCAATTTACGGCGACGGTAAACAATCCCGGGATTTTACCTATATCGATAATGTCGTTCAGGCTAATATCCTGGCATCCCGGGCAAAGTTACAATGTCCGCAGGTTTTTAACGTAGCCTCAGGCCATGCCTATAGCGTCCTGGATTTAGTCGCAAATTTAAATAAAATAATGAAAAAAAATATAAAACCTGATTTCTTGCCTCTCCGCTCAGGCGATGTAAGACATACCCTGGCCGACATTTCAAAGGCAAGGAGGCTTTTAGGATTTAACCCCGAGATTGATTTTGTTGAGGGCTTGGAAAGGACGGTCAAATGGTTCGAAAGTCAAAGGTAGTAGTAATTACCGGAGGGGCAGGTTTTATCGGTTCGCATCTGGGAGAGCACCTCTTAAAAGAAGGTAATAGGATTATTTGCATTGATAACTTGATTACCGGAAAAATTGACAATATCCAGGGCCTTTTAATAAACAGCAATTTTAAATTCATCCAGCACGATGTTACTAAATTCATTGATATCGAAGGGCCGGTGGATTACGTCTTACATTTTGCCTCGCCAGCGAGCCCCGTTGATTATTTGACCTATCCCATCCAGACCTTAAAAGTCGGTTCTCTCGGCACGCATAATTCCCTGGGCCTGGCTAAGGCCAAAAAGGCAAAATTCCTCTTAGCCTCTACTTCTGAGGTATACGGCGACCCGTTAGTGCATCCTCAAAGAGAAGATTACTGGGGCAATGTTAATTGTGTTGGGCCGCGCGGGGTATATGATGAAGCCAAGCGTTTTGCGGAAAGTATTACCCTGGCTTATCATCGCACTCATAAATTAGATACCAAGATAATCCGTATATTTAATACCTATGGTGAAAAGATGCGCAGTCACGACGGTAGGGTTATCCCGAATTTTATCACTCAGGCACTTTCCCATAAGCCCATCACCGTCTATGGTAAAGGAAATCAAACCAGGTCTTTTTGTTACATCTTAGATTTAGTTGAAGGAATTACGCGGATTATGAAATCCGGATCATCTGAGCCAATAAACCTCGGCAATCCTAGAGAATACAAAGTTCTAGAACTGGCTAAAATTATAATCAAGATGACTGGTTCTAAAAGTAAGATTATCTACGAGTCCCTTCCTCAAGATGACCCAAAACAACGTTGTCCGGATATCTCCAAAGCAAAAAAACTGCTAAGTTGGCAGCCAAAAGTAAAATTAGAAGAGGGTTTAATGAAGACTATTTTATGGTTTAAGGCCCACTTACATGATTTTCATCAAACAACCGCGGCAGATAGAAGTTGCAGAAAACATTATAATGAAAAAATCTGCCGTCGTCCAACCTGAGCGTCAGTTTTTTAGCTCTTAACTACAAAAATATGCAGGCAATAATTTTAGCAGGCGGAAAAGGCGAAAGGCTCAAGTCCATTACCAGGGATATTCCAAAACCTATTATCCCGCTTGGCGGGAAACCTTTTTGTCTTTATCAGATAGAATTGCTTAAAAAACACGGTGTCAGGGATATCATTTTTAGCATCGGGTATTTGCGGGAAAAAGTCCAGAGGTTATTGGGTAATGGTAGTGATTTAGGCATAGATATCCACTATGCGATAGAAGATGAGCCATTAGGGACTGCCGGAGCGATAAAGAATTCAGCACAGTACCTGCACTCAGATGCTCTTTTTTTGGTTCTAAACGGCGATGTCTTGACTGATATGGATTTGTCTAAATTAATTGAGTTCCACAGATCTAAAAAATCTTTTGTGACGATTTCCTTAATTGAGGCAAAAGAAAAGAAATCTTATGGCTCAGTCCTGGTTAATAAAAATGGGCGCATAAAATCATTTGCGGAAAAAGTTGAGTCTTTGCAAAATTCACAGTTTGTGAATGCCGGTATCTACGTATTTGAAAGAAGGGCCCTGGATAAGATTCCTCCTGCCCTAAATTACTCTTTTGAAAAGGAATTCATCCCACGCCTTGTAAGAAAGAATTTACCTGTTTTTGGTTTTAAGACCTCTTGTTACTGGATAGATATCGGAGAACCATCGCGTTTTAAACAGGCAGAGAAAGAGATTTCCAGGTTGCACCCTGAGCTTAGAAAATAAGTAATTAATGATTACGGTGATTATTAGAATACGATTACAGCGATAAAAACATAAAACTTGAGTTAAACCTTAGTTTAAATTAAATGAGACGACTAAATAAGAAGGCAATAAGTTTAGCCGAATTGGTAATTACTATAGCGATTATGGTCATCTTGGCAGTTATGGCCCTGATCCGGACCGGCTATAATGACACCTTAAAATTAAATGCCTGCGCCAGAAAGATTGCGGGAGATATTAGGTATGTCCAGCAGTTGGCAATGACCGAGTCTAAATCCAGTGTAAGTGCGAATCCCTATATTATGGATTTTAATCCTCCTTCTGCGTCTTGGGTTCCTGGCCATCCGAATTTACCTTTAGGCCAAAGCTATATGGTAGTAAGAAGTGGTCTCGCCGGTTATTTACAAGACCCCTACGCCAAAGAGGATTTAGTAATGGACTTTACAAAACAAGATACCTGCAAGGGTGTAAATTTTACAAACGTAACTCTTGGAACTTGTGGAACTTGTAAGTCTCTGCGGTTTAGTGACAATCTAGGTACGCCACTTTCGGCTAATTTAGTGGGATATTTTGGTTCCTGGGCATATGGGACTTATCCTCTAAGCGCAGCACCCCAGATTGCTATTTCTTACAAGGGTAAATTAGTTACAATTTACATTACCCCAGAGACAGGCTTGGTGAGGATAGAGTGATGCAATTTTTAAAAAGAAAAATTGCATTGATTACAGCGATTTTTAAAAAAGATTACAGTGATTAAAGAAATGATTATCCCGAATGATGTTATTCTTTGTAGTGTCTCTTCGGGATCCCGTTCCGAATATAGCAAATGCTTTTGTATAGTTTCGGGATCCCGACGATTCGCTTCTATGAATACCTTCATTCGGGAAAGAATAACCTAAAAAGTTACTACATTCGGGACAGTGATAGAACCATATTTAATGTCCAATATCCAATAAATACCAATAATACCAATGAATGTCCAATTGCCAATTGGATAGTTGGGATTTGGGATTTTATTGGCACTTCGACTTTGCTCAGTGCCAATGGTGAGCATAGTCGAACCATTGGAGTTTGGTAGTTATTGGTAAATATTGGGATTTAAAGAGTCATTGGGACATTGTCCCGCGTAGCGGGATTCCGCTTTCGTTTTAATTAGATAGGCGGGAAAGAATTAGGAATTTATTCGGCATTAGTCATTAGGAATTCAACATTAACTTTTATTTTAAGAGGTGTGATAAATGAAGATAGATAAAAGGACAAAAGGTGTAACCCTTATCGAATTAGTCATAGTAATCTTGGTTTTGAGTATTGCCAGTCTTGGCCTGCTTTCCTTATTCAACCAGGTCATCCGCTCAACAGTTAAACAGGAGTCTATGACCGTGGCAACCCAGTTGGCCAGAGGCCTGATGGAGAAATTAATGTTGGTGGATTTCTATGAATTAAGGAAACCTTTTTCCGATGGAGGTTACGATGACAGATTTTGTGATTTAACTACGTGTAGTGATAGTGATTGGACGACGGATTGGAAGAGTCGCGGTTATTGCTACAATATAGAGGTCAAATCCATTAATCCTGATTATATCAATGCCCCTACTAACAATGATTTGGCTGATAGCGCTGCGGTAGTAGATTTCTCTAATTTCTTAAGAGTCAGGGTAAGGGTCTGGAGACAAGGGGCTACTGGCGCAAGACTCTGCCCGGATATAGATTTATATACGATTGTGACACCTTATAAGTATTGATAATATAAATGATAAATTTCCAATATCCAATAATACCAATGAATGTCCAATTTCTCCCGAATACAGTTACCCAAAGAAGTTATGCTTCGGGATCCCGAAGTTATACTTCGCAGAGATACTACATTCGGGACAATGACCAATTAGATAATTGAGATTTGGGATTTCATTGGGATTTGGTAGTTATTGGTAATTATTGGGATTTAAGTGTAAAGGGGTTGTCCAAATGAGAAAAGGGTTTACCTTAATTGAGGCGGTCATTGTGATATTTATCTTAGGGATTGTAGTTGCGGGTCTTATTCCTATCCTTTTCAAGGGCATTGAAATATCTACTTCTGGGATGTCTAGCCAAGAAGACTTAGCCAAAGCCAGGATTGCGCTGGAGAGGATGGTTAGTGAGATAAGGGATTCAGAATGTATTTGTTCCTGTCTTTGCTCGGGCGGTTCTTGTAATAGCAGTCTTATGTATATTCCAACTTCTAAAGATAAAAGAATTTATTTCGCGACACCAAGCGCTGACCCTAAAAATAAGATATTAAGAAACGTCTATACTATTACCAGCCCTGATCCCACAACTTGCGTAACACTTTGTAATTCCTCTTGGAATTCAACTGCTACATCTTCGCAGGCACTCATTGATTCTCTTGCCTCAATGAGTCCTGGTAATACCTGTATTAGTTGTAGGGCATTTAACGAGAATGGAGTTGAACAAACCTCTTATTTGGGCGTTATTAATAACAGCCGTTTATTAAAAATTAAATTTATCTTACATAAGAAATCCGGCGGAGAACTTCCCTTTGAGACACAGGTGGTGTTGAGGAAGAGGGTACCATAAGGAATGAACGTCCAATATCCAATAAATACCAATAATACCAATGAATTTCCAATGACCAATAACCAATAAATACCAATGGCCAAGGAATATGATATCAAAGACAGGACTTTTAGTTTTGCACAAAGGGTTTTAGAAATAGTAGGTATGTTGCCCAAGATAGTAGAATGCGATGTAATTCGTAAACAACTTACTGAGGCAGGGACTTCCGTAGGCGCAAACGTTGAAGAAGCAGACGGTGCCTTAAGCAAAAAGGATTTTATAAATAAGATGGGTATAGCCAGAAGAGAGGCTAAAGAGAGCAGATATTGGTTGAGGCTTATTTCAGGAAAGTATATTAATGAGGAGAAGATTGCCAAAGATATAATTGAAGCAAATGAACTCAAAAATATCTTAAGTTCAATTATTGAGAATACTAATAAATCCAAATAATGGCTTATAAATTGGAAATTGGTATTTGGGATTTTATTGGAGGTTGGTATTTATTGGTAATTATTGGGATTTAAAGAGTATGAATCTTTTCACCAACAAGACTGGTTTTGCCTTATTTATCTCTATCTTCATCATCCTGGCTTTCTCAACCATAGCGCTTCTTTGCTTTAATCTTCTGACTGTCCAGGACGATGCCGCCATCCGCAATCTCTATTCCATAAGGGCCTATTACCTGGCAGAGGCAGCCAGACAGCTTTGGTTAGAATACTATGTGCCTTGGGGGAGTGATTTTTGCAATGACGGCTCTGATGAAAAGCCAAACGAATTCCCTGATAATATTACCCGTACCATAAACGGCGGAACACTTAATATTCATTATGTAGCTAGACAAGCACCTGAGCAGGCTACCACTGTGCAATTTTCCGGTTCGGTCCCTTTAAGTGGTCAGCAAATCAGCCGCAGCTTTACCCAGGATTTTTCTTTTCCCTTGGGTTCAGCTGCCTTTAATCTCAGGAGGGATTTGCAGAATTTTGTGTTGGCTACCTTTAATGCTGGTTCAAGTAGTTGTTTTTATCTGGGAGGTGATACCGGACTTAGCGGGCAGAGCCTTCCACTATATTTCTTTGCTAAGGCGTGTAGTGATTGTGCTGGGTCACAATGCAACGAAGAATCCGACCCTCAGTATATTTTTCGTAGTTTTGGGAATGTCTATATGGGAAATTTTGATGTAGTACTTAGAATTGCACAGATTGGAGATTCATCTAATCAGCGAAACCTTTATATGAATATACCCAGCGGTTCTAAAAAATTACATATATTTGAATGTTCAAGAATAAATGGCAATCTTTATCGTCGCAATACTGACTTAAATTGTTTCCCAATTATTAATTCCGGTTGGCAGGGTATGTGCTATGTTTACCAGCTCGCAGGGGGGCCTTGTCCTAGCTGTAACAGTTGTTGTAAAGATTCCAATTGCGATTCTTCTTGTTTCGTTTCTGACGCTGGCTGGCCAGCTTCACCACCACAACCTATCCCCAGCAAACCCGTTATTGATAATAGTTATTTCAATCAGGAGCTTAAAATTGCATTTCAGAGCGGAAGCACTTCTGGTTCTCCCCTTTCTGGTGACTTAGGAAAGAGGAATCGCTATTTTAATCTGGCTAATTTGAATATTGATGGTGATATCAGCGGCGGGCCTGCTAATATTGTAACTACGGGCAGGATACTTATTGCTGATAATGTGAAGATAGGCGAGAAAATAACTCTTATATGCGGGGATGATGTTTCCAATACTGACCCAAATGAAGAATATATTTATTTAGGCTCAGATAACGTAATAGGCGGCACCTATTCTGGCGGCCAGATTTCAGGCGGAGGAAGCCTTATATATAGTCGTAATGACAGTACTAGCCTTACATACGCTCCGCTTTATATTCCTGACGGTGCAAGGATAAAGGCAAGCATATTATCGCCAGGATTAGTGTGGATAAATAGCCAGGATAGTTGGAATATCTGGGGCACAGTTTATTCTGGAAGCGTTATATCAATCACAGGAGGTCAGGGAGAACTTCGTGGTAGGATTTTTAGCGACGCCCCTGCACCGGATCCTTCAAAAGATGGGCCCTTTAATATGACCCTTTATGAAGAATCAAATCTTCCTTTAAGGCTTAAAGGCCTTTATAATATCTCCACCAGCAACTGGCGGGAGCAGTAGAAAAGGATTGGGACAATTAAGTAGTAGTTTCGTCTTAAAAGGTTATAGGGTTGCGGTTACGTATCGTATGAAAAGTTATCGTTGGTCGTTTATCGTATAAATACGACAGACAAAACTGATACACGATGGACGATACGTGTCCGAGGCCGAAACCGATAAAACGTCAGACAAGGTTTTATTAATCATGCATCTACCTATCAATAAAAGTGGCTTTGCTCTTTTTATCTCTATCTTCATCATCCTGGCATTTTCCACCATCGCCCTGCTTTGCTTTAATCTTTTAACTGTCCAGGACGATGCCGCTATCCGCAATCTCTACTCCATCCGTGCCTATTACCTGGCAGAGGCAGCCAGGCAGCTGTGGTTAGAATACTATCCAAGCTGGGGAAATGATTTTACCAACACGACCCAGTTTCCCGATGGCACCACCCGCACTTTAAATGGCGGACAATTTAGTTTCAGCTATATCAGTCGCAACAGCCGTTTGGCCAGCTTGAACTTTACCGGAAGCATCCCCCTGGGCACAACTACGGTTACCAAAGGTTTTAGGCAGGATTTTAGCGATTCATCCTCAGCGCTCTTTAGAGACTTAAATAATTTTGTCTTAGGGGTGTTTAATGATGATGAGGTCTATGCCTTGGGTGGGGATAATCCTGCAGAAGGACGTTATTATTATACATACGGTTGCGCATGCGCACAAGGCTGTAGCACGACACTTAATCAAAGATACATCTTTCGTGCATTTGGTAATGTTTATCTCGATGGCCCTTCGTCTTCTCCTAATGGGAGACATCTATTTAAGTTAGGCGAGATTGGTTATCCTAATGATCCTAGTAAACCCAGAGAGCTCTATATAACAGGTAAAGGAATAGGTTCGGGGGTGCTTATTAGTGAATGTACAAGGATATACGGTAATCTTAGGATAACTAATGCCTACCTTCATCATCATCAACTTGAATCAGGTGGTTTTAGTAAGTGTAGATTAAATGTAGTTAGCAGTTCACCTTATTATTGTGTAAATCCTCTAGATCCCCCTAATGTTTGTGATGGTAGTTGCTATAGTGGTGCTGCTGGCACTTTACCTCAACCCGCAAAACCCGATATAAACACCTATTTTACGCAAGAACTGCAATTGGCCCAAAATTGTTCCAGCGGTGGTTATTGCTGGAATGGCAATGGTATTGCTGGTCCAACAACTTTAACTAAAAATGTTTATTATAGCGGCTCTGATGATTTTTATTTAACGGGAGATATTAACGTCATTTTTCCGATAAATATCGTTATTAACTTAACCAATGCAACTAAATCAGTAAGGATCCAATCTGGAGCCAAGGTTTCAGGAAAGATAACCATTATCTCTTCTGGTAAGATTGTTACATATGGTGATGAAATAAGGGTCGGCGATATAAATTTAACCTGCCCTAGCTCTCTTATTTATTCACATTCAGATGCTAATCCTGCCATAGAAATCAATGCCTCTCCTGAAATCAAGGCAAATATCTTATCTCGGGGTTCGGTTGATTTAGCAGAACAACAGACTCCCAAGATTTGGGGCACAATCTATGCCTGGGAGATTGATGCCTATCAAGCTGGTCAGGCCAATATCTATGGCCCAGTATTCGTTGACCAGACAGAAATAGATAAACCCCTTAATCTTACCTTAAACGAGGCCCCGCTTTCCTTTAGAATCAGGGGCCTGTATAATATAGCCTCCAGCAACTGGCAGGAGCAGTAGAAAATGATTGTAGAGATTATAAATCAAAATGCAAAATTCAGGTTTAGGGGTTAGTAGGATTAAGTAGGGAGTAGTAAGGGTAAGAAAGGGATAAATTATAAAAACCCATCCTAACCCCTTCTAACCCTTTCTATCCCTTCCTAACCCTTAAATCTTTGATTTTTATCTTACAAAAGTATGAATCTATCCACTCACAAAGGTTTTGCCTTATTTATCTCTATCTTCATCATCCTGGCATTTTCAACCATTGCCTTACTTTGTTTTAATCTCTTGACGGTCCAGGATGATGCAGCCATCCGTAATCTCTACTCCATCCGTGCATATTACCTGGCAGAGGCAGCCAGGCAACTCTGGTTGGAATACTATGCACCCTGGGGCGCAGATTTTACTATTAGTAGTCAATTCCCTTCAGTAACCAAGACCTTAGCAGTAAATCAATTCAGTATCAATTATTCTCCTTATGGCCAGGATGCCGGCCCACTTACTCAGCAGAGAAAAGCTCGAGTCCATTTTCAAGGAATAATTCTATCTATCCCTATCACTAGAACATTTTTTCTGGACATAGATGCTGAACCCAAGACTGCCTTAACCAGGACCTGCGCCTCTGACAAAAGAGACTGTCTGAGCGGTGATTTAAAGAATTTTGTTTTGAATTATAATGGCAGTTCTGATCTCAACTTGGCAGGAACATTAGATTATTGTTGTTGTACTGGTTTTAATGGTAGTAGTTGTTGTGGTACTTATGGTTGTCCTTTTGGAGATTGTGTTGGTTATCCGCCTTTTAGAGGCCCTGTCGTCACTGGGGATGTCTATTCGAATAGAAATGTTTATTTCAAATCCGGAGAGATTAACGGAAATCTTTATAGCAGTTCCAATATTCAGGTCCGTGAATGTGCAAGGATAATAAATGGTTCGGTATATCACGGCGGAGCGCTTAATTGTTGTCGTGTTTCTGGGTTAGTCCCGCCTCTTGTTTCTTGTAAATGTGATAATAGTTATACCTGTAACAATTATTGCTGCGGCGGTGGCCCTTGTCTAACTGATGGTGGCGCTTCCGGCCCTAAGCCGGCTCCTTCAAAGCCAGCGATTGATACTACATATTTTGATAAACAGATTGAGTGTGCCCAAACTTATGGCGAAGTGCCATCTGGTGGGACTAAAACTATCTCTAGTGATGTGAATTTAGGAACTACAGGAGATATCTATGTTAATGGAAAGATAGTCATTAACTGCACCGGTGACTGCACCGGTGGGAGTACAAATATCTCTACTACTGGTAGGTCGTGTAATATAGTGGCTACTGGTGATATTGAGGTCACGAGGTCACATATTTCTGAGCGGATAAACCTAATCAGTGGAGGCAGGATTTTGACGAATGGCGATCCAACCTATGGTCCAACAGTAATCGGCGGTGATTATTCTGCCGGCCCTCCTGAGCAGGTCACGGGCGTGGGTTGTCTTCTCTATGCACGGGCACAAACCAATCCTATAGCAATTATTAGAGATTCTATGGTTAAGGCAAGAATATTGACACCAGCATCGGGTTCAGTAAGCATAATAAGCGGAAGTAATGACTGCGCAGGAAAGATCTGGGGTATAGTCTATACAAAGACCACTGATCTATCGGATACACGTAAATGTCCGAGTATTGTTGGCAGTATATTTACAGACAGTCTCTCTTCAACAATGCAATTTGGACCTACCGAAGATGGTACTGGCAATTCCAATCTTTTTCTTCCTCTGAGGCTTAGAGGCCTTTATAATATCTCTACCAACAACTGGCAGGAGCAGTGAAAAAATGATTCCAGCGATTAAGAAGATGATTATCCCGAATGATGTTATTCTTTGTAGTGTCTCTTCGGGATCCCGATGTAATTCTTAAGAAGTTACTACATTCGGGACAGCGATAAAAGATACGATTACAGCAAGAGAACCATATTTAATATCCAATGTCCAATATCCAATAAATACCAATAATACCAATGAATGTCCAATTGCCAATTGGATAGTTGGGATTTGGAGAATTTATTGGAGTTTGGTATTTATTGGTAATTATTGGGATTTAAAGAGTATGAATCTTTTCACCAACAAGACTGGTTTTGCCCTTTTTATCTCTATCTTCATCATCCCGGTCTTTTTGGTTATCGCTTTGTTCTCTCCGAGAATGAATAAATTGACAGTTCGTCAGATTATCTTTATAATAAACCCATTATGACAAAAAAATTACCCGATCATCACGGATATTTCGGTCAGTTCGGGGGGAAGTTTGTGCCTGAGACCCTGATGTATGCGCTCTCTGAATTAGGGGAGGCTTATAAGGCAGTTAGAAAAGACCCCGCCTTTAGGAGAGAACTAAGATATTATCTTCAGATTTACGCCGGAAGGCCAACACCTTTGTATCCTGCCAGGAATTTAAGCAGATATTTAGGAAATCTAAAGGTCTGTCTAAAACGCGAAGACCTTCTGCATACCGGGGCCCATAAAATAAATAATGCCTTAGGTCAGGTGCTTTTAGCCCGGCGGATGAAAAAGACGCGCATTATTGCCGAGACCGGCGCCGGCCAGCACGGCGTTGCCACTGCCACAGTAGCGGCCTTGTTTGGCCTGGAGTGCGACATCTATATGGGGCTTGAAGATATCAAAAGACAGCACCAAAATGTCTTCAGGATGAAACTTCTGGGTGCGAGAGTTATCCCCGTTGATAGCGGCTCTAAGACTTTAAAAGATGCCTGTTCAGAGGCAATCCGGGATTGGGTGACTAATGTCAAGGATACCTATTATCTTATCGGTTCGGTTATCGGGCCGCATCCTTATCCGGTAATGGTGCGCGATTTTCAGACGGTGATCGGCGAGGAATCCAGAAGACAGATACTGGAGTTAGAGGCCAGGCTTCCTGATTATCTAGTAGCCTGTGTCGGAGGCGGAAGTAATGCCATGGGTTTATTTTACCCTTTCTTTAAGGATAAAAAGGTGAAATTTATCGGGGTGGAGGCGGCAGGAAAAGGCCTCACTAGCGGTCTTCATTCGGCGAGTTTGGTTAAGGGAAGGATCGGGGTCTTACACGGCAGCAAGAGTTCGCTTCTACAGGATAAATACGGCCAGGTAAATATTGCCCATTCTATTGCCGCTGGCCTTGATTATCCTGGGGTGGGGCCGGAACATACCTATTATAAAAAGATAAAGCGAGCCGAATATGTAGCCGTAGGCGATCGGCAGGCCTTAGAGGGCCTGAGGCTCTTATCAGAAACTGAGGGAATCATCCCGGCCTTGGAGCCAAGCCATGCCATTTATTATTTAAAAATCTTAGCCAAGAAAATTAAGACCAGGGCCCTGGTTATTCTTTGTTTGTCAGGCAGAGGGGACAAAGACCTGGATATCGTTATGAAACATGGTTGCTAAAATTACTAAGGTTACTAAAAGTTACTATAAGTTACAATATTCTAGCAACCTCATTTAACATCAGATAACCTCATAGAACCTCATTTAACCTTTTTGAAGTGATGACACGAATCGATAAAAAGTTTAGAGATTTAAGAAGGCAGCATAAAAAGGCCTTTATTGCCTTTATCACTGCAGGAGACCCTGACCTTAATACCACTTTTAAATTAGCCCTGGAACTTGAAAAATCCGGGGTGGATATCATAGAGTTGGGGGTGCCATTTTCCGATCCTCTGGCTGACGGACCGGTTATACAGGCCGCTTCAGAGCGCAGCCTTAAAAAAGGAACTACCTTAGTTGGTGTAATTAATCTTATAAAGAGGATAAGAAGAGAGAGTAACATTCCTCTTGTGATAATGAGCTATTACAATCCTATTCTCAGTATGGGTGAGGAAAGGTTTACAATAGAAGCGCATCTGGCCGGTTTAGACGGACTGATTATCCCGGATTTACCTCCTGAAGAGTCGTCTTCCTTAATCTCTTTCTGCCGAAGCCATAATTTAAATAATATTTTATTTTTGTCCCCCACAAGTCCGATTTCACGGATTAAATCAATCACCAGGCTTACTAGCGGCTTTATCTATTATGTTTCTTTAACCGGAGTTACCGGCACCAGGGATAGATTGGCAGGACAGCTAGAGAACAGAATCAGGCTGATAAAGCGTTTTAGCAAAAAACCCGTGTGCGTCGGCTTCGGGATATCTAATAGGAATCAAGTGCAGAAAATTTCTAGATTTTCTGACGGCGTAATTATAGGAAGCGCGATTGTCAAAAAGATCCAGGATAACGTCGGTAATAAATATTTGGTAACCAAGGTCGGTAAGTTTGTAAGAAGCTTGATGTGAATTAATTTAATTTTCACTGAAAGAATCTAATGATGCGCAGATAATTACAGATAATCTGTGCCCATCTGTGAAAAACTAAATTTAAACTGCAATCTGTGCTTAAGCCGCAGGCTGATCCGCCTGCGGCGGAAATCTGTGATATAAAATGTATAATAAGATTAATTTGGAAAATAAATTACGGATTGTTACTTATCCTATGGAGGGATTAAGGTCAGTTTCCGTAGGTATCTGGATCGGAGTCGGCGGTCGGTTTGAAAATGCCTCTAACAAAGGCATATCGCATTTCCTAGAACACCTGGTTTTTAAAGGCTCTAGAAAATACTCCTGCGAAGAAATAAAACAGGGAATCGAGGGCTCGGGAGGAGCTTTAAACGGATTCACCTCAGAGGAATTTACCTGTTATCTGGTGAAGGTCTTAGACAAAAATATCCTTAAGGCGATTGATATCTTAGCGGATATGGTGGTAAATCCGCTGATTCCCTCCGTTGAAGTTGAAAAAGAACGCGGGGTAATTATTGAAGAGATAAAGATGTATAAAGATCTACCCCAGCATTATGTCCATGA
Source organism: Candidatus Omnitrophota bacterium (assembly GCA_043808095.1). GTDB lineage: Bacteria > Omnitrophota > Gorgyraeia > JAZDFF01 > JAZDFF01 > JAZDFF01. The sequence continues at coordinate 41,976 of JAZDFF010000001.1, forward strand.
ACTTTTAGACGGCTTGCTTTGGCCGAATCACCCCTTGGGAATGAACCTCGCCGGGACGGTTGATAGCGTATCCGGTATTTCCCGGGAAGACCTTTTTAAATTTCAATCCTTTTGGTATCCTGTTTCTAATATAGTGGTTGTGATATGTGGTGCCTTTCATGAAGCCAAGACAATAGAAAAAATCAAGGCCACTTTTAGAAAATTAGCCTCTGGTAAAAAAACGCAGTTTCTTAAATTTAGCGCAAAACAAAATAGCCCTCGTTTTACAACCCTCAATAAAAAAACCGAACAAACTCACCTTGCCATGGGTTATCCCAGCCTAAAGAGAGATCATCCCAAAAAGTATGTCTTAAGTTTATTAAATACAATACTAGGCGCTAATATGTCCAGTCGCTTGTTTAAAGAGATACGCGAAAAAAGAGGCCTGGCTTATGAAATCGGCACAAGCTTAAAACGGCACGCTGATAGCGGCGCATTTGTCGTCCATGCTGGAATCGACAACAGAAATGTAATCCAGACCATCGATTTAATCCTAAAGGAATTTGATAAGATAAAAAAGTTTTTGCCGACTAAGAGTGAATTTATGCGGGCCAAGGAGTTTTATTGCGGCCAGCTGATCATCGCCCTTGAAGACCCTCTTAATCAGATGCTTATGTTGGGAGAAGACGTCCTGTCAAAGGACGAGATTCATTCTCCCCAAGAAACATTAAAAGAGATTGAAAAAATTAAGATTGAAGAAATATCGGAATTGGCCAAAGATATTTTTGACCCCAGGCATATTAATGTTGCCTTAATCGGGCCGGACAGCGGTATCGAGTCAAAGTTTAAAAAAATAATCTAAAACATCTTAATTGAAAAAATGAACGCCTTCGGTATTCCTCAAATAATTATAGTGGTCTTACTGTTGTTACTTTCGGCATTACTCTCTGCCTCAGAGACCTCGCTTATCGGCCTGAGTAAAATGCGGCTGCGCCATCTGGTTTCTAAAGGCGCCAAAGGTGCATTAGGCGTCCAGCGGCTTATCTCAAAATTAGATAAGGTCATCGCTGCAATATTAATCGGCAACAACCTGATTAATACCGCAATATCTGTTATTGTTACTACCGGATTTGTCCTGATCTTCGGGCCGAAACTGGCAATGATTATCTCGATATTTTTTTTAACCTTTATCATTTTAGTATTCTGTGAGATAACGCCGAAAATCCTGGCCATTAAATTTACCGAGAAGGTTGCGTTTATCGTATCCCCGATAATGGAGGTGATCTTAAAGATATTTTCTCCACTGATTCCTCTTTTTACCGTTGTCAGCGATTCGATATTGAAGGTATTAAGGGTTGAGCCGGTAAAACGTTCGCCGCTTATTACCGAAGAAGAACTGCGCCTGATGATTGAGGTCGGCAGAGACGAAGGCGTCTTAAGCGACGATGAAAGAAAGATGCTTTACCGTATCTTTGAGTTTGGCAATATCAAGGTTTCTGATGTAATGGTACCAAAGGAAAAAATCGTTGCCATAGATATCAAATCCGACCCCGAGGCCTTATTAAATATCCTTACCGAGGAAGGTTATTCCAGGATTCCCGTTTACAGAGATTCCGTAGACACTATTATAGGAATTATCTATGCCAAGGATTTATTGCATATCTGGAGAAACAATAAACTTTTTACCGTTGATGACCTGGTCCATGCGCCTTTTTATGCCAGACCCGAAGCAAAGGTAAATGATTTATTAAGGGAGTTTCAGAAGAACAAGGTTCAGATTGCCATTGTGGTAGGTGGCGAAAACAAGACTAAGGGCCTGGTGACCTTGGAGGATTTGTTTGAGGAGATTGTGGGAGAAATAGAAGAGGACAAAAAACCGCTTAAGAATCTTAAGAAGAAGACATAACTGAATGTATTGGCACATTCGCTTCGCTTTAGTGTCAACACCGAGAATATAGGCAAAGCAGTTTTCATCGATGAATACGAAGGTGTTGACAAAAATTTATTTATGTGATACATTTATGAAGTCTTTAGATTAAAATTTTTTGAGAAACATAAAAAGGAGGATCGCAAAAACGCAAAAGAAAAATTTTTGGCGCTTTGGCGGCGTGAGTGTCTTAATACTAATTTGGCGTTTTGGCGATTAAAAAGGAGGAGGAAACAATGGAAGCTTATTGCGTAAAATGTAAGTCAAAGAAAGAGATGAAGGATACCCAAAACGTTACTTTAAAGAACGGCCGCAAGGCAATTAAAGGCAAATGCCCTGATTGTTCAACTGGCATGTTTAGGATAACAGGTAAGTAGGCTTCATAACTAAAATAAAAAATAAATTATAGGGCGTCATAAAAATTCCGCCCTTGATTGCAGAGGTTACAAAATCTGATTATGCGGATTTCCGCCTTTGGCGAAAAATATTCCGAAGAAACAATCTTTGTAATCATTAGGCTAAAACGATACTTCGACTTTGTCCTGCTTCGACAGGCTCAGTATTCGCCCTGAGCGAGCGAAATCCCTCGACTGCGCTCGGGATGGTTCGAGGGGTGGTGAGCCCTTCGATTACGCTCAGGGCAAATGGTGAGCAAAGTCGAACCAGAGCAAGTCGAACCACGAGTCGAAAGGCTCAGTATTCGTCCTGAGTGAAATCGAAGGACGAATTTTATGACAGCCTAAATAAATTATTTTGAAGAGGCAGGAGAAAATAGACTCCAAAGAGAAATCAATATTAGCTACTAGATTTGCCAAGGACAAGAAGGCAGAAGAAATTACAGTCTTAGATATGCGTAAGACCTCTAACTTCTGCGATTTCTTTGTTATTATGTCCAGCGCCTCAACGCGGCAGTCAAAGGCAATAGCCGATGCCATCGAAAAAGGCCTCGGTTCTAAGAAGGTCAGATTGCTTCATTGCGAAGGCAAAAGCGAGGGCCTTTGGATTTTGCAGGATTACGGCGATGTAATCGTGCATATTTTTAATCAGGATATCAGGTCTTTTTATTGTCTTGAGCGGCTGTGGAGCGATGCCCAAAGACTGGATTTTTAATAAGCACATCCCGATGTAACGTCGGGATAAGTGCGAATTTAACCCCCGTCGCTTTGCTTCGCAAAGCGAAGCAGCGGGGGTAAGTTCGGACAAATAACTTATGTCGCTCTACAGGCTCCATAAGTTATGTCCTCACTTATGTGACAAAAGAAGTATTGGTAGAACAAAACCTAATAAAACTTGTAAATAAAGCCGTCCAAGATAATTTCCCTTCCGTAACTTTAGACGAACTGCCCACCTATCTAGAAATACCCAAGGAATACAAATTCGGTGATTTCTCTTCAACCGTTGCCTTAAAGCTTAGTAAGATTTTAAAACAACCCCCTCTTGAAATCGCCAATATTCTTAAGAGCACCATTATCGCCACAATCGATTCCTCAAGGTTAAAAGATGTAATTTTTAAGACAGAGATACAACCTCCCGGTTTTATTAACTTCTTTATTAAGACGCAATATCTTTATGTGTTGTTAAATCAGATTATTCAAAAAGGAAAAGATTTTGCAAGGTCGGATTTGGGTAAAGGCGCTAATGTTTTAATCGAGTTTATTAGCGCTAACCCTACTGGGCCGCTATCACTTGCCCATGGCCGTCAGGCAGCAGTGGGCGATGCCCTGGCCAATATTTTAGATTTTGCCGGCTTTAATGTAAGCAGGGAATATTATGTTAATGACGAAGGCCGCCAGATTGATTTATTGGGGGCCTCAATTGAGGCCCGTCTTAAGGAACTATTGGGCAAGACAAGTGCATTTCCCGAAGAAGGATATCACGGTAAATATATTTATGATATTTCCCGTGTAATTATTGATAAAAAAATTGATACGAAGGATAAAGGCATTGAATTTTTCTCAAAATTCGGCGTAGATTACATCCTGGAAATAATCAAGAATGACTTAGAGGATTTTGGGGTAAAGTTTGATTTCTGGTCCAGCCAAAAGGCATTAAGAGAAGATGGCAATATTGACGAGGCCTTGGATTTTTTGGCCAAGAAAAAATTGACCTATAAAGAAGATGATGCCCTCTGGTTTAAGTCCACTGCCTTTGGCGATGACAAGGATAGGGTGGTTATAAAAAAAGACAAGACGTTTACGTACCTGGCGCCTGACATCGCCTATCATCGGGATAAATTCAGACGCGGCTTTAACTGGCTGATTAATCTCTGGGGTCCGGATCATCACGGCTACATCCAGAGATTAAAGGCGGCGATAAAGGCCTTGGGCCATGATAAGGAAAGTCTTTCTGTTATTATTGTACAGCTAGTGACCTTATTAAGAGGCAAAGAGGCTGTCTCGATGTCTAAACGAAGCGGTGAATTTGTGAGTCTGCGAGATGTGATGACTGATGTAGGAAAAGACGTAACCAGATTTTTCTTTTTAACACGCAGGACCGACAGCCACCTGGATTTCGACCTTGAACTGGCCAAGAAGCAATCGCAGGAAAACCCCGTATTTTATATCCAGTATGCCTATGCCAGAATCTGGGGGATTTTAGAGGGCGCCAAGGAAAAAGGCATCTCTCTTGGGGGTAAGACCAAGGCAGGGATTTTAGATAAAGAAGAAGAGATTATTATTATGCGGCTCTTAAATCGGTTTCCTCATATAATTTTAGCCAGTTATAAACTGCTTGATCCATATCCCCTGACAAGTTATCTCTTGGAACTAGTGGGCGCATTCCATAGATTCTATGACCGCCATAAGGTCCTAAGCGAAGATACTGACCTTACCAGTGCCAGGCTCATGCTTATCGAGGCAGTAAAGATAGTCCTTGAGAACGGCCTTACATTATTAGGTGTTTCCCGTCCCAAGAGGATGTAATATATGAATCACGAATAAACACAAATTTCACACTAATTAACACGAATATTAAAATTTACAAATTCGTGTCTATTCGTGTGTCCCGAATGAAGCAATTGATTGTGTTTAGCTTCGGGATCCCGAAGTGATTCTTAAGAAGTCACTACATTCGGGATAATTCGTGAGAATTAGTGTACAATAAAATGTATAAAAACTGGCAGGTTGCTCGGGTTGATGCCCATAAACAAACCGAATTAAGCAAAGAATTAGGCATATCCAGGATTCTGGCCTCTCTTTTAATTAATCGGGGCCTTATTTCTAAAACTACGGCCTCAAGTTTTTTGAACCCGCATCTGGCGGATTTGGTCGACCCTTTTAAATTGAAGGATATGGCCAATGCCGTCAAAAGAATAAAAAAAGCCCAGAAAAATAAAGAGAAGGTCTTGGTTATCGCCGATTATGATGTGGACGGACTGACCAGTTGTGCGGTATTAAAATCCGCCCTAAAGAGATTGAACCTTGAGGTTTTTACTTATTTGCCCCACAGAATTTCCGAGGGCTATGGAATAAGTAAGAAGGCCCTCGAGTACTGCCTAAAGATAAAGGCGAGCCTAGTATTTACTGTTGACTGCGGCATTACTGGCCACAAAGAGATTGGATTTTTAAATAAACACAATATTGACACCATTATTATCGACCATCATCAGCCCAAGGGCAGGTATTTACCCGAGGCCTATGCCATCATTGACCCGAAACGTCCTGATTGCGCTTATCCTTACAAAGAGCTTGCCGGAGTGGGCCTTGTCTATAAAGTGGTTTGGGCATTTTTAGGACATCATGCAAAAGATTTCTTCGATCTGGTTGCATTAGGCACTGTGGCTGATATTGTGCCTTTAGACGGAGAAAACCGCATCTTCGTAAAAGAGGGGCTAAGGCATATTAATTTTCCAAAGCGTCCGGGGATAAAGGCGCTTCTTGAGGTCTGCGGCCTAAAGGGCAAAATCATCCGAACGGAGTATATAAATTTTATCCTAGGGCCAAGGATTAATGCCTCGGGCAGGATGCGTACTGCCGAGGATTCTTTAGAATTGCTTTTAACCGAATCTGAAGAAGAGGCCTTCTGCCTAGCTAAGAACTTAGAAAGTGATAACCGCACGCGCCAGACGGTTGAAAGCCGGGTGCTTCAGGAAGCCCTAACCAAGATTGATAAAGAAATCAATTTTAAAGACCACTATGTGATAGTACTTAGTTCCGAGGGTTGGCATCAGGGCGTCCTGGGGATTGTGGCCTCAAAGGTTGTGGACAGGTTTTATCGGCCGGCAATAATCATTTCTTTGGAAGATAATATGGGTAAGGGTTCTGCCCGTTCTATCCATTCTTTTCACCTATTTGAAGCGCTCCATAAGTGTTCAAAATATCTGGAGGGTTTTGGCGGGCATAAATATGCCGCAGGCCTTACCATAACGCGGGATAATATCGATACATTTAAGAACGAAATGAACCGTATTGCCAAAGACCTCTTAAGACCCGAAGACCTTATGCCGGCAATAGATATTGATGCAGAAATTCGCTTAAGCGACTTGAATAAGGATTTAATTCTGGAACTGGAGAAATTAGAGCCTTTTGGAAAAGGCAATCCTGAACCAATATTTTCTGTAATAAACCTTTATCTTAGAGGAAGACCGCTTATACTGGGCAGGGAAACGCTAAAATTCTGGGTCAGTGACGGACAGTTATTTTATCCGGCAATAGGTTTCGGGATGGCAGGATGCCTAGATTTGATTTGCCAGGCACAAAGCCTTGATCTCTGCTTTAGCCTACGGCTTGATTCTTGGGAAGGGGAGGAATCTCTTATTTTAGAGGTAAAGGATATCCGGTTCAACAACGCCTAATTCCTATCACGCTTTTGTAATTTTACCTGCCTTAATACACTTAGAACAGACCAGTACCCTCTTAATGGTTTTACCGAGGCGAATTCTTATCTTCTGTAGGTTAGGCAAAAATTTCCTTTTAGAGACGCCGGTGATTTTTCTTCCTGCGCCGCCTTTACGCTTGGCCATACCGCGGCGGATGATACTTCTTCCGGCCATGACATGTTTACCGCAAACAAAACATTCCCGTGCCATATTGACTCCTTTAATGAATAATATCACAGATGATTACAGATCTACCTTTAAATTTCAGATTTTCGCAGATGGGTACAGATAAGTTAATCAGTGTCCATCTTGTAGTTTTTCCCGCTAAGCGGGATCCCGCTGGAATCTTTTATTTTGGTACGGGATAATCTGTGCTAATCTGTGGATAAATATAACTAAGTTCGGATTTTATTTGAGTATACTTGAAAACAGATTTTTGTCAAGGTAAAATGAGTGAGGGCATAAGTTATGTCGCCAAAGTCAATAAACAGTTCCATAACTTATGTGCTTTATTGGAAAAGGGCGGTATAATCGAATTATAGGAGAGCTCAAATGAAAAAGATATTATTACTTGGTTTATCAGTGTTATTTATTTGTCAAATTTGTTTTGCCCAAGAAGCAGCACCTCAAACCAGCCCCAAATATAAAGAACAACCACTTACTCTTATCATCAAATCAGACAAAAAAGTGTATGAAGTTGGGGAGGATATAAAAGTTAATTTTAAGTTTATAAATCAATCGGAAGATACCATAAAGATAAAAGTTGGTAGGCAAGATTTGTATAATTTCTTTGATTTTTTTATATCACGAAATTGGGGTAAGCCAAGAATAATCGGGGGAGCGAATGTTGAAGATATAAAGGAGGAAAAAATTGCCCCCGGCGAATCTTATAGTTTTGATGGATTAATTAATGAACTAGATATGAGGGCGATGAGGCCAATATTTTATGAACCTGGTAGAGATAATACAGGTAGATATAAGATAACCATTACATATCGTGGTGATATAACCATCACTTCTAACACCATCACCATAGAGGTCAAAGAGAGGCAGTTTAAAAATTTGTTTGAAAAGCAGTTTTATCAGATAAAGAACGGAATGAGCAGAGAGCAGGTTATTAGTCAGTTAGGTCAGCCATTTGAAAAACGGATTCATACATTGCCAGCAGGGCCATTCTGGGGTCCTCAAGAGGGTTTGGCTTCAATTTTAAAACCAGGGGCTAAATTTGAAGAGTGGGGATATCAAAAAGACGGTACTACCTACTTGATTTGGTTCGGTTCTCTTGAGGTAAAACCTGAAGCTGAATGGAAAGTTATAGGCAAGACCTTATTTCCCACTGGAGCGGTATTTTAATTCACCTCTAATAGACAAAGGAGCAACCCAAGATGAAAAAAACGCTAGTATTTTGTTTAGTATTATTCTTTACTTCTTTAGGCTGCCAGATTAAGGAAAATAATGCGCAGGTAAATTCCTTAAAAACCGAAACTTTATCCGAGGCCAATATCGGAGCCTGGTCAGAGACAGTCGATGGCCTGCGTAGTAGGATTGCAACTGATAAAAAAATTTACTATGTCGGAGACCAGATAATTTTTTCACTCACCTGGGAAAACCTTAATAACAAAGAGGTGTTAATAAATTTTAGGGAAGATAGGCTGCTTCAAGGGATGATGTCCTTTAAAAACCAAGGTGGCAGAGGGCTTTTATCCAGGCTAATAACGTTAGAATTTGCGCCCGTATATCAAAAAAAGATTCCTAGCCATGGTTTATACTCGTATGAGTTGGTAGGTAAATTTACCAGAAAGACTCCGGATGATGTAAACCGGTTATTTGTATTAGGTAGTATTCCAGAAGACATTGAGAACTTTTATGGAAACATTGTTTTGGAGTTTTCTACTAAGACATTGTCAGAAATACCTGTTTTAATCGGTAAATCCGGCAAGTTTTTTGTATCGCTCAATTATGAGATGTCGCCTGACTCTTATTTTGCCAAGAAAGAATCCCTGGCCTGGACAGGAAGGATTGAATCCAGGGAAGTGATGTTTGAGGTAAGAGGCAAATAAATGAAAACCACTATCCTAACCGGCTTGAACAAAGAACAGATCGAAGCGGTTACTCATAAAGAAGGTCCGCTTTTAATTATTGCCGGAGCCGGGACAGGAAAGACCGCAGTAATCACCCGCAGGATCGCCTGGCTTCTCGCCGAAAAATTAGCCCGGCCAGAAGAGATCCTTGCCCTTACCTTTACCGATAAGGCAGCCCAGGAGATGGAAGAACGGGTAGATATCCTGGTGCCTTATGGCCTCACAGATATCTGGATTTCAACATTCCATGCCTTTGGCGATAGAATCTTACGGGAAAACGCATTAGATATCGGGCTTCCCCCGGATTTTCGCGTGCTCACCCGGCCGCAGGCCTCAGTATTTTTGCGCGAACACCTCTTTGAATTGCCCTTAAAGCATTATCGGCCTTTAAGCGATCCCACCAGGTTTATCGATGCCATGATTAATTTATTCAGCCGCGCCAAAGACGAAGACGTCTCAAGTGATGAATACATTGAATATACCAGTAAGTTAGAGAGAGAAATAAACCCGGATGATCCCGAACAAAAAGAGGAACTCACCCGCCAGGTTGAGCTTGCCTCCTGCTATGCCAAATTCCAGGAACTCCTTAATAAATACGGCATGGTTGATTTCGGCAACCAGTTTTATCTTGCCTTAAGGTTATTCAGAGAACATCCTTCAATCTTAGCCCGTTACCAAAGACAATTCAAATTCGTACTGGTGGATGAATTCCAGGATACAAATTACGCCCAGTTTGAACTCTTAAAATTACTCGCTAAAAATAATAATATCACCGTAGTAAGCGATGACGACCAGTCCATTTACCGCTTCCGGGGTGCAGCTTACAGCAATATCCTGCAGTTTATGAACAATTATCCTTCGACCAAAAAGATTACCCTGATTAAAAACTACCGGTCGACTCAGGTAATCCTGGATACTGCCTACAGGCTGATTCAGCATAATAACCCTGAGCGTTTTGAAGTAAAGGCCGGGATTAATAAACATCTTGTAGGGACGAGCAAAAAAGGCAAGGCAGTCAAGCATCTTTATTTTGACCATGTCTCTAATGAGGCAGATAGTATTGCCAAGATAATCCAGGAAAAAGTTCACCCCGTTAGAGGCTCTCGTTTAAAACATGCTGTCTCTAATGGGGTCAAGACCAAGAAGTTTAATTATCAGGACTTTGCCATCTTAGTCCGTTCCAATTCAGATGCTGAAGCCTTCCTGCAGGCCCTAAACATGTATGAGATCCCCTGGCGTTTTAGCGGCAACCAGGGTTTATATTCCAGGGGCGAAATTAGATTATGCATAGGTTTTTTAAGGTTGATGGCTAATGTCCATGATTCGACCAGCCTCTACTATCTGGCAAGTTCCGATATTTATAAAGTCCCTCTAAAAGACTTAAGCCTGTGCACTAATTATAGCCGCAGATTTAATCAGAGTTTGTTTAGCGTTTTAGAGAACCTTGATAAGGTCGAGAATCTGGAAAAGATGCCCAAAGATTCGAAGGCCGCGATCGGGAAGCTGGTCGTAGATATCAATAAATTCCTGGAGATTTCCCGCGAGCATACCACAGGAAGGTTACTTTATTTATTCCTGACCGAGACCGGATGTATTAAGCGCCTGATTAAGGAGCTGTCACTGGTAAACGAAGAGAAAGTGCAGAATATTGCCCGTTTTTTTCAGATTGTCCGGGATTTTGAGAATATTGCCAAGGAAGACCGGGTAGTCTATTTTGTCGATTATATTGATATGCTTATCGAGGCAGGAGATGACCCGGCAACGGCGCAGGCGGATCTGGATGCCCCGGCAGTAAATGTGATGACCGTGCATAAGGCAAAGGGACTGGAGTTTGAGGTGGTCTTTATTGTGAGTTTAGTCGGCGGCCGTTTTCCCTGGCCGCATCGCCGCCAGGGCCTGGAACTGTCCGATGCCCTTATAAAGGATATCCTCCCCAGCGGGGATTTTCACCTGCAGGAAGAAAGAAGGCTCTTTTATGTAGCCATGACCAGGGCCAAGAAGGAGCTCTATCTGACTTCATCAAGAGACTACGGCGGCAGCCAACCCCGCAGGGTCAGTCAATTTGTGATGGAGGCCCTGGGTTTAAAAAAGTCGCCGGATATATCTTTCAGGAGTTCTGCCCAGGAATATATCCAGAAGTTTAAGCCCCCTGCAAAAAGAAAGTCCGGAAAAGTTACGATAGAAAAAGATGAGATAATCAGCCTTAGTTATTATCAGGTCGATGATTATTTGACCTGTCCTTTAAAATATAAGTACGTGCATATCCTGCGCGTTCCGATTATAGCGCATCATACAGTTATCTACGGCAAGGCTATACACGATGCTATCTCACGATATTTCGAGTTAAGGCTCGCCGGAAAGGAAATCGATAAAGATAGGCTTTTTGGGATTTTTGAGGCCTCTTTTAAACCCGAAGGATTTTTATCGCGCCAGCATTACGAGGAAAGGCTCGCCAAGGCCAGGCAATTCCTGGATAGGTTCCTTAGAGAACAGGAGGCAAGCGGAAAATTACCCCTTTTTGTGGAAAAAGAATTTTCTTTTCTGTATGGTAAAGACCGCATAGTCGGTCGTTGGGATGCTATTTATGCCGAGAGAGATTTTATCACCATACTTGATTTTAAATCCTCAGATGTGAGTGTTCAGAAGGATGCCGACAAAAGGACCAGGGAAAGCATCCAGCTGGATATCTATGCCTTAGCCTATAAACAGGTCTTTGGCCGGCTTCCGGATGAAGTGGCCTTGTATTTTCTGGAATCCGGCATAATCGGAAGGGCTGAAAAGAAAGTCAAGAATTTAGAGAAGATTGAAGAGAAGATAAAGATAGCATCCCAGGGCATACGCCAGGCTGAATTTCCCGCCAGGCCCGTGTATCTGGCCTGTAATTGGTGCGCCTATAACCAGATCTGCCCTTATGCAAAGCATAAGGGCTAATTTATACTCCGCGGCCTGAAAACCGCGCCCTTTAGGGCGCGGATAAGATGTGGCCGCTTGAGTATTCCGCCCAAGGAACCCCGGGCTTTAGCCCGGGTGGGCTCCATTTTTTGAGAGTTAAAACATTCTGGCTTTCAAGAGGTTAGTGAAATTTTTTCAAATGAAGCCCAGACTTATGGAGCCTGCTTGACACCAAACAGGCGATTGCGAACATAAGTTGTGTGCTCATTAAAATACCTTGACAAATGTCGAAAAAAATAATATACTTAAATAAATACTTTTTAAAAGTTTTTTGTGGCTTAGGCGACCAAACTTGGCCACGGATTCCGAGTTTCGGAATAAGGGAGGTTGCTTCTAAAAGATAGAAGCAACCTTTTTTATTTAGGTAAGCGAGGAAGCGCTTTCTTTTTAAAACAGCCCTTCACAAAACTAGTTCAGGGCTGTTGATTGCAGTGATTTCAAAAAAGATTACAGCGATTTATCGTCGAGCATTAATCTTTGTAATCTGATTTTCCCGCTTTGCGGGATCCCGCTGGAAATTTTCTATTGTGCGGGATAATCTCTGTAATCAAGGGCGAAACGATTTTTGTGAAGCCCTATTTAAGGGAGGATAAAAAGATGATGGGAATAAAAAAATTAATAAGTGTATTAATTTTAGGTTGCGTATTAATATTATTGAATAATCCTTCCCTTTTAGCAGAAGAGGGTCAATGGAAGTCCTTGGATGAAGGAATTCCTTCGCTAACTGCTCCCCAGGCTTCAGTACTTAAGTCTACTGATTCAACTGTCCATTTAAGGATACAGGTCCCTGGTTTTGAAGTTAAGCAAAATGAAGAACAGGGCGTAGTCTATCAACAAATCCGTCTTCCTCAGGCAAGCTTGCTTCCTGAAATAGGCAAACCGATGCTTCCCCGGCTTATCAGGATTATCGCCGTGCCTAAAGAATGTAATCTTTCCGATATCAAGTTAGAATTTTCTCCTACCAAAATCCAGACCTTGGAAAACTACTTAGTTTATCCTCTGCCTGATTTAGACGATAAAAAAGATATCTTTGTTAAAGACGAACTTTTCTATGAAAAAGACGTTTTTTATCCCGAACAGGTGGTAAAGGTTGAATCTATAGGCCTGATGCGCGACCAGAAAATTCTTAAGATTCAAATCTGTCCTATACAATATAATCCTAAGACAAAACAACTCAAGGTATATAAAGACCTGATAATCAAGGTAAACTTTCCTTCTGGTATAGTGAGTTCATCTACGGGAGTAGGACCTCTTGAACATGTGGCTAACCTGGCTCTATTAAATTATGAATCCAGGCCTCAAGAAGAGCCAGAAGAAGGCGGTAAATCAGGGAATGTTATCTATCCCACAAATTTGAAAACCGGTACAAACAATGCTGATTATATTATCATTGCTGCTCCTCTGCTTTGGCAGGACAGGGATACCAACGGATTGGTTACTTTTGCTAACCATCGCGCTACCTATAATAACTGGAATGTGGCAGTGGTAAATAGAGATGATATCTATAATCAATTTAGCGGCACCACTGATGATGACAAGATTAAGGCCTTTATTACCTATGCCTATAATAATGTCGCTAACCATTGGCATGCGCCTCGTATGGGCGATGACCATACTGGATTTGTGCTTTTAATGGGAGACGCGCGTTCAGCTGCCGGTACAGGCCATCTACCCACACATATCTCTATTCTTGTTGACCCTATTAAATATGAACGTATTGCTACTGACCACTGGTATGCCTGTATAAATGATGATGACGGCAGCGGTATGGTTGATGATAATGACCGCATGGCTGATCTTTTTATTGGCCGGTTTTGCACAGGAGGCGATGACTGGGCCCAGAGAGTTCTGGATAAGACCCGCTTCTTTGATATTGCCGGAATTCCTAGCCCCAATTGGAAAGGAAAGATTGGCCTTTGGTGCGGCTATGGAAGCCAAGATGCCAACAGGATCAGCGAGCTTAGAGATACAATCTATCCTCATATTGAACAGCTGGCCGGCACTAATTCTTTTTTTGAGGTAAGCGATAAGGAATTTAGTACAGATCATACTAATTTAAATGATTTTAAGGATGACTTTAAGAACTATTTTAATTTAGGCAGAGGGATTGTTATTGACAATAGTCATGGTGACTACAATCTGTGGCAGTGGTCCAAAAATTTGTCTACGTTTGTAAACTTCGCTACTGATGATGTAGACACTCTGAATAATGGTAGCAAAACTCCTCTGGTTCTGAGTTTTTCTTGTAGCACAGCGAGGTTTGACTATATCGGCAAAGGAGGTCAAGGCGTTGATCCCAATTTTGAGTCTTTAGCTGAAAGGTTTACCGAGATAGCTAACAATAAAGGTGCGGTAGCCTTTTGGGGGGCAACACGCGATACTAATTACCATGGAGATTTTGAGTATACTGATACTATGATTCCGGCAGTCTTAGAATACGGCCTAAGCAATCTGGGTCAGGCTATTCTTTATACCAAACTCACCTGCTCTACAGTTTATAATGGGGATATCATATTTAATCTGGTGGGTGATCCGGGTCTAGGGCTCTATGGCACTGTCCCAGGTTTTATCACTGACCTGCAGATTACCAGTGATAATATCCAGACCGCTTCGGTTGGTTCTGATATTAGAATAACCGCTAAAGTAGAGAATATGACTGTTGTAGCAGCAACAAACGTCTGGGTGCGCTTCTATGACGGCGACCCTACCAATGGTGGCATTCAGATAGGCTCTGACCAATTAATTAGCTCAATTCCCAGGTTTGGCAGTCAGACCGCAGAGGTCCTCTGGATTAATCCCTCCCAGACAGCGCATACCATATATGTGGTGGTTGATCCTGATAATACCATCACTGAATTTAATGAGGAAAATAATAAGGCCTCTACGGTAGTTCTCCTGGGATTTTCAGTCACTCCGGGTTATTATATTGACTCTTCGGCAATAGTAGCGGATGTAAATAATGACGGTGATAAGGAGATAATCGTAGGCTGTAATGACTACAAAATTTATGTTTGGCAATCAAACGCTCAAGCATTACCCGGCTGGCCTATTTCAACAGGTGGTTCTGTGGAATCTTCTCCTGCTGTAGCTGATCTAGACGGAGATGGAGATTTGGAGATAATTTTCAGTAGTAATAATGGTTATGTCTATGCCTGGCACCATAATGATGGACCTGATGCTGGCGATGAAGCAGATCCGGTTGCGGGTTGGCCAATTTCTATAGGCGGTCAAGTCCGTGCCACTCCAGTTGTTTTTGACTTAGACAATGATGGTGATTTAGAGATTATTGCTGCCTCAACCAATGGCAAGGTCTATGCCTGGCATCACAATGGCCAGCCTTTTGCTTCTTGGCCAGGAGGTTATTTACAGGCAGCAGGAGCAATTTATTCTTCACCCGCAGTGGGTGATATTGATGGACAAGGCAGTGTAGAGATAGTAGTAGGCAGCGACGATGGCAAGGTCTATGCCTGGCATGCTCATAATGGCCAGGCCTTGACTAATTGGCCAGTTGTAACCAACCCAACCTTACCCATACGTTCTTCACCCAGTTTAGCGGATTTAGACCGCGACGGTTTTCTCGATGTGGTAGTTGGTTCCACCAATGGTAGGATGTACGCCTTTAAGTATGACGGCAGCCCTGTTACCGGTTGGTCAGGCGGAGTAGCAACCGCTGGTGCAATATATTCTTCACCCTCCATCGCGGATATTAATAAAGACGGTGAATTAGAGGTAGTGGTGGGTTCTTATGATAACAAGGTCTATGCCTTTAAGTATGATGGAAGTCTTCTTTCTGGTAATTGGCCAGTAACTACTGGCAATGATATCTATTCCTCGCCCTCATTATCTGACGTAAATGGTGATGGTAATATTGATGTGGTAGTGGGTTCTTATGACCAGCATCTTTATGTCTTGGATAAAAATGGCGGAGTTGTTGGTTCTCCTTTTACAACCTCAGGCAGAATTAGGTCGTCACCTGCAATCGTAGATATGGATGGTGATGAACGGCCTGAGATATTAGTGGGTTCTTATGAGCAGTTGCATGTGTTTAGGGCAGGCGGCAGTGCAGTTGAACCCGAAGATATGCCTTGGTCGCAATTCCGCAAAGAGCCAAACAGGAAGGCAGTCTATAGTCGGCTCGCCCAAAGCCAGATTACCAACAGCCCAATGGATTATGCCACAATTCAAAAGGCCATATACGCAGCTCAACCCGAAGAAACCATCTTAGTGCCAGAAGGTACATATTATGAAAATATCTCTTTCAAAAGCAAATCTATTACTTTAAAGGGTACAGAGGGTCCAGGAGGAGTGAAGAAGAGCATCTTAGATGGAGGTGGTGTTGGTTCGGTAGTTTATATGAGTTATAGCGAAGATTATCAGACAGGACCCTTTAATCCCGTCCTAGAAGGATTTAAGATTACCCATGGCTCAGGATATATGGGAGATTTGGGAGGGGGGGTTCTTATAAGTGGTAACTATCCACCTAATTCAAGACCGCAGGTCCTCCACAATTATATAACAGAAAACGAAGCTGATTATGGTGGTGGTATTGACCTTGGGGGGAGTTCGGCAATTATTAAACAAAATATTATCAGCAACAACACAGCTCATATCGCTGGAGCAGCAATTTGTGCTATTGGGTATAGTATTAGCAACGAATCGCCGCTCATTACCAATAATGTAATCTATGCCAATACCGCGCCTGATTATAATCCTGATGAATGGGTTAGTGGTGGCATTATTTTTATCACCCAATCTGGAATCGACCCCGTAGATACACCGACATATTATCCTATAATTGCTAATAATACCATTACCTTAAATGTGGAGTGGTATGTTGGTAGAGGTCCAGCCGTGGTTATTAATAATCCTTTCCCCAACTGGGTGGATGCCAAGTTAGTCAATAATATCATTGTGAACAATTCCAAGGGGATTTGTTATTATTCCTCAAATCAGCCTTCAGGAGAACCTTCTCCTGAATCAATTGCCTATAATGATGTGTATAACAACACCGGCGGAAATTATGTGGGGCTTTCTGACAGAACTGGCATACAAGGCAATATCTCTGTTGAACCTAAGTTTAGAAACGGACTCTACTTAAGAGATCATATCTCTCCTTGTATTGATGCTGGTATTCCTGATCCCGATGGTAACCTAAATAATAATGAGGGCCAGCTTTGGGATTGGTCCCTTGAGCCTGATTTTTCTGCTGGCCATATCAATATGGGCGCCTTTGGCAATACTTCCATAGCAGAACTTAGCTGCCATGTTCCTTATTTTCAGGACGATTCTTCCTGGGGTTATCCTATTAATAGTTATTATTGGGAGTGGCCGGTAGATCAGCCCGTTAATCTCACTGTTCATGCCGTTGATTGTGATGGCGATACGCTTAATATTAATTTCGGGTTTTTGCCTCCAGGCCTATCGGCAACAGTTACACCGGGTAATCCTGCTTACCTTGTTATTACAGGCACACCCAATGTTACGGGAACTTATTCCACCACATTTATTGTCCAGGATAACAGCCAGTATTTATTCTCTAAGACAGTGCCAGTCACCTTTAACATATTTAAATATGAGCCTGCGTCGCCATCATGTCCTTATTTATATCTGTGGAATGGCTCTGATTATGTCTTTGAGAATGACCTCTTCCCATCTGGAAATCCCAAGGAATACACTGATTATTATCTCTTGATGAAGGAATTAATACCAAAGGATGAGGTCTATTCTTTAAAGATAAAGGAGGAATTAGAGGAGACTTCTCATATAGACAAGGTATCGCTTTTACAGATAGACCATCCTGAAGGAGTAAAGATTGCTCCTACCCTGGAAGGTAAATTATATACCTATAAAGAACCTCTTACAGCTGCCGCAAATGTCGTCAATAGCCAGGGCGAGGATATTACCGAGTTAATTTCTACCGGCGCTGATAATAAAGAGTATTTTGGCAGGCAGGGAGAGGAGATTATGCTTAGGTTTGCGAAAAACGGCCTAAGAGATGAAACCAGACTTATCCTGAGTTCTGACCTGCCTAGGCCAAAACCCAATTATGCCAAATCTATCCATCTTCAGTTCAAGGACAAAAAAGGCCAGTGGCAGAATCTCGTAGTCCTGCATCCCCATGAATACTGGGATATCTGGGCAGTGGATTTATCACCTTACCTTGAGGATTTAGGCAAAGATGAGGATTTGGAGATTAAGATCTTCTTTACTCAAGACCACAAGTTAGACTTCGTGGCCTTAGATACATCGCAACAAGCCCCCATTGTCGTAACCGAGCTTCCGCTTTTAAAGGCTACGCACTCTAAAGATAACGATATACGCTTAAAGTTGGAAACCTCTGATAATGACTACACCCGGACAATCAAAGGAGACTACATTGATTTAGAATTCCCATATCTAAGTAAGCCTACTCAAAAAAGAAGCTTTATCTTTGTCAGTGAGGGTTGGTATAGGCAAAACAAGAAATAGATTCCGATACTTTTAACAGTGGATTTAAATTAAATAATATACTAGGATATTATTCCTTAAGCGTAATTTACCTTCTGTTATCTGCAAGACGCCTGCTTTCTTATGTCCTCCGAGTGTCTTAATCCTTGACTTTGCTTAGGATTAGGAGTATACTAATCAAATTGAAATCTAGACTTACGGAATGATAATGAACGTAAGTTTGTGATTGAATTTGACCCTTGACATCTTTGATGTCAAGGGTTTAATTCGCAGACGCCCCGAAATTTCGGGGCTACAATTTATGTCATTTACTTTCCATAAATTGTCTGCTCATTTAAAGGGGGTGATTTTTTTGGCTTTGTCTAAACCCGATAAAACTAAGATCATCAGCAAGTTTAAATTGCATACCCAAGACACGGGTTCTGCCCCGGTCCAGATTGCGATCTTAACCGAGAGAATAAGTTTGCTCTCCGAGCATTTTAAAACCAATAAGAAAGACCATCATTCCCGCAGAGGACTATTATGTATGGTCGGTAAACGTAAACGCCTTCTAAGCTATTTAAAAAAAGAAGCACCCAAGGTTTATGAGGATATAGCAGGAAAATTAAATTTAAAATAAAGGTATAACTATATGGCAATCGAACGTGTTGAATTAAAATTCGGACAAGAGACCCTAATTTTGGAGACGGGAAAACTCGCCCGTCAGGCAAATGGTGCGGTTTGCGTTACTTTTGGCGGGACCGTGGTTTTGGTCTCAGCCTGTGTCTCAAAGACAGTAAGGCTGGAGACTAATTTCCTGCCTTTGACCGTCGAATATCAGGAAAAGACCTATGCCGCAGGAAAGATTCCCGGCGGATTCTTTAAGAGAGAGGGTCGTCCTTCGGAAAATGAGATTTTAACTGCAAGACTTATTGACCGTCCCATAAGACCTCTTTTTCCTAAAGGCTTTGTCAATGAGGTTCAGATAATGGGTCTAGTTTTGTCCAGTGACGGGGAAAACGATCCCGACATCCTAGCGGTAATCGGCGCCTCCGCAGCCTTATCCATATCAGATATCCCCTTTGAGGGGCCTTTGGGAATCTGCCGCGTCGGCCACCTAAACGGCGAATTTATCCTAAATCCTACATATAAACAGGTAGAGGAAGGCAAATTTGATGTTGTGGTAGCAGGTACCAAAGACGGGGTGATAATGCTTGAGGCAAGGGCTAATGAGGCCAAAGAGGACCTGGTCTTTGAGGCGATAAACTTCGGCTATAATAATCTCAAGTCAGTGATTTCTTGTCAGGAAGAGCTCCTTTGCACTTCGGCTGAGACTAAGATGCAGGTTAAGCTTAAGACATTTGACCCTGAGCTTATTAGTATTATTGAATCGAAATATAATGATCGGCTTGATTCTATTTTTCAGATTAAAGATAATATCTCAAGGCAAGAGGCCAACAGCCTACTGGCTGAGGAATTATTTGATTCCTTAAATACTGAATCCGCCAAGTATGCCAAAAAGGATATCATAGAAACGATTGAAGAAATCGAAGGCCATAAATTACGATCGTTTATTTTATCGCATTCTAAAAGAGTAGACGGCCGCGCCCTGGATGAGATCCGGCCGATTAATTGCTCCATCGGAGTGCTGCCGCGTACACACGGCTCAGGTATTTTTACCCGGGGTTCTACTCAGAGCCTCTGTGTAACTACTTTAGGAAGCGCCTCCGATGAACAGATGATTGAGGCCTTGGAAGGTGAGACCTCCAAATCTTTTATGCTCCATTACAGTTTTCCGCCTTTTAGCGTTGGCGAAATTAAGCCGGTAAGAGGCCCGGGAAGGCGCGAGATCGGCCACGGCGCACTCGCAGAGAAGTCTTTGCGCGCGGTGATGCCTTCTAAGGAAGAATTCCCTTATACGGTAAGAGTAGTTTCCGAAATTTTAGAATCAAACGGTTCCTCAAGCATGGCCACGGTCTGCGCAGGGACGCTGGCGCTTTTGGATGCAGGCGTGCCTATAAAGGCACCGGTTGCCGGAGTGGCCTTAGGCCTGATTAAGGAACAAAATAAAGAGATCATATTGACCGACATCGCCGGGCTTGAAGATCATTTCGGGGATATGGATTTTAAGGCTGCCGGCACAAAAGACGGCATTACTGCTGTGCAACTCGACCTTAAGATAAGAGGCATTAGCCTCAACCTGATAAAAGAGGCCCTTATTAGGTCACGGCAAGGCAGACTTTTTATTCTCGATAAAATGGCGCAGGTGATTAATAAACCCAGAGAGTCGCTATCGAAATATGCCCCGCGCATCCATATCCTGAAGATTAATCCCGAGCGCATCGGAGAGCTCATAGGGCCGGGCGGTAAGACCATAAAAAAGATTATTAATACTACCGGAGTAAGCGTAGATATCGAGGACGACGGCAGCGTAATGGTTGCTTCAACCGATGCCAAGGCCTCGGAAGAAGCGATTTCGATGATTAAGGCCCTTACCGAAGATGCCGAGGTAGGAAAGATTTATAAAGGACGCATCAAGAAGATTACCAATTTCGGAGCGTTCTGTGAGATTATGCCGGGAAAAGAAGGTCTTATTCATGTCTCGGAATTATCCGATAAGTTTGTGAAAAATGTCGAAGACGTGGTTAAGCTTGGCGATGAGGTGAAGGTAAAGCTAGTCAATATCGATGAGATGGGCAGGCTTAATTTAAGCATTAAACAAGCTCCGCCAGAGAGTCAATAAGTCTTGATATATGCTGGCGGCAAGAACCCAGCCAGTACAGGCCATTCTTATATTGCCTTGTCAAATAAAGATCACTTTGATTCCAGTGATTAAAATGTAGATTCCAGAGATTATTTTCCATCGGAAACACTGGAATCTTTTTGCTATAGGCTGGATCCCGCTTTGGTTAAAGGTGAAAGCGGGAAAAATCGCTGTAATCAATTTAGCAATCACTGTAATCATTCTTTAAAAATAAATGAAGAAAAAACGATTAGACGAGATAAAAGGCATAATCCTTTTTTCCCTAGGCGTTTTAGTTTTAGCAAGCCTTATTTCCTATACCCCCAATGACCTTTCGTTTTATACCTCAAGTCCCAATGTTCCCGCTAAAAATCTTGTCAGGATTTTCGGCGCTTATTTATCCGGGCTATTGTTTTTCCTTATCGGATGGTCGTCTTACTTTCTTGTTGTGCTTATTTTTCTCTGGGCTAAGGAACAGTTCAGCGGTAAATTAGAAAAATTTAGTATATTTAAAATATTCGGCCTGGTGGTTTTCTTTCTATCGCTGAGTTCATTACTAGCCCTTTTTGGAGGGTTAGATGCCGGTTTAATCTTTAAAAGGGCGGGGTTTGTCGGTTGGAGATTTTGTGATTATCTTTTGAGATTTTTCGGCCGAGTCGGCTCTTCGGTTGTCTTAATTACACTGATTTTACTTTCTCTAAGTCTTGCCATTGAGGAATTCCTTCCCTCGTCTTTATTTTTGAGATTAAGGCAAATATATGATAGGTTCTATAATCTGGCAATCTCCAAGCTCTTTAGATTTAGAAAGAAAAAAGCAGAAAAAGAAGAGCTAGAAGAGCCAAGGTTAGTTATTAAGCCTAGACCGATAATTCCCAAAGAAGAATTTAAGGAACCTCCTAAGATAATCGTATCTACCCCAAGTGTAAAAATTAAGACAGAAAAACCCCTTTCGCCTGCCAAGCCCAGACCTCAAGAAGTAAAAATCGGAGATTACCAACTCCCCAGTTTAGATTTGTTGGAATCCCCACCGCCCTTGGCTGCGCGCCAGATCAAGGACGATTTAACCACAAACGCACGGATCCTGAAAGAAACTTTATCAGATTTTGGCATATCGGTTAAGGTAAGTAATATTGAGAGAGGTCCGGTAATTACCCGTTATGAAGTAGAGCCTGCACCCGGAGTAAAAATTCATAAGATTGTCAGTCTAAGCGATGATATTTCCCTGGCTATGAAGGCGCAGTCAGTAAGGATTGTTGCGCCTATCCCAGGCAAAGGCCTGGTGGGAGTCGAGGTACCCAATACCCAGTCGAGCCTGGTCTATCTTAAAGAGGTGCTTTCTACGGATGAATTTGTAAAATCAAACTCTAAATTGGCTCTGGCCTTAGGAAAGGATATCACGGGAAAACCAGTAGTCACTGATCTCTGCGATATGCCGCATCTTTTGATTGCCGGAACTACCGGTTCGGGAAAGACTGTTTGCGTAAACTCTTTGGTGATGTCCATACTCTATAAGGCCACGCCCTCGGAAGTAAAATTCATTATGGTTGATCCCAAGATGGTGGAACTTGCGCCTTTTAATGGCCTGCCGCATCTTATTTGTCCGGTAGTGACTGATGCCAAAAAAGTATCTGCAGCCCTAAATTGGGTGGTCAATGAGATGGAAGAGCGCTACACCTTACTTGCTAAAGAGAGCGTGAGAAACATTGATGCCTATAATGAGAGGCATGAGAAGCTTCCTTATATTATGGTCATCGTAGATGAATTAGCAGATTTAATGGTCGTGGCAGCAAATCAGATTGAGAATGCGATTACAAGGCTTGCCCAGCTTTCCCGGGCTGTGGGAATTCACCTTGTCTTAGCGACACAGCGGCCGTCGGTAGATGTAATTACCGGGGTAATCAAGGCCAATTTTCCCGCACGTATTTCTTTTAAGGTGGCATCCAAAGTTGATTCGCGCACTGTCTTGGATATGAACGGAGCGGATAAACTTTTAGGAAAAGGCGATATGCTCTTTCTAAAGCCCGGCCAGTCAAAACCCATCCGGGCGCAAGGAAGCTTGCTGAAGGATAAAGAGATTGAGAATGTGGTTAATTTTATTAAGGCGCAGGGCGAACCCGTTTTTAACGAGGATATCCTCAAAGAACAGACCAAATCCCTTAGTTTCGGTGATTTCGAAAAGGATGAATTATTTGATGAGGCGGTAAGGCTGATTTTAGAAAGTAACCAGGCCTCGGTATCCATACTGCAGAGAAGGATGCGCCTGGGTTATACTCGCGCCGCGCGTCTTATTGATATGATGGAACAGGAAAGTATTGTCGGGCCTTATCAGGGCAGTAAGCCCCGCAAGATTCTAGTCGACAGAAAAGCTTGGCTTATAGAGCACGGCTTTAAGATTCTGGGCGAACAGGTTGACGAAGAAGTCGAGGAAGAAGAAGAGGCGGCAGAGGGATAATATAGTACGATGTAAATTTAAAAGAGATTCTATATGCACAGATTAGCACAGATATCGACGGAGAAATATGTACTCATCTGTATAATCATAACTTTATTTAGTTGACAGGTGAATATATGGAGTCCATTGGAGAAAGATTAAAAAAAACAAGAGAATCAAAGAAACTTTCTTTAGCAGAGGTCTCTAAAAAGACCACGATAAATCTTGATATCCTGACTGCCTTAGAAGAAGACAGGTTTAATATTCTTAATAAAGTCTATATCAAGGGATTCTTAAAGATATATAGCTCGTTTCTGGGCCTTGATCCACAGAAGATTATCGAAGATTACAATTCTTTTATTTCCCCCAAAGATTCCCATGCCGAGGCAATTGCCAAGAAAGCAGCAGTAGATAAGATAAGATACAATTCCAGGAATTATTCCGTATTTATCTATCGTCTAATTGTTGTCATCGCTATTTTTTTATTATTTAGTTTTATCTCAAGGCACAAGAAAAATGTCCCTTCCTTAAACAGGAAAGGAGCCACTATAGAAAGAAGTTCGATAGAATCTAAGAAAAAAGAAGCGGCCGCAAGACCTAAGTCCAATGTTGTTTCTAAGCCAGTTGAAGTCGGTCCGGTTAGACTAGGATTACACGCTAAGGATAACTGCTGGGTTAAGGTAAGACTGGATGGGAAAGTGATGTTCCAAGGGATTTTAACCAAAGGCCAGAATGAAAGCTGGCAGGCCAAGGAAAAAATCGAAGTATCCCTCTCAAATGCCGCAGCCATAGAACTAGAGGCCAACAATAAGATCTTGAGTCCTTTAGGAAGACGTAAAGAGGCGATTAAAAGTATTGTAATTACCCGCCAGGGCGTAACTATCAACCGCTGAAGTGGCTGCTAAAAATAATTTCTTAACGCAAATTCTCGCTAATGCCTGCCGGTGAGGCAGGCTGGCATCTTAACCCATAAACCTAACCAGAGTTTCAAATATTATTTCGATTAGCGTTTTAATCATTATCCAACATCTTCTAAATTCTAAATGGAAACAAAGCCAGAGAAAAAAGCCAGAATCGGCATTATCAGTCTGGGCTGTCCGCGGAACTTGGTTGATTCAGAGCGCATCTTAGGTAGATTAGAAAACAAGGGCTATAAAATTTCTGATGAAATGAGAGATGCCGACATCGGCATTATCAATACCTGCGCCTTTATCGAAGAGGCAAAACAGGAATCCATAGATGTAATCCTAGAGTGCCTGCGACTAAAAAAGCAAGGCCGGCTTAGGAGACTTATTGTCAATGGTTGTTTAGCCGAGCGCTATGGCGGCCAATTAATCGGTAATTTAAAAGATATTGATGCCGTAGTTGGTTGTTTTGGTTTTAATCATAGTTTAAATAGATCACCTCTTACGCCGTCGCATTATGCCTATGTAAAGATCTCGGAAGGTTGCATTAATAGTTGTAGCTACTGCGTTATACCTAAGATAAAAGGGGTCTTTACAAGCCGCGACCCCAAATCTATCCTAAAAGAAATCACAAAATTAGACAAAAATGGGGTTAAAGAGGTAAATCTCATTGGACAAGATATCGGCCTTTACGGTAAAGGCCTAAAGCCAGCCATCAGTTTAACAAAACTACTCCGAGAGATTATTAAGGCCACAAAAAATATTAAGTGGCTTAGACTGCTTTATCTACACCCCGGCCACATAGATGCCGGCCTGATCAATTTAATCGCCAAAGAACCAAAGATCTGTAAATATGTGGACCTGCCTATTCAGCATATCAACGACAGGATCCTCAAGTGTATGAATCGAGGCACGACCAGGAAAGGGATTATCAGCCTGATTGAGAAACTGCGCCGACGGATTAGGCCTTTGTGTTTAAGGACCTCGATTATTGTGGGCTTTCCCGGTGAGACGGATAGTGATTTCCAGGAGTTAATCGATTTTATTAAAGGAGCGAGATTCGAACGATTAGGCGCTTTTATCTATTCCCGCGAAGAAGGCACCCCTGCGTTTAGCCTGCCCGGGCAGATCCCCGATAAAATAAAGAAAGAGCGGTTCGATATTCTAATGACCGTGCAACAGGAGATTTCAGGTGAAATCTTAAGGCAGTCATTAGGTAAGACCCTCCAGGTATTGGTGGACGAATTAGACCCTGATGATCCAAAATATTATCTAGCCAGGACCCAGGACCTCGCCCCTGAAGTAGACGGCATCGTTTATGTTAAAGCTAGAAAAGATGTAAGAGCCGGAACTTTTCTTAAAGTTAAGATTAGCGATACCTTTGAATACGACCTTATGGCTGAGCCTATATGAAGCCAAATAAAACAAAAAGGCTTACATTGATTACAGTGATTTTGAAAAAGATTACAGTGATTTTCAAAGAATAAATAATCTCTGGAATCTGTTTTTAAATCTCTGGAATCATACCTTTATTTAGTTAACTTAGCTCTATGAATACGCCCAATAAACTAACATTATCGCGCATAGTTCTTGTGTTTGTATTCATGTTTTTTATTTTTAGTCATGGTCTTATCTACAAACTCTTCGCCTTAATTATATTTACTATCGCCTCCTTGACTGACCTTTACGACGGAAAACTAGCCAGGAAAATGCATCAGGAATCTGATTTTGGCAGGTTTATGGACCCCATTGCGGATAAGTTCCTGGTACTAGCCGCATTTTTAGTGTTTGTCGAGATGAAGATTATCCCTGCCTGGATGGTGATATTAATTATTAGCAGGGAATTGATGATTACCGGTATAAGACTTTTTGCGCTTACTAAAAAAGTGGTCTTAGCCAGCGCCCGGGGCGGAAAACACAAGACCGTTTCTCAAATGTTTACTATCTTTGTTATCTTAGGTTTTTTAGTTTTTAAAGAGGCGTTTAAAAACGCGCGGTTTTGGAGTGCCTCTGTTGAGTCGGCAACCTCTTGGGCGTTACTTATTTTAATGGCTATAACAACGATTCTTACGCTTACCTCAGGTTTTTCTTTTCTGTGGAATAATCGCGCCCTTTTTGTAGATTATGAAAGAAAAAATAATCAGGCTGGTTAGTTCTTTTTTCTATCTGGGGTATTTTCCTTTTATACCCGGAACAATGGGAAGCCTCGGCGGAGTTCTGGTCTATCTTTTAGTAAAAGATAATTTTTATTTTTACAGCGCAGTCCTGGTCTTTATCGGGATCGTTGGTTTTACGATTTCCCATAAAGCCGAGGAATTATTCGGCCGACATGATTGTCCTAAGATTGTTATTGATGAGGTTGTGGGTATGTTGGTTTCGCTTTTATTAATCCCGCCAAAGATTCCGCTCATCGTCCTTGGTTTTATCTTTTTCAGGGCCTTTGATACCATAAAACCCCCGCCTTTTGACCGCCTGCAGAAATTACCCGGCTCATTAGGAATTATGAGCGATGATCTGGGCGCAGGAATCTATACGAATTTCACTTTAAGGATTATTGCTGGAATCGTCGGTCTATAATTCTAGGCGAGTGCGGATTCGTGGACAGCCTCATAGATAGGTCCCGAGCGGCTAAGAGTGCTTTTATATAGGATAATTTTGTCAACCGTGCAGTCAAGGTTAAGCGGATCTTTAAAGAGTTCCATCTGTTTTATGAGATGGATACGGTTTAAAGGAGAGCGGACTCTGCCGATAGTAATGTGGCAGGACATCGCTCTTTCCTCTTTTTTAATGCCAAGATTTTCCAGCCTTTTTTCTAATTCCCGGCTAATTTTTAAGAGTTCGTCTTTACCCTGGTCAATTCCTACCCAGATTACCCTCGGATAGCTAGCCTTAGGAAATGCGCCAAGATTTGTTACGACCATCCGAAAGGCCGGATAATTTTTAGCCATTTGCGATAAAATTTCTTTTATTTCCTCGACCTTTCCTAGATCAATATCGCCTAAGAATTTAAGCGTAAGATGAAGGTTTTGGGGGTCTACCCATTTTACATCTGCGCCTGAGGCGCGTAATTTAGTTCCGATTCGGCCCAAGGTTTCACGGATTTCTTTACTTACATCTACGGCAATGAATGTTCGCATTAAGAGATGAACTTTTTAAGTAGGATTAAGGCGCGCTGGGTTGCTTTTTTCTTGATTTCCAGCCGCTTGCCTTTAAAGATAAATTTTTGGCAGATATTTCTATTTTTTGAAGAAAGGGCAATATAGAATAGCCCCAGGGGTTTTTGGGATGTAGCACCAGTTGGCCCGGCAATACCGCTTATTGCCAGGCTAAAATCGGTTCCAGCAATACTTCTTAAATTTTTAGCCATTGAGAGAGCGGTTTGTCTACTAACCGCTCCGTAATTTTTTATGGTATTTTCAGGCACTTTTAAAAAACTCATTTTCGCCTTGTTGCTGTAGGAAACGACGCCCAAGACAAAGTAAAGGGAGCTTCCGGCTACATTGGTCAGACGATGCGAGATAAGGCCTCCGGTTGCAGATTCAGCAACTGACAGGGTTTTCTTTTTTCTGGTCAGTAAATTAAAGATATCTTTTTCTAACATGGTTTATATTATATGCCAATACAAATAACTTGACAATAGCTAAATTGAAGGATAAAATATTTAAGCCTTCGGGAAAGGATGAAATTTCCAGCTGGTAGTGAAAGCCTACGAGTCCGCCACTGAAACTTTGGCGGACAGATCAGGCGTAATCCCTGAGCCAATAGTTCCGTAGATACGGATCTGCGCTCTATAAGCGCGGAAAAGCCTAGATGGGAGAAGGAAAGAAGAGACTATCCATAAGTCTTTTTGATAATCCCGAAGGAAACTTTGGGATTTTTTATTGAGCACGAATTCTCACGAATTACAACGAATACACACGAATAAATATTAGTGTTAATTTGTTTTTCCTGCCTGCCGTGTAGCCAGGGATTCGTGATTATTAGTGTTACAAGGATAAAAATTATGGGTTTCAACACAATCGAAGAGATTATTCGGGATATCAAAGCCGGCAAGATGGTGATTATTATCGATGACGAAGAGAGAGAAAATGAGGGAGACCTGATTATTGCCGCCTCTTGTGTCAGGCCCCAAGATATAAATTTCATGGCCAAATTCGGCAGAGGTCTTATCTGTGTGCCCATGGAAGAAGAGCGCCTGATGCAGCTGGGTCTTTATCCCATGATGGGCTCGGATAATTTAAGGCTTAAAGAAATAACCGACCCCTATTCTACGGCCTGGATGATTTCTGTGGATGCGGCCAAGGGCGTTACTACGGGGATTTCGGCCTTTGACCGCTGTCAGACCGTAAAGGTCTTGATAGATCCAGAAAGTACGCCTAAGGATTTTACCCGGCCAGGCCACCTTTTCCCTTTGCAGGCCCGTAAAGGCGGAGTTTTAGTGCGGGCCGGCCATACTGAGGCCTGTGCGGATTTGATGAAATTAGCCGGCCTTTATCCAGCTGGAGCGATTTGTGAGATCTTAAATGATGACGGTTCAATGGCGCGGACTGCGCAGTTATTGGAATTCAGTAAAAAATTCGGTTTAAAGATAGGCACTATCGCCAGCCTCATCGAGTATCGCCGGAAATATGAGTCCTTAGTCAGGCGCGTAGCCGAAACCATCCTTCCTACCGAATTCGGAAATTTTAAATTAATCCTTTATAGATCTATTGTGGATGAAAATTCACATCTTGCCATTGTAATGGGCGAGATTGATAAAGATACCCCTATTTTAGTACGGGTGCATTCAGGGTGTCTGACCGGTGATGTGTTCGGGTCTTTGCGCTGCGATTGCGGCTGGCAGTTAAAGACAGCTATGCGCATGATTAAAAAAGAAGAAAGAGGCATTATCGTATACATGAGCCAGGAAGGCCGGGGTATTGGTTTGGAAAACAAGATCCTTGCTTACAGCCTCCAGGATAAAGGACTTGATACAGTCCAGGCTAATGAGGCATTGGGATTTCCCGCGGACCTGCGCGAATACGGGATAGGCGCCCAGGTCCTTACGGACCTGGGGGTAGCCAAAATCCGGCTCCTTACGAATAATCCCCGTAAGATCGTCGGGCTTGAAGGTTACGGGCTTAAAGTTATTGAACGCATCTCAATAGAGGCGCCAATAAACTCTGCGAATAAGGATTATCTAAAGACCAAGAAAGATAAACTCGGGCATTTGTTCAGTGCCGAGAATGATTAATGTTTACCCCAAAGCATTAGCGGGATTAATTCCCCCTGCTGCTTCGTTTTGCTGAGCAAAAGCGAAGCAAAACGGCAGGGGTCATTAAAGGAGGGAAATATGATTAAGAACATCGAAGGCCAGTTGGTCGTAAAGGGCAAAAACTTTGCCATTGTTGCCTCGCGCTTCAATGATTTTATCACCAAGAGCCTTTTGGATGGCTGCGTTGATACGCTCCTGCGCCATTCAGTAAAGGAAGAACAGATCCAGACAGTCTGGGTTCCTGGTGCATTTGAGATTCCGGTGGTAGCCAAGAAATTAGCTGAATCTAAGAATATTGATGCCCTAATCTGCCTTGGGACGATAATCAGAGGAGCTACTCCTCATTTTGATTACATCGCCAGCCAAGCTGCCAAGGGTATTTCGCAAGTTTCCCTGTCTTCGGGAAAACCCGTTGTCTTTGGCATCATCACCGCAGATACTATTGAACAGGCAATTGAGCGCGCCGGGACCAAAGAAGGTAACAAAGGAAAAGACGCTGCCTTAAATGCCCTGGAGATGGTTGATCTATTGTCACAACTTAAATAATATTACATTGATTACACTTTATTTAATAGGATAATATTTATGCGTAAACGTACCCATGCCAGAGAAGTTGCGCTTAAGGTGCTTTACCAGCTTGACATC
Organism: Candidatus Omnitrophota bacterium; assembly: GCA_043808095.1. Taxonomy (GTDB): domain Bacteria; phylum Omnitrophota; class Gorgyraeia; order JAZDFF01; family JAZDFF01; genus JAZDFF01. Next base: position 72,135 of record JAZDFF010000001.1, read on the forward strand.
AGCCGGCAGGAATTTTCTTTGAAGATAGAAGATACCTGGTGCGATGAGGAGAAACTCGAATTAGATGTAGCGGAGTTTGCCGATTTCCTGGTCAGGGGCGTCCATAAACACTTCAAAGAGATAGATGGTCTTATTGTCAAGTATGCCACAAATTGGCAGTTAAAGCGTATGGCAGTGATTGACAGGAATATCCTGAGGCTCGGGGTATTTGAGCTTATGTTCTCGGAAGATATCCCTGCCAAGGTCTCCATAAATGAGGCTATTGATCTGGCCAAAAAATACGGCGACGCTGACTCAGGAAAATTTGTAAACGGCGTTCTGGATAAGATTAATAAAACCCACAAGAAAAAATGTCAGGAAGATTCGTAGATTTACACGTCCACACCGATTTTTCCGACAGCACATCGTCTCCTTCTGAAGTTGTAGCCAGGGCCATCGAAAGTGGGCTGTCTGCAATTGCCATCTGCGACCATGATACCGTAGATGGCATAGCCCCTACCGTTGAAGTAGCCAAGAATTTCTCCTTAGAAATAATTCCAGGCATAGAATTAACCTCAGAACTTAACGGCCTTGAAGTGCATATCCTGGGCTATTTTCTCGATTATAAAAATAAGGTTTTACTGGATAGGTTATCCGAAATAAGAAAGACACGCGTCGAACGGATTTACCAGATGTGCGATAAATTAAAAGCCTTGGGCGTCAATATCGAGGCCAAAGACGTATTTGACCTGGCCGGAAAGGCCAGCGTAGGCAGGCTGCATCTTGCCCGGGCCATGTTTAAAAAGGGAGTGGTCTATTCAATTTCCGACGCATTTAGCCGGTTTATCGGCGATAGAGGCCCGGCCTATGTGGGCAGGTTCCACCTTAAGCCCGAAGAGTCAATCAGCCTGATTAAAGAAATGCGCGGCCTGCCGGTGATTGCCCATCCTTACATCTTGGGCAGTGACGATTTGATTTTAGAGCTTATTCCGCAAGGGCTAAGGGGCCTAGAAGTTTATTATCCCGAACATTCAGTCGGTGTTACCGAGCATTTTAAGCAGTTGGCCCAGGAACATGGGCTTCTTATTACCGGAGGTTCGGATTGCCATGGTAAGGCAAAACAAGAGATTATGATGGGTAAAATCAAACTGCCCTATGAGTTTTTAGAAAAGATGAAAGCGCAAGCGGGTATCAAGTGAGAAATAATCTCCAAGAAAAATATATGACAGAGGCAATGCATCTGGCCTTAAAAGCCAAAGGCAATACCTCGCCCAATCCTTTGGTCGGCGCCCTGGTCGTCAAGAAAAATAAGGTCATCGGACGGGCTTATCATCGTAAGGCAGGTTTAGCGCATGCCGAGGCCCTGGCCTTGGAGCAGGCTAATAGGCGCGCTAAAGGAGCAACGCTTTATGTAACTTTAGAGCCCTGTGCGCATTTTGGCAGGACTTCCCCTTGTACCCAGGCAATCATAAAAAGCGGCGTTTCCAAGGTTATTATCGGAATGAAAGACCCCAATCCTATTGTTAACGGCAAAGGCATTAAGATATTAAAAAGCCAAGGCCTGACTGTTTTGGTAGGGTTCCTGGAAAAAGAACTAGGCAGGATGAATGAGGTCTATGTTAAATATATCAGAAAAAGGCTTCCCTTTATGGTGGTAAAGGTTGCCCAGAGCCTTGACGCTAGAATTGCTACCTGCGAGAGAGATTCGAAATGGATAACTTCTCAAGAATCGCGAAATTTTACCAAACGGCTGCGCAATGATTTTGATGCAATTATGGTGGGTATAAATACGCTTTTAGCTGACGAGCCGGGCCTTGAGCCGGAGAGACCCAAAGAGAGGTTTTATAAAGTTATCGTTGATTCAAAACTGCGTACGCCTATTGACGCCAAGATCCTAGCTAAAGATGCAAATAAAGTGATTATTGCCACGACCAAATTGGCCAATGAAGATAAAGTAAAATACCTTTGTGCTAAAAATGTCCGGGTCTGGATATTGCCTGATAAAGACGGGCTGCTGGACCTCTGCGCTTTGGCAGCCAGGTTAGCTGAATCTCAGATAACCAGCGTCCTGGTTGAAGGCGGAGGCTCACTTATTGGTTCGTTGTTTGACGACGGCCTGGTTGATAAGGTGATGTTTTTTATTGCACCTAAGATTATCGGCGGCAAAGACGCGTTAAGTTCCGTAGAAGGAAGAGGGGCAAGGTGGGTAAAAGACGCAATCGGGTTAAAGGATTTAAACATTAAAAAGATCGGAGAGGATTTTTTAGTTGAGGCATACGTTAAATGAAGCCTCCCGACGTATCGTCAGGATTGGCTGAATTTTCCCGCCTTAATACTATAAATGAACGGGCGGGATCCCTCCACCTATCATAAAATTATTGTGGCGGGAAACCCCGACGTATCGTCGGGGTAAGTTCCCCCGCACCTTTGTAGCATTTTATTTAAAGGTGTTGGGGAAATATTTTTAAAGGTGCAGGGTCACTTATGTTTACCGGAATTATTGAAGAACTTGGGCAGGTAAAAAGAATATCAAGACAAGGTAATAATACGTTGTTGGAGATTAGTGCGGCTAAGGCAGCCCAAGATTCTAAGATTGGCGATAGCGTTGCAGTAAATGGGGCCTGTTTAACTGTAATAAAAAACGGAAATAGCACTTTGACTTTTGAAGTTATGCCCCAGACTATGAAAGTCACAAATCTGGGATTTTTACGGGTTCAGGACAAGGTTGATCTTGAGCGTAGTTTAAAGGTCGGAGATAGGCTCTCGGGGCATTTTGTGCTTGGCCATATCGATTGCATGGGTATCATTCAAAAGAAACATTTTGTTGCGGGAAATCTTTGTTTTGAGATAGCCGTCCCGATAGAATTTATGAAACTCATTCTGCCTAAAGGATCTGTATCTATCGATGGCATAAGTTTGACTGTCGTAGATAAAAGGTCCAATACCTTTAGTGTCTATATCATCACACATACCCTAGAAAATACCACCCTAGGTTTTAAAGGCCCTTCCGGTAAAGTCAATATTGAATTTGATATCCTCGCCAAAAGGCAGTGAGTATTAGCTTACTTATGTTAACTTCATAATGTTGCCAATTCTGATTTTTTTTGCTATACTAAAGTGTTGATCATTCCCTCGCCTTTACGCAAAAGTGAGAGTAAGGTTCGGGATGATTTTCCGACAGGAATCTTAAGGAGAAAATCACGGGGAGTGGCTCAGTTTGGCTAGAGCGCTTGGTTCGGGACCAAGAGGTCGGCGGTTCAAGTCCGCCCTCCCCGACATTTATTAAGGTAAATATTGAGGAGGTCGTGGGTTTCCCGATTGCTGTAATTTTTTAAGATATTCTTCGGGATCCCGAAGTTATTCTTCGAAGAAACGCTACATTCGGGACAAGTCCCACCTCCCCGATTTTAAAATAAGATGGATAATAAACAAGTCCATGTTGTTTATTCCGGTAGAGTTCAGGGCGTAGGGTTTCGTTTTACGGTTGAGCATATTGCCCGCCAGATAAACGTAGTAGGTTGGGTAAAAAACCTTCCGGATGGAAAGGTAGAGGTTCTTGCCCAAGGCAGCGATGAAGACCTAAAGGATTTGTTAAGCGAGATAAAGGCCGAGCTTTCTTCTTATATAAAGAATGAAGATGTTAGCTGGTCTGATGTAACAGAGGAGTTTAAGAATTTTAGGATAAAATTTTAATGACAACACCTTGATAGGCTTTTAAAAGGCGGATTTGGTTCATGCGTTATGGTATTTTTTCCGATATCCATTCTAATCTTGAGGCATTCCAGGCAGTTATTGCGGCCTATCAAAAAGAGAGCATTGACCAATATCTTTGTATAGGTGATGTAGTAGGCTACGCGGCAAATCCCCTTGAATGTATTGATGAGTTAGGGCATTTTGTCGAAGAGTCCGTTGCCGGAAATCATGATTGGGCAAGCGTAGATTTATTTATAAGTGAATATTTTAATCCAGCAGCAAAAAAGGCCATAGAATGGACGAGGTTAAGGTTAGATAATAAAGGCAGATATTTTTTAAAGACCCTGAAACTTGTTTATCAAAATAAAGATTTAACCCTTGTCCACGGCACGCTAAAAGATCCTCAGGATTTTGATTATATGACAGACGGTTATACTGCCTTAGAAACCTTTAAACTCCTTAAGACTGAGCTTTGTTTTGTCGGGCATTCGCATGTAGCGGGGGTATTTAGCCTGGATAAAGACGACAAACTAAATTATTCACAGCCTTATCATGTAAAAATCAAAGGCAATTATAAATATATTATTAATGTCGGCAGCGTAGGGCAGCCGCGCGACGGCGATCCCCGGGCCAGCTATTGTATCTACGACGCTGATAAAAAAGATATTAAGATTAAAAGAATAGATTACGACATAAAGAGTGCGGCTCGTAAAATTATAACCAGCGGCCTGCCACAGTTTTTAGCACAGAGGTTATACTCAGGACGCTAAATAATGTCATCAATGGATACATCAAAAATAAAAAAAGAGATAGAAAGACTGAGAGATAATATCCGCCGCCATGATCATCTTTATTATATCCTAAACCAGCCTAAGATTGCGGACAAAGAATATGATGATCTGATGAAAAAACTCAAGCAACTTGAAGAGGATTATCCGGAATTTAAGAGCGATGATTCTCCGGCAGTGCGGGTGTCCGGCGGGATATTGAAGGGTTTTAAAACCGTAAAACACAAGATTAAGATGCTCTCACTTGATAACACCAATTCATTTAGTGAATTATATGACTGGCAGGAACGCCTGCATAAGGGTCTGGGTGCTAACGAGGACATTGAGTTTGTTGTTGAACACAAGATTGATGGACTGAGTGCCAGTATTATTTACCAAAAGGGAAGGCTGGTTATCGGCGCTACCCGGGGTGACGGAGAAACCGGCGAAGACGTAACCGCCAATATCAAGACCATCCGGGCCATACCCCTAGTTTTTTCAGACAAAGATCTTCCTGAGCTTATCGAGGTGCGCGGTGAAGTTTATGTGGCGCGGGAGGATTTTAGGATACTTAATAAGGAAAGAGAGCATGAGGCAGATGTCTTGTTTGCCAATCCGCGTAATGCCGCAGCCGGCTCTTTAAAACTCTTGGATACCTCGATTGTGGCCAAAAGAAGGCTTAGTTTCTTTGCCCATTCCCTGGGCGAATATAAAGGCCCGGATATTAACAGCCAATGGGAATTTTTAGAGAGGCTAAAGAGCTGGGGTATGCGCACTAACCAGCATTCCAGGCTTTGTAAAAATTTAGAAGAAGTGATTGATTATTGTAAAGATTGGCAGCAGAAAAGAGACAGGCTTGATTATGAGATTGATGGCATTGCCATTAAGGTGAATAATTTAAATCAGCAAAGGTCTCTGGGGTTTACCCTAAAGAGTCCGCGTTGGGCCGTGGCTTATAAATTCCCGGCCCGCCAGGCAACTACCGAGGTCTTAAAGATAAATATTGACGTGGGAAGGACCGGGGTTATTACTCCGGCTGCCCAACTGAAGGCCGTGGAATGTTCTGGCGTGATTATCAGGCATGCAACTTTACATAATTTTGATGAAATCAAACGGCTCAATGTAAGGGTAGGCGACCGCGTATTAATTGAAAGGGCAGGAGACGTTATTCCTAAAGTAGTAAAGGTTGTTCAGCATAGAGGTAAAACCGCATTTCCTATCCCCAAGATCTGCCCGGTCTGTTCGGGAAAAGTGGTAAAAGAGAAAGAAGAAGACGTGGCTTATCGCTGTATAAACTCTTCATGTCCTGCTCAGCTTGAAAGAGGCCTGTGTCAAGCTGCCTCGCGTCAGGCTATGGATATTGAGGGCATGGGAGAGTCTGTAGTCAATCAGCTCGTCCAGTTAAAATTGGTCAGGAGTTTTTCGGATATCTACAGGCTTAAACCCCAAGACTTATTTAGATTAGAATTGTTTAAGGAAAAAAAAGTAAATAACCTGCTTTCGGCAATTGAAAAAAGCAAGAGCCAGTCATTATCCAGGCTTATCTATGCCCTGGGTATCCGGCATGTCGGCGAAAAAGCCGCTTTTGTCTTAGCCGGCAGGTTTGGTACGCTTGATAATTTAGCTCAAGCCAAGAAAGAGGATTTGGATGAGATCTATGAGGTAGGCCCGGTCTTAGCAGAATCGATTGTTAATTATTTTAGCCAGCCCCAGACTAAGAGATTAATTGAGGATTTAAGACAGGCAGGGGTGAATTTTAAAGAAGGGGTTACTAAAGTAAAGTCCGGGCTCTTATCCGGTAAATCAATCGTTTTTACCGGAGAATTAAAAGATTACAGCCGCACTCAGGCAGAGGAACTCGCGCGACAAGTAGGAGCTAACGCCGTATCGAGCGTAAGTAAAAATACTGATTTCCTGGTGGCAGGCGATAACCCCGGCTCCAAATACGATAAGGCCCAAAAACTAGGCATAAAAATAATCACTGAAAGGGAATTCTCCCGTCTGATAGCTTCTCAATAAGAAGCGGGATCCCGTTTCTTCAAAATAAAGATGTGCAGCGGGGAAGGAGATGATCAAATGAGTAAACACAGATTACGCAGATTAAAAACACAGATTACACAGATATTTGTTATTTTTACTGCTTGTTCTTTGATGTGTTCTTCGTTAACCGGCTGCGATGCTATGCGTAAGAAATTTATCCGTACGAAAAAAAGCGAATCTCTTGAGACCCCCATTTATGTGCCGGTTGAATATAACCAGGAGGATAAGTCAAAAGAGAGAATATACCGGGACTATTTTGCTTACTGGCAGAGCTGGCAGGATGAGCTTATAAATAACCTGGATGCAGGCGCTAATCATAAAAAACAGATAGAATGCGTTGACCAGATTATTCTAAATTTAGAGAAGATGAAGCTGCTTCTTGCGGATGAGAAGCAAAAAAGATTGGATGCTTTTATTTTGCAATCTAAGAAATTTAAGGAAGACATTGCCAGACCTAATCTAAGCATAATGTTATTCTCACAGCTAAAATCAGATTTAGCCCGTCAAAAAAGAGCGATTATCCAGCAATTTAATTACCCAGAAATCAAGGATTTTATGCGATGAAATCAGAAAAATTTTAAACTATATATTTATCGCGGATGCAAACGAATGAAAAAACACGGATGTCGCGGATAAGATAATCCGTTTGAATCCCTGCCTGCCGGTGAGGCAGGCGTAATAATCCGTATGCATCCGAGAAATAAATTGGTAAATTATTTGTTTGGTAATTTTTAAACCCAGGTTTTAAATTAATAATATGAAATTAAAGACCTTAGTCGTCGGTCCCATAGAGACAAACTGTTATATCCTAAGCGATGAGGCTTCCCATGAGGCTATCATCATTGATCCTGGCGCAGACTCAAATGCGATCCGAGATTATTTAAAGCGCAACCATCTTAAACCCAAATTTATTGTCAATACCCACGGGCATATTGATCATATCGGGGTAGATGCTCAGTTTAATTTACCAGTTTATATTCATAAATCAGACCGTGATTACCTGGATAATGACGATAAAAATCTCTCTAATTTTTTAGGAATCAAAGGGAGCGCACCCATTGAAATAAAGACCCTAGAAGACCACGACACGGTAGCTATAGCTAACATTAAATTAGAAGTAATACATACTCCCGGCCATACTCCGGGAGGCATATCTTTACGGGTGGATAATATGGTATTTACCGGAGATGCGCTTTTTTGTTCCGGTATTGGCAGGACGGATTTACCCGGTGCATCCGAGAGCCAGTTAATTGAGTCAATAAAAAACAGGCTCCTGGTCTTGCCGGATGATACGGTTATTTTCCCGGGCCACGGCCCATCTTCAACCATAGGCCAGGAGAAGAAGTCTAATCCCTTATTATGAAAAATACACCGCTAAAACGCAAAATAACACTTTTTACGCACCGCTGGCGCCAAGACGCAAAATTTTTTTAATTAATCTTTGCGTTTTTGCGGCTGCTTAACGGTAGGCAGGGCGTTTGGCGTTTTTGCGGTATCAAGCGCAGTTTTAAGTAAATATGAAAGAACTGGTTGAATCATTTCTAAATTACCTTTCAGTAGAGCGGGGCTTAAGCTCTAATACTCTGTCTGCATACAGGAATGACCTGATTAAATTTGCCGAGTTCCTAGAGAAGAAGAAATTAAATAGCCCCTCCAGGTTAAGCCGCGATGATATCAATGCCTATACCTGGGCGCTTAAGGAAAAAGGCCTGTCTTCGACGTCGCTGTCCAGAAATCTGGTAGCCATTAAGGTATTTTTCCGGTTTTTATCCCGGGAGAAGATTATTAATAGCGATCCTACTGAGATGATGGAGTCCCCCAAACTCTGGAAGAAGCTTCCCGAGGCGCTAAGTCTTTCGGATGTTGAGGCCCTCCTGAATGCCCCTAATATCAAAAATCCTCAAGGGCTAAGGGACAGGGCAATATTAGAGGTTATGTATGCCACAGGAATGCGCGTTTCCGAAGTAGTAAATTTAGGCCTCCAGGATTTGAATAAAGAAGCCGGCTTTGTGCGCTGTATCGGTAAAGGCCAGAAGGAGAGGATTATCCCCCTGGGCAAAAGGGCGATACATTTTGCAGATTCTTACATACGGCAGATCAGGCCCAAGCTACTGAAAGGTAGAAATTCACCGGCATTGTTTGTAAGCCGCCTGGGCAAAAAGTTAAGCCGCCAGTCCCTATGGAAAATGATCAAAAAGTATGCTAAAATCGCTAAGATCAAGAAACCTATCTGGCCGCACATCCTAAGGCATTCCTTTGCTACCCATATCCTGGAGCGGGGGGCAGACCTAAGGGCAGTTCAGGAGATGTTGGGCCATTCGGATATCTCGACTACCCAGATCTATACCCATATAAACCGGGACCGTCTTAAGGAGATTCACAAAAAATTTCATCCAAGGCCATAATGCTTAGCAAATAAATAAAGGCATGATTCCAGTGATTTCTAAAAAAGATTCCAATGATTATTCAAATGGATAAATCGCTGTAATCTTAATTTTAAATCACTGTAATCAAAGTTCTATTAAGAAAATGATTAAAGAGAGATTAAATAGATTGCCTGAAAGAATAAGATCAATTATTCACACAGTCTCTGATTATGCGGATAAAGAGGGTCTAGGGGTATATCTTGTAGGGGGCATGGTGCGAGACATTTTACTAGGCAAAGAAAATTACGACTTAGATTTTGTCGTAGAAGGCGATGCGATTAGGTTTGCCGAAAGTATTTCCGAGATTCTGGATGCCCGTACCATCAAACATCAGCACTTCGGTACCGCAACTTCGGTTTTACCAAATAAGCAAAAAATAGATTTTGCCACGGCAAGAAGCGAATATTATGAGGCCCCAGGCGAGCTTCCTATAGTAAAGGCTGGCACAATCGAGGATGATCTGTTTCGCAGGGACTTTAGCATAAACGCCATGGCCATTCAGATAAACAAAAAATATTTTGGAAGGCTCCTAGATTTTTATGGCGGCCAAAAAGCCTTGAGGAAAAAGTATGTGTGCGTCTTACATAATTTAAGTTTTTTGGATGACCCTACCAGAATCTTAAGGGCAGTCCGTTTTGAACAACGCTTTGGTTTTAAAATAGAACCCCAAAGCCTATTATTAATTAAACAGGCAAGGCGTCTTAGGATAACTAATATGGTCACCAAGCATAGGTTGCGTGATGAGATAATTTTAATCCTTCAGGAAAAAAATCCCATAAAAGTCCTTAGACGCCTAGAAAAGATCTATGGATTAACCTTTATCCAACCCAGAATTAGGATAAACAAAAAAACGATAAATTCGTTTAGAAAAATACAAGATACAGTCAGCTGGTTTTATAAGAACAACCCGAAAAAGAGGATGATTGACTCCTGGTTAATGTATTTATCTTGTCTTGTTGAGCATCTGCCTGAAAAAGAGCTAAAAAGGTTTTTGGCGGATTTTGCCTTTGGCCACGGACAGGAAAAGCGCATTTTTTCTTATAAAAAATCCCCGGCATTATTAAAAATATTGAATAAGGATTTAGCGCCAAGTAGAATATTCAGAATTCTTGAGCCATTAAGTTATGAGGTGGTACTGCTTTTGTATGCTAAGGCTAATTCAAAGACTGTTAAGAAAAATACCGAGAGGTTTTTCAAACTCTATAATGGGACCAAACTTTTTATTTCCGGAGATGATTTAAACAAATTAGGTCTGGCTCCCGGCCCAAGATTCAAGAAATTATTAGATATGGCGCTTAAGGCAAAGCTGGATGGAAGGCTAACTACCAAACTTGATGAGATTAATTTTATTAAGAGAAAAATAAGCGCTTAATCAACAGTTATGACCATTGGTTTGTTGGAAGTTGATATATTTATACCAGAAAGCCATTCCCTAAAAGAAAAACGCATGGTTTTGTTGAGTCTTAAAGAGAAAATAAGGAATCATTTTAATGTTTCAATAATTGAATCCGCTAACCATGACAAGTGGCAGAGGTCATCTTTGGTTATTTCTAATCTCGGCCTAAATAAATCAGCGGTTAACAGCATCCTTTCCAGGGTGGTAAATTTCCTGGAGCGAAACCCGAGAATCCAAGTGATTGACTACCAACTCCAGGAGATATAGCTATGTCTAGAAGCGATAAAGTTTCCAGCACCCTTTTGAAAGAAGTAAGCAGCATTATTCATGATGAGATTAAGGATCCGCGTCTGGGTTTTATTACTGTGACTGATGTGGAATTGACTGACGATTTAAGGAATGCCAAGATTTATTTAAGCATCTTAGGCGCCCCTGACCAGGAGAGACAGTCTCTTCTGGTCTTAGAACATGCCAAGGGCTTTATCAGGAAATTAATCGCAGAGCGCATAAGCTTGCGTTTTGTGCCGGAGATAATTTTTAGGGTTGATAAATCCATAGAATACGGGATGAGGATAGAAGAACAATTGGCCAAGATAAAAGATGAGTTTAAAAAAAGTAATCCAAGAAATAAGAAAAAGGGATAATTTTCTGATTAGTTCTCATGTCAGCCCTGAGGGCGATGCCATTGGTTCGGAACTTGCCTTTAAGAACTTGTTAGAGAGATTAGGCAAACACTCTTTTATTGTTAATGACCACGATGTGCCCAGGGAATATAAGTTTCTTCCCGGGGTAAATTCCATATGTAAACCCAACCAGGTGCATTATTTTGAGGTTGTTGTTACGCTTGATTGTTCTGATTTAGAAAGGATAGGTAAAGTTCGAAGGCTGATAAAGCCTGGTACATTTATCATTAATATTGATCATCATATAAGTAATTCGGGATTCGGCGATATTAATTGGGTCGAGCCAAAGAGCAGCTGTGTGTGCGAGATGATTTATAAATTATTCCAGGGCCTCAAGATAAGGCCTGATAAGGCAGCTGCCGTGGCCATGTATACAGGCATACTTACTGATACCGGCTCATTTCATTATTCGAATACTACGTCTTTTACTCATCAGGTGGTTTCTAAGTTATTGCAGAAAAACATACCGGTCAGCAGGATTTATCGTGAAATTTATGAGTCTTACTCTTTAGCCCAGATAAAATTTTTAGGCAAGATGATTTCACAATTTAATTCACACAATCATGACAAGATTGTGTGGCTTAGCCTAAAGAGGAATATAAAAGACTTTGGCGAAGGTGCTTTAGAATTGGCAGATAGCATCTTAAACTTTGCCAGGGCAGTTAAAAATGCCGAGGTGGTCTTGCTTTTTAAGGAAATTGGTATTAATGAGGTAAGAGTGAATCTACGTTCAAGGGGAAACATTGACGTCAACCGCCTGGCCAAGACCTTTGGCGGAGGAGGACATAAAACCGCAAGCGGTTTTACTACAAAAGGACAGATTAGTACTGTAGAGAGACAGGTTTTAAAAGAAGTTAAAAAAGCCTTTTTACGCTCTTAATGCCTTGTCTTGAAAATATCACTTGTGTATTAGGCAGCCCAGATTATCCCGCACAAAAATAAAAAAATCTAGCGGGATCCCGCTTTTGAGCGGGAGAAGAAACAGATTAGTCCTTCGACTGCGCTCAGGACTAATGGTGAGTCCTTCGACTCACTTCGTTCGCTCAGGGCGAATGGTGAGCTTGTCGAACCAGAGCGAAGTCGAACCATTAGCACAGATATTTCCGACGGCATCTGTGATCATCTTGTAGCATTTTCCGCCACAATACGTTGGCGGACCCGCCAATTTTTGTGGCGGGCATCTGTGCACATCTGTGAAATAAGAAAGCATTATTTAGTTGACGGAGCATCATAAGATGGACGGAATAATTATTGTTGATAAACCAATAGGACTAACTTCTCATGATGTTGTAGATGTCGTGCGCAAAAAATTCAATATCCGCCGGGTCGGACATGCCGGCAGTCTTGATCCTTTAGCTACTGGCGTGTTAATAATCTTAGTCGGAAAGACTACCCGGTTATTTAAAGTTTTTGAGAACTTAGAAAAGGAATACCTTGCAACCTTAACCTTGGGTGTATGTACTGAGACTTCAGATAGCCAGGGTAAGATTTTAAAGACAATGCCTATTGAGGGTATAGATGAAACCAAACTCAGAGAGGTCTTGAACCAATTCAAAGGCCGTATCCAGCAAATCCCGCCGATGTTTTCAGCACTCAAATATAAAGGAAAGCGTCTTTACAATTTAGCTAGACGTGGCCTGACTGTCCCGCGCCAGCCTCGCGAGATTGAAATCTTCCAGATAGAATTAATGAAGTTTGATCCGCCGCTTGTAGATTTAAGGCTCGTCTGTTCCAAAGGTACTTATGTACGCCAGATCTGTGAAGATATAGGTAAGCTCCTTGGCTGTGGCGCTTACCAGTCAAAATTGAACAGGATTCGTATTGGGCCTTTTAAGATAGAAGAAGCAGTAAGTTTAGACAATTTAAATGAAAGTCATATTCGGCATAACCAACCTAAGACAAAGGTTTCCTAGACCTGTCTTGGGATTAGGTATATTTGATGGCCTGCACCTTGGCCATCAGCGCGTTATTCAAAGAGTAATCAAGGCAAGCCATGCTATTCGAGGCACCAGCATAATCCTTACCTTCGATCCCCATCCCTTAAAGATCCTCTATGGAAAAAAATTCTTTCCGCTTTTAATAAACTTAAGACACCGCCTAAAACTATTCGAGGCCCTTAAGGTGGATATATGCATAGTGGTTGATTTTAATCGTCAGTTTGCAAAAATCCCGGCTGAAAAATTTATAATGCAGATAGTTAATCGTATCTCGCCTTATAAAATTATTGTGGGGGAAGACTTTACCTTTGGAAACGGGACTAAAGGCAATATAGTGCTTTTAAAAAATATGGCCAAGGACCTGGGATTTAAAGTTGAAGGAGTACCTTTATTAAAGATAGGAGGCCATACGGTAAGCAGCACTTATATCCGGAAGCTTATAAAAAAAGGCAGGCTTAAAGAGGCAGAAAAATTTTTAGGCCGGCCTTTTAGTATCTTAGCCAGTGTCTTAAAAGAGAGGGGCATAGGAAAGAGATTAGGCTTTCCTACGGCAAACTTAGGCTGTCATCATGAAATAATTCCACCTGAAGGCGTGTATTTAGTGAGGATAATTTTAGGCAAAAATAAACTGCCAGGTTTGTGCAATATCGGAAGACGCCCCACATTTTTTAAGCGAAAAACCGGCCCCAAAAGAATAGAGGCACACATCCTGGGTTTCAATAGGGATATTTACGGCCAAAGCACTGAAGTAGAGTTCCTTAAGAAGATACGAGAGGAAAAGAAATTTACTGCCAAGACGGCCCTTATCAAAGAGATAGAAAAAGACCGCAGAAAAGCCTACAAATATTTTTTTCCTAATCCCACCCCATAAGTAGCATACCCAGGTCAAATTAGCCACAACTTATTGTATTCTCGTAAATTAAGCAATCTTTTTGCTTGACAAATTACGGGAAATTGTTATATTTATATATACAAAGTGGAAGAAAGTGGTATAAAGTGGAGAACCGCAAAGGCGCAAAATTCACTTACAATCTGGATGGTTTTGTATACCGCAAATAACGCAAAATTTTTGCGATTTTGTGGTGTAGGATGGTTATAGTTATTGTGCTATTTTGCGGTTTAGCGATATATGTTTTACGGTGAATATCACCATTCAGTTGACCGTAAAGGTAGATTAGTCCTTCCCGCAAAATTTCGCGAAGCGGCCAAGGGTAATTTTATTGAAAAATTCTACCTCACCCGCGGCCTGGATAAATGTCTTTTCATGTTTAGCGAAGATGAATGGAAATTCCAGGAAGCCAAGTTCAAGAGCCTGTCTTTTACCAAACAGGAGAGCAGGCGTTTTAATCGCGTCTATTTTTCAGGCGCCGTTGATATCTCCCCTGATAAACAGGGCAGAATCCTGATACCGCAATTTTTAAAAGACTTCGCCGCCATAAAAAAAGATGTAGTCTCTATAGGGGTTTCTAATCGTATTGAGATCTGGGATAAAGATCTTTGGGCGCAATTTTATCAGAGCTCCAAGGACGCCTTTGAAGATGTTGCTGAACGGCTATTAGATTCGGATAATGAGCAGTCATCAAGATAAAATTTCCTCAAGATGTTTTGTACATATACCAGTAATGCTTCATGAGGTTCTAGATTATTTAAGTATTTCACCAGGCATGACCATAGTCGATTGTACTGTGGGCACGGGTGCTCATGCCCAGGAGATACTTAAGGCCTTAGAGTCACAAGGTAGGTATATTGCCATAGACAGGGACAAAGAATCCCTTGCCTTGGCCGAGGACCGGCTTAAGGCGTTCGGCTCTATCACTACATTCATACATGATGATTTTCGTAATATTGATAAAATTCTTGATAACTTGAAGATTAAAAGCGTGGATGGGATATTTTTTGATTTGGGCCTATCCAGTTACCAATTAGATACTCCGGAAAGAGGATTCAGCATGAAGACAGACGCACCCTTAGATATGCGTATGGACAGGAGCAGTTATATCTCAGCCTATGACCTGATAAATTTTTTGTCCGAGACAGAGATTTCATCAATCTTAAAAAGTTTCGGCGAAGAGCGCTGGCACAACCGCATCGCCCATTATCTGGTAGAAGAAAGAGCCTGTCATCCCATAACCTCAACCGGAGAGCTTTCGAGAATAGTATTGCGGGCGATTCCCTATCAGAAAGGATATTGGCGGATTCACCCGGCAACACGGACATTTCAGGCCTTTCGCATTGCCGTAAACCGGGAATTAGAGTCTTTAGAGGGGGCGCTAAAGGAGGCCGTGGGCCTACTTAAAAAAGGAGGCAGGATTTGCGTAATTTCCTTCCATTCTTTAGAGGATAGGATTGTCAAGTTTACTTTTCGGGATTTTGCCAGGCGCCAAGACCTAAAGATTTTAACCAAAAAACCCATCATGGCCGAAAGACGAGAGGTTAGCCATAATCCCCGCTGCCGTAGCGCAAAGATGAGGGTAGCTCAAAAAATATGAAAATTAATAAATTTTTAATCTGTGTCAGTGTTATAACTTTCTTGTGTGTAGTCTATGTCCGCCAGCAGACCGAGATAGTCAGACTTGCCTACGAAGGCAAAAAGAAATCGGATAAATTAGCGGATCTATTAGACCAGAAAGATATCCTAACTTACAATGTCGACGTCCTAAAATCCTTACCTAATATTCATTTAACTCTTTTGTCTAAACAAGATGAATTTGAGATTGCCAGGGAATTTCGTGTTGTAAAGTTAGTTGGCTATAAAAATTCCACAAATAAATTCAATGGTAAGAATTTACTAGCAAGATTATTATCCCTTAAAATTCCTTGGTTAGAAAGACAGGCCGAGGCTTATAGTATCGAGAAACGCTAATTTAATAAATTGTGCACACAAAAAAATTTCTCCGCTCTGAACGGGGGATTATTTTTTTCTTTATCCTTTTATTATGTATCCTGTTAGTGCGCCTTGCCTTTATTCAGTGCTTCCGCTATAAATATCTCTCAGGTCTAGCCTCAAAACAACATAATCTATTTTTGGAATTAGAGCCCAAAAGGGGGGCGATTTATGATACCAGGCTGAGGCCGCTCGCTTTAAATATTCCCACTGACTCTGTCTATGCCGTCCCTGTGGATATAAAAGATAAAGAAGGTTTTGCTAAAGAGGTTTCTTCCTTAATGCAGATTGACAAAGACTCGTTACGCCAAAAGATTAACCAGAAAAAGCAGTTTGTCTGGATTTTAAGGAAACTTGATAAAGAAAAATCCGCCGAACTAAAAAGATATAAAATTAAGGGAATTGGTTTTATCCGCGAAAGCAAACGGTCCTATCCTAATCACTATTTAGCCAGCCATGTTATTGGTTTTGCCGGGATAGATAATATCGGTCTTGAAGGTCTTGAATTATCCTATGACCGCTTTTTAAAGGGTTCGCCCGGCCTGAGTTTGATTTTACGCGACGCCCGCCAGAGGGGCATACTTCTTGGTGAAGAGATCTTGCCGTCGCGAGATGGCGCCAATATTGTATTAAACATCGATTCAGTGATTCAGTTTATTGCCGAGCGCCATCTGGACGAGGCATGCTCTCGTTATCATCCTCAGGCAGCCAGTATTGTTGTCTTAGACCCCAAGACCGGCAAGATCCTTGCCTTAGCCAACAGGCCTACTTATGACCTAAATGATTTTAAAGATTCTGCCCAAGAGAGCCGCAGAAACCGGGCCATCACCGATATGTTTGAGCCTGGTTCTGTATTTAAGATTGTCACTGCCTCCTGTGCCATTGAAAATAATAAGGTAAAAGAAGAAGACAAAATTTTCTGCGAAAATGGGACTTATAAGGTAGCTAACCATATCCTGCACGATCATACTCCTCACGGATGGCTCACTTTCAGGGATGTCATCCGACAATCCAGTAATATCGGCACTACCAAGGTGGCGCAGATCTTGGGACCGCAGCTTTTATACAACTATGTTAGGGGATTCGGATTTGGTTCGCGCCTGGGCGTAGATTTAATCGGGGAGATCCCGGGATCGATTAAAGCGCCATCTTTCTGGTCTAAGACCTCAATCGGAGCTGTGCCCATAGGACAAGAGGTAGGAGTGACTGCTTTACAGCTTGCAAGTGCTATTTCAGTAATTGCCAATCAAGGCAGGCTTATGCGGCCATTTCTAGTAGATTCTGTTCTGGATAACAATAATGAGGTTATCAAGAAATTCGAACCCAAGGTTTTACGTCAGGTAATTTCAGAAAAAACCGCATTACGCGTAAAAGAGATATTAGTCGCAGTTATAGAAGGGGGGACTGGTAAACTAGCCAAGATAGATGGAGTCAGGGCAGCAGGTAAGACTGGCACAGCCCAGAAGCTAGAACCCAACGGCGCTTATTCACATGCGAAATTTATCGGCTCATTTATTGGCTTTGCCCCGGCTGATGACCCGGTTATTGCCGTAGCCATAGTAATTGATGAGCCAATGCCAGTTTATTACGGAGGGGTAGTGGCAGCCCCTGTTTTTAAGGATGTTGCAGGTGAAGTCCTAAGATATTTGGGAATTAAGCCTAAAGAGGAATCCAAGCTAAATGAGATTGCAAGAATTAGTCAATAATCTAGGCGCGGGAGTTTTAGCTAGATATCAAGATGTAGAGATTAAAGGGATAGGTTATAATTCCAAAGATATCGAAAAGGACTTTTTATTTGTGGCCATAGACGGTAAGAACAGCGACGGCCACGATTTTATTAATGACGCCATTAGCCGCGGGGCGAAGGTTGTTGTCTATCAAGAGAATTATAAACTAAGCGAGGATCAAAAAAAAAGTAATGTAATATTTATCCCTTCTTCCGATACACGAGAGGCCCTATCGAATATTGCCTGCCGGTTTTATCAAGACCCATCCCACAAACTTAAATGTATCGGTGTTACCGGGACTAATGGCAAGACTACCATAACCTATCTTCTCGAGAGCATGCTTAAATATGCCGGAAAAAACACCGGCGTAATCGGGACGGTTAACTACCGTTTTAAGGCACGCGAGATTCCTGCTACTAATACCACCCCTGCCTCCCTGGATATCGAGAGGCTTCTTTTTGATATGCTAGAGGAGGGAATAGAATATGTGATTATGGAGGTTTCTTCTCACGCCCTTACCCAGGAAAGGACCAGGGATATAGAGTTTCAGGTTACAGTCTTTACTAACCTCACCCAAGATCATTTAGACTACCACAAAGATTTTGAGGACTATTTTAAGGCCAAAAAAAAGTTATTTTTAGAATCACGGACTAAACCAATCGCAGTTATAAACCGTGACGACCCCTATGGATTAAAGTTAATAGGCGAAGTTGGTAAATCATCCCTTACTTATGGCCTAGGCCCTCAATCCGATATTTTAGCCAAAGATATTAGGCTTGGCCTCCTGGGTTCGGAATTTCTAGTCAAAACCCCCAAAGGCGAAGTTAAAATAAAGACCAGCCTCCCGGGTCAGCATAATGTCTATAACATCCTGGCAGCCATAGGCGCAGGTATAAGTCTAAAATTAGGGCTTGATGTAATTGGTGAAGGCATAAGCCGCCTTAGATTTGTGCCTGGCAGGCTCCAGCCGGTTGACTGCGGCCAGAAATTTCACGTCTTTATTGATTATGCCCATACCGACGATGCCCTGAAGAATATTTTGGGTTATTTAAGAAATATACAAAAAGAACTTAATTTAAAAGGAAAAATAATCATTGTCTTTGGCTGCGGCGGTAACCGCGATCGCTTAAAACGACCAAAGATGGGCACTATTGCCTCTACTTTATCCGATTATTGCTTTATTACTAATGACAACCCTCGAAACGAAGGACCAGAACAGATTATCGATGATATTCTTGGCGGTATTAAGAGGGATAATTTCAAGGTTATTCTTGATAGACGCCAGGCCATCGAGGCTGCCTTAAAAATGGCCAAGGATAATGATATTGTGGTTATTGCCGGCAAAGGCCATGAAAATTACCAAATCTTTAAGGATAAGACTACTCATTTCGATGATGCCCAGACGGTAAAAGAAATTTTAAGCCAACATGTTTAATCTAAAAGAAATACAAGAGGCAACAGTTGCTAAGCTCATTAAAGGCAACCTTAATGTCAAACTAAAGGGCATATCTATCGATACGCGCACCATTAAAAGAGGGGACTTGTTTATTGCCATAAAAGGCGCGCGTTTCGACGGCCATGATTTTGTTGAAGAGGCCAAAAGGCGCGGGGCGAAAGCCGTGATAATCTCCAGTCTTAGAGATCAATTTAAATCTCTTAAAGATATAAACATTTTGATGGTCCCGGATACAGTTTATGCCTTAGGTGAGATTGCCAAGTTTTACCGCAGCCGATTTAATCCTTGTATTATCGCCGTAACCGGCACAAACGGAAAAACTACTGCAAAAGACATGATTGCCACAATATTGGCAAAAAGATTCCGGGTTTTAAAATCGCAAGAAAACCAGAATAATCAGATAGGGCTTTCCCTGACGCTACTTAGGTTAAATAAGGATTATAAATTTGTAGTGGTAGAATTAGGGACTAACCATCCCGGTGAAATAAAAAGGCTTACTGAGATTTCAAGCCCCCAGATAGGCCTGATTACCAATATCGGACCCGGCCACCTCGAGTTTTTCCATAACTTAAAAAATGTCTTTAAGGAGAAATTTCAGTTATTTAAGAGTCTGATTTATCCGGCGATATGCATCTATAACGGCGATGATGAAATTTTAAATAGCAGATGTAAATTTTTGGCGAGGGCAATTAGTTTTGGGATGAAAAATGAAAGTCATTTTCGGGCCAGAAATATCCTCCAAAAAGAAGGTATTATTAAGTTCGCGATAAACAATAGATACCAGGTATGCTTAAATACATTAGGATTATTTAATGTCTATAATAGCCTTGCCGCTATAAGTTGCGCCAGGATCCTTGGGATTGAAAATCGGATAATAAAAAGGTTCTTAGGCGAATTTAGTTTTCCCAAGGGCCGTCTCCAGGTGCTAAAAAATAAGTCTTATACCATAATCGATGACAGTTATAATTCTAATCCTTTATCCTTAGAATTGGCTATTAAGTCTCTGGCCAAATTTAGGAAAAAAAGAAAGATCCTGGTCATGGCGGATATGCTAGAATTAGGCAAGGACGAGGTAAATATCCATGAGTCATTTTCCAAGATGATCCATAAATCAGGTATTGATATCTTGATTACAATGGGAAGGTTTTCCAGTAAAACGGCCCATAAGGCAATAGAAGAAGGTATGGACAAAGTCTTTATTTGTAATTATAATGATGAGGTGCTAGAGCTGTTAAATGCGCTTATGAGGCGTGGAGATATTGTTTTGCTCAAAGGTTCACATGCCATGCATCTTGAAGAGGTCGTCTTGGGTTTGGTTAATACCTTAAAGAAAAAATAATATAATGCTTTATTATCTATTATATCCTCTTAGGGATATTTTTTTTGGCTTCAATGTCCTAAGGTATATCACCTTCCGTGCCGCTATGGCAGCAGTTACTACCTTTATCTTAAGTCTCGTCATCGGTCCCTACATAATAAGGAAATTAAAGGAATTTAAAATTGGCGAGCATATTCGCCAAGAGGAATGCCCTTCGCTTTATGATTTGCATGAAAAGAAAAAAGGCACGCCTACTATGGGAGGTATTTTTATTGCCTTAAGTATAATAGTGTCGACATTGCTGTGGGCAGATATAAAAAATAAATTTATAATTCTCGTTTTATTCAGCTCGGCGTGGCTGGCTGTCTTGGGTTTTAGGGATGATTATATAAAATTGACCAAGGAGCGTTCCAAGGGTTTAACCATAAAAGGAAAACTTTTTGGACAGCTGCTTTTGGGTCTCATTATCGGGACAATCCTTTTGATGGACCCTAATACGAGCACAAGACTGGATATACCATTTTTAAAGACTGTCTCCTTTGATTTGGGGATATTTTATATCCTGTTTGTGATTCTCGTAATTGTGGGTTCTTCCAATGCGGTTAATCTGACTGATGGTTTAGATGGTTTGGCAGTTGGCTGTGTGATTATGGCTGCACTCGTTTATAGTGTCTTAAGTTATGTTACGGGAAATATTAAAATCAGCGAATACCTATTCTTGCCTTATATCCAGGGGACAGGAGAGCTGACAGTATTTTGTGCCAGTATCTTGGGCGCTTGTCTTGGCTTTTTATGGTTTAATTGCTATCCCGCCAATATCTTTATGGGAGATGTGGGTTCGCTTAGTTTAGGCGGGGCGATTGGCACGGTTGCTGTATTAATTAAAAAAGAGATCCTTCTTGTCTTTGTAGGAGGCGTATTTGTCCTGGAGGCGCTTTCAGTGCTTTTACAGATTTTTTCTTTCCGAATTTACAAAAAACGAATTTTTAAAATGGCACCACTTCATCATCATTTCCAGATGTTAGGCTGGCCAGAATCAAAGGTGATTGTCCGGTTTTGGATTATTGCTTCAATCCTGGCTATCCTTACGCTCGTCACCCTAAAATTAAGATAAGTGAGGACATCCCGACGATACGTCGGGATATGTCCGAACTTACCCCCACCGTTTTGTTTCGCTTTTGGTGAAGTCCCGTGAAATGCGAAGCATTTCCGGGATTTAACCCCTGAAATCGCTTTGCGATTTCTAGGGACAAAGCGAACCAAAACGAAACAGTGGGGGTTAATTCGTCCCTATTCTTGCTTTCGCAAGAAAGCATAGGGGCTCATTAAACTGTGGACTTTCAAAATAAAAATATCACTATAATTGGCCTGGGCAGAAGCGGTACTTATGCTGCAATATTGGCCCAGGATTTAGGGGCTAGGGTCAAGATTACCGAATCCCAAGAAACCCCGGCAGTAAAAGAAAGTCTTACGGTACTCACCGGACGTAACCTTACGATTGAAGTTGGAAGGCACTCCCAAGATTTTATTTTGGGCCAGGATTTAATTATTGCCTCGCCCGGCGTACCGCCTAACTCAGAGCCTATCAAATGGGCAGAAAATAATAATATCCCGATTATCAGTGAAATCGAATTTGCATTTTTAGTATGTCCGGCGCCTATTGTGGCAATAACTGGTACAAATGGCAAGACCACAGTTACTACCTTGATCGCAGAGGTCCTTCAAAAGACGAAAAGGAGGGTATTTGCCTGTGGTAATATTGGCGAGCCCTTTACCAAGGTAGTCAGCCAGATTAAAAAAGAGGATTTAGTCTCTCTTGAGGCAAGTTCTTTTCAATTACAAAGGACAAAGAAATTCCATCCCAAGGTAGCCGTAATCCTAAATTTTACCCCCGACCATTTAAATTACCATAAAGATTTAGAAGAGTATCTTGAGGCGAAAAAAAGGATTTTCTTGAATCAGAAAGAAGACGACTGGGCCATACTGAATTATCAAGATAAGGTAGTCAGAGATTTGTCCAAAGAGACTAAGGCCAAGGTCCTATTTTTTAATAAGAAATTGTCCCTAAATCCAAATTTTGAGGCAGCCTCTATTACAGGCGAGATATTTGGTGTAAGTAAAAAGGAGTCTAGTGAGATTTTCAGGGATTTTAAGGGGATAGAGCATCGCTTAGAATATATTGGCAGTATCAAGGATGTAGATTTTATCAATGATTCCAAGGCTACTAATGTAGACTCAACTATCTGGGCCTTAAATAGGATTACAAAACCCATTATCTTGATTGCAGGCGGAAGAGATAAAGGGACGGATTACTCGCCAATTTATGAATTAATCAAGAGCAAGGTGAAACATATGTTTGTAATTGGCGAGGCAAAAGACAAAATCAAAACCGCTCTAAGTAAAGCGGTAAAAACCGAAGAGGCCGCTTCCCTAAAAGAAGCAATGGAAAAAGGACTGCTTATTGCCCAAAAAGGAGATTCTGTTTTACTTTCTCCGATGTGCGCTAGTTTTGATATGTTTATAAATTACGAAGACAGGGGCGATACCTTTAGAAGAGAATTCTTAGAACTTAAAAAGATTTATGAGGAATAAACTTAGTCATAAAAAATATTTTTGAACACTTAAACCCTAAACCATACTGGCATCATAACCTTAACCTTTAAACGTTACCATAATTGCGAAGTATTACACTACCGGCAGGTAGGTATCGAAACTCGTCTTGAGTTGTTGATGCTGGTATCGTCCTTCGACAGGCTCAGGACGATATCCTGAGTGCAATCGAAGGATATCGAAACTGGAAGCTTGATGCTCGTAAAATACATTAAACACGAGCCTCAAAAGACGAGCATCGATACGAGCATCCATACCGTAAACCGAGCTTCGAAACCAAAAGATAACATTACTCTAAAATAGTGCAATCATGCGTAATACCCGTATAATTTTATTTATGGTTACGGTTATCCTGATCAATATCGGGATAGTGATGATCTATAGCGCAAGTAGTATCTATGCCCTAGAAAAATTAGGTGATAGTACTTATTTTTTGAGGCGACAACTTTTATTTATCTTTCTGGGTTTTATTCTGGCTATTTTGGTTATGTATTGGGATTATTCCGTTTATCGAAAGTTTGCCAAAATTTCTATTCTTATTTCATTATTACTCTTGGTCCTGGTGAATATCCCGGGGATAGGCAGGGAGGTAGGAGGCGCCAGGCGTTGGTTTAGATTATTCGGCTTTAGTTTCCAGCCTTCAGAGTTTGTTTTTTTAAGCCTGATCTTATACATGGCTGATTTTGTCAGCCGAAATAAAGCAAGGCTCCGGGATTTATTTTTCGGGTTTTTCCCTCCCATGTTAATTTTGGGCGCATTTTGCCTTTTAATCTTAATCCAGCCAGACTTGGGTAGCTCAGTTGCCCTGGGCATTGTGGGAATGATCATCTTATTTATGGCGGGAGTAAACCCAAAACACCTGGGGGCTATATTATTATCTGCAGTACCATTACTGTATCTGGTTGTTTTTAATGTCCCTTATCGAAGAGCCAGGATAATGACTTTTCTTAACCCTTGGGTTGACCCGCGGGGAAGCGGTTTTCAGATTATTCAGTCTCAGATTGCCTTAGGCTCAGGCGGATTATTAGGCAAAGGCCTGGGCAAAAGCGTTCAAAAACTATTTTATCTACCGGCAGCACATACGGATTTTATTTTTTCTATTGCAGGAGAGGAACTCGGTTTGATTGGCACGGCCAGCATTGTAATCCTTTTCATTATTTTTCTTTGGCTGGGGTTTAAGATTGTTACAAATGCCCGAGATAACTTTGGCAGATTCCTGGCCTTAGGGATTGTATCCGGAATCGGTCTTAAAGCGGTGATTAATATCGGGGTCTCCGCAGGCTTTTTTCCCACCAAAGGACTTCCTCTTCCATTTATAAGTTATGGTGGGTCGTCTTTAATCTTTGATATGCTGGCAGTGGGATTATTGCTTAATATCTCCCGCTCAAGCTGCCCTGACTAAAAATTATAAAGCAATGAAGATAATCATAGCCACAACCGGTTCTGGTGGTCATCTTAGCCCGGCAATTGCCTTGGCTGAGGAGTTAAAAAGAAGGTCACCAGACCTGGATTTATATTTTATTGCAAGCGGCCAGCCCTTAACGGAAGGACAACTCAAAGGTAAAGCTTTTAAGATAATAGTTTTCCCTGCCTTAAGCCCTAAGAAGAGTTTTGCTTTACAAAACATCATCTTAATAATAAAATTAATAGATATAGCCTTAAGGTCTTTATTTATAATAATTAAGATTAGGCCGGATTTATCAATTGGATTTGGCGGTTATATTTCGGGCCCAGTAATTTTGTTTTCACATCTTTTGTCAGTCAGGACCGTTATTCATGAGCAGAACCTTAAACTTGGCCGAGCCAACAGGATATTGAGTAAATTTGTCGATAATGTCGCTTTAAGTTTTGAAGATTCAGTAGAATTTTTACGCCACCAAGATAAGGCTTTTGTTTGCGGAAATCCTTTAAGAAAAGATCTCATTAGTTCTTTGACTAGACAAGAGGCCTGTCTAGATATCGGCCTTACGCCAAACAGATTTACCGTCTTGGTCACTGGCGGGAGTTTAGGCGCCAGGCACATAAATAAAGAGTTTATTAATCTGTTAAGAGACTGGAAAGACCCTGATTCGATACAGGTAATACATATCTCGGGAGAATTGGACTTTCAAGACGTGGTATCCGACTATGATACAATAAAGATACCGCATAAGGTATTCAGTCATTTTAGCAAGATGCAATATGCTTATAGATGTTCAGACCTTGCTGTTTGTCGCGCTGGAGCAACGACCATAGCAGAACTGGCTTTTTTTGGTTTACCTGCAATATTAATCCCGTATCCCTATGCCAGGGGAAACCATCAATTAGAAAATGCAGTTTTGTTAAAAAATTATTCTGCGGCGATCTTGATTGAGGATGATAAACTTGAGGCCGGGGTTTTAGAGAAACATATCTTAGGCCTGATTAGAGAGCCTAAGGAATTAACCCGGATGTCTCAAAATATCAAAAAATTTGCCAGGCCCGAGGCCGCCAAGGAACTGGCAGATTTGGTATTTTCTTATTCCCCTTCGCTCCGATGATACGTCGGGGCTTCGGGGGATGTCACTAAATGCCTGCCTCACCGGCAGGCAGGGGCAAGTTGCTTATGGAGTGGGGTGGGGATAACCCGCCGAAGCTGAAGACGAAAGTTCTTCAGCGAAGGAGGGTAAATTTAGGTTCCAAGGGCTTGAAAGGGAGGTATTCCATCTATGATGAAATTTAGGCATACCGTCATATTGGTATTAATTTTTTTAGGCATTTTTTTGGGAGAGGTCAGTTATGCGGTATTAGATGATAATTGGCGAATCACCAAAGGTAATCACTTTATCATATCTTTTCGCCAGGAGGTTCCCGAGAAATTTGTGCTTAAGACCCTTGAGTATGCTGAGAAATACTACCAGGAGATAACCGAGAATCTCGGGTTCTCGCGGGAAAATTTCTGGTTAGAAGATAACCGCGCCAGGATTTATATCTACAAGGACAGCCAAGAGTATCTTAAAGCAACCGGCATGCCGGATTGGTCAGCAGGCACTGCAATCGGAAGACATAAGATTATCGAAACCTACGCCTCATCGATTAATTTTTTTGATAACCTTCTTCCTCACGAATTAGCCCATATAATCTTCAGGGAATTCATCAACCAAGAGCAGAATGTTCCTCTTTGGCTGGACGAGGGAGTCGCACAATATATGGAGAAAACCGGACGTAGCCACAGCAAAAAGATCATCAAAGATGCCCTGAACGATAATACCTTTTTCGAACTCACCGACTTGGCCAAGATTGACATCCGAACTGAGAAAGATGATGCAAGGGTTCATCTTTTTTATGCGGAATCTTTGAGTGTGGTAGATTTTTTAATAAAGGAATTAGCGCCGTATCGGTTCTGCAATTTTTCTAAGGCCTTAAGGAGAGGCGCCTCTATTGATGATGCTTTAAAGGCTGCCTACCAAGACGCGAGCATAAATAATTTAGATGACCTTGGTAAGGTTTGGAAAAAGTCGCTTTTGGTCAAATGAATAAGATGAATTCAAAAGATATTTGCCGCAGATGCAAACGGATAAAGAATACGGATGTCGCGGATAAATTATCCGCTGAATCAGTAACCATCAGTGGCATCCGCGATAAACAAGTAGTTATAATTTAGCCTATGAATAAACACATACATTTTATCGGTATCGGCGGAATTGGGATGAGCGGGATCGCCCAACTTTATCTTGAGAAAGGAGTTGTTGTTAGCGGCTCTGATTTAAAGATGAGTCCGATTACTGAGAAATTAATCTCTCAAGGAGCTAAGATTTATATCGGGCATTCTCCGGCAAATATCAATGGCGCTGATACAGTAATTTATTCCTCGGCAATAAAAGACGATAATCCCGAATTCATCGAGGTAGCTAAGCGCAATATCACTGTTTTAAAAAGGGCAGAGGCCCTGGCCGGGCTTATGCAGGAAAAAGTTGCTATTACAATTAGCGGCGCCCATGGCAAGACCACTACCACTTCGATGATCTCAAGCCTTCTAGAAGAAGCGGGACTAGCTCCGACAGTAGCCAGTGGCGGGATAGTGCGCAATTTCAAGACGAATGCCTGGTCTGGCAGCGGTAAATACTTTGTGGCTGAGGCAGATGAAAGCGACGGCAGTTTTCTGTATTATCAGCCGACCTATTCGGTTATTACCAATATCGACCGCGAACACCTTGATTATTATCATGAGTTTGATTATATTAAAGAGGCATTTCGTGATTTTATGTTAAAGACCAAAGACAATGGCATAATCTTTTATAACGGCGATGACCATAATTTAAAGGATATCAAAAGGCAGATAGATAAACGCGGTCTTAGTTTTGGCCTTTCTAAATATAATGATGTTTATCCTCGGGGTGTAAAACTAAAAGGATTTTCTAGTGAATTTAATTGTATCCATAAAGGAAAAAATCTTGGCCAATTTTGTTTAAATATACCCGGGCTACACAATATCTCGAATTCTTTGGTTGTGATTGCCTTGGGGCTTGAGTTAGGCCTGGCGCCAGATACGATTAGAAAGAGTCTTGGCTCTTATAGAGGGACGCAGAGGAGATTAGAGGTAAAATTGGATTTTAATGATATTAAAGTCATCGATGACTATGCCCATCATCCTACGGAGATAAAGGCGACCCTGGAGGCAGTGAGAAGCCTAAAGCATAATCGGCTGCTGGTTATATTCCAGCCCCACCGATATAGCCGGTTGAAATTTCTTTTTGATGAGTTTGTTAAAGTGCTGACAAACAGCGAACATCTTATCTTAAGTGATTTATATCCGGCAAGCGAACCGCCGATTCCCGGGATTACCAGTGAGAATCTTGCGTTTAAGATAAGAGATTGCGGACACCCCGATGTCCGATTTGTGCCTAAAAGCAATCTTTGCGATTGCATCTTAAGGCAAGTAGGCGCTGGAGATATAGTCCTTTTTATGGGCGCAGGAGATATTGGCCATACTGCTGATGAGCTGGCAAGAAGGATTAAAAAGAGTAACTAAAGGCAAAATTAGTTTTGGCGAACCGCTAAAATCAAGATGTACCTTCAAAATCGGCGGAACGGCCAAGGTCTGGGTTGAACCCAAAGACAAAGAGGACTTAAAGATTATATTAAGGTTTTTCACAAAGATAGGCATGCCTGTCTTTGTAATCGGCGGCGGCAGTAATATTTTATTTAATGACGGACTGATTGAGGGTATAATTATACATCTGGGTTCTTGCTACTTTAGGAGGATAATTTTTAAAGGCGATTTAGTTAAGGCGGGCTCGGGTGTGAGCTTGGCTAAATTAATCCAGAAAGCCAAAGAGGAGAACCTGGGTGGTTGCGAGCATTTATTTGGGATTCCCGGGACAGTGGGCGGTGCGCTGAGTATGAATGCAGGAATCAGTCTTAACTCTTGCCAATTGGATATCGGCTCGTTAGTTTCCGAGGTAGAGGTTATGGATTATAACGGAAATATCCACATTTTAGAGAAAGAAGATTTAAAATTTGATTATCGCAGTTCTAATTTAAACCGTTTTGTTATCGTCTCGGCAACCTTGAGATTGAAAAAATCCAGTCCTTTAGAGATAACAAGCGAGATTAGCCGCATCAAAGATATGCGAGCTGCTTCCCATGGCTATCCTAAGGCATCAGCAGGCTGCATCTTTAAGAATCCTAAAAGGGGCTTGTCTGCTGGTTTCTTGATTGAAAGATGCGGACTAAAAGGGGCGCGTGTTGGCGATGCCCAAATTTCTTCCAGTCATGCAAACTTTATCTTAAATGTAGGTAATGCCCGGGCCTCAAATGTAATTAATCTTATGGCTTTAACGCGAAGACTAGTAAAAAAGAGGTTTAATTTAGATTTGGAGCAGGAGGTAAGGATTGTTGGTTAATAAAGCCTTAGTTAAAAATTTAAGGATAGCAGTGTTAATGGGAGGCAGGTCCAGCGAAAGGGAGATTTCGCTTAAATCCGGTAGGGCGGTTTATCAGACCTTAAAAGACGCGGACTGTAAAGTCTGGCCTTTTGATATTACTGAAGAAGACCCTGACAAAATCATATCCGGCCTAAAAGAGATTGACGCGGACCTTGCTTTTATTGCCATGCACGGCAGTTTTGGCGAAGATGGTACTTTACAGGAGATCCTTGAAAGTGCCGAAATTCCCTATACCGGTTCAGGCCCCCGGGCAAGTCGTCTGGCCATGGACAAAATTGCCTCAAGAGGGGTTTTTAAGAGACAGAATATTCCTGTTCCAGGTTGCCTGGTTTTCGAAGATAGTTTATTTTCAAAAATAGATTTAGATGAATTAGATTTTTTGGGTCTACCCCTTGTGGTCAAGCCAGCAGGAGCAGGTTCGAGTATCGGAGTGAGTTTTGTTATGAGAAAGGAAGAATTGCTTCCTGCGGTTGAATTGGCCTTCAGTCATGGCCGGCGCATTATTATTGAAGAATGTTTAAAAGGAAGAGAGATTACTGTAGGTATTTTGAGTAATGAACCACTTCCTGTAATTGAGGTTGTCCCTAAACTTGAATTCTTCAATTTCCAGGCAAAATATACTCCCGGCTTGACAGACTATATTGTCCCGGCAAAACTCGATCCCCGAATCGCAAAAAACGCCCAGGACATCGCGCTCTTAGCCCATGAATCTCTGGGGTGCCGGACATTCTCACGCGTAGATATGATCTTAAAGGAAGATACCCCTTATGTGTTAGAGATAAATACAATACCCGGCTTTACCCAGACGAGTTTACTACCCAAGGCCGCGGCCTTTAAAAATATAAGTTTTTTAGATTTATGCCTTAAGGTTATTAGTTTAAGCGTTGTCCCTCATTTTATTAAAAAAAATGAAAAAGAAAGCATTAACCTTAAATCCGGTTTCTAAAAAAACAGCAATTTTTATTTCCACAATTCTTTTATTGGTAATTGTGGCAATTTTCTCTTTCAGGCTGATAAAAGGGCGTCCCTATTTTAGGCTTTCAAGGATTTCCAGTAATTATGATCTGGGATTAGGCGAATTTAACCAGTTAAAAGGCACAAATATATTCTCCCTTAATTTAAAATGGATGCATGAGAGGATAATCTCTAAGGATTCTTATATCAAGACTGTCAAAGTAATTAGAAAGCCACCTAATGAGGTTTATATTGAAGTACAAAAAAGGATTCCTCTGGCCAGAACCGATTTAGGGGCCAACTTCTTAGTGGATACTGATGGCGCCTTGATTTATGCCAAGAGAAATTTAGAGGAACAAGACCTGCCGTTTTTGGTGGGATTGAAGAATCGCATCCCTTATCCTACTAGAGGCAAGGTCTATAGTAATGTTGATGAGGTAAAAATAGCCGTAACCTTACTCAATGAATTTAGAAAGAAGCCCATTTTTAAGAAATTTAGAATACAAGAGGTAAATGTTTTGAATCTTTCTAACACAGTCTTTTTTTTAGAGGGCGGTCCCCAGGTAAAAATCGGGGATAATTCGTTGAAAGAAAGGCTTGCGATGCTGGAAGTATTTCTTAGGCAATTTAACGAAGACGTCAGTAAGATAAATTACATAGACCTTCGTTTTAAAGAACCAGTAGTTAAACTTAATGAGAGATAAATTTATTTGCGGTCTGGATTTAGGGACTAATAAAATAGCTGCTGCCCTGGCTAAGATAGATAAAACGAAGCGCTTTAGTATAATAGCTCTTGAGGCGCAAAAAATAGACCCGCCTGGCTCTGATGTCAGCCCAGGTTCTATCCAAAATTTATTAAGTTCGATTAAGCACAAGCATAATGTTGAGATTGAAGACCTGATTGTAAATCTAAGCGGGGGGTTTATCTCTAGCAAATACAGCCGCGCCGCTATTCCTTTATCGGATAGGGGTGCCAGAATTATCAATAGAAGGATAGTTAACCGTTTGAGTTTTCAGGCCCGGAATTTATGCCTTGATTTAGAAGAGGGCCTCCTGCATGAATTTCCTCAGGAATACATCATTGATTCTAAGGCCAGACTTGATAATCCCCTGGGTAGGTGCGCCCGACGCCTTGAGGTTGAAACCCTATTAATCTCAACCCAGCTAAAAGATATGCAAAATACCACCCGACTTGTTAGTCGGGCAGGATATGAGATCAAGGATTTTGTTTTTTCAGGTCTTGCCTCGGGCTGGGCAGTTTGTGACAAGGAGGATATGGTAGCCGGCTGCGCCATAATCGATATTGGCGCTGGTTTGACTGAAATTGCTATTTTTAAAGATTCAATATTGAGAGCCGCGCATATTATTTCTTTCGGCGGAAATGATTTGACCAATGCGCTCGTTGAGGCCTTGAAAATCCCTTTTAGCGTGGCTGAAGAGATAAAGACTTCCTATGCGCTGGTATTACCTAAGGATGCTGACGAAGAGAAAGAGATTATTATTAAGAAGAATTCTGGCTTTAATTCGATTAAACACAGTCAAGTGGTGAAGGCCATCGGGCCCAAGATAGATAATTTAGCCAAGAACATAAAAAAGAAGATTGCTAGCTCTAGTTTTAGAGACAAATTGGAAAAAGGCGTAATCATTACAGGTGGCATGAGCCTTCTGGATGGATTTTTAGAGATGATGGAGTTAAAACTCGAGATGCCGGTTAAACTGGGAATTCCCAAAGATGTCGAGGTAAGGGAATTTAAGGCGCCTGTATTTTCCACTAGTGTAGGATTGGTGCGCTATGGCAGAGAGAGATATCTGGAGAGGGTCTCTAAGTTAGAAAACGCAGCGTCATGGATTGACCAAATAATCGCACCGCTTAAATTTGTCTACCAGGAGTATTTTTAGGAAATGATTACAGTGATTTTGAAAAAAGATTACAGTGATATTATTGCAATGATATTTTAATCTGTGTAATCAATTTTTTCCCGCTTTGCGGGATCCCGCTAGAATATTTTTTATTTGTGCGGGATAATCACAGGAATCTTATTTTATTAAAATGATAATTATTCCCGCTATAGATTTAAAAAATGGTAAGGTCGTCAGGCTTTATAAAGGCGACTTCAATAAAGTCAGCGAGTATTCCAATGACCCTGTCAGCGTGGCTTTATCCTGGCAAGGGCTTGGCGCCAGCTTAATCCATATTGTCGATTTAGAAGGGGCATTAACCGGAGAACCCCAAAATAAAGCCATTATTAAGAAGATAATAAAGAGCCTTAAGATTGAAACTGAAGTAAGCGGCGGTTTTAGGACCAAGGAATTGATTGAGGAATTTATCCAGGCAGGTGCCACTCGTATCATCCTCGGCTCCAAAGTTCAGGAAGACCTGTCATTTTTAGAAGACATCTCAAAGGTTTATTCAAAAAGACTGGCCATTAGCCTGGATGCGAAGTATCTAAAAGAGGATAAAAGCGGTTTAGTTTTAAATCTTTCTATTAAAGGGTGGCTTGAGGATAAAGAGGTTCCTTTAGAAGCCTTGCTTAAGGAGATTTATTCGCTGGGAATTCGCTTTATCAATTATACGGATGTCTCCCGCGACGGGACATTGGAAGGGATAGATCTTAATTCCGTAACCAAGATTATAGAAATCGTAAATAAATTTACCCCGTTAGAGAAAACCACTTCGACAATACTTCAAAGCGGACGCAACCCTCTAAGGCCAAAAGTGGTTAAAAACAAGCGTCAGCAGATACCGTTAGAGATTGAAAAATCTCTAACAGGGTTTAAAGGTTTTAATTTGATTGTTTCGGGAGGAGTTTCATCGATAGAAGATATTAAGAAAATCGCCAGATTTAAAGATTTCTACGGCCTAATTATAGGTAAGGCCCTCTATGAGGGCAGGGTGGATTTTAAAGAGGCAAATAAGATTGCTCTGGGAAAATAATTCATTCCTTATCATTGAAACTAGTTTTTGGGTATGGATGCTAGTATCGATACTCGTCTTGGAAGCTCGTATTTTGTTATCTTGTATCTAGCATCTAGTATCTAGCATCGATACCAGCATCGATAACTAGAGACGAATATCAATGATCATGTTTTTAGGAAAGTAATAATTATGTTAACCAAACGTATAATCCCATGTCTTGATGTTAAAGACGGCAGGGTGGTCAAAGGCATAAAGTTCCTGAATTTACGCGATGCCGGCGATCCGCCTGTTGTTGCCGCGGTCTACGATAAACAAGGGGCAGATGAGCTAGTTTTTCTGGATATTACTGCCAGCCTTGAGAAGAGGTCTATTCTTTTAAAGGTAGTTAAAAAAACAGCCCAGACGGTGTTCATGCCCCTCACTGTCGGCGGCGGCATAAGGGGTATCTTGGATATACGTACATTATTATCTTCGGGGGCTGACAAGGTCTCCATAAATACTGCCGCAGTCCTTTGTCCTAAGTTTATTCAAGAGGCAGCAAGAAGGTTCGGTAGTCAATGTATCGTAGTAGCTATTGATGCCAAGAGAAAAAATAAAGGCTGGCAGGTTTATATTAACGGCGGCCACACCCAAACCAGACTAGATGCCGTAGAATGGGCTAAAAAGGCACAGGCGCTTGGCGCTGGAGAGATTTTGTTGACAAGCATGGATTATGATGGTACAAAAGATGGTTATGATATCAAGCTTACCAGGCGAGTTACAACGGCGGTAAACATTCCAGTGATCGCCTCCGGAGGTGCAGGCAAGCCTGAACATTTATACGAGGTATTAACTAAAGGCGGTGCGGATGCGGCATTGGCTGCCTCTATTTTTCACTACGGAGAATATTCGGTAGCCGAGATCAAGAGTTATCTTAAGAAAAGAGGTGTTTACGTAAGAGGTTAAGTATGGCCAAAACGATTAAATTAAAATTTAATAAAGACAGGCTTATCCCGGTGATTATCCAGGATTACAAGACCAAAGAGGTATTAATGCTTGCCTATATGAATAGAGAGTCGCTTAAAAGGACCTTGCGGCTTGGCAAGACCTGTTTCTGGTCTCGTTCCAGGAAGAAATACTGGGTAAAAGGAGAGACCTCCGGACATTTCCAATTTGTTAAAGGTATTTCCTATGACTGCGACCAGGATGCCTTATTGATTAAGGTAAGACAGGTAGGCGTAGCCTGTCATACAGGTAATAGGTCATGCTTTTATAGGAAATTAAAACTAAGTAACCAGCCCCGAATGTAGAAACCCAAGAAGTTATACATCGGGATCCCGAAGCGATACTTCGGAGAATATCTGCATTCGGGAAAACCAGAGTACAGAAACCAGAAAAAATAAAATCTGGTTACTGTCCCGAATGTTGTTACTATGTTAGTTATTCTTCGGGATCCCGAAGCGATACCATAGTAGTTACTACATTCGGGATAAACTGTTAACTGGTTTCTCCCGAGCGAAGCGAGGGGTTAATGTATCATCCTACTTTTAAAGAATTCAAGAGATTATCCAAAAAAGGCAATCTCGTCCCTGTTTACAAGGAGATTCTGGCGGATCTGGAGACGCCGGTGTCTGCCTTTATGAAAATTATGGACGATGATTACGCCTATCTTCTGGAATCAGTAGAGGGTACGCAGAAGATCGCGCGTTATTCTTTTTTAGGGGCTCATCCCTCATTGATATTTAAGGCAAAGGATAATATTGTTGAGATAACGGCCGAGAGAAAGAAAAAAAAGATTACTTTTAAGACCGATCCTTTGCTTGAGATTAAAAAAATAATGCAGCAATTTAAATCTGTAGAGGTTAAAGACCTGCCGCGTTTTTACGGCGGGATGGTAGGTTTTATCGGTTATGATATGGTCAAGTTTTTTGAACCCAAGCTCAAAATCCTAGATTCAAAAAAAAGGGATGTGGATTTTCCTGATGCCGTATTCATGTTAAGCGATAAACTCTTTATCTTTGACCACTTTAACCATAAGATAAAGATAGTCGCCTGCGTATTCATCAAGGACAAGAAAAAAATAAAAGGGTATTACCACAAAGGCCTTAAAGATATCGAGGCGATGCATAAAAGGCTAAAAGGCCCGCTTAAGAAACAGTTTTTGGAGGAGAGGCCTTGCGCAATAGGTCAAATTTCTTCAAACCTGTCTAAGCCGAGATTTACGCGGATTGTGAATGAGGCCAAAAGATATATCCGCCAGGGCGATATTATCCAGGTGGTTTTATCCCAGCGTTTTAAGGTAGGCATTGATTGCAGGCCTTTATCCATTTATCGCAGGCTGCGCTCCATCAATCCTTCGCCTTATATGTTTTGTCTTAAATTGCATGACTTAAGTTTAATCGGCTCCTCGCCTGAGATGCTGATAAGATGTGAAGGCGGCCTCGTCCAGACTCGGCCTATAGCCGGGACCCGGCCAAGAGGCCGCGACGAAGAAAGTGATAACTTATTGGCCCGGCAGCTGCTTTTAGATAAGAAAGAAAGGGCAGAGCATATCATGTTAGTGGACCTGGGCAGGAATGATTTAGGAAGAGTCTGCAGGTTCTCTACGGTCAGGGTCAGCGAGTTTATGTCTATAGAGAGATTTTCCCATGTTATGCATATTACCAGCGAAGTGACGGGCAGGCTAAGGGCGCAAGAGGATATATATAGTTTATTACGCGGCGCATTTCCTGCCGGCACAGTTACAGGAAGCCCCAAGATCAGGGCCATGGAAATCATCAATGAATTAGAGGATACCCGGCGCGGACCTTATGCCGGCTGCATAGGATATTTTAGTTTTTCCGGCAACCTCGATACCTGTATTACTATTCGTACGATATTTTTAAAAGGTAAGACCGCTTATTTCCAGTCTGGCGCAGGAATAGTTGCTGACTCAAGGCCGGTTAGAGAGTATAATGAGACAATCAACAAGGCTAGGGCATTGGTTGAGGCAATTGTCGGATTGCATAAATAATAATATTAATTAAAATTAAAAAAGACTGTTGATTTAACATGATTTTAAATCCTAAATTCGAAGCACTAAATCCAAAACAAATCCAAAACCCAAAATTAAAAATTCGAAAAAAAGAATATATTTTGTATTTTGAACATTTGAGTTTGTTTAGAGTTTAGGATTTCGAATTTAGAATTTATCTTGAGTTTTAATAGGGTGTTCAAAAGGAGGATTTATGGTAGCAATAAGATTGAGAAAAGTAAGCAAAACCAAAAAGAGGTTTCATTTTAGGATTATTGTTTCTGATTCAAAAAGCGCTCTCTCCAGCCGCTGTATTGAAGAATTGGGTTATTATAACCCTGCAAAAAATCCGCCCTATCTTAAAATAAACAACGAGAGGATGACCTATTGGATTAAGAGAGGTGCAAGGGTTTCAGCTACTATCAAAAGATTATATAAAAGAGCCGTTAGCCAAAAAGGCTAAAAACCATAAGGAGTCCTAAATGCCAAATCAAGCCGTTAACCCGATTTTGAACTTCTTGCCGTTAATTTTTGTCTTATTTATTTTTTATTTTTTGGTTTTTGCGCCGCAGCAGAAACAACAGAAGGAACACCGCCGGATGATAGATGGCCTTAAAAAAAATGATGAGATTGTTACTGCTGCTGGAATTCACGGCACTATTGTTAATGTAAAAGACAAGACCTTTATTGTGCGGGTTGATGACAACGCTAAGATTGAGATTGATAAGAGCGCTGTATCTTATCTAATTAAAAAACAGGAGTCATGAAATATATTAAATTTAATTTATTATTGATAGTAGTCATAATAGCTATGTCGTTCTGGTATGCCTTTCCGCTCCAGAAACGGATAAACTTGGGCCTGGATTTACAAGGAGGCATGCACCTGGTTTTAAAGGTGGATACCTCAAAATTATCTAAAGAGGCCAAGAAAGACGCCGCTGAAAGGGCGCTTGAAATTATCCGAAACCGTATTGATGAGTTCGGAGTAAAAGAGCCTGCGATCAGCCGCCAGGGCGAGGATGAGATTGTGGTGCAACTTCCGGGCATTACCGACAGAAAAAGGGCCCTGGATTTGATCGGCCAGACTGCGGTACTTGAATTCAAACTGGTCAATTCTGATCCTACTGCTTTAAAAGATGCCCTTGAAGGCAAAATCCCCGAGGGTTATGAACTGAAATATCTTGAAAAGGAACCGCTGATTTTAGAAAAAGAGGCATCCATAACCGGCGAATACCTGGTGGATGCAGGAGTACAGTTTGACCAGGCAGGTTTTGGCGAGCCGATAGTAGCGGTAAAATTTAACGCCGAAGGCGCCAAGAAATTTGCCGATATTACAGCTTCATATGTTGGCCGGCGACTGGCGATTATTTTAGACGGCCATGTTAAATCCGCGCCCCGTATTAATGAACCGATACCGTCTGGAGAAGGAGTTATTACCGGAAGGTTCACCATTGAAGAAGCCAATGACCTGGCCATTGCCCTTCGCGTGGGTGCTTTGCCTGCGCCCATAAACATAGAGGAAGAGCGTACTGTCGGGCCGCTTCTCGGCCAGGACTCGATAAATAGCGGAGTAAAGGCAAGCATAATTGGCTGTGTTGGCGTATTTGGCTTTATGATTTTATATTATCTTTTTGCCGGGTTTATCGCCTGCATCGCCCTGATGCTTAATTTTCTGATAATATTAGGCGCAATGGGGATGTTCCATGCTACCCTGACCTTACCCGGTATTGCCGGTATTGTCCTTACCCTTGGTATGGCGGTTGATGCTAATGTGCTTATCAGCGAGCGTATCCGGGAGGAATTAAGGGCAGGTAAGTCCCTAAGGATAGCCATTAATAATGGTTATCAAAGGGCCTTTAGTGCGATATTTGATTCAAATGTGACTACGCTCATTGCCGCTGCTTTGTTATTTCAATTCGGGACCGGCCCTATCCGGGGATTTGCGCTTACCTTAACCATAGGTTTACTAGCCAGCCTTTATACCGCAGTTATAGTCACCCATCTAATCTTTGAAGTATTGCTGAACAGCAGGCTCATAAGCGGACTGCCGATGCTACAGATTTTTAAAGAAAAACCCAGCATAGATTTTATCGGGAAAAGAAAAATATTTTATACCATATCCGTCTTAATAATCTTATTGGGCATGGGCAGTGTTATCCTAAGGGGAAAAAATATGCTGGGCATAGAGCTTTCAGGCGGCCAGCTACAGGAATATAAGTTTGAACAACCGGTTGCCATTGGAGATATCAGGGCAGGCTTAAAGGGCATTGGTATTGATGAGGCCTCAATCCAGCAATTTAAGGATTTTCCTAATAATATAAGTATCCGCACCAACCAGGACACCTTTGATAAGGTCTCTGCCAATCTCTCGGCTAATTTTCCCGATAATAAATTCGAGATTTTAAAAATAGAAAAAATCGGCCCCAGCATAGGTAAACAACTTAGGAAGCGGGCAATACTTGCTATTTTTTGGTCTCTCTTAGGCATACTGATTTATGTCGCCTTTAGGTTTAAGCACTTTAATTTTGCCATTGCCGGAGTTATCGCCCTCCTTCATGATATCTTTATGGCTGTAGGCTTTATCGCCCTGACCGGAAGGCAGATAGATTTGTTAATGGTAACTGCCTTCCTGACTATTGCAGGATATTCCATAAATGATACCATTGTTATTTATGACCGCGTCAGGGAAGTGAGTCGAAGCTCCGGAAAAATCACCCTTGCACAGGCCATTAATCAGGGAGTAAACCTGACATTAAGCAGGACCATACTGACTTCTTTCGTCACATTGCTCGTAGTATTCTCCCTGTTTTTTTTCGGGGGAGAGGTCTTAAATGGTTTTGCCTTTTGTTTAATAGTCGGATTTTTCTCTGGAATATATTCTACTATTTTTATCGCCTCGCCACTTGTTTTAGCCTGGCAGAAGAAATAAGTGAGGCCACGACTTACGGAATGGAATGAACGTAAGTCGTCTTGGCCGAACTTATCCCCCACCACTTTTTGGAAAAGCATAAAATTCTCATTAAAGGTTTTACTCCTAAATTTACCTTTCATACTATCTCGAGTACTCTTTCAAAAAGTGGTGGGGGATTAAATTCGTCCGCCACTGAATCAATGGCGGGCTCATTAAAATGTTTAAGTCATTAAAACTCTACCGAAACCAAATAATCGAATTAGAAAGTGTTGTTACACAGCTAGACCAACTCGGCTATAGGCGCCAAAATCAGACTCAGGAAGAAGGCGACTTTAGCCTGCGCGGGGATGTCCTGGATATATTTCCTGCCACTTTCGAATTTCCTATAAGGATTGACCTTGACGTTGAAAGTATTAATGCGATTAGAAGTTTTAGCACGAGCGACGCAAAACCAATTTTAGAGCACGAGGCAGTAATAATTTTACCCAAAAAGATTTCAAGCGGTCTTTCTAAGCTTCATTTGGATTTTAAAGAAGAGGTTCCGATTGACAATTTCCTCGATTTAGCAATCGGCGATTATGTAGTACACGTAAAGCACGGTATCGGCAGGTTTTTGGGGATGAATAAAATTAATACCAAAGACGGCCCAAAAGACCACTTAATTGTTGAATATGCCGGTAATGACAGGTTATTTGTGCCGGTAGATTCTATGCACCTGGTGCAGAAGTATATCAGTTTTGAAAGGGGCAGGCCGAAATTA
The DNA here is from genome assembly GCA_043808095.1 of Candidatus Omnitrophota bacterium. Classification (GTDB taxonomy): domain Bacteria; phylum Omnitrophota; class Gorgyraeia; order JAZDFF01; family JAZDFF01; genus JAZDFF01. Next base: position 111,491 of record JAZDFF010000001.1, read on the forward strand.
TATAAATTAGGCTCCGGAGAGTGGCTCCGGGTCAAGAACAGGGCAAGAAAAGGGATCTTTCTTTATGCAGCCGAGCTCCTAAGGATGCAGGCGGCAAGAGAGAGTCTTTCGGGATTTAGTTTCTCCCCCGATACTGACTGGCAAAAAGAATATGAAAAGAATTTTCCTTACGTTGAGACTCCCGACCAGGCCAAGGCTACTGTTATGGTTAAGCAAGATATGGAGTCGTCTCAACCCATGGATAGGCTTCTTTGCGGAGATGTCGGTTACGGAAAGACCGAGGTAGCCATGCGTGCTGCCTTTAAGGCGGTAATGGATAACAAACAAGTGGCAATCCTTGTTCCCACGACGATCTTGGCTGAGCAGCATTATTATAATTTCTCCAGTCGCCTTAAGGACTTTCCTATTAATGTCGAGATGCTCAGCCGTTTTAAGTCTCATGCTGAACAAAAGAATATCATAAAGATGCTGGCAGCGGGGCTCGTTGACATCGTAATCGGAACCCACCGTTTAATTTCAAACGACATCAAATTCAAAGACTTAGGGCTAGTAATCATTGATGAGGAGCAGCGTTTTGGGGTAAGGGCAAAAGAAAAACTTAAGAATTTGCGACTCTTAGTGGATGTCCTGACTTTGACTGCAACGCCAATTCCGCGTACACTTTATATGTCTTTAATGGGCGCTAAAGATATGTCGGTTATAAATACTGCCCCCCAAAACCGCCTGCCCATTGAGACCTATGTCGCTGAATATAGCGATGCCCTCGTGCGCCAGGCGATATTGCGGGAACATCGCCGTAGCGGCCAGGTATTTTTTGTGCATAATCGTGTCCAAAGAATTGAAAAGATTTTAAAAAGACTATCTAGGCTTTTACCAAGCACTATAAAGATCGGTCTGGCCCATGGGCAAATGGATTCGCGCAGCCTTGAAAAGATAATGTTTTCTTTTTTAAAAGGAAACCTTGACGTTTTGGTTTCTACTTCTATAATTGAATCAGGGATAGATGTACCTAATGCCAATACCCTTATTGTTGATAATGCCCAGGATTTTGGTTTGGCGGACTTACATCAGTTGCGGGGCAGGGTGGGCAGGTTCAATGTGAAGGCCTTTGCCTATTTTCTTACGCTTAATATTAGCCTCTTATCAACCGAGTCCCAAAAACGCCTTGAAGTAATCAAAAAATATTCCCAGTTAGGAGCAGGTTTTAAGATTGCCTTTGAGGATTTAGGAATCCGCGGGGCAGGAAACCTTTTGGGAGTACAACAGCATGGTTTTATCTCATCGGTAGGTTTTGATCTTTATTGCCGCCTGCTTCGCGAGACCATCAGTAATCTAAAAGGGCGTCACAAAAGTTCCGCCTTTAGGCTGGAACGATTTTTGTGACAGCCTAAATAATTTTAAAAATGGAGGGCGTCAATGACAAAGGTCTTCTTTATATTCATGTGCTTAATACTTTCTTTTACTCCATTTGCCCAAGCAAATCAAGATCAGATCATTGCCGCAGTTAATAACGAGGCGATTACCCAGAGCGATTTTAACGAATTTTTGAGAGTAATGTATGTTGATTTACGGGCTCAATATTCAGACGACCAGCTAGAGGAAAATAAAGCAGAGATTATCGGTGGTGCTTTAGAGAATCTTATCAAAGATAAGCTAATATTACAGGAGGCCAAAAAACAGAAACTAGAAGTAAAAGAGAGTGATGTTAAAGAGAAATTTGAGGAGGTCAAATCAAGATTTCCTTCTGCGGCAGAATTTGAAGAAGACCTGGCCAAAGAAGGTCTTACGCCCGGGATTTTAAAAGAGCGTTTAAGAGACAGGATCCTTATGCAGGAGATCGTTGACAAAGAGGTGCGTTCAAAAATCAATGTTTCCCCCTCTGAGGTAACTGCCTATTATAACGGCCATAGTAAAGATTTTAGTGTTGCCCAATCCCGAAAAGTTGATTCTATCTTTGTAAAGACCGAAGGGAAAGCCGATGAGGTCTTAAAATTAATTAAAGCCGGGAAAGATTTTGGCGAACTTATGAAAAATTTCTCAGAGGCCCAAAACATTGAAGTAGTTTCTAGGGGGGTCTTGCTTAAAAATATTGAGGATGCAATATTCTCTCTTGAGGTAGGCGGGACCACAGGAATTTTAAAAACCAATGAAGGTTTTTATATCTTTAAATTAATTGAAGAAATACCCGGTCGCGCTAAAGAACTAAAGGAAGTTCAGGATGAGATTTTTAATCAGTTACGAGAAGAAAAGTTTCGGCTTCTATTAAATGAGTGGTTAGATAATCTTAAGAAAAATGCCTACATCTACATTAAAAAATAGGCTGTTGCCAAAAATCGGAATTACTATTGGCGATCCCTCAGGTATCGGGCCGGAAGTTGTTGCCAAGGCCTTAAGCCAAGATTATATCGCAAGGTCAGCGAAGTTTACTGTAATTGGCGACAGTTTTGTATTTCGTGAATTAGGCCGATATAAGAACATGCTTTCCCGTTTTGGTTTTATTGACCTTGCCAATATTCAAAGGGAATTTTTTTGTTTCGGTAAAACCAATGCCAAAAATGGCTTGGCCTCATTGGAATATATAGACGAGTCACTGCTGCTTTTTAAAAAAGGCGCTCTCGATGGTCTCGTCACTGGCCCAGTCCAGAAAGAGTCCATAATAAAAACCGGACTTCACTTTAGCGGCCATACTGAATACTTGGCACAAAAAACCAAGACTAAAAATTTTGCCATGATGTTTGTAACCTCCGGCTTAAAGGTAGTTTTACTGACAAGACATTTACCGCTAAAAGAGGTAAGTAAGGCCTTAACGAAACGAAATATTTATAATACCGTTAAATTAACAGTTTTAGCCTTAAAAAACAATTTTGGCGTAAGTTTTCCCAGACTTGCAGTCTGCGGTCTTAACCCACATGCCGGCGAGGGCGGATATTTGGGAAGAGAAGAGATTGATAAAATTATTCCTGCCTTCGAGAAGATAAAAAAGGAATTTGATTGTACAATTTATGGGCCAGCCGCTTCTGATACCTTGTTCTACCTTGCTAAAAAAAACAAATTTGATGTTGTGATAGCCATGTATCATGACCAGGGGCTTATCCCTTTAAAATTAACTGACCCGAGGCATGCAGTCAATTTAACCCTGGGGCTACCCTTTATCCGGACTTCGCCTGCCCATGGTACCGGCCTTAATATCGCAGGCAAAAACTGCGCTGATGCAACTTCGATGGTTGAGGCGATAAAATTGGCAGTTAGGCTTTGTAGAAAGTCTGGTTAAAATAGTAAATATGATTTTAAAAACAAATTTTATATACGAATGCAAACAGATGGTTACTGATGTTGCGGATAAAAATAATCCGTTTGAATCCCTGCCTGACGGTGAGGCAGGCGCTAAAATCTGTATGCATCGCAAAATTTTTAATTATTTCAGTTAATATGAATAAAAAAGAAGCAAGGTTTTTTAAAGAACGATACGATTTTTACCCTCGCAAGAGACTGGGCCAAAGCTTTTTGGTCGATCAAAATAATATCGAAAGGATAATCGCCTCTTGTAATTTATCAAATAAGGATATCGTCTTGGAGATCGGCCCAGGATTAGGGGCGCTTACCGAAAGGATAGTCAGGGTCGCCAAGAGATTAATCGCGGTTGAGATTGACCGCAATTTATGCGACCGCCTAAGAGAGAAATTAGGCCACTACAAAAACCTTACCTTTAAATGCCAAGATTTTCTAAAATTTGATTTTAAAGGCTTAAAAGGAATTAAGGTTATCGCAAATCTGCCCTTTTATATGTCTACTTCCATAATCTCGAAACTCCTTTATAAAAAGAAATCAATCTCGGAAATTTTCATGACCGTACAAAAAGAATTAGCTGAGAGGATTAATGCCTCAGGCGGCAGGAAGGATTACGGCGCATTCAGCCTCTTTGTGCAATACCATACTTTGCCCCAAACCCTCTTTGATATTAAAAGGACATGCTTCAGGCCCGAGCCGAAAGTAGATGCCAGTTTTATGAATCTTAAAATTAGAAAAGATACGCAATTAAAACCGAAGGATGAGAAATTGGTTTTTGAGATTATCCGTAAGTCTTTTACCCAGCGGCGTAAAAATATCGTAAATGCCCTAAAAGACCTCATCCCTAAAGACGGATTAATAGAGGCGCTTTCAAAAAGCGATATTAGTTTAAACAGACGACCGGACAGCTTAAGATTAGAGGATTTTGCGAAATTGGCCGATGCGTTGTCAAATTAAGCGGGGTATATTATGAAAAAAGAGATTCCTTTATCTAAAGCAAATCGCCTGATTAATAGCGGCCAGGTTATCCTGGTCAGCTCATCCTACAAGGATAAGGCTAATATTATAACCCTTGCCTGGAATATGCCTCTAAGTCATAAGCCTGCACTTTTAGGTATAAGCGTGGCCAAGGCACACTTGTCCTGCGAATTGATAACCAAATCCCGGGAATTTGTAGTTAATATACCCTCGGTTGAGTTGTTCAAACAGGTAATTTACTGCGGCACTCATTCAGGAAGAGAAGTAGATAAGTTTAAGGAGACCGGTCTTACCCCGGTTAAGGCTAATCGGCTCATAAAAACTCCTTTAATCGGAGAATGCATTGGAAATCTTGAATGTTTGCTTGGGGATATTAAAGAGGTAGGCGATCACAATTTATTTATCGGCGAAGCAATTTATGCGCAGGTTGAAAACGATTTATTTCGGGAAGTATGGAATACTGAAAAAGTTAAACTTATCTATCATCTGGGAGCAAGTTTTTTTACTGAGTCAGGAAGACTATTGGAAAGTGAGCAATAGTATGAAAATATTAAATTGTACTATTCAAAAGTCGAGTTAACAGTTTGAAGCTCGGTTTTTCGGTATGGATGCTCGTATCGATGCTCGTCTTGGAAACTCGTCTTATGTTTTATCTAGCTTCGATATCCTTAGATTGCACTCAAGATACCGTCCTGAGCCTGTCGAAGGACGATACCAGCATCCCTGCCTCACCGGCAGGCAGGGACGACCTAAGACGAGTATCGATACCTTGGTTGTTGAGTATATAGAGTTGTAAATACATCTATTAAATTATACAATAATTCGAAATTCGTGCTTCGGATTTAACTTAAGTAAGAAACATATTACACATGGGAGTGATAAAATGAGAAATTTAGCATTCAAGGATTATGTAAAGCTATGCCATAAGATTGCCAAAGAAAAAGGCTTCTGGGATAAAGAAAGAAATATTCCGGAGATGCTTATGCTTATTGTTTCAGAATTAGGAGAGGCGCTTGAGGCCTATCGCATCAAGGATAAAGAAAATTTTAACGAAGAAATAGCAGATACCTTTATCCGCTTGTTTGACCTCTGCGGCGGGTTGAAGATAGATGTTGAGAAATATGTCCTTGAGAAGGCATCTGTCAATAAAAGCCGGCCCTATATGCACGGCAAGATTTGCTAAGACTAAGAAAAAATGAATCTTTTAACGCTAATAATCACAAATCTTCCGCCACAATTCTTTTGCACCACAAATATTGGCGCATCCGCCAATTATTATGGCGGAGGCGGACCCGCCAATCTTTGTGGCGGGAACGCTAATGTTCGCGAATCTTTAAAATTGCCTAATTTTATGGTTAAGTTTTCGGGCTAAGGTTAAGAAACCAGTATGGAAAATTAGGTTAGGGTTAAGTATTTCTTTACCTAACCTTAACCTCTAAACCATACTGGCATCATAACCCTAACCATAACCTGAGATTAGCGAGAATTCGCGTTTCCTGCCTGCCGTGAGGCAGGGATTAGCGGAAATTCGCGTTTGAAGTTTTTGAAATCTTCTAGATAAGATGAAACCCGCTCAACATATAATTATTACTTTACCGTTTAGTGCGGCAATATATCTCTATTTTAACTCCTTGGGGTCTGCCCTCATATTGTTTTTCTCAGGAATTTTGATTGATCTCGATCATATCTTGGATTACAGGCTTAATGGCCGCTATCGCGCCAATCTTAAGGAATTTTATTTATTCTGTCTGGAAAAACAATTTGACAGAATTTTTCTTATTTTTCATTCTCTTGATGTTATATTATTTTTATGGATTTTAATTACCGTATTTAAGTTAAATATCTACTGGATCGCGCTTACCGTGGGCTTAAGCCTGCACATTATTTTGGATTTATTAACAAATGGAGTTTATCCTCCTGCATATTTTCTCGTCTATAGAATGATTAAAGATTTCAAAAAAGAGTCGATGTTTAAGGAATAAAGATGAAAACGGTTTACCAGATAATCTTAAAACGCCGCTCTATTAGGCGGTTTAAACAGAAAAAAATCCCGTATACAATTCTTAAAAAATTAGTTGATGCGGCAAGACTGGCTCCCTCTGCGGGAAATTTACAGCCTCTCGAGTACATAACCATAAATAAGAAGGAGCAGCTTAAGAAAGTTTTTAGCTGCCTTAGATGGGCGCTCTATATTCATCCAGACGGCTCACCCAGAGAGGGCAGGCATCCGACAGCCTATATCGTGGTTTTGATAAACACCCGTAAATCCAAACTTTCAAACTATTATGGACATGATGTTGGCGCAGCGGTAGAGAATATTATTTTAGCAAGCCAATCTAAAGGCATTGGTTCATGTTGGCTTGGTTCAATTGACAGAGACAGGCTGGCTAAATTCTTAAATATTCCCAGTTTTTGCCTTATTGATTCTGTGGTTGCCTTGGGATATCCTGCTGAATCACCAAAACCTGAGGTTTTGAAGGATTCAGTCAAATATTGGCTAGATACAAAGGGCTGCCTGCACGTACCTAAACGTAAGCTTAAAGACATATTTCATAAGAATATATATACCTTACGTTAATTTATCTTTCTAGAGAAAACCTACCTCTATTTTTTCTTCCATTCTCAATAGAAGCCGTTAATTCAAAAGGTTTTTTTTGACACATTCGACTTCGTGGTTCGACAGGCTCACCACTCCTGGACCATCCCGAACGAACCCATTCGACTTCGCTCTGCTTCGGCAAGCTCAGCATTCACCCTGAGCGAGTGAAACGAGTCGAAGGGCTCAGGGTTTGTACTGAGTTTATCGAAGGACGAAGTTGAAGGGCTCAGTGTCAATTCTAAAAAATCATGACCTCTGGCTTAGCAAGAGACTGGAAGGATTGACTTTTTGGATAAAAGGTGTTAATATGTAATGACTTGCGAGGCTTTATCTCTGCGTCTTCTTTTAGAATGAGTTGGCTTCGGTAAACCCCGAACAAATGTTCTTTAACCTGGCGTTTACATCCGGGTTTTCTGGTGAAGGGTAAAATTTTTGGTTAAAAGAGTCTCAAGATGGCGATTTCTAAAAAGGATGTCAAATACGTAGCAGACCTGGCTCGCGTTGAGTTAACTGAGGAAGAATTGAATCAGTTTGCAAAACAATTAGAAAATATTATTGAATACATCGATAAACTAAAAAAACTTGATATATCGGCAGTAGAGGCAACTACTCATGTCTTGAATATAAAAAATGTCTTCCGGGATGATGTTGTTAAACCGTCGTTAAATATCGTAGAATTCCTTAAGTCCATTCCCAAAAAAGAAGGCACATTTTTTAAGGTCCCCAAGGTTATTGAGTAAGCACAAAGATTAAATTCCTAATGACTAAATCCTAATGAATAATTAATTCTTAAATTATCCAATGTCTAATTAGAATTTTAGGCATTAAGAAATTTAGAAATTTATTCGTCATTCGTCATTAGAAATTTGGCATTAATAAACCGAATAAAATTATAAAATGGAATTATACAGTCTAACTGCCCACCAGTTAAAGGAATTACTCGTTAAAAGAGAAATAGAACCCGTTGATATCATAAATTCTTTAAAGAAACACATTGAGACCGTCGACAAAAAGATTAAGGCCTATGTGAGATTACCCGAGATGCCAGATGCTAGATACCAGATACCGGATGATTCTAGTCTTGCCGGCATCCCCGTCGCTATCAAAGACAATATCTGCACTCTTGGCGAAGAAACCACTTGCTCTTCGCATATCTTAGACGGTTTTAAGCCGCCTTATGATGCCACGGTAATAAAAAAATTAAGAGAGGCCGGCGCTATTGTTTTTGGTAAGACCAATATGGATGAATTCGCCTTTGGTTCATCTACTGAAACCTCGTATTACGGTCCAACTTATAATCCCTGGGATTTAAAAAGGGTACCTGGCGGTTCAAGCGGTGGTTCAGCTGCAGCGGTGGCAAGTGATGAGGCAATTCTCGCCCTCGGTTCAGATACCGGCGGTTCGATTAGACAACCCGCATCTTTTTGCGGGACAGTTGGTTTAAAACCTACTTACGGACGGGTTTCTCGTTATGGACTTATTGCCTTTGCCTCAAGTTTAGACCAGATCGGCCCGATTACCAAGGATGTACGAGACGCCGCTATTTTATTAAATGTTATTGCCGGTCATGACGTTCTGGATTCAACTTCTTTGGATATTCCCGTTGCCGATTATACGAAGTCCCTGGTTAATGATGTCAAGGGCCTTAAGATAGGAATTCCCAAAGAATATTTTGTAGAGGGAATTGAGCCGGAGGTTAAAAAGAGTTTGGATGAGGCGATTAAATTATTTCAAGATTCAGGAGCTAAATGCAGCCAGGTATCTTTGCCGCATACCGAATATGCCGTGGCTGTTTATTATATTGTAGCAACCGCCGAGGCAAGTTCCAACTTGGCCAGGTTTGACGGGATGCAGTATGGTGTTAGAAAAGAGGCTAAGACTAAAGATTCGCTGCTTGATACTTATAAGCTAACAAGACGTTATGGTTTTGGCAAAGAGGCAAAACGCAGAATCATTTTAGGCACTTATGTCTTATCCAGCGGTTATTACGATGCCTATTATTTGAGGGCACTAAAAGTGCGCACTAAGATTAAGGAAGATTTTGATGAGGTATTTAAAAATTATGATTGTATCATTACACCAACGTCGCCCACAGTGGCTTTTAAATTAGGAGAAAAATTAGAAGACCCGCTGGCCATGTATCTGTCGGATATCTTTACAATTTCAGCCAATCTCGCCGGCATTCCCGGGATATCTATTCCTTGCGGGTTTAGCGAAAAAGGCCTTCCCGTAGGCATGCAGATTTTGGCAAAACCTTTTGCCGAAGAGGCTATTTTTCGGGTTGCCTATACTTACGAGCAGAATACGAGTTGGCATCTTAAAAAGCCTAAACTATAGATATGGAATTTGAAACAGTTATCGGATTAGAAGTTCATGTGCATTTATTAACCAAATCCAAGGCATTTTGCGGTTGCTCTACTGATTTTGGCAATAACCCTAATAGCCAGACCTGTCCGGTATGCCTTGGGCTGCCGGGCTCTTTGCCGGTTTTAAATAAAAGGGCACTGGAGCTTGCGATTAAAACTGCTCTTACCCTGCATTGTAAGATCAGCGGCTATATCAAGTTTGACCGCAAGAATTATTTTTATCCGGATCTTCCCAAAAACTTTCAGATTTCACAATATGATTTGCCGCTTTCAAGCAAAGGATATCTGGATATTGAAATAGAGGGTAAACCCAAACGTATCGGAATCACCAGGGTGCATTTAGAAGAGGATGCGGGTAAATTAATCCATAAGGAAGATTATAGTTTAGTGGATTATAACCGCTCGGGAATCCCGCTACTTGAGATTGTCAGCGAGCCGGATATTAATTCTCCTTTTGAGGCCTATGAATATCTAGCAGGGCTGAAGGCCATATTGGAATACCTTGAGGTCTCTGACTGCGATATGGAAAAAGGAAGCCTGCGTTGTGATGCCAATATTTCTATTCGTGAACCCGGACAAAAATCACTCGGTAAAAAAACCGAGCTTAAGAATATGAATTCCTTTAAGGCAGTAAAGGCAGCCCTAGAATTTGAGGCTCACCGGCAGGCCAAGATCTTAGAAGAAGGCGGCAAATTGGTTCAGGAGACCAGGCTTTGGGATGATGAATCCGAGACTACTTTTTGTATGCGCTCGAAAGAAGAGGCGCATGATTATCGTTATTTCCCTGAGCCGGACCTGCCGTATTTTTCTGTTGATGAAAGGAAAATTGATTCTTTAAAGAAGGAGATTCCGGAATTACCCAAACAAAAAGTCGGTCGTTTTATAAAGGAGTACGGTCTTTCTGATTATGATGCTAACACACTCGCAGGCGACAAGGCTATGGCCGATTATTTCGAAGCATGTCTAAAACATCTTAACCGGCCGAAAGAAATAGCCAATTGGATAATCGGTCCGGTTTCATCGCAGCTTAATAGCCGAAAATTAAATATTAAGAATTTGAATTTAAGGGCCCAGACCCTGGTTAAGATAATCGGGCTCGTTAGTGACGGACAAATCAGCAATCTGCGCGCCAAGGATCTTTTGACCGAGGTAATCGACACCGGAGGAGATCCCGAAACGATTATGCAGGAAAAAGAGATGTTGCAGTTGTCCGATAAAGAGAGTCTCGAAAATTTCGTTAATACTGCAATTGAGAAAAATCCCGGCCCGGCAAAAGAGTATCTCGGCGGTAAAGACAATGCCCTTTCGTTTTTGGTGGGCCAGGCCTTAAAGGCGTCAGGCGGCAAGGCCAATCCTAAGATAATTAAACAGATGTTAGAGGGGAAATTACTAAGGAATCAATAAAATGGAGGGAATTTATGAAACGTTCTAAAAAAGTTGCACTTTCTATTCTATCCGTTGTTTTGAGTCTTGGTTTGGTGAGTATAGCCATTTCTGGTATAGAAAGAAAAAAGAAGGATGATATATATCCCCAGTTAGAATTATTTACGGATGTCTTGGGTTTAGTCCAAACAGATTATGTTGAAGAGAGCAAACCCAAAGACCTTATTTATGGGGCTCTAAAGGGAATGATGGCCTCCCTTGACCCGCACAGTCAATTCCTGGACCCGGATGCCTATAATGAACTTAAGGTTGATACCCAGGGCCAGTTTGGCGGCATCGGTATTGAGATTACCATTAAAGACGATCTCCTTACCGTTATAACCCCTATTGAAGGAACTCCTGCCTGGAATGCCGGCATAAAGTCCGGGGACAGGATTATCAAGATTGACGGCGAATTAACCCGAAATATCAGTTTAATGGACGCAGTAAAGAAATTACGCGGCAAGCCTCAGACCGAAGTCGCTTTAACTATCTGGCGGGAGAATGAAGGCAAACTGTCCGATTATAAAATTACCCGCGATATCATTAAGATAAAGGATATCAGGGATGCCAGGGTTTTAGAAGAGAATATCGGATATATCCGCTTGGTTGAATTCAGAGAAACCACACAAGGGAATTTTGATAAGGCCTTGGCAGATTTAAAAAAACAGAATATCGATGCCTTAATCCTGGATTTACGCAATAACCCCGGCGGACTTTTAGACGCGGCTGTCAGGGTAAGCGAAAAATTTGTGGAAAAAGACAAGATGATTGTTTATACCAAAGGCCGTGATCCTTCGCAAAATATGGAATTTAAATCCAAAGAAGCTGCCCCTGATCTAAATTTGCCTATGGTGATATTAGTCAATGATGGTAGCGCCTCAGGCAGTGAGATTGTTGCAGGAGCGCTTCAGGATTATAAGCGGGCAGTCATAGTAGGAATAAAAACATTTGGGAAGGGCTCGGTCCAGACGGTAATTCCGCTTCGCGACGGTTCGGGGCTGCGGCTGACCACAAGCAAATATTTTACTCCATCGGGGCGCACTATCCATGGAACAGGCATTATGCCGGATGTAGTGGTTGAACCCAAAGAACCCGAAGCGGGCCTTGATGAGAAGAAACCTTTGGATATATTTAAGCAGATGGAAAAAGAAGAAGCACAAGTTAAGGAAGAATCTAAAGATTATAAGAATGACAACCAGCTTATGCACGCGATTTATATTTTAAAAGGGATAAAAGTTTATCGGGGCATGACAAAGAACTAAGCCTATGCGCTTGAAAGATAAGAAAAATATTGCCATTGCGGTTTTAGCCGTAATTGCGCTTTTTCAGTTTGTTTTAATCATCAGCCTTTGGCCCAGGAAGGCAATTATCGTAAAGCCGCCTCCAAAGCTGCCCAAGGTAGCCATAGTCATCGATGACTGGGGTTATAACCTGACTCATATAGGTTTAATCCGAGGATTAGGCCTGCCTTTAAATCTGGCTATATTGCCGAATCTGTCTTATTCCAGGCAGACCGCCCAGATAGCCAGGGACAATGACTGGCAGGTAATTCTCCATCTACCGATGCAGCCGCAAGAGTTGAGTCTTAGATTGGAAAAAGACACCATTCTTACTAAGATGGATGAGAACAGCATCATCAGAATTTTCCAAAAAGACACGAAGAGCGTTCCTTATATAAGAGGCGTCTCTAATCACATGGGCTCCCGCGCCACCCAGGATATCTGGGTAATGTCGGTAATCTTTAAGCAGTTGAAGAAATACAATTTTTATTTTTTGGATAGTTTTGTCACCGTAAATTCCGTATGCTCCCGCTTAGCCAAAAAAGAAGGCGTTCGTTATACTCGAAGAGACGTATTCTTAGACAACAAGGAAGATTCGAAATACATCAAAGATATGCTTGAAGAATTAATTGATGTTGCCAAGGAAAATGGGCAGGCCGTAGGCATAGGCCATAATCTAAAGACAACGCTACAGGTGCTTAAAGAAGAGCTCCCTAAATTTAAAGATAAAGGGATTAACTTGGTTCTGGTTTCAGACCTTTTAAAATAATTTTTGCTAAAAAACAATTATTTACACAGATGTGCACAGATGCCCGCCACAAAAATTGGCTGGTCCGCCAACGTATTATGGCGGAAAATGATACAAGATTAGCACAGATTATCTGCGCTAATCTGTGAAAGACTTAAATTTTAAGGGTCAATCTGTGCTCATCAGTGAACCTTGATTTTTTTCGTTAAAAAATAATGCATGTTTTAGGAATAGAGACATCCTGTGATGAGACAGCAGCTGCCGTGGTAAGAAATGGCAATAAAGTTCTTTCTAATGTGGTTTCCTCTAGCGTAGATTTTCACGCCAAATACGGTGGGGTAATTCCGGAGATTGCCTCGAGATTCCATGTTGAGACCATTGTCCAGGTAGCTAGAGAGGCTTTAAGGAAGGCCAAGAAAGATATTGCGGATGTAGACTTAATTGCGGTAACTGCTAACCCCGGTTTAGTGACTTCATTATTAATAGGCATATCTTTTGCCAGGGCATTGAGTTTTGGGCGAGGCGTTCCTATAGTTGAAGTTGATCATACAAAGGCACATCTCTGGGCGATATATTTAGAACAAAAGGTTAGGCTACCCGTGGTCGGACTGGTGGTTTCCGGCGGCCACACCAATCTTTACTACTTAAAAGACGCTTTGAATTTTATAAAACTCGGGGCAACCCTTGACGATGCCTGCGGAGAGGCTTTTGATAAGGTAGCTACGATTCTCGGTTTGAGATATCCAGGAGGGCCGATAATCGACAAGCTGGCTCAAAAAGGAGACCCAGCCAGATTTAATTTTTCCTGTGCCGAACTGCCCGGGACATTAGACTTTAGTTTTAGCGGGATAAAGACAGCGGTTCTTTATTTTGTCAGGAAACAGCCTGCGCTAAAACGAGATTCCAGGCTGATCTCTGATATTGCCGCTTCGTTTCAAAAGTCCGTTGTTGATATTTTGGTTAAAAAGGCCTTACTTGCCTGTGGTCTTAAAAAGACAAAGGATATTATTGTCGGCGGCGGAGTTGCGGCTAATAGTTATTTACGAAAGCACCTGACTGAAGAGGCTGCCTGCCGCGGCATTAAGGCGCATTTTCCCAGCATCAATTTTTGCCTGGACAATGCTGCGATGATTGCTGGACTAGGGTATCAAATGAGGCCACAACATACGGAACGTAAGTGACGTAAGTTAATCATAGATCCCTCGCTTAAACAAGCAAAAATTCTCCCCCGAGGAATTCAGAGAATTCCCGGGACTTTAGTCCTCGGAATTTCACGAAGTGAAATTCCAGAGGGTTCGATAATTTTTGCTTAAGCTTCGGGATTAATTCGCCCCTACGATACGTCGGGGCTAATTAAGGAGGTCCTAAGATGGCAACTGATAATCAGGTCATTTACAGGCTTATTTTAGCGGTTTTTTTGGGCGGGATTATCGGGTTGGAACGCCAGATTCATCATCGGGCTGCAGGATTAAGGACGCACATCTTAGTTTCTTTAGGTTCGGCACTGATTATGTTGACATCGCTTTATATTTTTGGTATATACCAAAATGTAGCTAATGTCGACCCGGGCCGAATTGCCGCAGGCGTGATTACCGGCATCGGATTCTTGGGAGCTGGTACGATCTTCCGACAACAAGATCAAGTTATGGGCCTGACTACCGCAGCAAGCCTATGGGCAGTTGCAGCGATTGGTCTTGCCGTGGGATGCGGTTTCTTATCAGCTGCGCTTGTGGCCACGGCATTAGTTTTAACATGCCTTTTTATTTTAAGAAGACTCGAAAAATATTTAGGAAAGGGATAAAATGAGGACATAATTTACGGAATACGGTGACGTAAATTATGTGTCCGAATTTTACCCTTGACATTTTCCTTAATGATGAAAATTTTAGGCAGATGTCAAGGGTTTAACTCGCACATATAACTTACATCGCTTTGAGTTAATCACTGGTTCTGTAAGTTATGTGCACGTAAAAGGAGGTGATTAAAGATGGGTTTACGAGATAAGAGAAAAAACATTGAAGAGAAACTTTTAGATGTAGACGCCTCCATGTCTGGGACACTTTCTTTTCGGGATCCGGTTAACATGCGCATAAATGGCAAATTTGAAGGCACGCTTGAGGTAAAGGGAAATTTAACTATTGGAGATACTGCTGTGGTCGAAGCCCATATTGTCGGAGATAATATTACTATTTCCGGAAAAGTAAAAGGGGATATCATTGCCAAACAGAGATTGACTCTTACTTCCACGGCCGTTGTTAACGGTGATGTTAGGGCCCCAAAATTAAATATTATTGAGGGGGCAATCTTACAGGGTAGATGCATTATGTTGGGCGATGTGCTCGATAGCGAAGAACTGGCGAGATACCTTGAGATTGATCTCGACTCTATCTTAGATTGGGCAAATTCCGGCAAGGTACCCGCTTTTAAGGACAATAACGAATGGAGGTTTGAGCGCAAGAAAATAGACGAATGGATATCTAAAGGAGCACTTAAATAAAATCTAGATTACAATGATTATCCCGCGCAATAATAAATATTCAACGGGATCCCGCAAAGCGGGGAAAGTTGGATTACACAGATGATGCAGAGAGGCCTTTGCCTTTAATCTGTGAAATCTTTTTTAAAATCCCTGCCTGTCGACAGGCAGGTGCGCAATCATTATTTTAAAAAAAATGGCGGAAAAACTATTAACGGTCAGGGAAGCAGCACAATTCTTGGGCATTTCAGAAAAAGAGGTAATAGATCTTTCGCAGGAAGGAATTATCCCTGCATATAGAATTGCTGGTACCCATTTAAGATTTAGGCAGGATCAATTACAAGATATTCGTTCCAAGATAAAAGACTCTCTTAAAGAGTCGCACAAAAAGATTATTTTCCAGGATAACAGCTATTCTTCGGGAGAGAGGTTTTTTGACTTCTTCTATTTTAATGATTTTTATATCGTGGCATTAGTAGTAATTATTACAATCTTATTTTTATTTTTTAGATGAAGGGGTTTGCCCCGTTAGAGATACACAAGAATTTAGACCGTAATTACGGAAATGTTTTGTTACGAAAAATAAATAAGAGAAAATATTCCCTATCACTAACAGGGTTTGCCCCGTTAGAGAAAAGCATCGTGGGGTAAAAATTTCGAATTTAATGGAATCATCCCAACATTCGGTTAGTAAAAAAGGAAGAAATTCTCTCACGGGGTTTGTTGATTTAGGGTTTGCCAAGGTTGATATTACAAGAGCCAGAAGGTGCGGTTTGCCTGAGGTGATATACTGCCCGGGGAAAGACCTTAATCAGATAAAAAGCATTGCTAGGAAAATCTTAAAATCAAACGATTTACTTATTTTGACTCGCCTTGAAAATAATATTTACAAAAAATTAAAAAAGGCATTTATCGGACTTAAGTTCATCCCCGAGGCCAAATTTGCCTACCTGATTAAGAAAAAAATTCCGTTTAAAAAAGGCAGGGTCTTAGTAATGACAGCAGGGACTTCAGATACGCCGGTTGCCGAGGAGGCAGTCGCCATATTACAGATACTGGGTAATAAAGTTTTAAGACTTTATGACGTGGGAGTCGCAGGAGTTCACCGGTTGTTCAATCATATTGATGTTATAAGAAAGGCCTCGGTAATCGTGGTGGTTGCCGGGATGGAAGGGGCCTTGGCAAGTATTGTCTCTGGCCTGGTAAAAACTCCGGTAGTTGCCGTGCCAACGAGCTGCGGTTATGGAGCAAACTTTCGGGGCCTGTCAGCGTTACTGACTATGTTAAACTGCTGTGCTCCCGGGGTAGCGGTGGTAAACATTGATAATGGTTTTGGTGCGGGGTATTTTGCTAATCTGATAAATAAGTAATTGAAAAATGAGTAACAAACGAATTACTTTAAATGAAGCCATAAAATTTCACGGGCATCTGGGTCCATATCTGGTTCTAGGGCTTTTGGCAGGAAACCTGGCGTTTGAAAAAATAGGCTTTAAGAAATATTTCGGCATTAGAATAAAAGTCTGGGGCGCAAGCAAGAAACCAAAATCCTGCCTTATTGACGGTCTGCAGCTTTCAAGTGGTGCCACTTACGGCAAAGGCAATATCGAGAAACTAAATAGCTCAAAAATAAAGATTGATTTTATTAATGAAGAGAATAACAAAAAGATTTCCTTTGTATTCAAAAAACCAATAATCAAATTATTGCAAAAAGTTAAGACACATGCGGAATCTGAAATTTTAGCGAAGGAACTATATAAAACCAATCTTTCTGAAATATTTAATATAGCATCAATAAACTAAAAATGGCCCTTTCAGGTCTAGATATCTATAAGGTTTTACCCAAAACAAACTGCAGGGACTGCGGATTTCCGACGTGTCTTGCCTTTGCCATGCAGCTTGCCAAGAAGGCAGTGAGCCTGGATAAGTGTCCGCATTTAACCGCAGAGGCAAAAGGAAAACTTGAACAAGCAGCGTTACCGCCAATTCGCTTAGCCAAAATTGGGAAAGATGACCGCGTCCTTGAAATAGGGAACGAATCCGTAATGTTCCGTCATGAGGAAAAATTCCATCATCCCTGCGGCATAGGATTTATCTTAGAGGATAGTTTATCCGACGCAGAGCTTGATAAGAACATGAATTCCATAAAATCCTTAAGGTTTGAGCGTATAGGCCAGGAGCTTAAACCGGATCTTGTTGCCATTTCCCAGACCAAATCCGATAAAGAAAGATTCTTAAAAATTCTAAGGGCGGTTCTGGAAAAACTGGATTTAAATCCAGTATTAATGAGTAGCGATGAACAGACGTTAAAAGAAGCCTTAGAGCTAAGCAAAGATAAAAAACCATTGATTTATGCAGCGACCAATTCCAATTATAAGATGATGACAGGCTTTTCTAAGAATTACGGCTTGCCGCTTGTAGTTAAGTCAGATAATCTTGATGATTTGTCGCAATTAGTCAAGTCCATAAATGATTTGGGCGTGGAAGATTTAATCCTTGATCCGGGAACAAAGGGCCTGGGTCAGCGGATTTCCGATCTAACTCAGATTCGGCGCCTAGCATTAAAGAAAAGTTTTAGACAACTAGGATATCCGACTATTGCGGTCATATCGGAAAGAGACCCCTATAAAGAAGTAATTCAGGTAAGTAGTCTTTTGGCTAAATATGCCAGTATTATTTTAATGAAGGGACTAGAACCCTGGCAGGCTTTAAGTATCTTTACGCTAAGACAAAATATTTATTCTGACCCGCAAAAGCCTCTACAAGTTGAACCCAAGGTTTATCCCATTGGAAAAGTTAGCGATATTTCGCCGCTTTTAGTGACCACTAATTTCTCCCTGAGTTACTACACGGTGCTTTCAGAGGTTGAGGCAAGCAAGGTTCCTTCCTATATTATGAGCGTAGATACCGAAGGCATGTCGGTGTTGACCGCCTGGGCAGCAGAGAAATTTACGGCCGATAAGGTTACAGAGGCAATCAATAAAAATAATCTTGGTTCTTTGGTTTCGCATAAGAAGGTAATCATCCCGGGCTATGTGGCAGTAATGAGTGGGGATCTTGAGGATAAAAGCGGTTGGCAGATAGTTGTTGGTCCGCGCGAGGCCTCCGGGATTCCGAGTTTCTTGAAGAAATTATAGACCGCTAAAACGCAAAAATTCCGCTAAAGCGCAAAATTTAATTGAATAATTTCTTTGCGATTTTGCGCCTGCATGCCGTCAGTTAGGGGTTTTGCGCCTTTGCGGTGTTAAATTGTTTAAAAGTTAGAAAAGTGATGGAAAAGTATAAGATAACATTTTATCCGGATAATAAGACCATCGAGGTTGAGAAAGGTAAAACCATACTTTCTGCAGCGATCTCTGCCGGGGTTTACATTAACTCAGGTTGCGGCGGAGACGGTGTCTGCGGAAGGTGTAAAATCATTGTTAAGAAGGGCGAAGTAAGTTCTCAACCGACTGGCAGGCTTAGCCTGGATGAGAGAAGGCGGCAAGTCTATCTTTCCTGTTTGACTACCGTCCAGAGTGATTTAGAGGTCGAGGTTTTACCCGAATCAAGACTGGATTTTGATAAATTATCCAGCGAAGAACTGGATTTAAGATTAAAAGGCCTTTATTCTGCCTCAGAGGCAGTTGAACAAATAAGCACACTTAAAGAACGGGATTTATTTATTCACTCGCCTTTAGCCACCAAATTATATTTGGAAATACCCAAACCGACGTTAGACGATAAAATCAGCGATTTGGAAAGAATCTATCGCTCGATTCGCAAGATTCAGGATATCCCCATTATGCAGACTGGTCTTTCTAATATCAGGTGCCTGGGTGAATTATTGCGCGCATCTGATTGGAAGGTCACCGTAACCCTGGGAAAAAGAAACGGGACCACTGAGATAGTCTTGATTGAGCCACAAGATACCTCGAAAAAGAATTTCGGGGCGTGTTTTGATATCGGCACCACAACTATTTCCGGCCAGCTCGTGGATTTAAATAGCAAGAAGGTGCTTGGAACCCGGGCCACCTATAACAAGCAAGCCAGTTTTGGTAGCGACGTAATCAGCAGGATAATCTTTGCCCAGAAACAAGATGGTCTTGAAAAATTACATCATGCAGTTATTGACAGTATGAATCAGATGATTCTAGAGATGATTAGAGAGCATGGCCTTGACCTTAATGATGTAAATTGTGCTTTATGCGCAGGAAATACCACGATGATTCATCTCTTGTTACGTGTTGACCCGACCTACATTAGAAGAGAGCCCTATATACCGACGGCTAATTTTATCCCGGTGATTAGGGCGGCTGAGGCCGGCATAAAGATTAATCCCAGAGGTTTGCTTGCCTGCGTCCCGGGGGTTTCTAGTTACGTGGGAGGAGATGTTGTTTCCGGGGTTTTAGCCTGCAGTCTGGATAGAGAAAAAGACCTTTGTATATTAATTGATATCGGTACTAATGGCGAGATCGTTTTAGGAAACCGGGAATGGCTTATATCCTGCTCTGCCTCGGCAGGCCCGGCCTTTGAAGGAAGCGGCATAACTTCAGGCACCAGGGCTACAAAAGGGGCAATCCAGAAAGTTAAGATAGATTCTGCTCAAGGCAATGTAAACTTTACGACTATAACTGGTGCTCTGCCTATCGGAATTTGCGGTTCAGGTTATATTGATTTATTGGCAGAATTTTTAAAAGCCGGCCTTATTGATAGACAAGGCAAATTCATAACCTCTTCTAAATTTAAGGCTATCCGCGACGGCGAATTTGGCAAGGAATTTGTTTTAGTGCCTAAGAATGAAAGTAATTTAAAGTCTGATATTGTGATTACTGAAGCGGATATTGAAAATTTAAAAAGGGCAAAGGCGGCAATATTTTCCGCTACGAGTAGTTTAGCTAAACACATGGGGATCGAGCTTTCTAAGATAAATAAGTTTTTTATTGCCGGCGGGTTCGGCACTTATTTAGATATTGATAATGCGGTAAGAATCGGGCTCCTGCCGGATCTGCCGCGTGAAAAATTTAGCTTTGTGGGAAATAGCTCGTTGTTCGGCGCAAGAGAAATCCTTTTTTCTTCCCAGGCTTTTAGTAAGGCAAAAGAGATTGCCGGGAAAATGACCTATTATGAATTATCCGTTGAGCCGGATTATATGGAAGAATATATGGCGGCTTTATTTTTCCCGCATACGAATTTGAGTAAGTTTCCGAGCGTGAAGGCATAATTAACAATGGGATATATATTTGCAGTCTGCGGCAAAGGCGGCACGGGAAAAACCACCATTACTGCTTTACTTATAAATTGGCTAAAGGCCAATAGAGAGTGTTCGGTCTTGGCGGTTGATGCTGACCCTAACAGCAATTTGTCAAATTCGCTGGGCGTGGCTAAAAACAAGAGCCTTGCGGATATTGTGGATAGTATTACCAAAGACCCTAAAGTTGTGCCTAGTAACATGAGTAAGGACCATTATATCGAATATCAGGTTCAGTTGGGGTTATCCGAAAGTAATGGTTTTGATCTTTTGAGCATGGGGCATCCTGAGGGCCCGGGCTGTTATTGCTATGTTAATAATGTCTTACGAAACATTATGCAAAAATTAATCAAAAATTACGATTTTGTAGTGATTGACAATGAGGCAGGCATGGAACACCTGTCGCGGCGCACTATGAGGGCTGCGGATTGCCTGCTTTTAGTCAGCGACCATTCTGTCGTGGGCTTGCGTTCAGCCAAGAGGATTTTAGACCTGGCCCGAGACATGGGCATAAAGTTTAAGGCCGCAAAACTTATTGTCAATCGCGCTGATAAAGACTGCCGTCACTTGGAAGATAAGATAAAAGAGTCGGGATTAGATTGCTTAGGTTGTCTTTCCGAAGATAAAACTTTAGGGAAACTAAGCGTTGAAGATAAGCCCGTATCTAAATTGGGTAAGGATGCATTAATATTAGGGCAATTCGATAAAATAGTTAAAAATTTATTCGGTTTGAAAGATTAAAAAAATGGCTATAGAATTATATAAAGAAAAGTGGGTCAATAATGTTAATGAGGTGATTTTAGGCGCCACAAAAGAAGAGGGCGGAAGTCGCGCATTTTCTTTGAAGGTGGGCGGCGAGTCCTGTCTGCCTTATTTATTTGAAGAGGGTTCTATGCCCAATGCGCCCGTGGTTGCCCAGGAGATTTGGGATATCGAGCCTACTGATTGGCCGGAGATCTTGAGAGAGCCGTTTAAAGATGTCCTGGCAAATCCCCTGGAGTGGGCCGAGAAGGCAGTTAAGGCTTATGGCGCGAATTTATTGTGTCTAAAATTACAGGGTGCGCATCCTGATTCAGGAAACCGGCCTAACGATGAATTAGTCAAGATCTTAAAAGATATCTTAAAGACAGTCAATGTGCCTTTGATCGTTTCAGGATGCGGTGATGACGCCAAAGATAACCTCCTCATGCCTCTTTTAAGCGAGGCGACTAAAGGAGAACGCATCCTTTTTGGCGACGCTGTCCAGGATAACTATAAGACGATTACGGCAAGCGTCTTAGCTGACGGACATAATATTATTGCCGAGTCGCCCATTGATATTAATATTGCTAAGCAACTTAATATCCTGATTACTGACATGGGGTTGCCTGGGGATAAGATTGTGATTAATCCTACGGTGGGCGCTTTAGGTTATGGCCTTGAGTATGCTTATTCCATAATGGAGAGGGCCAGGCTTGCGGCATTGGCCGGTGATAAGATGATGAGTATGCCTTTTATATGTTTCATCGGCCAGGAGGCTACCAAGGCCAAAGAGGCTAAGGCCACTATAGAGGAACATCCCCAATGGGGCAAGGAATTAGAGCGGGGGATTGTTTGGGAGGCGGTTACTGCCTGTGCATTTTTACAGTCCGGAGCAGACATCCTGGTTATGCGTCATCCCCAGGCGATAAAACTGATTAAAGAGACGATAGAAGAGTTAATGTCTAAGAGTAACCAGTAACCAGAGTACAGAAGCCAGGGCTAAGTATTTTTCTGGTTTCTGTTTACAGGTTTCTGATCTCTACCGAGCGAAGCGAGGATAAAATGATTATAGTCGGCGAACTCATAAATGGGATGTACAAAGAGGTAAGAGAGGCACTTGCCAAAAAGGATAAAAAGGTTATCCAGGATTTGGCTAAAAGACAGATTGAGGCAGGCGCCTCGATTTTAGATGTTAACTGCGGCCCGGCATCGCGCGATCCGATAGCCGATATGAAATGGTTAGTCGAGACCATTCAAGAGACAAACAATGTCTCGCTTTCCTTGGATAGCACCAAACCTGATGTGATTGAGGCAGGGCTAAAACTGGTTAAAAATAAGCCAATGATTAATTCAACCAGCGCAGACCCAGACAGATTAGAGGTATTGGTAGGGCTGGCCATAAAATATAAGGCCTTTTTAATTGGCCTCGCTTTAGATAAAAGGGGCGTGCCGCAAGATAAGGACAGGCGCCTGGAATTAGCTGCGCAAATTATCGGTTTTTGCCAGGAGAAAGGCTTTCCTACCGAGGATTTATATCTAGATCCGGTGGTTTTACCGGTCAATGTGGCCCAGACACAGCAGGTTTCTATGCTTGAGGCCTTACGGGAATTTAAGTTATTGTCTGACCCTGCCCCTAAAACCATTATTGGCTTAAGCAATGTTTCTCAAGGAGCAAAAGACCGCAGTATTATCAATCGTATATTTCTGGTGATGTCTTTATCAAATGGCTTAGACGCAGCTATACTAGATCCCCTGGACAAAGCACTTATGGACTCTTTTATAACTGCCGAACTTATTTTAAACAAACAGATTTATTGCGATTCTTATCTGGATGCCTATAAAAAGAGATGAGGGAAAAATGGAGACAAAAAAAGACCGGTTATTCATAGTAATCTCGCTGCCGAAGCGAATCACTTTTAAATTAGCCTCTTTGTTTATTTTATTTATCTTAATTATTATTAAACTGTATGATGTCTTTGCAAAGCCTAATCCGCAGGCAATGTCTAATGAGATGTACCTTACTATAAGTATGATTCTTGTGATTTATCTGTGGATTGCTGAGAGCATCGATGTGCAGAAGTATCGCTTGGCTGAAAATGAACTGCTGAATGTCCAAAGGCGTATAAAAAATGAACATATAAATACCATTGCTTCATTGATTTTAGCCCAGGAAGCCAAAGACCCATATAACCGCGGTCATTCTATCAGGGTGACTCAATTTGCCATGCTTATGGGCAGGCGTTTAAGTTTATCGAGGGAAGAGTTAGAGGTATTGGAACGTGCAGCAATCTTGCATGATATCGGAAAAGTCGGTATAAGCGATACGCTCCTTAGCAAGGTAGAGAAGTTAACCAAAGAGGAGATGGATGAGATTAGAAGGCACGTGGTATTAAGCGATACCATACTAAAGCCCCTGCAATTTTTAAAAAATGAACGCGTACTGATTCGCCAACATCACGAGCACTATGATGGCATGGGTTATCCTGATAAATTAAAAGGCGAAGAGATTCTTCTTGGGGCGAGGATTTTGGCTGTCGCTGATTTTTACGATGCCGTCAGTTCTGACCGGCCATATCGTAATGCCCTTTCAAAGTTTGAGATTATCGGGGAATTAAAGAAAAACAGGGGAAAACAATTCGACTCGAAATTAGCAGATATCCTGCTTGAGTTAATCGAGAGCGATGATGTCGGCCTAAGTCAGATTGTTGAGTCGGCAAGATAAGGGTGTTATGAACAAAAGCGATTTTCTCGCTCAGGGTCGATTTTTTTCCCGCCGAATCGGGATCCCGCAAAATGCGGGAAACGCCAAAGTTCTTTCGCATTTTCGGTGGCTGCGGAACTCGCTCGAATAATCGCCAGGTTCATATTTGGAGAAGGAGGTAAAGAGGAGAAAGAGTTTAATGTGGCCTGTTTCCGCCTTGGGAGGGGGGAGCAATGAAGAATGTGGTTCGACAAGCTCACCACATAGAAGGTCGGCTGGGGTGATAAGATGAAAAAGTGTCCTTATTGTGCTGAAGAAATACAGGATGATGCGATAAAGTGCAAGCATTGCGGTGAATTCTTAGAGAAAAAGCCGAAAGAGAAGTGGTATTTTAGGACCTCAACGATAATAGTCGGTTTTTTATGCGTGGGGCCGTTGGTATTGCCAATGGTCTGGTTTAACCCGCGTTTAAGCAAGAGAAATAAGATAATTGTCAGTATAATTATTATAATTTTAAGTTATTATTTAGGTAAGATATTTCTAAATTCTTTACAATCTATAAATAAATATTACCAACAGGTTTTTTAGTAATTTTTAGGGGGAAAGTAAAATTACGGCGGCGTAGCTCAGCCTGGTAGAGCAAGCGGCTCATACCCGCTCGGCCAGTGGTTCAAATCCACTCGCCGTCATTCTACTTCGTCAAAGTGTTTTCACCTTTGACTTCGTAGAAATATTAGGCGATGGTAGGTTCTGCGAAGCCCATACCATAGTTTTTATATTGAAGGGCGAAGCAGACCACTCGCCGTCACTCTATGATATTGCTCAGGGTGACAATCCTAAGCGACTGGTGACTAGTATTGTCGAATCAAGTCGAAGGGCGCCACCAGTGCCTGTAATTTAAAGGAGGTTTTTGTGGGCAACGGACAGAAAATTACAAAAAAAGGGAAGAACCTCATTTGTCAGTTCTGCGGGAATGATAATTTTCTAATCAGAAAAAGTCTTTTAAATACTAGGGCTTTTACATTTTTCGAGTGGGATTGGGCCAATAGGTCAGCAGATAATTATATTTGCGACCGGTGTGGCTATATAATGTGGTTTTTTCCTCAAGATAAACAACAAGCATAAGATATTAATTCTAGGATTAGTTATATTATGATTAATGTTGTTTTTGTCTTTTTAATAACCTTTCTCTTTTTATCAGGCTGTTTTCCTGCATCTGATAATATGTCCGACAAAGGCACAATAAATAAACAAATAAATATGCGAGAGACATATGATTCAGGAGGAGAACATTTGCAAGGAGAAGCACAGATCGATTATGCCGGAGACAAGGGAAGTTGGACGATGAATACAACCGCCCAAGATTATCATTATAGAGACGTTACAATTTTTGATGATGGCATGAAGGTTGATTCAGAAAGCATAGGTCTAGAGGAGATAAGCCGCAACGTCACTCATTAGCAAAATAATTAGTTTTTTTACTCTCTTTATGTTAGAAAATTTAAACCAATTTTTAGATTTAATAAACAAGGTTTTCAACCGCAGTGAGTCAAATAATCAGTTCCTTTAGATAGAATCCCCGTTCTCCTCGGATTCTTACCCGAAAATAAAACCACCCATGTTAATCAAAAAGATACGGGAAATCATCAGGCGTTTTAAATTATTCGATTTTGGCGATAAAGTCTTGGTTGGGGTTTCCGGAGGCCCGGACTCAGTTGCGCTTCTTTTTGTCCTCTGCCAACTGCGTTACGAATTCGGCCTGAATATCCATGTAGCGCATCTCGATCATGGATTAAGAAAATGCTCGAAATTGGACGCAGAATTTGTAAAAAAACTGGCTAAAAAGCTCAATCTACCCATTACGGTCGCCAAGATTAAGGTAAGGAATTTAGCAAAAAATAGGTCTCTTGAAGAGGTAGCCAGAGAAGCTCGGCTAAATTATTTCTTTAAGGTGGCTAAAAAAATAAAGGCCGATAAAATCGCCCTCGGCCATAACAAAGATGATCAGGCTGAGACAGTGCTGATGCGTATTATCCGCGGAAGCGGTCTTGAGGGACTACGGGCAATACTTCCTAAAAGAACGATAAATGATTATACGGTTGTCAGGCCGTTAATTGAGGTATCAAGAAAAGAGATAGAAGGGTTTCTTAAAAAAAATAACCTAAAACCAAGAATAGATAAGACTAATTTTGAGACGGAGTTTTTTAGAAATAAAATCAGGCATATCTTGATTCCTTATCTTAAGAGATTTAATCCCAATATCAAAGATGTTTTGTCTGATTTTGCGCAAAATGCAGGGGTTGATTACGAATACCTAATTAATGGGGCAAGGGTTGCCTTAGGAAGGTCAAGGGTTCCTGCCTTGCTAGAAAGCAGGAAAGGTCCCCGCCGCAGGCGGGTCCGCCTACGGCGGAAAAGGTTTGAAGTCAATATAAAGTTAGACAAGTTCTTAAAATATCCCCTGGCGGTTCAGAGAATGGTGGTGCGCCTTGCGATTAGAGAATTAAAAAAAGATACAAGAAGAATTACCTACCAGCATTGGAGGGAAATAGAAGACTTAGTTTCAAATCGGCCGCTAAATTCAATCGTAAATCTTCCCGGTAAGATTGTGGTCTCAAAGTCTAAAGGCACCATTTCCGTTTTAGCGAAGCAGGCTTGATTTTATCTAAAATTAGGATATAATAAAAATTCTAACCAAATTTAACGTATTCAAAAAAGGAGAGGTTTTATGGCTATGGGTAATTTACCTAAGATGAAGAAACATCCCGGCTCAAAGAAGGCATTTGTTATCTATGCCTTGATTATCTTTGGGTTGCTGTATCTCGTATCATATTCTGATATGAATATTTCCAATCTTCCTAAAGAGATAACTTATAGTGAATTTTATAATTTACTGAAGGCAAACAAAAACTCGCGCAAGATTACCGCAGTTACTTTAACCGAGAACGAAGTAAGGGGAGAATTTACTGACACCTCTAAATTCAGGCTCATTATCCCCAGTAACGACGAGCAGCTTTTAAGTTTGATGCGTGATAATGTTGCCAAATTTGAGGTTAAACCAGCCAGCACAATGCTTACTCAGGTGATTTCGTTTTTATGGCCGATGATATTGTTATTCGGGATTTTTTGGTTTTTTTCATACCGTGGCTCACAGATCGGAGATAAGATCTGGTCTTTTGGTAAGGTCAGGCCTAAAAGTATTATTGAGGGAGAGAGCCAAAAAGTGACCTTTAATGATGTTGCCGGTGTTGACGAGGCCAAAGAGGAATTAAAAGAGGTTATTGAGTTTTTAAAGGATCCCAAGAAATTCCAAAAACTGGGCGGGAAAATCCCTAAAGGAGTTTTACTCGTTGGCCCGCCCGGATGCGGCAAGACCCTGATTGCCAAGGCAGTTGCCGGAGAGGCAGGGGTCCCTTTCTTCAATATCAGCGGTTCGGATTTTGTGGAGATGTTCGTAGGCGTGGGCGCGTCCCGGGTTCGCGATCTCTTTGAACAAGGAAGGCGTGCTGCCAAGGTTTCAGGAAAGGGCTGTATTATTTTTATTGATGAGATTGACGCGGTAGGGAGGTTACGTTTTTCCGGTATAGGCGGCGGCCATGACGAGCGAGAACAGACCTTAAATGCCCTTTTAGTGGAAATGGATGGTTTTGATACCCAGCAGGGCACTATCTTAATTGCTGCCACTAACCGGCCTGATACCCTTGATCCGGCCTTGCTTCGGCCGGGAAGATTCGACCGTCATATAGTCATTGACCGTCCGGATATAATAGGACGAGAAGGTATCCTTAAAGTGCATACCCGTAAGATAAAATTAGCTCCTGAGGTGAATTTAAAGTCTATTGCAAGACAGACGCCGGGATTTTCCGGAGCAGACCTGGCCAATCTTTGTAATGAGGCCGCGCTTTTGGCTGCCCGATACAATAAAGAAGCGGTAGGAAAGGAAGAATTAGAGGCTTCAATTGAAAGGGTTATCGCCGGACCGGAAAGAAAAAGCCGGGTTATTTCAAAGAAAGAGAAGGAAATCGTAGCTTATCATGAGTCGGGACATGCGCTTTTGGCTTTATTAAAGCCTGGAGCTGATCCGCTGCATAAGGTTTCGATTATTCCCCGGGGCGTTGCCGCTCTTGGCTATACCATGCAACTGCCTTTGCAGGATAGATATATTATGACCAAATCGGAGTTATTGGGAAGGCTAGTGGTTTTATTGGGAGGGCGCGCCTCGGAAGAGATTAATATTGGTGAGGTTACTACTGGCGCAGAAAATGACCTGGAAATGGCCACCATGGCGGCCAGGAGAATGGTATGTGAATTCGGGATGAGTGAAAAACTCGGTCATATAACATTGGGAAGGCGGGATGGCCTGGTATTTTTAGGAAAAGACATAACGGAGGAGAGGAATTACAGCGATGCGACGGCCAAGGTTATTGATGAAGAGATCCGCCGTATTGTGGATAATGCCTATTTTGAGGCAAGAAAGTTATTAGAGGAAAATCAAGATAAAATGAAACTGCTGGCAGACACCCTTTTAGAAAGAGAAGTCTTAGACGGTGCTGAGGTAAGGCGGATCCTGGGATTTCCAGAACTTTCCAAAGAAGAGGACAAGCCAAAGCAGGTGTAATTATACCATATTGTAAATTCATTAATAATTACATTAATCATACCTATATTTAATTGACACATTCGGCGACAAGCCCCAAGGCTTGACCTTGGGGACTTAAGAGCCGATGTGCCGAAGGCACAAAAGAAAAGCAAGGGTTTGTCGCTCTCAGTGTCAACACTGAGGATGCCCAAGAAGAACTGAATATTCAGAAAACAAGCCCCGAGCAAGCCAAACGGGGTATACGAAGTGTTGACAGAGGATTATATGAATGTAAGGATGGTTTCTGCCGGAGATTTAGAAGAGGTAAAAAGACAGATGCGCGCCATTGGAGTCGATAAATACGGCATTCAGATTATGGCGCCTAAGTCGTGCATGCACCTTGTAAAGATAGAAGGCCTCTCTAATATTGCCGCAAATGTATTAAAACAGGAGATGCTCTCTCTTGGCGGAGATGTGGCGGTTTCTCGGGGGTCCTTAACCGGGGCAACCAAGAAAACAGATTGCCTGGTAATCGGAAACGATATCCAGGTTAACCGCCTTAACGAAAAACTACGCATGCAGCCTTTTAAATTAGGAGAATTAGCCTGCCAGATTAAGGATGTATTGCATAATTACGGCCGCGATAAATTCGTTGTTAAGACACGAAGGTTCACTTTAGATTTAAAGAAGCGGCCTATGATTATGGGTATTGTCAATTTGACTGATGATTCCTTTAGTGGTGACGGACTATTAAATAAAATCAAAAATCAAAAATCAAAAATCAAAATTGTTAATGAAGCAATAAGATTTACAGAAAAGATGGTTGAAGATGGAGCAGATATCATCGATATTGGAGGAGAGTCAACTCGTCCGGGAGCCCGGCCAGTTCCTTTAAAAGAAGAATTAGCCAGGATTATTCCGGTTATAAAACTTTTGGTTAAGCGTATCAAGGTGCCTATATCCGTCGATACTTACAAACCCGAAGTAGCAAAGCAGGCCTTGGATGCAGGCGCGAGTATTGTAAATGATATTATGGGTACGGATTTAGACAATCGTATTGCTAAATTAGTAGCCAGCTTTGACGCGGCGCTCATTATTATGCATATCAAGGGCAGGCCACGGACTATGCAGAATAACCCGAAATATAAATCCTTAATGGCCGAGATAATTTTTGGCCTTAAAGGTTCAATTGATAAAGCCCTTAAGCTGGGAGTGAACTCGTCTAATATTATTATTGACCCGGGCATAGGTTTCGGAAAGACCTCAGGGCATAATCTTTTTATCCTAAAACATTTATCGGAATTAAAGAGCCTGGGTTATCCTATATTGGTCGGCCCGAGCAGAAAGTCATTTATCGGCAAGGTCTTGGGCGGTGTGCCTGCACACAATAGATTAATGGGTACAGCTGCAGCCTGCGCCTTGGCAGTAGCCAATGGGGCAAATATCCTGCGCGTCCATGATGTCAAAGAGGTCAAACAGGTTATAAAATTAACGCAAGCCATAAGAGGGGCAAAAAATGCAGCTGATTAATTTGGCGTTAATTGCCTGGAAACCCATTGTAGAAATTTCTATATTGTGGTTTATTTTTTATCGGATAATGCTCTTCTTTGAAGGCTCGCGCGCTTTTCAGGTCGTAAAAGGGATCAGCGTTTTAATTATTGCTTTTCTTGTCTTTCGAATCTTTGACCTGTATACCCTTAATTGGTTGCTCGCCAAACTCTTTGGTATTTGGTTAATCGGTGTTTTGATTATTTTTCAGCCGGAATTAAGACATGGCCTGGCCAGGCTTGGAGAAAGGCATTTATTAAGCAGTACTTACCGCCAGGAAAATCTGGATATAGTGTTTAAAGAGATAGCCTCTGCCGCTATTACCTTATCCTACAAAAAAATCGGGGCTTTAATTGCCTTTGAGAGAGAATCGCGCCTTAAGAGTTTTGTTGAAAGCGGCGTGCTGTTAGATAGCAGGGTTTCGACTGAAATCATTGAGTCAATATTTATTACGACAAGCCCATTACACGACGGAGGAGTAATTATTCAGTCTGGCAGGATCGTTGCGGCAAGTTGTCTTTTTCCGCTTTCTCATAAACCAGAATTGCCTTTGCAATATGGAATGCGGCACCGCGCGGCAATTGGCCTGACCGAGGAGACGGATGCTGCGGTAGTGATAGTTTCTGAAGAGACAGGACGCATCTCTTTGGTTTCTAACGGAGAGTTTACTAATATTACTGACAAAGAAGAGTTGGTTAAAAGGTTAAAGGCGCTTTTTAAAAAACAAAAAAGCAATGAAGACTCTATCCTCTAATTTTTGGCTTAAGATTATTTCTTTGGTTTTGGCAATTATTACCTGGCTTTATGTAAACTTCGAATTGATGCATCGCGGGATTTAACAATAATCCTCTGTGGAATAAATAATGATTGCATGTTCCACAGATGGACACAGAATTACTTAAATAAGGTAATTAGGTGATCGGGGTATTGGTTTTGGATATTGGGGTATTGGGATATCAGGGATTTTGTCACTAATCCCCAATTATCCTAATCACCAAATCCTAATCTCCTAATTTCCTATTCTCCATTTTTATCTGTGCTAGTCTTGTATCTTCTAATCTGTGCTAATGGTTCGACTTCGCTCTGGTTCGACAAACTCACCATTCGCCCTGAGCGAACGAAGTGAGTCGAAGGGCTAATCTGTGTTTAATAATACCTTTATTTAGTTGACAATGCTCAATAAGATAAAACTAGGTGTAAATATCGACCATGTTGCTACTCTAAGGCAGGCACGTTTGGGAAGCCAGCCAAATTTGATAAAGGCAGCCAAGGTGGCGGAGTCTTCCGGCGCAGATGGTATTGTTGTGCATCTAAGAGAGGACAGGCGCCATATTCAAGATAGTGATGTTGTAGCACTACGCAGAAAATTGAAGTCAAAATTTAATTTAGAGATGTCTGTAAATGCGGATATTGTGGCGGTGGCGCTTTCCGTCAAGCCGGATATGTCAACATTGGTGCCGGAAAAACGTCAGGAATTAACTACGGAAGGCGGACTTGACGTTGTAGGAAATTTTGGAAAAATTAAAAGAGTAGTAAAAACCCTTTCTTTAAAAGGCATAGAGGTCAGCTTGTTTATTGACCCCCAAAAAAATCAAATCGAGGCCGCAAAAAATACGGGCGCCGGTACTATCGAATTGCATACCGGCCGCTATGCTGATGCAAGAAACAAAAAATCAAGAGCCAGATATCTAGGTCAGCTTAAGGATGCGGCTATTTACGCTCATAATATTGGCCTTCGGGTCAATGCCGGGCATGGCCTGGATTATGAAAATGTGGTTCCTGCGGCACAGCTTCCATATATCGAGGAGTTAAATATAGGGTATTCTATAATTTGCCGCGCGGTATTCGTAGGATTGGGTGAGGCAGTCAGAGAGATGAAGTCATTGATTAATTCTTATTAAAAATTATTTTTAAATGGTGGAAAGATAATATTATTGGTATTTAAAATGATTATCGGAACAGGGGTAGATATAACTGAGGTAAAGAGATTGCGCCAGGCAGTAGAAAGATGGGGAAAGAGTTTTTTGCATCGCGTCTTTACCCAAGAGGAATTAGAAAATGCTAAGAGCCGAGGCAGTTTATATCAGCACCTGGCTGGGAGATTTGCCGCGAAAGAGGCGGTGTTTAAGGCATTAGGTGATAAGGGATTAAACTGGAAGGATGTCCAGATTTTAAATGATCAAGAAGGCAAGCCCTGCTGTCAGATTCTAAACGGAAGAAACAAAAAAATAGATATCCATATCTCTATTTCTCATGTAAAAAATTATGCGGTTGCCAGCGCGGTTATTGAAAAGAAGGCTTAATTCCCATAAAGGCGATTATGGACATATCCTGGTTTTAGCCGGTTCATCAGGATATACGGGTTCAGCGATTCTATGCGCCCGTACAGTTTTACGCGCAGGCGCAGGCCTAGTTACCTTAGGCGTACCAGAAAGTTTATTAAATATATACCAAAGGCGCGTAGTTGAGGTAATGACATTGGGGTTGGCTGAAACTCCCAAAAAGACGCTGAGTTTTAAAGCCTATGCGCAAATAAAAAAGATACTTACCAGGATTGAGGTTTTAATAGTCGGGCCGGGGCTATCTCAAAATCCATCTACCCAAAAGCTGGTCCGCAAGATTATTAAGACTGTAAATAAACCCATGGTTATTGATGCCGACGGTCTCAATGCCCTGGTCGGACATCTTGATATTTTACGAAAGACGAAGGGCGAGAGACGAGGGACCCTTCGACTACGCTCAGGGCAGGCGAAGATACTTACTCCGCATCCGGGGGAGATGGCCCGGTTATTAGGGGTTTCTGTAAAGAAGATTCAAGAAAACAGAAAAAACATTGCCAAAAAATTTGCCAGAGATTATAATACTGTGTTAGTTTTAAAAGGCCATAACACAATAGTGGCCCAGCCTAAGGCAGAGACCTACATAAATAAGACGGGAAATCCCGGTATGGCAACCGCAGGTAGCGGTGATGTCTTGACCGGAATGATCGGCGCTTTTTTGGCTCAAGGTTTAGATGGGTTTAGCGCAGCCAAGTACGGGGTTTATTTACACGGTTTAGCCGGTGATTTAGCGGCAAAAGATAAAACACAGATAGGCTTGATTGCCTCAGATATCATCGAGAGGATTCCCGGGGCAATAAAATTAGCAAGTCGCTAATCGCATATTGCATATCGTAAAATAACGATAAGCGATATTGCCATATGCGCTAAGCAAAAACGCCGACGTAGCTCAGTTGGCAGAGCAGCGGTTTTGTAAACCGCGGGTCGGAGGTTCGATTCCTCTCGTCGGCTCTTTTCCAAAATTGACTACGTCAATTTTGGAGTAGCGAGTAGAGAATATTTTATTCACTGACTACTATGTACTATTTACTGATTACTAAAGGGATGATTTCTTATAGTTTAAAACGGGCAGGTACCCAAGCGGTCAAAGGGGACAGACTGTTTAAAAGCAGCGCCCCGACGAAAGTCGTGGTGGAAAAGTAGGTGAATTCAGGGAAACCCTCTCGTAACTACGAAAGGTAATCCTGAGCCAATCCTCGCACAAAGCTGGCAGGCAGAAGGCCTGCTTGCTGAAGCTTTAGCGAAGGCAGGTGCAGAGACTAAGCGCCTACCACCTAAAACTGGATGAAGCCCAGTTTTATCCCAAGCGAAGTTAAGGGATAACTTCTCTGGTTAAGGTGATGAGATAGTCCAAGCCTTGAGGAAACTCAAGGGATACTTGAAATCTGTTGCACACGCTTCAGAGGTTCGAATCCTCTCCTGCCCATTCTACTTCGCTCAAGTGCTTTCGCCTTGGGCTTCGTAGAAATTATTGGGAAAGGAAGGTTCTGAGTAGCTGAAAGTGAAAACAATTTAGCGAAGGAGAATCGTGCTCAGCTTCGAAGAAATAGGGCTTAACTTAAAAATGGATAAATCAGAATCAGAATTTATTACGGTTTGTTCCACAAATAGCCTGGCAGATTTAGCCTTTATCAAATCATTGTTAGATAGTGAAGGTATTAAGTATTTTATAAAAAACGAAAACCTGAGGATTCTTTACGGCGCTGCCGATGGTTTTACGCTGATGGATATTCAGGTACTCGCGGATAAAATAGAAGACGCTAGAGAACTGCTGAAAGATTTTATCGGGCCTAAGAAGTAACGCGGGCATAGCACAGTGGTAGTGCAGTGGCCTTCTCCCGAATGAAGAAACTTCTTTAGAATAGCATCGGGATCCCGAAGTATAACTTCTTGGGTTACTACATTCGGGGCAAGCTATAATAATAATTTTGCGGGAGTAGTTCAGTGGTAGAACAATAGCCTTCCAAGCTATATACGCGGGTTCAATTCCCGTCTCCCGCTCCAATAGTTTACACGGGTTTCCGCCACCCGTCATCTTTGATGGCGAGTGGCGAGATCTCGCCGAAGCTAAAAAAATGGAGTCCACGGCTTTACCCTCTTCGACTCGCGTCGAGCGAGGCGAGCAGCCGTGGTACCTGAAAAACCCGCCTACGCTTCGCTTCGGCGAGGTCCGCTCGCCTCGCGGCGAAGCCGCGGGCCTTCAATACGTAATGGCGACATCTCGCCGTAGCGCTAATTGCACGCATTCATCCCCAGGTTCACACCTGGGGTTTTCCCGCCAAAGGCGAGGCTCGCCAAAGGCGGCTGCGCGAAGGCGGATAAATATCTAGCTTCGGCGGGCAATTCCCGTTGCCCGCTTTTTTTGTTTAATATGAATAAGATGTTACGACTTATCATTATTGCCGTTTTTGCTTTTTTAATCTTTAAGAGTTCAACCTTTGGTTGGAGGCTTTTTGTCAAAGCCAAACCAAAAACAAATGATGCAGATATTTTTTTAAGCCAGAGGTTAAAGCATCATGTCTTATCGCTTTCCGACTACATAGGAGAGCGCCACGTATTCACAAAATACGAGAATTTAGATAAAGCAGCTAACTACATTACTAGGACTTTCCAGGATCATGGTTATTCGGTCTCGGCTCACACCTATAAAGCCTATAGTAAAATCTCCCAAAATATAATTGCTACAAAGCTCACCGAAGACAATCCAAAGGAAATTATAGTTATCGGCGCGCATTATGATTCAGTGCTGGGTTCACCGGGTGCTGATGATAATGCCAGCGGTGTCGCCGTACTATTAGAGACGGCTAAATTCCTAAAAGATAGCGAGACTAAACAAACAATCAAATTTATTGCTTTTGTTAATGAGGAACCGCCATTTTTCAAGAGTAAAGATATGGGAAGCTTTGCCTATTTGGAAGAATGTTTAAAAAATAAAGAAAGAATTAGTAGCGCCATTATCTTGGAGTCGGTTGGTTTTTATTCCCAAAGGCGTTATTCCCAGAGATACCCTCCTTTATTTGGAATATTCTATCCGGATCGGGCAAACTTTATTGCCTTGGTGAGTAATTTTAAATCCCGGCATCTTTTAAAAGCCCTAAAGCAATCATTTTCCAAAAATTCAACTCTGAATTTAGAGACCATCTCAACTTTTGATTTTGTCCCGGGAGTAGATTTCTCTGATAATTGGAGTTTTTGGCAAAAGGGCATTCCGGCAATTATGATTACTGACACTGCCTTTTACCGTAACCCTTATTATCATACTGCCCAAGATACTGCCGAGAAATTAGATTATGATTTTATGACTCTACTCGCCAAAGATTTAAGTATTTCTATTTTGGAGTTAGCCAATAAGTGAAAAATTTCCCAAAAAATTTCCTCTGGGGCGCAGCGACCTCAAGCCATCAGGTTGAAGGAGATAATTTTTATAATAACTGGTGGCGCTGGGAGAATTTTGAAAAGACCGTTGAGCGTTCCGGAAAGGCCTGCGACCATTATCGGCTTTTTGAACAAGACTTCGACCTTGCCCGAGAGCTCAACCACAATGCCCACCGGTTTTCCGTAGAATGGAGCAGGATTTATCCTAAGGCCGATGAGTTTAAAAGTGATGAAGTCGAGCACTATCTTAAGGTCGTCGCTGCTTTAAGAAAGAGAAACATTGAGCCCGTCGTAACCTTGCATCATTTCACCAATCCTCATTGGCTACTTGATTTCGGCGGCTGGGCTAATCCTAAGGCTGTGCGTTATTTTGTTGAATATGTCGAGCATATTGTAAAGGCGCTTGGTGCGGATGTTAAGTATTGGGTTACTATTAACGAGCCGATGATTTATGTTTATTACTCTTTTATCATTGGGATCTGGCCGCCGGGCGTAAAGTCGACAAGAGAAGCATTCAAGGTATTAAATAATCTTATTCTCGCCCATTCAAATGCATATAAAGTTATCCACAGGATTTACGAAGAAAATAAATGGCCGCGTCCTTACGTAAGTATCGCCCAGAATATCCTGGCATTTACTCCCTGCAGAAACTTTTTTTTGGACAAAGAGGCAGCCTATCTGAGGGATCAGGTTTATAATCAGCTTCTGTTAAAAGTATTTACCACAGGACAAATGAAAATCCCGGGATTAATTTACGACCGGCTGTCTTTTGCCAAAGAGACACTTGATTTTATCGGACTAAATTACTATAGCCGCCATTTCGTCAGATTTGACCTTTTTAAACCTGGTGAATTATTCGGCAGGCAATGCTCACTGGATCATCACAAGGCAGGTCGTCTGAACGAGATGAATTCTGAGGTCTATCCCGAAGGCCTGTTGAAAGTTCTTCTAAGTTTAAAAAAATACAACCTGCCTATAATTATTACGGAAAACGGCACTGCCGAGACTGATGATAATTTCCGCTGGCAGTTTATCAAAGGCCATCTAAAATATTTATCCCGGGCTATAAACGCAGGCGTTGATGTAAGAGGTTATTTATATTGGTCATTATTGGATAATTTCGAATGGCACCATGGATTCAAGCCGCGTTTTGGTCTGACTGAGGTAGATTATGCCACTCAAGAGAGAAAAATCAGGGAGAGCGCCAGAAAATTTGCCCAGGTATGTAAGAGTAATTCTATTGAAGAATTAACCTAAATTATATACAATATAGAAAGGTTGAATAAAATGAGGACAAAAGAAACTTTTGAGAACGAATTAAAGCCGGTGCATATTGAGGCCTTTGACCTTGATGATGCCTGGTTTCAATGCTTGAGCCAAATTCTTGAGAAGGGCCATGTCTATATAATCACTAAAGGCAGCTACGAGGGCCAAAGGCGTCTGGAATTCGATTTTGTGACTGTAAGGGTAAAAAACCCGGCGCATCAGATTATCCCTATAATCCCTGAGGGGATGAGTATCCCGGCCCCTACCGACATGGAATATATCCAGGGTTATCTTTCCTATCTTTTGACCGGCCAGAAAACCGACACTGAAGATTATACCTATGGCGAGAGGCTTGTCGAGCCGAAGGTAAGGATTTCCAGTGCGGATTCCGCAGATAAACTATATCATGAGATGCCTCTTGGCGTAAATCAGATTCAGGAGGTCATTAATATGTATAAGACTAAAGGCCATGGCACTAACCAGGCAACCATGGAGATAGGCATGCCCTCAGATATAAAATTAGTTGATCCTCCGTGCCTGCGCATCATTGATACGCGTATCCGCTATGGAAAACTGCATTTCATTTTGTATTTTCGCTCCTGGGATCTTTGGGGCGGTTTTCCTTCCAATCTTGGTGGCTTAGAGCTTGTTAAACAATTCATGGCCGAGGAAATCGGTGTAGGGGATGGCGAGATCATTGCCGTGAGTAAAGGCCTGCATCT
This sequence comes from Candidatus Omnitrophota bacterium, assembly GCA_043808095.1. Lineage (GTDB taxonomy): Bacteria > Omnitrophota > Gorgyraeia > JAZDFF01 > JAZDFF01 > JAZDFF01. Next base: position 149,149 of record JAZDFF010000001.1, read on the forward strand.
CTATGAATATGCCTGGGAGCTGGCCAAGATGCGCACTATGAGGGCCGATAAGGTTATAAAATAAATCTTTTTATGGCGTATGCAGACAGATGAGAAGCGCGGATGTTACAGATTAAATGCCTAATGACTAATGAATTCTTAAATGACTTAATGTCCAATGTCAAATTAAACCATTTCATTAGAAATTTAAAAATTAGGAATTTATTCGTCATTAGTCATTAAAAATTTGACATTAAATCAATAAAATAATCTATGAACTTCATGGATCTTTTTGACAAGAGGCTAATTATAAAACAAATCCCCCTGTTTTCTGCTTTAAAGCCCCGCGAGATAAACTTTATCCTGGATAGATCAGAATTTGTCGAATACAAAAAGTCCGAGATTATTTATAAAGAAGGCGACCCCCCGGATGCATTTTACTGCGTAGTAATCGGCAGGGTCCAGCTTTTTACCAGGGACTCTTTGCAAGGAGAGACAATCTTAGAATATCTGCATCGCGGAAAATATTTCGGCATAATTTCTCTTTTGACCGATGAACCTCATTCCGTAACCGTACGTGCGCTTAATGATACGATATTGCTTCGTATAAAAAAAGATGATTTTGATTTTATCTTACATAATATTCCCCAGCTTGCCATTGATTTAAGCAGGATGCTTTCACGCCGGCTCAAGCGTAAAGACATCCACCAGAAGACCATCTTTGAGAGTACGATTGTTTCTATATTCAGTTCCCATGGCCAGGCCGAAAAAAACGCCTACAGCATAAACCTGGCCTTAAGCCTCAAAGAACAGACGCATAAATCCGTAATTTTCCTGGAGTTGTGTCCTCAGGACAAAACCCATAGCTGTCCGGCTAAGTTTGGGGCTTGTTCGGGGCATAAGACCTTAGACATATCCAAATTGTTTACAGACCTGGAGAAATTGAAAGAACTGATATTGAAAAATACCCTTGACGTGGATTTAATCTGCCTGCATTATCGGGAAGATCAGCCCGATAATTTAAAAAGGCTTCTGGATTTATTGAGCCTCTTGGTCAATGATTACCACTACATATTTTTAGACCTGCCGACAGCGATGGATGAATTTATTTTGAATATCCTAAGGCAGTCAGATTCGGTGCATATCTTGAGCGGGTCCGATGAAATAGAGTTAAAAAAGACACGCAGTCTTGTGGAAAGGCTGAAAACCGACTTTGGTATGCATATGAATAATATAAAAGTGATTATTAATGAATATAAACACTCCAAATTAACGCATGAGGAACAGTTAGAAATCCTGGAAAATAATATCTTTGCTACTTTGCCCAAGATAGAATTTGAAAGCGCCGACGATAAATTGGTTTTGACTAACAAGGAAAGCGAATACGCCAAGGCCGTAAGAAGGATTAGCCGCCACGAAGGGGATTGTTTAGTCGGCCTTGCTTTGGGCGTGGGCGTTGCTTATGGCTTTTGCCACATTGGGGTATTAAAGGTAATCGAAGAGGAAAACATCCCTGTTGATATTATCTCAGGCTCAAGCGTCGGGGCCCTTATTGCTGCCTTATGGGCAGTAGGTAAAAGTTCCTCCGAGATACTAAAGATTACCGAAGATTTTAAAGAGCCGAAATTTTTCTGGAGACTGCTGGATTGGACTGTGCCTTTACAGGGTTTTATCAAAGGCAATAAACTTTACGCCTTGTTAAAAAAATATTTAGGCAATAAAACCTTTCAGGATGTGCGTATTCCCTTAAAGATTGTGGCTTCTGACGTAAAGATGAAAGAGCCGATTGTTTTTGAAAAGGGCAGCCTCATTGATGCGGTGATGGCCTCTTGTACCATGCCCGGGGTATTTAATCCTTTTAAATTAAGAGAAGGCATACTCTTTGACGGCGGGGTAATCAATCCTTTGCCTACCGAGCCGCTTATTAATATGGGCGCAAAAAAGATTATTGCTATTAATGTTACCCCTTCCCGGGAAGATATCGTAAGGCAATACGCCAAGATTAAGGAAGGCCAGAAAAAGGTAATAGCTAAACACTCCATTTTTAATATAAAGGCATTTTTCAAGGATTTGTTTAGGACCAATATCCTGGATTATATATTTAGCAGTATTGAGATACTTCAATCTGAATTGGCGCAGAAAGAGGCACAGTTTGCGGATATTGTTTTACATCCTGATACCTCAGGGATGTACTGGCTGGAATTAGGCAGGGCCGAGGAATTTGCGCAAAGAGGGGAAGAAGAGGCGCGGCGCAACTTAGAACGGATAAAACAACTCCTGTATGAGTAGTGCTAAGTAGAGAGCAGAAAGTAGTCCTTCGATAATTTCTCAGGACAAACAATGCCAAAATCCCTGCACTGCTTCCCGTTAAACAATTGATGCGTTTTAGGAGAAAATCTCCTTAATTAGGTAGTTCGGACATAAATTTTATACCATTTCTATTGCATTTATTTAACAAATATGTTAACTAAAACGCATTCTGGCCTTGACAAAGCAGGCTGAAGTATGTTATAGTTGTTTCTGTAAATAATCATTTTTGATTATATGAGGAAACATAATGAACTATAACGATTTTCGTAAAAAATTCCAATCTCTGCCTATCTTTACCAGCAAAGACGTAGTTAGGCTGCAGCCGGACAAACAAGCTGTGCGCAATCAGATTAATCGCTGGCAGGCAAAGGGGCTGCTTATTCAATTAAAGCGGGGGTTATATGCGTTTGATGAAATCGACCGCAAGGTCGACTTAAACCTTCATTTTATTGCTAATAATCTTTATGCGCCTTCATATATCAGCTTAGAGTCGGCATTAAATTTTTATGGTTTAATCCCGGAGAAGGCAGTTGATTTAACCTCTGTAACTACTAAAAAAACCGCCATTTTTAAGAATAAATTAGGAGTTTTTATCTATCAGCACATTAAGCCAAATGCCCTTAGAGGATTTAGGCAGGTTAAAGATAATTCTGGTTATACCTTTTTTATTGCTGAGCCTGAAAAAGCGATTGTGGATTTTTTTTATTTGAACTTAAGCAGATTTAAGCCCAAAGACAGGGACATTTTTGAAGTCTCATACCGTTTTCAGAACATTGAAGGACTGAAAGTTTTAAAGATCTTAGAGTATGCCAATTTGTTTAACAACCTTAAACTTTTGAAGGTCTGCCAGAATTTCTGCAGATTCATCAAGAAAGAGGCAAAAAATGATTGAGGTCATCAAGCAACAATTTGTAGAAAATATGTCGACCGGAGAAAAGATTAACAGGGTGCGAGAGTTCTTGCAGACCTTGGTTTTAAAGATTATTTACGACAAGGATTATTTCAATAATCTTGCCTTTGTTGGAGGCACGGCCTTAAGGTTTTTATACAGCCTAAGGCGTTTCTCCGAAGACCTTGATTTTTCTCTGGTAAATAAGGAAGGTTATAATTTCAGGAAAATTAATGCGGAGGTTATTGAAGGATTTGGTTCTTTTGGCTTTGAAATAGAAAGCAGACCCAAAGATGAAAAGAATGTTCACAGCGCAATGCTGAGATTTAAGGGATTGTTAAAGGCGCTTGGGCTTTCTGATATGGATGAGCAGAAACTTTCTGTTAAACTTGAGATAGATACCAATCCGCCAAAGGGTTGGAATGTTCAAACTAGCGTTGTTAATAAGACCTATCTTTTGAATATCGTCCATTTTGATTTATCTTCTTCGTTTGCCACAAAATTACATGCCTGTTTTTACCGCAAATTTGTGAAGGGCCGCGATTTTTATGACCTCATCTGGTATCTTGGCAAGAAAATCGTCCCCAATTTTGTATTATTAAACAATGCGATCGCGCAAACCCAGGGGAAAAATCCCGGTATAGATGTAGATAATTTTAAGGAGTTTATTTTAGAAAACCTGAAGAAGATCGATTTTGATAAGGCAAAAGCAGATGTTGAAAGGTTCTTAGAGGATAAAAACGAACTTAAGCTTTTTGATTTTGCGGTAATTAGGGGCGCAATTGAATTACTCTAGCCCGGCCCTTTTGACAATATATGACAACTTTATGGCAATGTTTGACTATCCGTTAAATGCGCCAACTCGAAAACTCGTCAACTCGTTGAACTCGAAATTCGTCATTCCATTAGTCATTCGAAATTAGGAATTTTCGATTCTAGATTAGCGCAGATATTTATCTGTGCTCATCTTGTAGCATTTTCCGCCATAATGCTTTGGCGGACCCGCCAATCTTTGTGGCGGGCATCTGTGCTAATCTGCGACTCTAGGCTTTGCGTAGATTAGACGGCAAGATTGCCAACGCTTTCCTGTATTTGGTGATGGTACGGCGGGCAAGTTTTATACCTTGTTTAGCAAAATAATCTACAATTTCAATATCGCTAAGCGGCTTTGATTTATCTTCTTCTGCGATAAGCATGCGGATGCACTTTTTTATCTCATTGCCGGATCCAAATAATAAACTTTTTAGAAAAGGCCGCTTATAAAATAATTGCCAGGACATTAAACGGAATATTCTTCGTTGAAAACTCGCCTGCTTTTGGTGAACATTATCAAGAAAGCGCTTCCTTGACAATTAGAATAAAATATGGTATACTCAACAACACTTGTAAAAAGCTTTTTAAAAGTGTATTCACTATAAATAATTTTATTAGTTATTATAATCTTAGTTTTGTTTCATTTTTATAAGATAAAAAATTTTTTTTATCTTGATAAAACTATTTAGTTGTGATAGATTAATATCAAACCAAGTCTTGGGATAAATTTAAAAAATTGAAGATTATGGAGGGCGGATATGGTTAAAAAAATATTGTCAGCGGCCGTTTTTATTTTTTCATTTTCAATTTTTACAAATCTTGCCTATAGTCAAGAGAGCTGGATACATCCCTTCTTAAAGATCCACGAAGAATATAATGACAATATCTACTTGACCGATAGCGACAAAGAGGGGGATTGGATAACCACTGTCAGTCCTGGTTTTGAAATAAAGCCGCACCTGAATAGTGAACATGAGCTTACTTTAGGCTATCTCGCTGATTTTGAGTATTTTGCCGATCATGCTGGAGAGAATAGCGAAAATCATAAAACAGATGCGGATCTTAAGCTTACCTTTAATGATTGGCATATCAATTTCAACAATATGTTTCATTATTATGTGGATCAGCTCCGCATAGAAGACACAAACAGAATTCCCAGGACTCAGGATCATGCCAGCACAAAAGTCACCCGTACGTCGACCAACATGGATTTGTCCTTGGGATATACCTACAGGCTTGAAAGATATCGTACCGATGAGGCTATTGGCAGTTATTTCGGGCAGGCCTTGAATTATCGCGACCTTGAAAGGGATGAGCACGAAGGAGAACTGGAAGCAGCCCTTAAATTCTGGCCAAAGACATCGCTTCTTTTATCGGGTGTTCTCGGCACGCTGGAACATCGCACAGGCAAAAAGCCTGATTCAGATTTTTTTGAAATTTTAACGGGATTGCGCGGAGAACCCACAAAAAAATGCACCGTAGAAGCAAAGATTGGTTATCGCGGTTCTGACTATGATGATCCTGCAGATGACTTTGAGGGTTTAGTTTTTCGGGGTAATTTAACCGAAAATTTTACCGAAAGAGATAGCCTGAGACTTGATTTTGTAAGGACAGTTGAAGATACAAACTATCAAAACAACGCTTTTTATGAGAATTCTTTTATAAATGCCCGGTATAGGCATGGGTTTACTGACAGAATTGCCGGATATATAGATGCTTCTTATCAAGTCAATTATTATCCTACCGAAACAACCGAAGGTAGCGAAACCCTAAACCGAGATGATAATTTTTGGTCAGCAGGGGCTAGTCTATCTTACGACCTGACAAAATGGATTGCCTGTGAAATCAAATATTTATTCAGGACAAGAGATTCCAATATCTCAGGCTACGATTATAACAACAACCGCATAAGCATTGGTCTAATTGGTAGTTTCTAATTATATTTATAGTTAAATCAGGTGTTAAGAAACATAGAGAGGCCACTAGGGGTCGGACTTTTGGTGGCTTTTTTGTCGATTGTAAAGAGGAGAAGCTTTAACGATGTTTAGAGGAATTTTTAATATAGTTTTTCTGCTTCTAATTGCCTTCGTAATAGTTATGCCGCTAAAAGCAGTGGAACCGAACTATCTCCTTCAGCCCGAAGATGTTTTACATATTACGGTTTATGAACAGCCTGATCTTGAAACGAAAGTACGCGTTGCCTCCGAAGGCGAAATAACTTTTCCTTTGCTGGGAAAGATTAAAGCCGCGGGCCTAACTGTTAGCGATTTGAAAGATAAGATACAAGAGCTTCTTGAAAAAGATTATCTGGTTAATCCTCAGGTGCAGGTTTTTATCGAAGAATACCATGTTAAACAGGTTTCTGTGCTGGGAGAAGTCAAACAACCGGGCAAATACGATATGTATAAAGAAAAAGAAACAACTGTTCTTGAGGCAATTGCTATGGCAGGAGGCTTTAGTCCAGCGGCTGCAATAAATAGCACATGTATAATTCGTAATGAAGGAACTGAAGAAGTAAGAATTCCTATCAGGATCACCGATATTACAAAAAAAGGAAGGAAAGAAAAAGATATTCCTCTCAAGCCCGGCGATATTATCTTTGTCCCGGAAAGCTTCTTTTAACATAAACGGAGATTTTTAATGCAACAGCCCGAACAAGAAATTCATCTTAGTGATTACTTTAGAGTAATCAAAAACAGGAAAAAAATTGTATTAATTTTTTTCTTTACTGTCGTCTTTATTGTAACTTTGGGTAGTTTCCTGATGCAGCCGGTTTACCGCGCCACGGTCACCTTATTTGTTGATATAGAAAGCCCTAAACTACTTACGACCAGCGGCTCGATGTCTTTAGACAGCATGAATTACCTTGCTTATAAAGAGTACCTTGAAAGCCAGAAAGAGATTATCAAAAGCCGCAGCATCATCAATCAGGTATTTAAAGAGTTTAAGTTAGGGGAAAGCCGGGAGTACCTTGCCTCCAAAGACCCGATAAAAAAGTTCCTTGGAGATGTAAAAGTTGAAACGGTGCGTGATACACGCCTGATGAACTTATATGTAGATAACAAAGACCCCGAGATGGCCGCTGATATTGCTAACCGGATTGCTGAAATATTTGTCGCCCACAATCTTACCTACATTACTAAAGGTGAAATAATTAATCTGCATAAAAACGAGTATCTAAAACTAAAGACGCAACTTTCCGAGTATAGCAATGTTTATAAAGATAAGCACCCCAAGATGATTCGCCTTAAGGAAGAAATCGCGCAGTTGGTGGTGAATTTGATTCAAGAAGAAGAGGGGGCAGTAGTGGGCTCAATGTCTTCTCCCGGAGTTTACGTGGAAGTTCCAGGTTCGATTCTTGCGGGTTTGAAGGCAAATAATATTACGATCCAGGATAAGGCCGAAGTTCCGATGTGGCCGATAAAGCCGAAGAAGCGCCTGAATATTCTTCTGGCGATGATAGTCGGCCTTTCTGGCGGGATAGGGTTGGTGTTTTTCATTGAATATTTGGATGATACTGTAAAAAATATTGAAGATATAAGGCGGTTGGTTGAATGGCCTTTTTTAGGAAGCGTACCGGACATTGATAGCGGAACTAAAGAGTTCGATAAAGACCTCCTGACGCACATTAGGCCCAAGGATCCTATAGCAGAATCATACAGGGCTATTCGTACAAGCGTGCTTTTTTCATCTACCGAAGAACATCCCTTAAAAAGCATTATTGTTACCAGCCCTGGTCCACAGGAAGGCAAGACTACCACTCTTTGCAATTTAGGTATTACTATGGCCCAGAATCAGAAACAGGTACTTCTGGTGGATGCAGATATGCGCAAACCCCGCTTACACGATGTATTTAAGACGAATAACGAGATTGGCTTAAGTAATTTTCTTTCCGGGCAGGCCGTATTTACAGATCTGGCGCAAAAGACCGAAATAGATAATCTATTTTTAGTGCCAGGCGGCCCGTATCCTCCTAATCCATCGGAGCTTTTAACCAGTAATAAAATGAAGGAATTCATTGAGAAGGCTAAGACAAAGTTTGACATTATTTTATTCGACACCTCACCTATTGCCGTAGTTACTGATGCAGTTATCCTTTCTCAGGCAGTTGATGGGAGCATTGTAGTGCTGCAAGGCGGCAAGACAAGCAAAAGGGTGCTGCCCAGAATCAGCCAGTTATTAAAGGAGGCCCGAGCCAGGATAGTCGGCGTTTTGCTTAATAGGGTCTCTTCTGCCCGCAGCGACGACTATAGTTATCACTATTATTACGGAAAGACAAAAAAACAAAAGACATAAGCTAACCGATTGTTTGCAGGCCTTTTAAAAGACCTGCATTTAATTTTCTATAGCATATTGTAATAAACGTTATTAGATTGTAAATGAGGCCCGAACTTACGGATCCCAGCGAAATGTTGGTAGAACGTAAGTTTGCTGGCCGAATTTACCCCCACACCAATTATCTATACAACTGAAAGGAAAGGATAAAGGCAATGTTTTATGTTTATTTATTAAAAAGTAATAAAGATAGCAATCTTTACATAGGTCTCACACATAACTTAAAACGAAGGGTTCAACAGCATAATAATGGCTTAGTTGTTTCTACAAAATTAAGAAGACCATTTGAAGTAGTATATTGCGAAGGGTATAAATCAGAGAAAGACGCAAGACTCAGAGAAAAGAACCTTAAATTAAGATCTCGTGCATTTGCTCAATTAAAGAAACGGATTACAGCAAGTTTATCATAATAATTGGTGTGGGGGTTTAATTCGCAGACGGTCTTACGACCTATGATTTATGTCGTCATCCTGACTCCATAAATCATCTGCTAATTAAAGGAGAAAAATGGCAGAAAAAAAGTTACTTTTAACCAAAGAAGCTGCGAGTCTCTTAAGAATAAGCGAGGAGTACCTGCGCTGCCTTATAAGACAGAAAAAGATTTCCGCTTATAAAGAAGGGCGGCGGGGAGGATATAGGATACCCTTGCAGGAGATAGATAATTATATCTCCCGGGGCATAAAGAATAATCCTTGATTTAGATGCGATTATGTGTTATAATTGTATCAGATATTGAAGCGATTAGTAAGGTTAATCGCTTCAATCGGGGAATGGGGGGGGGAATTAATGAAATACATCTGGAAGCGGAAAAACTGGTTTGATTTTGAATATGACGAAGCAGCTTTGCTTAAACCTTTAAGCCAGCTTAGAGTTTTACAGGGTAAATTGCTGGGCCGTGTCGCATCCCTTGATCTTAAGCTCGAAACTGAGGCTCAGGCTGGTGTTTTGGTTGAGGAAGCTGTTCGGACCGCACAGATAGAAGGGCAGAAGCTTAACCGTGATGCCGTCCGTTCATCCGTTGCTGTTAAGCTCGGTTTGCCCAGAGGCATTGGCGCGCGCGACAGGAACATTGACGGCCTTGTGGATGTTTTATTGGATGCGGTGCGTTTCCATGACAAACCCTTGACATTAGAGCGGCTTAACAGTTGGCATGCTGCTTTGTTTCCTACGGGTTATTCGGGTTTGAGAAAAATTCAAACGGGGAAACTGCGCGGCGATGAGCCTATGCAGGTGGTCTCCGGAGCGCTCGGTAAAGAAAAGGTGCATTTTGAAGCATTACCGAAAGAGCGCCTTGATGAAGAAATGAAGCTTTTTATCAGGTGGTGGAATTCTTCATCCGGCAGCACTGACGGCATATTGCGCGCGGCAACAGCCCATTTACGTTTTGTTACGATTCATCCCTACGAAGACGGAAATGGCCGCTTGGCAAGGGCATTAACGGATATGGCTTTGGCGCAGGATGAAAAAATAAGGGTTAGGTATTACAGTGTTTCGTCTGAGATTATGCGTTCCAGGAATGAATATTATAAAATTTTGGAAAGCGCGCAAAGATGCAGGGTTGATGTAATAGAGTGGTATTCGTGGTTTATTAAATGTGTCGCTTCATCTATTGAGCGCTCCCGCGATATTGTTGCCAATGTATTTACACGGGCTGACTTTTGGAATCAACACGCGCAAACAGAGCTTAACGAACGCCAGAAGAAAGTCTTAAATCGAATCTTGGAAGCCGGCTCCGGGAACTTTACCGGCGGCTTGACAACCCGTAAATATGTGAGTATTGCCGGGACAAGCCGCGCTACGGCATTTCGCGAAATCTCGGATATGCTTGATAAAAAAGTCCTGCATCAATTGCCCGGCAAAGGCCGCAGCGTTCATTACGATTTGATCTGGCCGCGGGAAGAACCTCGTTTATAAAGAAGCCATAGGCGGCGGGTATGCTTAGGATAAGTGAGGAATACCTGCGTTCGCTGATCCGCAGCAAAAAGATATGCGCTTATAAAGAGGGCCGGCGCGGCGGCTATCGAATCCCCGCGAAAGAAATCGATGATTATATAGAGAGAAGATATAAATATAAAGAAAAGCCATGATATTAAAACTTGTTAATAGCGATAGTTTAATAATTTTTAAAATAGGGATTGTTTGATGCTGAAAAAGAAAGTTGCGAGCACATTTATAATAATATCCATCGTGTCAGTTGCTC
>JAZDFF010000002.1:0-5592 GCA_043808095.1 Candidatus Omnitrophota bacterium
TGCCTTCCAGGCCTTCGAGTACAATTTGCATCTTGGTCTTTGGATCCCATTTGCGGTATTTCATTGGCTCCCCCTTTCCATGATGCTATTATAGGAGATTTTCTCCTAAAATGCATCAATTGCTTAACGGGGAGCAGTATAGCATTAGGATTTAGACATTAGGATTTTAAGATGAAATTAGCAAGGAGGAGGTGAGATAAAATGCAAGACGATAAAAACTTAGATACTGACCGTCGGAATTTTGAACGCATTAAATTAGAGCTGCCCATTAGATTTAAGATCTCGCCTGAAAATATCGTAGGGGACTTCATCTTAAGGGATGTCGGCGCAAATGGAGTGGGCGTAGTCTCTAAAGGCAGGATTTCACCAGAATCCAATATTGACCTTTGGATAGAAGTTCCTGACCAGAAACCCGAGTTACACATTACCGGCAAAGTGGTTTGGTCAAAAGAGGCTCAAGGCGAAGGCTACCGCGCAGGTATAGTCTTTGATAGATTAAACCTTATGCCACTCTGGAGGCTTTTTAAAGAAGCCAAGACAAAGAACCTGATAGAGTGAGAATTCCGATTTCTATTGATAATGGCAAAACTAATGGAACACGAATGAACACTGATTACCCCGTGGAATTCGGAGAATTCCCGGGACTTAGTCCCTGAAATTGCAATTAAAATTGCAATTTCTAGGGGCACACAAATAAACACGAATTTATCATCGGAATTTATTCGTGAGAATTCGTGCATTAGTTATGCAAAGATTAATAAGAAAGCCGCGCATAAACTTTTTATAAGTTTTTATATATAGGGATTTATATTTATAAATAATATTTATTATGATTACACCGCTAAAACGCAAAAGGGCCGCAAAGGCGCAAAAATTTTTAATTAATTTTTTGCGTTTTGGCGCTTTCTTACCGCTAGACAGGGTATTTAGCGTTTTTGCGGTATTTTAAATATAAAAATCCTTGACCGTGTCTGTGAGTTGTGGTAAAGTTTAACTTCATATCCCCCAGAATCCCCACAATTAAATTAAAAAATGTAATTTTTCAACGGAAAGGAGCATTGTGACAAATGAAGTATGGACACTTTAGTAAAGACGGCTTAGAGTTTATCGTTACCGACCCGAATACCCCCCGCCCCTGGATTAATTATCTCACCAATGAAAAATACTGCGCGATAATCTCTCAGTGTGCAGGCGGCTATAGTTTCTATAAGGATTGCCGCACTGAAAGGACATTGAGATGGCTTCCTGAAAACTGGCATTTTGACCGACCCGGAAGATACATCTACATTAAAGAAAAGGCATCAAGGCATCAAGGGATCAAGGGATCAAGAGTATGGTCGGCGACATATCAGCCGATGAGGGCGAAACCGGATTCTTTCGAATGCCGTCATGGCTTAGGTTATACCCAGATTTCAACTGCATATAACGGAATACTTTCCGATATTACTTATTTTGTCCCTAATGAAGACGACTGCGAACTGTGGTTAGTCAAACTTACCAACCAAACCAAAAAAACCAGGGAATTAGAAATATTTCCTTATGCAGAATGGCTCCTAGGCGATTACCACCTGGAGCTGCGCTATCGTAATATTATGAATCTCTACAATCGCGTATGGTTTGACGAGGTGCATAAGGCCATTTTTGCCAAAAAGACTGCCAGCTGGGGAGATTTAAATATCCAGTCATTTCAATACGAGGCATTTTTCGCAAGTTCCCTTCCCATAGTCGGATATGCCACCAGAAAAAATGCCTTCCTGGGAAGATATAATACCGAGGCCAATCCGCAAGGGATATTGGAAGATAAATTTAAAAATATTTCTTTCTGTTCCGGCGAAGATGGAATCGCCTGTTTTAAACATAACCTGAAACTCGATCCCGGGCAGACTAAAGAATTTGTAATTATCCTGGGACAGACCGAGGTTGAAAATATCCAGAAACTTTTGGTTAAATATCGCAACCTCACTCACTGCCACAAGGCATTGGAGGAAACCAAAAAAACCTGGCGAAAGAGGATAGTAGATAATATCGCTATCAAGACCCCGGATAAGGATTTTGATTTGATGATGAATATCTGGGTGAAATACCAGTTATACATCTGTAATTTATGGAGCCGCTCCCCGAGCTATTATCATGAAGGCTCAGGCGGCAGGGGCTACCGCGATTCCTGCCAGGATTCAGAAGCAATATTATCTATTAATAAGGAGCTTACCAGAAAACGCATCTTAAAGCTTGCCTCGCTCATCAGAAAAGACGGAACCAGCGCCGCCGGCTGGTCAGATACATTCGGCCCGGCAGGCCATCGGCCGAATAAAGACCATCAGGTTTGGCTTACTTACACAGTTTCTGCTTACATAAAAGAGACAGGTGATGTCTCGGTCCTCTCTGAATATGTGCCCTATCTGAAGGATAAATGGATTGGCGGATGGGAGATCGACCTTAATTTTTCCGGAGGCCCCACCACTGATGGCGAGGGGACTCTTTTTGAACACCTTGAGAAAAATCTGAATTTCGCTTTTAATAATGTAGGCGAGCGCGGGTTTCCTTTAATCGGGCATGCTGACTGGAATGACGCTATTGATGCCGCGGGTATAAAAGGCAAAGGCGAGAGCGTTTGGTTAGCCGAGGCTTTAGTGCGCTCTCTTAAGATGCTTGCGGAGTTGGCGCAAATTACAGGCCAGAAACAAAAGGCAGATGATTTATTGAATAAGGCCAAGACTATGAGCGAACGCATTAATGATATTGCCTGGGATGGCGCCTGGTATAAGCGTGGATTCACCGACGACGGTACCGTTTACGGTAGTAAAGTAAATGACGAAGGCAAGATTTTTATAAATAGCCAGTCTTGGGCGCTGCTCGCCGGTGTTGCGGACAAAGACAAACTAGAGAAGGTGATTAAGTCAGTAGATAAATACCTTGACGGTCCTCACGGCCTGGCTTTGTTTTACCCGGCCTATTCCAAATGGAACCCGAAGCTTGGCCGCATCAGCATGTTTTCCGAGGGCACCAAAGAGAATGCCGCGGTATTCTGCCACGCCGCCACTTTTATGGTCGTGGCTTATTGCATGGTTGGAGATGGTAACCGCGCCTATAACGCTATGAAAAAGATTATGCCCAATGCTCAGGCAGATTATGATTTATATAAGACGGAGCCTTATACCTATGCCGAGTATCTAGTTGGCCCTGAACATCCGTATCTTTATGGAGAAGGTGCGTTTGCCTGGATAACCGGAACTGCCGGCTGGAATTTTTTGGCGGCGACCGAATGGGTCTTGGGTGCGCGTAGGGATTTTGATGGACTGTTGGTTGATCCCTGTGTACCGAAACATTGGAAACATTTTTCGATCCGCCGGCCGTTTAGAGACGATATTTACGAGATAGCAATTGAAAATCCCAAAGGAGTTGAGCAGGGCGTTAAAGAGGTTTTTGTGGACGGCAAGAAAATCATAGGCAATTTAATTAAACCTATTGGTGATAAAAAAGTACACAAGGTAAGAGTACTGATGGGATAAGGAGAGTAACATGTTAAAACCATTTTTTAGAAACCAGAAACCAGTTTACAGAAACCAGAAAAAATTTATTCTGGTTACTGTTCTCTGGTTACTGGTTACTGGTTTTTGGGGTTGTTGCAGGAAAGAAACAGGCCTGACCCCAAAAACCATTACCGTATGGCACTGGATGACCGACAGAGAGCCGGCATTTCAGGAGTTGGCCAAAAGATACGAGGAAAAAACCGGAATAAAAGTCAACTTTGAACTCTACGCCCCGTCAGACGCCTATTCACAGAAGATACGCGCTGCCGCACAGGGCGTAACACTGCCGGATATCTTTGGTATATTAGGCGAGAAAAGAGACTTTGCCTCATTTATTAAGGCCGGACACATCCTGGAATTAACTCCCTATATGGATGCGGATTCCGGCAAGTGGCGCAATAGTCTATTTGCCAAGGCCCTTGCGGTAAACGAGTTTATTGAAGGTAATAGTTATGGCATTGCACCAGGAGTCTACGGCGTGCCTATTGATATTATGACTATCCAGATGCTTTACAATAAGGACTTATTCAGGGAATTAGGACTTAATCCGAATAAGCCCCCGGCCACATTTGCGGAATTCCTGGATATAGGTAAGAAAATATCCGCCACAAGAATTGGCGGATCCGCCTCTGGTGGAAAACAGGCCAAGATGCAGGGTCTGGTTTCGGGCTGGGGTGAGATGTGGATGATTGACTGTCTGGCGAATAACTACGCCTTTAATATTATGGGCGCTGATAAGGTTTCAGCCACCATCAGAGGCGAAGTGCCTTACACTGACCCGGACTGGATTAAGGTCTTAGACCTTTTTAAAGAGATGCAGGACTGTGGGCTTTTAGCTACCGGCGTAGTAACTATGGTTAATAAAACCGCAGAGCAACTCTTTGCCAACGGAAAGGCGGTATTTGCCTTTAACGGTTCATGGTGCGTAAATGTATATAAGTCGATGAATCCGAACTTGGATTACGCCGCAATGCTTCCGCCAAGGGCCTCGGAAAAATTTCCGATGAGTATCTGGGGAGGCGCCGGCTCTTCATTTATGGTAAATGCTAAATCAAAAAATAAAGAAGAGGCAGTAAAATTTTTAAAATGGTTTACTGACCGCGACCAACAGGCATATTTAGCGCAAACAACTTCGAACCCGCCGGCAAATAAAGACGCGTTAAGCAAGATTTCTCCAATCCTTGCGCAGTTTGCCGATGATATGGAGCGTACCACGCATCCGAATACATGGGGTATATCCGAGTCACCCCAGGTTATAGAAACCTTTAATAAAGGGATACAGTCAATAATTATCGGCGAGAAGAGCCCTGAACAGGTAGCGCAGGAAACACAGAAGATTAAAGAGAAGGAAATGGCGAAAAAGGCCAGATGAGACTAAAAAGTACATTAGAAAATTACCTCTTTGTTTCTCCCGCAGCAATAATTTTCATTATATTCTATGTCATCCCTTTTATCTGGGTCTTTCAACTGGGGATGTATGAATGGGACGGTATACTCCCTACCAAGGTCTTTGTGGGCCTGGGGAATTTTAAGGAAATATTTTTTGAGGATAAAATCTGGTGGCAGTCCATGCTTAACGCCGGCTGGATTACTTTTATTGCTTTAACTTTTCAAAATGCCTTGGCATTTCTTTTGGCCTGGGCCTGCGACCGCGAGATAAAACTGAAAAATTTCTATCGTCTCATCTTTTTCATCCCGCCGGTTTTATCCGAGGTGGTGGTAGGCCTGGTCTGGCAGTGGATTCTCGACGGAAATTATGGATTGTTAAATCATTGGCTTGCGCAATTAGGCCTGGGGAATTTGGCCAGAAATTGGCTCTCTGACCCCCGCACCGCCCTCAATACCGTAGCTATTGTGCATTCCTGGAAGGGGTTTGGCTGGGGATTTTTGATATTTTTGGCCGGATTGCAGACTATACCGCGCGAACTCTATGATGCGGCGCGCGTAGACGGAGCAAATGCCTGGCATTGTTTTAGAAAGATTACCCTTCCTTTAATGGTGCCTGTGGCAGTATTGGTGGGGATACTCACGGTCTTAGGGACCATGCAGGGCTTTGTCCTGA
>JAZDFF010000003.1:0-16769 GCA_043808095.1 Candidatus Omnitrophota bacterium
TGCCTTCCAGGCCTTCGAGTACAATTTGCATCTTGGTCTTTGGATCCCATTTGCGGTATTTCATTGGCTCCCCCTTTCCATGATGCTATTATAGGAGATTTTCTCCTAAAATGCATCAATTGCTTAACGGGGAGCAGTATACCGGCAGGCAGGCGAATGCCGAATTAATTTCCAATATCCAATAATACCAATGAATGTCCAATTTCCAATGTCCAATTGAATAATTGGGATTTGGGATTTCATTGGTATTTATTGGTAATTATTGGGATTTAAGGAGTCATTTGGACATTAAAGAATTAGGCATTTATTCGACATTAGTCATTAGGAATTAGACATTCTTGTTATTATGTTTATTTAGGATTTAGTGCTTAGGGTTTATTGTAAATATGGAGGTCAAAATGCCTATAAAGACTGTCGAGATAATGTGCATGCCTTGCCCTAAATGCGAGGATTTAAAGATGCGCATAGTTGAGATTATTAATTCCATTGAAAGGGAAAATAAGATAAAGATAGTTTATGAGCTTAAGCATACGCCGACTCTCAAAGATATAGGTAAATACAGCCTCAATCCTTCTCAAGTACCTGTGCTTATTGTTAATGGCAATGTCGAATCTGCCGGAAAAATCGAGCCAAATTTACTTAAAAATAAACTTTATTCACTTCAGAAGACCTGTTAAATTGTTTAAAAAACTAAACTACTCTATAACGCTTTTCATAATTCTAGCGTTGTTTTTCGGGCTTCATTTAGTCAAGGCCCAAACTCCGGTAATGGCGGTTTGTATTAAAGATATTTGCCTGGAGGCCGAAATCGCTGATTCTGCCCCCAAAAGAACGCAGGGCTTGATGTCTAGAGATGGACTTTCTGGAAATCAGGCCATGTTTTTTATATATCAAGAAGACCTCCGGCACGGAATCTGGATGAAAAACATGAAGTTTCCTTTGGATATAATCTGGGTAAGCCAAGATAAAAGGATAGTGGATATTAAGGCTGATGCCGCCCCCTGTAAAACTTACTGCGAGGTTTTTATCCCCAGGCTGAAATCCAGATATGTGCTTGAGGTTAATGCCGGTTTTGTAAAAGCAAATAATATTAAGATTGGGGATAGTGTGAGCTTTAAGCTGCCGCAGTAAAAATTTCATTTCGCCAGCGTTTTTAATCCTGCCTAACTCTAATAATCACATAAACTTTTATTCCAGAAAAAACATTTGACATGTGCTAAAACCGTAGTAAAATTTGAATAGTAAAATTTTACTATAAGTGAGGACATAGATTGTCTGTTCATTTAAGGAGATTTTTGATGGACTGGGGAATGAAAAACCGTTTAAGCCGTTTAATCCAACCTGATGGCCGCTGTTTCTTTTTGCCTATTGATCACGGATATTTCCAGGGGCCCACTGCTTGTTTAGAGAAGCCCGCAGATACGATTAAGCCTTTACTTGACTACTGCGATGCCTTGTTTGTTACCCGCGGGGTATTGCGTTCTTGCATTGACCCGAAAAATACCAAACCTGTAATCTTAAGGGTTTCAGGAGGCACAAGTATGGTGGGTAAAGACCTGGCTAATGAAGAGATAACCACTTCTATAGAAGAGATTATCCGCCTTAACGCTGCTGCAGTAGGCGTTTCTGTATTTATCGGAAGCGACTATGAGCGCCAGACCCTCCTAAATCTTTCAAATCTGGTAAATGTCTGTGAAGGTTACGGGATTCCAGTGATGGCGGTTACGGCAGTAGGCAAAGAATTAGAGAGGCGCGATGCCAGGTACCTGGCCTTAAGCTGCCGTATTGCCGCGGAGCTTGGCGCACGGGTCGTAAAAACCTATTGGTGCGAAGGCTTTGATAAAGTTACCTGCGGTTGTCCTGTTCCCGTGGTAATTGCCGGCGGCCCGAAATGCGAGACAGAAAAAGAGGTCTTTGAGTTCGTTCATGACGGCCTGCAAAAAGGCGCCATCGGCATAAATTTAGGCAGAAACGTCTGGCAGAGTAATAATCCTGTGGCCATGGCCAAGGCGCTCTTTGCCCTCATCCATAAAAACTCCACTGTTAAAGAGGCCCAAGAGGTCTTTAACGCTGCCAAAAAGAAAAAATAGGGCTTCACAAAAAGTGCTCCTTATTTAATTACATTACATTGTAAGTAGAAATATTGATGCGCGTTGCGATGTATTACAACAATCACGATGTCAGGGTCCAAGACCTAGACAAGCCCAAGATTGGCCTTGATGAAGTACTCTTTAAGGTAAAGGCCTGCGGTATCTGCGGCAGCGACGTGATGGAGTGGTACCGCATTAAAAAAGCGCCCCTGGTCTTAGGTCATGAAGCCACGGGTGAGATTGTCGAAATAGGCAAAAACGTCAGGCAGTACAAAGTGGGGCAGCGCGTTTTTGTCTCCCACCATGTTCCCTGCGATATCTGCAAATACTGTTTGGCCGGAAGTCACACCGCCTGCCAGACCCTTCATACTACCAATTTTTTCCCCGGAGGTTTTTCTGAGTATGTTTGCGTACCCAAGATAAATGTAGATAATGGCGTGTTGCTTTTACCGGATAATGTTTCATTTGAAGAAGGCACGTTTATTGAACCTCTGGCCTGTGTGATTCGCGGTCAAAGAGTCGTCCAAATTAAGGATTACCAAACCGTACTCATTTTAGGCAGCGGTATTTCCGGTCTGTTACATCTCGTGCTGGCTAAAAGCCAAGGCGTAAAACGTATCATTATGACAGATATAAGCGAATACCGCCTTAAAAAGGCCAGCGAGTTAGGGGCGTCTCTTGCAATTTCCGCGAAAGACGATGTTATCGGCCACCTTCGTGAATTAAACGAGGCAAGGCTTGCGGATTTAGTTATTGTCTGTACCTCGGCGATATCAGCCTTCAACCAGGCGCTTTTAGCAGTTGATAACGCAGGTACCATACTTTGTTTTGCGCCGACAGACCCGGGTGTAAATTTATCTGTCCCGATTAATGACTTCTGGCGCAGGAACATAAAGATAATCCACTCTTACGGCGCCAGCCCGTCTGACCTTAGTCTGGCAGTCGAGTTACTGGCTAAAAAGAAATTGCCGGTTTTAAAATTAGTCACCCATGAACTCGGTCTTGAAGATGCAGCCCTGGGATTTAGGCTCGTTGCTGAAGGCAAAGATTGCCTTAAGGTAATTATTAAACCATAATTTGTCACGATGGATATCATTAAACTTTTAGAAACGGTTTCTAAGAACTTCCCCGAAAAGGCCGCAATAATCTATAAAGAAAAAGTAATAAACTTTTTAGAATTAAAAGAGATTGTTTCTAAATTAAGTTCCAGCCTTAAGAATTTGGGCATAAAAAGACAGGACAAAATTGCCGTATACCTTCCTAACTGCCCTCAGTATATTTATAGTTATCTTAGCCTTTGGTGTTTAGGGGTAACTGTAGTGCCACTGGATTATATGCTCACAGAGGATGAATTGGTAAGTTGCCTTACTCACTCTGAGGCGAGGTTTCTGATAGCCAGGGATAAAGAGAACCTATCCTTATCATCCGTAAAACAGAGAAGCCCTTGTTTGGAAAATATAATTCTTATTTCTAATAATCAACAGGGTTATTTATCTTTTGAGAAAATCTTAAACGAAGGCAGAGGTCCCTGCCTTGATACTAAAATAAACGACAGCGATTATTCCATTATCTTTTATACATCCGGAACGACGGGCAAGCCCAAAGGCGTATTGGTAAGTTATAAACAACTCGAGGCGCCGGCAAAACACATGCGCTATTTTATCAAGGAATTTCAAGAAGATGAGATAGAGGTAGCTGCTGTGCCCTTTTCCCATTTAGGCGGCCTGGTCTATATTTTAATCAGCCTGTTCTGGGGTGTCTCGCTCATAATCATGGAAAGATTCTCTCCCTTAGACTTTTTAAAGAACGTTGAGCGCTATAGGGCGACTTCATTTTTCATTGTCCCTTCGATGTATTATGCCTTTTTGAGCCTGAAGGAATTAGGGAATATTAACCTGTCCTCTTTAAGATGGATAAATTGCTTCGGCGCGCCGTCAAGCCCCGAGGTACTGCGTAGATTCCGGCAGTATTGCCCGCAGGCAGTATTTTATCACGGTTGGGGCATGACCGAGACCAATGCCCCTACAACCGCGGGTTTTGAAAAAGCGGAGAGCGTAGGCAGGCCAGCGCCAGGTTTCGAGATAAAAATTTTTTCCGCCGAAGGCGGACCCCTGCCTGACCGGCAGGCAGGCGCCACTGGCGGGGATGATAATGACAAGGAAGTACCCGCGGGTTCGGTCGGCGAGATTGTAGTGCGCGGCTGGATAGTAACAGACGGATATTATAAAGACCCTGAACTTACCCGAGAGACAATGCGCAGCGGTTGGTTCCATACCGGAGACTTAGGAAAATTTGACGAAGAGGGTTACCTATATATTATGGGCAGAAGGAAAGAGATGATTAAGGTAGGCGGGGAGATTGTCTTTGAACCGGAGATAGAGGAGGTTATTCATAGGCATCCGGATATTTCGGAAGTAGCAGTAATCGGCGTCGCCGATAAATTAAGAGGAGAAGTGCCCAAGGCATTTGTAGTTTTAAAAAAGGATCTCCGTGTTAAAGAGGAAGATTTACGCCAGTTTTGCCGCCAGCACCTTGCGAATTTTAAGATTCCGCATTATTTTGAATTTAGAGACAGTCTTCCCAAAAACCGCTCCGGAAAAATTGATAAAGAATTCCTAAGAAAAGAGGCACAAGCTAAGTGAAAAAGTTTGTTACTTGGTTTAGTCACGGTTTAATCTTAGGTATTTTATTATGGATTCAAACGGATGGTTACGGATGCCACGGATAAAAATCCGTTGCATCCGCTAAAATCCGTTGCATCCGCGAATAATCATATGAAGAGATTTGTAAACTGGTTTAGTCACGGTTTAATCAGATATAGGTTCGGCTTTCTTGCATTATGCATTATCATCAGCCTGTTTTTCCTCTATCAGTTAAAGGGCCTTTCTTTTAAAACTAACCTCGGTGATTTTTATCCCTTAAAACACCCTTATCTAAAAATCCAAAACCGCCTCAATGAAATCTTCGGCGGCCTGAACCAGGTTTATATTGCTATTGAAGTAAAAGAAGGCACAATCCTTAATCCCGCTACCTTAGATAAAGTCTGGCAGATTACTAATAAATTATATTTAACTGACGGAATCAATGCCGGCAGGGTCATGTCTTTGTCTGCCAGAAAAGTAAAAAACGTAGAGGCAAATGCAGAAGGATTCATTTCCGAATGGCTGATGCACGACCCGCCTAAAACACAGGAAGGGATAAATTTACTTAAAGCCAAGATCACGAAGAATCCCCTTGTTTATGGCCCTATGGTCTCAAAGGATTTTAAGAGTACGCTTATCCAGGCGGATTTTGAGTCTAATGTTTCTTCCCGCAGGATATTTGATGAACTGCAAGAGATAAAGAAAAAATACGAAGATAAAAATCACAAAATCTATCTTTCGGGCCAGCCGATTTTACAGGGCTGGCTTGATTTTTATCTGCCGCGCATGAGCGGCCTGTTTATTTTTACTATATTGGCTATGGCCTGGGTTTTATATGATGTGTTTAAGTCAAAACGCGGGGTATTCCTGCCTCTTGCCTCGGCGGCCATGGCTACGCTCTGGGGCCTAGGCTTAACCGTCGCCTTCGGCTATAAACTTACGCCTTCGACGATTCTTGCGCCGTTTCTTGTCTTTGCCCTGGGCGTAAGCCATTCAGTGCAATTTATCAAGCGTTATTATGAATATATGAGCCATCATAAACGTAATTCCAAGGCCGCGGCGATTAAAATCACCCGCTCGCTGTTTGTCCCGGCTTTTACCGGCCTCTTGACCGACGGGATAGCGCCGTTTGCGCTTTTGGCTGTCCCCCTGGGTATAGTAAGAAGCCTGGCTATTGCCATCGGATTCGGGATATTAAGTATATTTTTCTCAACGGTTATTTTGGTTCCGAACCTGCTTTCTTTTATGAAGCCGCCAAGGCGCTTAGAGATTATCAGGGAAGAAAGGCCGTCTCTTACCAATAAGGTCTTAAGTTATTTTGCGAAATTGGCCGTCAATAAGAGATCACGCTGGGCAGTTATCATTTCTTTCTTTGTCTTGACCGCTATTTCTGTAGTATTAATGAGAAGGTTGGAAGTTGGTGATAAGAAGCCGGGCACATCGCTTTTATACCCCAGTAGCCCCTATAACCAGGCCGAGAAATTTATCAGTGAAAATTTTGCCACCTCTGAGCCTTATTATATTTTTGTGGAGGGCGACTCCGGAGATTCCTTATTGAATAGCGAAGTCCTAAAAGAGATGGACGGACTGCAACGTTATCTTGAAAAAGAGGTAAAAGGTGTTGGCCGCAGCCTCTCTTTAGTCGAATACATCAAAGGCATGAATATGATTATGTTTTCCGGTGACCGTAAGGAATACAGAATCCCCGAAAACAGTAAGACCATTGCCGAATACGTATTTTTATATTCTCTGACGGGTTTTCCCGGTGACTTTGACCCCGTGGTCAGTCCGGATTATCAATACGCAAATATCAAGGTCGACGTTAAAGACCACAAGGCAGCGACCATAAATGAATTGATAGGTAAAACCCAGCTCTGGATTGATGCAAATCACAAAAACGAAAATGTCTCTTTTTCATACGCCGGAGGCACCATCGGTATGCTGGCAGCGGTCAATCAGATCGTAAAACCGATCTTAACCGGAAATTCCTTATTGACCTCGGGCCTCGTATTTTTGTGTCTGGTGACCGCATATGGTTTTATGGGTGGCTGGCTTCTGTTTTTGCCGTTGATATTCAGGACCATCCTGGTTTTTGGAGTCCTGGGATTATTAAGGGTCGGCCTGACGCAGGAGTTAATCCCCGTTGTTGCCTTAGGCATTGGTTTCGGGGATGACTTCGGGATATATATCTTATCAAGGATTATGGATGAACTTAAAGAAGGAGGTGGGTCGCTAAAAGACGCATTAATTAAATCGATGTCTACATCAGGCAAAGCAGTATTTTTTACAGGCCTTACTTTAACTCTCGGCATTGCTACCTGGATGTTTTCGAGCATACTGATGCAGGCCAGGCTCGGCGCGCTCTTAAGTTTCTTCATCTTTTTTAACGCCATTGGCACACTGGTAGTAATGCCTTCGATGATTATGACGGTTAGGCCTAAATTCTATAAATGAGGACATGAGTTACGGAGCTTTTGATGAATGGGGGCGACGTAACTCATCAGTTCGAATTTATCCCGATAGCTGCAAGAAAATTTATTCTAAATTTTCGCAGCGTTATGCTATCGGGATCAAGATTAACTTATCCCTCGCTTAAACAAGCTAAAATTCTCTTCGATAATTTTAGCTTAAGCTTCGGGATTAATTCAGCCAAATAACTTATGTTCACTTCGTTCCATAAGTTATGGCTTCATTAAAAGGAGGGTAAAAATGAAGTGTAGATATTTGTCGTATCTTGCAGTAGCAGTAATTTTATTTTTTAACCAAGGCCCTGCATTCGCGCTTGATTTGGAATATCATAAACTCTACAAAATCACTCCCGGCATGAGCGCGGAGGATATCATGCAGATACAGTACTTTAACCAGTTTACGAAATTTGCCAATGATTATCAGCAGGAAGGCTACGTTTACCTGATTGAATCTAATGGAAGCGTGCGCCAGAGGTCATCAGTTCGAAAAAGAATCGTTTTAGGCAAAGGTAATATCGCCTATAAAGACTTCACCGCCTATACCGGCCCTACTTCCGTTAAAGGCCTGACCATATTAAGCTGGACATATATGAAATACGGCCAGGACCCTGACCAGTGGCTGTGGATCCCTTCTTTAAAAAAGGTGCGTAAGATTTCAGCATCCCAGGCAGACGATTCATTTTTGGGCTCGGACTTTACGACCGAAGAGATAACAACCAGAAGTTTCGAAGACGAGACCTATAAACTAATAGGCGAAGAAAGTTTCAAGGGTTTCACATCCGGTTTTAACAAAAAGGCCTATAAACAAGGCGCGGATTGTTTTATTATTGAGGCGAAACCCAAGAGGAACCCGTGGTATTATACCAGGAGAGTAGTGTGGGTAGAGAAAGCTACCGCCGGAGATATCTATCAGGAGATATACGATGCAACCGGCAGGATGTATAAGACCATATTTAAGAATTATGAGATTATGCCTGTAGACGGCAAAGAATACCCGACACAAACCTATCTTGAGTGTAAAGACCTGCGTACAAATCACACCACGGTTATAGAAAACAACGATATTAAGCTTGACCAGGGAGTTGAAGAGAGGGAATTGAGCGAGAAGGTCCTCGAGCGTTCCAAGTGGCAAAATTAATATTTATGATTACAGTGATTATCCCGCACAATAGAAAATATCCAGCGGGATCCCGCAAAGCGGGGAAAAGCATTGATTACACAGATTAAAGCAAAAAAAATAATTTGTGTAATATTTCATAATGAGGAGGTAAGAGATGAAGAAACACAGACTGAAATTAACAGCCTTAATTACATCACTGGCAATGTTTTTAATTGCGCCGCGGGTGTTTGCCCAGGAATTGGATGAAGCCCTGGTGCATAAGGCATTAAGCAAGGTGCTGCCGTTTAAAAACCTGGAATTTTCCGGATATTTAAAGAACGAAACTGGCCTGCACATGGGAAATCGCTGGGATACGTTTATGAAAGAGAAAAATATTGTAAATCTGCAGGGTAATTATAAAATAAAAGAAGGGGTAGATTTTTTTACCACACTGCGCTGGTTCTATGATGCGGCTTATGATATTGACAAAAATCACTATAGCAGCATTGACAAGAAAGAAAAAGATACGGAAATGAAACGTCCTTCAAAGCAGCAATGGCTCAGGGACTGTTATCTTGATGTCTATACTGACAAATTAGACATGCGCGCAGGCAAACAACAGGTAGTCTGGGGTACGGCCGATGGCATCAGGATTCTTGATATCATTAACCCCATGGATTACCGCGAGTGGACCTTACCGGATTATTCTGATATCCGTATTCCGTTATGGATGCTTAATGTGGAAGGCGAACTCCTGGCTAACGGCCATCTGCAGGTTTTGCTTGTCCCTGATTGGCAGCCAAATTTTTATGCTCCACCAGGCTCCCCGTTTACCTTAAGGACTGTTGAGTTAGGCGCAAAACAAACATTGGCTTACGCGGGCAATCCTTTCGTTACCTTTAGCACCATTGATCAAAAACCAGCCAATAATTTTGAGAACACAAAAGTAGGCCTACGTTGGCGCAATGTCATTGGTTCGGGTTATGCCCAGGGCCTTGAGTATACGCTTAATTATTACCGTGGTTATGATTTTGCTTCTGCTGCCTACACGCTTGTTAAGCGCGGATCGCCAACGGTGATAACTTTAACCCGCCGTGCAGAAAGAATAAGTGTTTACGGCGGAACATTCTCAAAGACCA
Source organism: Candidatus Omnitrophota bacterium (assembly GCA_043808095.1). Classification (GTDB taxonomy): domain Bacteria; phylum Omnitrophota; class Gorgyraeia; order JAZDFF01; family JAZDFF01; genus JAZDFF01. Next base: position 9,439 of record JAZDFF010000003.1, read on the forward strand.
TCACTAACGGAGCTTTCGGAATCCCCGGCTTGGCTAAAGGCTGGACCATAAGAGGCGAGTTCGCCGGTATCCTTAATGGCGCAATGAACTATGGAACTGATGCCAATATCGTCGGGACAGCTGACGTCGATCAATATAACTATGTTTTGGGTTTTGATAAAAACCTTTTTACCAACTGGGTATTCAGTTTCCAATTGATACAGCTAAGGGCGCATGCGACAGAGAGCTTCGATAAGTTTCAATATACCTTACTTAACGGCGCAACTCGTGGGCCGTTAGATAAGACCGAGACCACTTTGACTTGTAAGCTTTCCACAGACTTTATGCACGAGCGCCTTAAGCCGGAGGTTTTGGTTCTCTACGGTGATGATAATGACTGGCGTATCAGCCCCAAGGTGAGTTATGAGATAAATGACCGCTGGACGGTTACCGGAGGCTTCCATGTATTTCAAGGCAAGCCGCAAAATTTAAACGGACAGTTCGATAAGGATGACGAGGTGTTTGTAGAGGCCAAGTATTCATTTTAGACTGTGCTTAGTTGTATTTAAGAAGACCGCCTAGGACAAAATTTCTAGGCGGTCTTTTTAATTATGGCTTGATTATAAGTTTTTTTCGTTGTATGATAAATTTATATGAATACAAAAAGTCACTCGCTGGGTTTTTCTTTTATCGAGATGGTGGTTGTAATTGTTATATTAGGAATAATTTCGGCAGTAGCCTTGGTAAGATTCGTTGATATGCATAAAAGGACGCAGCCTTTAAGGGAAGATTTGATTATTGATGCGGCAAGAACGACAATTTTATTTCATTATTCAAAGGACAATTCCTGGCCGACCGCTAATCCGCTTACCATAATCGATAATTCGCCTCCCTATGTAGAAGGCTGCCCGACTTTAGACGGAGAAACCTGGGGCGCGTTTCTGGCAAGCGAAGGTTATTGGAGGATATTTTCACCGAGTTCTACTTATTGTCTGGGAGAACCATCCGGATCAGGCAAGGAATGGCGCTATTTTTATGAAGGCCCTCGCCAGGGCCAGCTCATTAAAATTTATGATGGGGACAGGCCTTAATTTTTAAATGGAGCAATATATGAAACGGACAATATTATTTTTGTTATGTGTTATTTTCGGACTCGCCGGATGTGTTAGCGGGACAAAATTAGTGAAGCAGGCCTTACCCCTAGGCCTGTCTAGTAAAGAGATCAAAGGGATTGAATTTTCAGTCTTAAATTTCGGCACAACTAAGGATTGGTCGGAATTAGAGATTGCCATTGCCAATAATCTCGATAAACCTGTACCTATTAAAGTAAACAAAATATATATTTTGGGCGAACGCGGCTATTACTCCGAGCCTTATGACCATGGTCAAATAAGAGAGCATATCGAGGCCAAGACCGGAAAACTCGTTAATCCGCTTACACTTTCAGCATTGACTGCCGGTATAACGGCAATTATTTTGCCGCATGGTAAGCCTAAGGAAATCGCAAAAGATGCGGCGATTGTCTTAGGTGCGGGTGCTGTTGCAAACGAAGTCATCCTAAGACAAAAAGTCCAGGAAGATAAATTGTATGTTGGAGACTTCGGCCTCAAGAATAAAGATATCCCGCAAAAATTAAAGATAGGCGGTACTGTATATTATCCTCCGGTTAAAAAACTTGTGGGCGTAAAGGCCTATATTCATATCGAAGGAAAAGAAGAGATATTTCAAATAAATTTTAAATAAATGTTATCCCTGACATTCGCCTAAAAATATTTAATCAAGGTAGATGTCAAGGATTCAATTCACAGACGGGCTTACTGCCTGTCGGCAGATGCCCTATGATTTACGTCGTCATTTGATTCCGTAAATCATCTGCTTATTGAAGGAGGTGTCTATGATAATAGGTCTCGTTATACTTGTCGTAGTAATCATTATTGGTGGATGGTTCTTCGGGGTTTATAATTCTTTGGTGAGATTGGTTGTTCGTATCAATAATGCCTGGTCGCAGATTGATGTACAGCTTAAGAGGCGGCACGATCTGATTCCGAATCTTGTTGAGACAGCCAAGGGTTACATGGCTTATGAAAAGGATACCCTTGAGAAGGTAATTAAGGCACGTTCCCAGGCCATTGATGCTTCGGGAATCAAGGATAAGACTGAGGCTGAAAATTTTCTTACCCAGACATTGCGCTCTTTATTTGCGGTAGTTGAAAGATATCCGGATCTAAAGGCTAACCAGAATATGCTGAAACTCCAGGAAGAACTTACCTCGACCGAAAATAAAATCGCCTTTGCCCGTCAGTATTATAACGATGAGGTCATGCGTTTTAACAGCGGTATCCAGGTTGTGCCCAGTAATATTGTGGCTTCAATGTGCAATTTTACCAAGAAGGAATTTTTTGAGATAGAAGACAAGACCCAGAGAGAAGCACCGCAGGTAAAATTTTAGACCGCATTAAGGCAAGATAAATGACTAATGCCTAATTTTCTGCCTGTCGGCAGGCAGGCTAATGTCGAATAAATTCCTAATGCTAAATTAAACAGGAAATTAGAAATTAAAAAATTTAAAATTAATTAGGAATTAGGATTTAATAATTAGGCATTTATCTTTATATTTTAACCTTAGCTTAATATCATGCCTTTTTCCTTTATTGAGATAGAGGAGAAAAAGAGCCGTTCTATCTTTATTTTATTCATCGTTCTAATTCTTTTCTATTTTCTTACTGCCTGGTTCATTCTAGTCATTTGCCGCAATATCCTGTTTGTCAATTTAAACGAATACCAATTCGCAGGAGGCCTTCCGGATGCCAAATTGACCCTTGCGGCCTTCTTCATAGCTTTAATTGTCGCGTTCCTGCACTGGACAGTTTCAACCAGCAATCTTATTGAAAAGATCTCTCTTGCCATTGACGCCTCGCCGATTGATACCAAAGATACCTACCATCAATATCTAAAGAATATCGTGGATGAAGTTTCCGTGGCTGTTGGCGGCAGGCGTATCGAGGCCTATGTTATACCGGTATCTGCGCTTAATGCATTCTCCCTCGTGGATACAAACGGCATTGCAGTAATTGGAGTAACTGAAGGGCTATTAACCCGCCTAAACCGGGCCCAGATCGAGGCAGTTGTCGGGCATGAGGCAGGACATATTGTAAGCGGAGACTGTTTTACTACTACGATTACCTGTTCCCTGTCCGAATTATATAAAGAGTCTCTGTCAAAATTAAAATCAGGGCTTAAGAAAATTAGAGGAAGGGCCGGGGCGTTTGTAGCGTTAATATTTTTGGTCCTTATTATCATGGATTTTCTAAACAAGATTTTGAAATGCTTTATCTCGCGCCAGAGAGAATACCGCGCTGATGCCATAGCAGTAAGGTTAACGCGTAATCCCTTAAGCCTGGCCCAGGCACTAAAATTGATCTCGCAGAAATGGCACGGTGCTGGTATTGCCGGAGAAAACCTTGAATCTATCTTTATTGTTAATCCTCAAGTTCAGGCACTGGATGATGAAGAAGGCCTGATAGCGGGTCTTTTTTCTACCCATCCTCCCGTAAATAAAAGAATAGAGGTGCTCCTAAATATGGGCCATAGCGATGAATTGACTTTAGAGGAGAGTTTAAAGACCGCGGTCAGGGTTTCACCTGTAGCCAAGGCAGAATTTAGCGAAGGTCCGCCCCAAGGAAATAAGCGTTGGCTCGTTTCAAAAGAAGGTATCTGGCAGGGGCCGTTTACCATTGAGGAATTAAAAACCCTTAAGGGGTTTTTACCTACAGACTGGATTAAATTAGAAGGCCATGATCAAATCCTCGAGGCCTTTCAGGATGAAGATTTAGCCTGCGCATTCGGGATTAAGAAGAAAGTTGAGGATAAAGATTTTCCCTGTCCGCACTGCCGTACGGAATTGCCTGAGATTAATTATGAAGGTGTGCCGATTAAGAAATGCTCCTATTGTGAAGGTTCTTTCGTGGAGTATGGCAAGATCTCTCGTATCTTTATACGTCAGGATAAAAAATTTTCCGAAGATTTAGTTAATTTTGCCGAGGCGGTTTTAAAGACCAAACTAAAATACGAGAATTTTAAGGCATCAAGTCCGCAAAGCACCTGGATATTGGATTGCCCCAAATGCCACAAAAAGATGCACAGGCAATTCTTTGTCTATTCCTATCCGGTTGAGATTGACCGCTGCCAGTATTGCGCTGGTGTGTGGTTTGATAAAGAGGAACTTGAGGCCCTGCAATATATCTACGAACACAAAGAGAGGTTTTTTGACGGCGAACATTTTTGACGCATCTATTTGTATTTATGCTATAATGAAACAAAGTTATTAAATAAATGCCAGAGAATAATCTTAAGAAAGGTATTAGTTTACTAGAGATATTAATCGCGGTTTCTATCTTGGCAATAGTAGCCGTCACATTTTTGCAGGGTTTTATCGGCTGTATCAAATTATCCTCGATGTTAAAAGAATCGCTCTATGCCTTAAGTAGCGTCCAGGCCAAGATAGAAGAGATAAGAAATCATAATTTTCTCGATATCTATAATTATTATAGTGGCATCGGCCGCACATTTAAAATCTCAGGGCTTAATTCCCAAGATAATATGGGCACAGTATTAGTGGATAATACCAATCCCAATCTATTAAAGGTGATTGTTTTGGTTTGTTGGCGGCATATGGATGGTAGGATTATTGGCGAGGATGGTAATTTAGACGGCATTCTTCAATTACAGGAAGACTTAAATAATAATACCAAGATTGATTCGCCGGTAAGTCTGGCGACCTATATTATAAAACCCTAATAAAACTACTTTTAAAATGGACAAGAGAGGTCTTTCCATCGTAGAGTTATTGGTTGCCCTTACTTTATTTGTTATTGTCGTTGGGGCATTATTTTTAATAATAACTCCTTCTATAGATTCTTTTCAATTAGGTGATGCCCAGTTGGATGTCGAGGCACAACTACGCCAGGCCTTAGATACTATGACCTCTGAGTTAATGCAGACTAAGATCTCAAAGATCGACGATGGTCCGGTAAGCGCTGACAATAATAATTATAATACCATTAGATTTGCCATTCCCCATGACATCGACGGCGATGGCGATATATTGGACAGCGGTCAAATTGTTGAGTGGTCAGATCAGGGTTCTGCGCCCTGGAATATTCGCTATATCCTCTCTGGTGGTCAACTTTTAAGAATTTCAGGCGGTAGTGTTACTGTTTTAGGCAATCATATTAGCTCCTTAATATTTAGGCGACCGAGCATCAACCAAAACATTATTGAGATAAGTGTTACGGCCGAAAGAGCTACCGCTAAAAACCGTCAGACAAGTATTAATTTGTCTTCACAAATAAGGATGAGGAACTAAAAAATGTTAAGGCAGAGATTGTTTAATGAGAGAGGAGTCGGTGTTGTTTTAATTATATCCCTTATCGTTATAGTGACACTTTTAGGTATTCTAGCCACCTTTTCCAGCAAAATCATTGTTGAGAAGGGCTTAAATTCTCGACAGTTAGAGCGCACTAAGGCATTGTATATTGCTGAGGCAGGCCTGAATTATGCAGTAGATCAACTGCGGGCCAATTATGGCTGGATGCCTTCTTCCGGACCAATGCCCTTTGAAGACGGAGAGTTTGAACTTTCAGTGGCTATAAGTTTGATTGGGGATTTAAGACTTATTGAGAGCATCGGGTATATACCAACTAAAAACTCCTTCAGGGCAAAAAGGGTGCTTGAGGCCTGGGCTAAAGAGAGCATTCCCCTAAATTTCTTTAACCATGCGATTTATTCAGCCGGCATAGTTGATTTGAATGGCAATGCCTATAGCGTAGGCGGAGATGTGATGTCAGCTACTACCGTAAATAACACCACTAATATCACAGGGGCTGTGACCGTAGACCCCTCGATTAGTCCCCTGGCAAGATTCGATTTTAATAATTTATATACCAAAAGCCTTGCTCAAGGTAATGTATACGATTCATTGAGACTGAGCAATGTCATAAACGGCGGAGACTTTTTTCCCCCTTCATTCTGGTATGCCGTTCCCACCAATCCCAGCGACCCCACAACTGGTGTTCCTAATTTTGTTTATATCTTAGATGATTTAGTGCTTAAGGGGAATGTCGGCGCGATTGGAGGTTTTTTTATTGTGGTAGGTGATGTTGTAACCAATCCTTCAGGAACATATGACGCCACAATCAATGGAAATGGTCAGATAGATGGCTGTATCTATACCTTGGGTGAATTTAGCGTTAATGGCGGTGGCGGTGGACTTAATGTAAATGGTGGTGTCTGGTCTGGAGTTGAGGTAGAATTAAACGGCAATGCTACTGTAAATTACAATGCCGATTATATGGCCGCTATCCAAGCTAATGTCTTTCCTGAAGTGCAGATTATTTCCTGGAGAGAAAAGAAATAGTTTTCTTTTCTACCAAAAAATCCCCTGAAATATTTCAGGGGATTTTTTATCCGCCTTCGCGCAGCCGCCTTTGGCGGGCCTCGCCTTTGGCGGGAAAACCCCAGGTGTAAACCTGGGGATGTCCGCCATTCGCCTTCGCGAATGGCGAGATCTCGCCACGTATTATGGCGGAAATGCAGAGAGGTGCGCTACGGCGAGATGTCCCCATTACGTGTTTAAGGCCCGCGGGGCTTCGCCGCGAGGCGAGCGGACCTCGCCGAAGCGAAGCGTAGGCGGGTTTTTCAGGTACCACGGCTGCTCGCCTCGCTCGACGCGAGTCGAAGCGGGTAAAGCCGTGGGCTCCATTTTAATGCTGGAGGTGGGAGTTGTCCCGAATGTAGTCACTGCCTTTGTGTTTCTTCGGGATCCCGAAGAAAGTCTTAAGAAATCACTGCATTCGGGAAACCCTCATGTCCTTTCGGACGCCGGTTTTTGCCTGCCCTGCCAATTGGCTATATAAATTTAATGCCCTTCGTATGAGGAATACCCGAAAGGCTATTTTTCAAATATCCTATCCGATTAAAGATTACTACAATAATAACCCTTCGTCAATGAAATAATGCCCCGCGCCTTGGTCGGCGCTCCCGTATCTCCCCTGCACCGTTCGCCCCGCTTGGGAGCGGGGCTCACTTGGCGTCTGCCTAGGTCGGTAGACTTCCAGCTAATTTTAATGCGTGTTCGGCTCTGCTTTGTGGCTGGCGGCTGGGTGCGGGCAGCCGCCAGCCACAAGCGTCCTCACTCAAAAAGTATCTACATATAAAAATATCAGTTTATAAGAAGGGTTCGTCCGCTGTCTCGCCTACAACATATAAAAAACTTCCTTGGACGGCGAGACGCCGAGCCTCTCGTGGATGTGGGCTTGAGTGCTAAAGGAGCAAAATGGCGGGTATAGTTATTT
>JAZDFF010000004.1:0-2809 GCA_043808095.1 Candidatus Omnitrophota bacterium
ACTATGCCGAATCTCTCTACATCATGCCGGGGCGTAAGCAGATCTAAGATTTCAATATCACAATTATTACAAGAAGAACACGCCGCATGAAATACCCAGAGAGATTTAGTTAAAGCTTTTAGTTTAAGGTTCATATTATAAACCAAATAACGCTAATATAACTGCTATAACAGCAATGATACTAACCGGCCCCCAAAAGAATCTTATGGCCTGGTCAATGCGCAAACGGGGATTGGTATTTTTAATCAGTATGATTATTACTAATAAGGCGACATACTTTCCGACTAATGCCAAAGGCGATAAATTACCCCCCCAGAATAAGGTTATCAACAATAAAGGCATTGTATAAAGTAAAACTGCTTTTGTCAATTTAAAGATAGCTAAAGGAAGCCCGGAATATTCGATCAATACGCCTCCCATAATCTCTTGTTCTGCCTCAGACATGTCAAACGGCACAAAACACAACTTTGCCTGCATACAAAATATAGCCGCTATAAAAGCGAGTTTCCCTGACCAGCAGGCAATATTTGAACCAAAATTTACCTGCTGGTTTAAAATCTGGCCTATCTGGATAACGCCTTGGGATTTTATAATAATAACGACTACAGATAATATAAACGGTAATTCATAACCCAAGACTAACTTCATCTCCCTTGATGCGCCCAGGGAAGCCAAAGGGTTCCTCGAGCTGGATGCGCCGACTATTATCGCTATTGCGGGAATTATGAGCAGGTATAAAACAACGATCAGGTCACCTAAAACGCTTTCTTGAGGATAAATTACGCTCTTGCCCAAAATCGCTGCTACCAAAACCGCACTTAAAAGCCCTAACCAGGGAGCCAACAAGAAAGTTGATTTTGCCCCTTCGGGGACAATGGTCTCTTTGCCTAACAATTTTATAATATCGATGAAATTCTGATACCAGGGCGGACCTACGCGCCATTGAATACGGGCAGTAACCTTCCTATCTACCCAGCCGGCAATCAGCCCTACGCAGGCGCTGAATAGAAATCCGGGAAATATCAAATAATTAAAAAATAGTTTTACCATTTTAAACACATTTTATCTTAGGCGAAACGCCTTCTCTTAACCACTTAGGCGAATGTACTGCCAGATGTTCACCGACAAAATAGATGTTCTTTTCTAAATTTTCTTCTATTTCTTTAATCTCTATTGCTTTTTCCGGACAACCAGAGACGCATTTGGGAGGTTTTCCAGGTATACCTATACAGTAATCGCATTTTGAATCTAAATAAGGAATAAAATCGGGAAATATCGTCCCAAACGGACAAGCTATGGAACAAGACTTACAGCTTGTGCAGCGCATCTTATAACGCTTTAATATACCGTCAGCCTGCTTCTCTAAAGCCTCATGATAACAGGAAGTTACACAAGGCGCTTCCTCGCAATGGCGACAGAACAAGACGAAGGTTGCATATTCACGCAGATTGGTAATCCCGTTATTCTGCGGGTGGTAAAAATAATCGCAAGCCACCCGGCATTCCTTACATTTGTTACAGATATCTAAGTCAACGAATAAACGTTTCATTTAATTAGTCCCAAATATCGTGCAGGCCTTTTAATTGCTCGTAGGTAAATACCGGCCCGTCCTTACAGCTATAGAACCTGCCTATACGACAATGGCCGCATTTCCCTAACCCGCAAGACATATTCTTTTCCATGGACAGATATATATCCTGCGGTTTAAAGCCCAGGTCTAATAATTTCATGGTCACGAATTTCATCATTATCGGCGGCCCGCAGACTATAGAGACGGCTTTCTCTAAATCTACCGGCAGATCCTTTAAAATCGTGGTAACTAAACCGACATTGCCCTTCCAGGAAGGATCCCCCACATCAACAGTAGTAACTACGTCAACTTTATTTTTCTTCGCCCACTCTCCGATAGAACCTTTATATATAATGTCATTGGGCGTGCGGGAGCCATAACGCAGGACTACTTTATTATATTTATCGATTCCGGAAAATAAACTGAACAGTAAAGAGCGTAAGGGGGCCAAACCCACGCCGCCGCCCACGATTAAAACATCTTTTCCGGCAAATTTATCTAAAGGATATCCTTTCCCATAAGGCCCGCGTATACCTAACGATGTATTTTTAGGAATATTATGCAACAAGGCGGTAACCCGGCCCACATTCATTATCGTCAGGTCTATCTTGTCTTTTATATTCGGGTCTGAAGAAGGCGTAAAAGGCGCCTCCCCTGTCCCCGGTAAAGTCAACTCAATGAACTGGCCTGTCTTAAACTCAAAAGGCTCCCTGAGCCTTAAAACAAAGGTCTTAATCGTAGGGCTCTCGGTGATGACATCTTCAACTATTGCTTCTAGGGGTTGATAGATATTTTTCATTTGGCAATATTGAGCTTCTTGGCTAAATCCTTCAATACTTCCCGGATATCAATCTTTCCCGGACAGACCTCAATACACCTGCCGCAACCGCAACAGGCGGGCATCCCTAAATTATCCACAAAAAAATCAAACTTCTTCATGAATCTGTTTCTTAATCTCTGCGCCCGTGTCTTCAAAGGGTTAGCTCCGCCGGCAACGCGGGCATAATTTGCATAGAGGCAGGAATCCCATAGCCGAAGTTTTTGATTAAGATTTCCCTCTTTTTTATCCGTTAAAAGAAAACAATGACAGGTATCGCAGATTAAGTTACATCCGCCGCATTCTACGCAAGGAAGCATGAATTGCTGCCAGGTGTCCAGGTTGTAGCCTTCTTTGACCAACTTTTGGACGGTATCTTTGGAAACCAAATTTTGCGGCGCAAGGTGTTTCTTTAAGCGTTC
>JAZDFF010000005.1:0-60927 GCA_043808095.1 Candidatus Omnitrophota bacterium
TAATCAAAGAAATTACTGTCTATCCCTTTGACCCCACCAAAGACAAGCTACCTGAAAACCTGCCGGGTGTATTTAAAACAAAAATCCGAACTAAGCTGCTGAAAGTCAAGATTGACCTTTACGCAATCCCCGATGTCACAGTGTATTGCGGAAATTCAGCAAAAAGTTCGGATTTTAAGAATATTGGCTGCCCCGCTTGGACTCGAACCAAGATACCGAGATCCAGAATCTCGTGTCCTGCCAGTTAGACGACAGGGCAAGTGAAGAAATTATAACTTATTTAAGAAAAGATGTAAAGAGGTATGAGCAAAAGGGGTAAATGGGTTTAACGGTTTAAGCGGATCGAACGATTTATCTTTATAAATCCTCCACAAACTCAATCAGATTATTATCCGGATCATAAGCAAAACATATTTTCGTTTTGCCATCCGGTGCCTGAGTGGGTTCTGAAAGAAACCTCACCTCTAATCTTCTTAACCTTTTATATTCTTTGTCCAAATTTCCGACGGTAAATGAGATATGGTTATAGCCTTTTTGAGCGGATATCTTGGGCCTTTGCCAGCAATGCAGCTCAAAGACAGGCGCGCTTTTTTTAGGTTGATTCGGGCTACGTAACTTTACATAGGTTAATTTTATGCCTTTTGTATTTAAAACGGTCTCGGGGTATTGGCCTTTTAAGGTAAGGGCTTTGTCTACTTTTAATCCCAGGGTATCACGGTAAAACCGCAAAGAGCGTCTTAGGTCTCCTACCACAATGCAGGCGTGTCTAAAATTTTTAATCATTCCTGTCGAGTTCGTAAAAATGCCCGCCAAGTTTTGCGGCGGGCAACTCTCAAACTTTTTTCGCCATTAAAGCATTGGCGAACTTTAAACTAAGATACCTACCACCAATTCTCTCTAAAATTCTCGTCCCATTTTTTCATTACCTGCCAGTCTTCTTTAATGCCCTCTGAAAAGCCCTTTGCAACTCCCTTGATGGTAGAGCATCCAGATATATTAACCAGAAAGATAGCAAAAAATAAAATACTGCATATACGAAGAAACCACCCATTTTTAAAAATCATTTTGTCTCCTCCTGATTATGCATAGCCGTTATTAGCCAATCTAATCTCTTTAAGACTTTATCTTTACCCAATAGGCAAACCACATCAAATATGCCCGGACCGATGGTCTTGCCGGTTAAGGCCGCCCGCAGCGGATGGATAAGCTCACCTGCCTGGATATTCAGCTCGCCAACCATAGCCCGAAAATCATCCTCAACCGTCTTAATATCAAACGATGACAGATTTTTGAGGCGTTCTTTTAGGATACCAAACTCCCGAGATAAATCTTTTTTCTTAATAACCTCTTTGGCCTCGTCGGTAAAACTAATCTTTTTGACAAATAAAAAATCCGCCCAGTCCGGGAAATCCGCCAGGGTACTGAGCCGGCCCTGGAATAATTTTATCAGATTAAGAAGCCGGTTTCTATCAAAATCCTGTTTGATATATTTTTTCTTTATCAAGGACGGCGAGATTAAATCCACTAAACGCTCGAGGTCTGCCTTTTTAATATACTGGCAGTTTATCCATTTAAATTTATCGATATCAAAACTGGCTGCGGTCTTATTGATATTACTAAGCGAAAAATTTTTGATTGCTGTTTCGATATCGATAATCTCCTGATTTGCCCCTGGCGACCAGCCCAAAAGTAAAAGGTAGTTTACCACTGCCTCGGGTAAAAACCCGAGTTTGCGATAGTCGCTTATGGCAGTGGCGCCGGTTCTCTTTGAAAGCCGGCCTCCGTCCTTATTTAAGATTAAGGGGATATGGGCGAAATTGGGCAGGGGTAAATCCAGGGCCTGATAGAGCATAACCTGCTTGGGGGTATTGGAGATATGGTCATCGCCTCTGATGACGTGGGTGATATTCATATTTGCATCGTCGACCACGCAGGCAAAATTATAAGTCGGGGTGCCGTCGGATTTTATGAGCACCTGGTCTTTGATGGTTGAGGCGTCAAATTGTATAGGCCCGTGTACCAAGTCTTCAATCCTTATCTGGCCGGGCTTAACCTTAAAGATGACGGCATCCTTATCCTTGTAAGCCAGGCCTTTTTCTAAGAGCTTATTGGCGAATTCTTTGTAAATGGTAAACCTCTGGCTCTGATAATAAACCTCATCCCAGGACATTCCCATCCACTTGAGGCTATCTAAGATCTCTGCAAGATACTCTTTTTTTGACCTTTTCTTGTCGGTATCTTCAATCCTTAAAATAAATTTGCCTTTATTGCCCCTGGCAAACAGCCAGTTAAAAAGCGCGGTGCGGCTTCCGCCGATATGTAAGAATCCCGTCGGACTGGGAGCGAATCTAACTACGGCCATATTTAAATCCTTTTTCTAGGGCTTTTTTATTAATCTTAACCAATTCTTCTTTCTTTGTAGTTTTTGCCAAATCCCGGATAACCTTAAAAACGCTATCTAAAGAAACGACTCTTTTTCTCGCCAAGTACGCACCTATGGCCACCATATTGGCTACTTTAATATTACCCAATTGCGCGGCAATGTCATTACAGGAGATTTTTACTCCCTTAAAACCGCGGCCTGTATTTTTCCCCTTGATTAAAGAACTATTTAGAACGAGTAGGCCGTCTTTCTTTAAGCGACACAGGTATTTTCTTAAGGAGGGCTCGTTCATGGCAATAAGCGTGTCACAGGTATCTATAAAAGGCGATGGGATTTCATTATCCGAGACGATTAACATACAGTGTGCTGCCCCCCCGCGCACCTCTGCGCCGTAAGAAGGAAGCCAGGTAATTGTTTTACCGGCATCCACTGCTGCCTGGGCCAGGATTTTAGCCATGAGCATTATGCCTTGCCCGCCGGCTCCGGCGAAGATTATTTTCTCGGTCATTTTACGAGCACATAACTTAGCGAACGAAGTGAAGCTAAGTTATTAGTGCGAGTTAAACCCCCACACCAATTTTTGAAAATGTACGGGGTTTCTGTTATAAGGTTAATTTTATAATCAAAACTAATTCTATACCTCCAGCCCAATTACAAAAATTGGTGTAGGGGTAAAATTCGGCCAACAAGTTACGTCGTTAACACTCCGTAACTTTGGGCCTCATTTTATTCTTCCCAGCGGAAACTCCTTCACCAGGTGTTCGTCTATCCATCTCATTGCATCCGTTGGATTTTTATTCCAGTATGTAGGGCAGCTGGATAAAACCTCTACCATTGCAAAACCCTTGTTTTCTATTTGACAAGTGAATGCCTCTTTTATCGCCTGCCTTGCCTCTCTGATCCTTTTAGCCGAAGTAATGGTAACGCGGTTTAAATATTTTACCGAAGCAAGTGTGGCTAAAAGACCTAAGATATTTAAAGGAGGACCTTCTTTCTTTAAATCCCTGCCTGAAGGAGTAGTGGCGGTCTTCTGGTTTATCAAGGTTGTGGGCGCCATCTGGCCGCCGGTCATACCATAGACGGCATTATTAATAAAAATACAGGTAAGGTTTTCTCCGCGGTTTGCGGTGTGTATGGTTTCGGCAATTCCGATTGCAGCCAAGTCTCCGTCTCCCTGGTAGGTAAAGATGGTATTCTCGGGCCGCAGACGTTTCATCGCGGTTGCCACAGCCAGGGCCCGGCCATGGGCTGCCTCGCAACAATCAAAATCCCAGTAATCATAAGCAACAACCGCACAACCTACCGGACAAACAGCTATAGTCTTATCTTGAATATCCAGTTCATCAATGACCTCACAGATTAATCTGTGGACAATCCCGTGGCCGCAGCCCGGGCAATAATGGGTCTTTACATTGCGTATTGATTTGGGACGAGAAAATATTTTTTTCATCAAAATTTCATAATCCGCTATGTCCTGAGCGACCGAAGGGAGTCGAAGGGTTAACTCGTTAACCCGTCAACCCGACAACTTTCTTTATAATCTCTTCTTGCGTAGGAATTCCTCCGCCTGCCCTGCCAAGAAATTCTATCTTGGCTTTGCCGTTTACTGCCAATTTAACATCTTCGACCATCTGGCCGCAGGACATCTCAATGACTAATATGGTTAATAGTTTATGGTTAATGATTAATGGTTTAAATACCTTATTAGGGAAAGGCCAGAGGGTTATCGGCCGGATGAACCCGATTTTTTTGCCTTTTTTTCTTAACTCTATTACCGCTGCCTTGGCAATACGGCTCATCATTCCGTAACTTACTAAAATAATTTCACTCTCGTCTAAAAATAAGCCTTCGTAGCGCTGTTCATCTTTCGTGATTCCTGTGTATTTATTCTGTAACCCGATATTTATCTCTTCTAATTTTCCCTCGGCCAAATACAGCGAGCGGATGATGCGGGGTTTTCTATTTTTTGCCCCGGTCAGCGCCCACTTTTTTCCGTTCCTCGTCTCTCGTCCCTCGCCTGCCCTACGAAGCTTTAGCGTAGTAGAGTCTCTCATTTTGATTGGTTCCATCATTTGTCCCAGCATGCCGTCCCCTAAAATAATCACCGGCATGCGGTATTTATCCGCCAGATCAAATGATAGCCTGGTCAAATCAAAGGCCTCCTGGACCGTTGAAGGAGCCAGGACAATACAATGATAGTCGCCGTGGCCGCCGCCTTTTGTCGCCTGGAAATAATCTGATTGAGCAGGCGAGATATTACCAAGGCCTGGGCCACCGCGCATAATATTAACTATCACTGCCGGCAATTCACAGCCTGCTAAGTAAGAAATCCCTTCCTGCTTTAGACTTATGCCTGGACTTGAAGAACTGGTTATTGCCCGCGCACCTATTGCTGCTGCACCAAAAACCATATTTATAGCGGCAAGTTCTGATTCTGCCTGAATAAATACGCCGCCTACCCCAGGCATGTGCGCTGCCATATAAGCAGGGATTTCATTCTGGGGAGTAATGGGGTATCCCGCATAGAAACGGCAGCCGGCTTGAATTGCCGCCTCAGCAATCGCCTCATTTCCAGTAATAAGAATCTTCTTCATAAAAGTTACTATAGGTTAATATGGGTTACTACATAAACTTTGACAACTGTTTTGTTACTAAAGTTACATTTGTAACCTTAGTAACCATTAGTAACAAACATGTCAAATTTTGCTTTATTTTAGTAACCATGGTAACTTCATTTAAAAACTTCAATACACCCATCCGGGCAAATTATGGCGCAAAAGCAACAGCCAGTACATAATTTGCCCGGCCCTTTTTTAGGGGCTGCGGGTCTTATCCCGAGCTTATTAAAAATCGGGCTGATTTCAATTAATTTCTGCGGGCAGGATTCTATGCACAAAAAACAGCCCTTACAACGATCTTTCTCTATTTTTATCTTGGCCATTATATTTTAGTGTTCTGTTAAGTAATTAAGGTATGGTTACACAGATAAAAAAGGGAATTGGTAAATTAGGAGATCGGGATTCGGTGATTAGGATATTTGGGGATTAGTAACAAAATCACTAATATCCCAATACCCTAATATCCAAAACCCAATACCCCAATCACCTAATTACCAAATTTTAAGTATCCTGCGCTCATCTGTGGATTATACAATCATTATTTATTTTATAATGCATTTTAAGGCTTGACTGCGGCGACCTTGTTCCTGATTTTGGCGGCGATTATCTTGGGACCGAGGCCGGAAATATTAAGGAGCTGTTCCCTTTTTCCATAAGTAATAAACTCATCGCCAAGGGCGAGGATATTTAAGGCCGCGGCATTCTCTTTTAAGCCTTCGTCCAAAGACATGGCCTCTAAAATGCCGCTGCCAAATCCACCCGCTAAAACCGATTCTTCCAGCGTAAATACTACATTGGTCTTTGAGAAAACCGCTCTTATTGTCTCTATATCCAAGGGTTTTATAAATCTGGCATCGACTACCGTCGAGCTTAATCCTTCCTCTCTAAACAATATGTCCGCAACTTTAACTGCCACATCTACCATGCCTCCTGTAGCAATGAGGCCGATGTCATGGCCTTCTCTTATAACCGAGGCCTTGCCCAATTCTATCTTTGGGCTTGGGCCTGTTTTTAATACTGGAATTTTTTTAGGGTAGCGCATGACGATCGGCCCGGAATTATAACTAATTGCAAACTCTAACATCATCTCCAGTTCTTCTTTATAACTGGGCGCCATGATTACCAGATCTGGTATATGCCTCAGATATGAGATATCAAACAGCCCGTGGTGAGTAGGCCCGTCTTCGCCCAGTCCCGCCCGGTCAAGGGCCAGGACGCAATTGGCCTTCTGTAAAGCCAGCTCCTCTACTATCTGATCATAGGCGCGCTGTAAGAATGTTGAATATATTGCCACCACCGGCTTAAGCCCTTCTCGCGCAAGGCCGCTTGCCATGGCCACGGCGTGAGCCTCGGCAATACCTACATCAAAAAATCTATCCGGGTAGCTATCTCTAAAATTACACAAACCCGTTCCTTCTGCCATAGCCGCAGTAATTGTGACAATGCGCTTATTTTCTTTGGCTAACTCCACTAACTTTTGCCCGAACACAGTCGAGGCGCTTACCAACGTTTCTGCGCCGGCTCTTTGCTTAGGCTTACCGTTCTCGATTTCAAAAGGCGCGGTACTGTGGAAACCCACGGGATTTTTTTCAGCAAACTCATAGCCCTTGCCTTTTTGGGTGACTACATGAAGGAGGACCGGGCCTTTTAAATCAATAATATTTTTTAAGGTGTGCGTTACTAACTCAAGGTTATGCCCATCAAGCGGGCCGAAATAACGAAAGCCGAGTTCTTCAAAAAATATACCCGGTACGATGAGGTTTTTAAGGCCTTCCTCAAAACGCCTGGCTGCCTCTTTGGCCAGTTTTCCTAAGCGAGGCGCCTTTTTCGTGAATACATCTAATTCCTCGCTGATGCGCACTCTTAGGCGGTTATAGATGGGCGCTGAGATTATTTTATTAAGATAATTGCTTAATGCCCCTACGCTGGGAGAGATTGCCATATCATTAGAATTTAAAATTACCAGGATATCTTTTTTAAGATGCCCGGCGTGATTTAAGGCCTCAAAGCAAAGCCCTCCGGTTAATGAGCCGTCTCCGATAACTGCCACGACCTTATTTTTTTTATTATTAAGGTCGCGGGCAATTACCTCGCCCAATGCCAATGAGACCGCAGTAGAGCTATGGCCGGTGCTAAAGGGGTCATAAACCGACTCGTCTTTATTGGGGAAACCGCTTATACCTTTAAATTGCCGCAGGCTCTGGAAGTTTTTGTTTCTTCCGGTAATAATTTTATGGGCGTAGGCCTGATGGCCGACATCCCAGATTATTATATCTTGGGGGGTATTTAAACAGTAGTGGAGGCTTACGACTAATTCTACTGCACCTAAACTCGAGGCGAGATGTCCGCCGGTACAAGAGACAACCTGAATTATCTTTTCTCTTATCTCTTGACAGAGTATCCCAAGCTGTTTGAGGTTTAACGTTTTTAAATCTTTGGGGCTTTCTATTTTTCCAAGCAACATAACTAAACCTAAGATTATTCTTCGTCCTTAATCAGGCTTTGAACAATGGCCTCGATCCTGGTTTCGTCATTTTTCTTAAGACTCTTGAACTCGATGCCAGTATCAAATGTACCGTCTTTATCATCTTTTGTATCAGTATTTTTTACCACCCAGACAATCGTTCCATCACATTCAACTAATAGCTGGGAGTCTTTTAAGTCCATCTTTAATCTCACTTCTTCAAAGAGACCCAAATTTTTGGGTAAGTTTACCGCAATGCCGCCACAACTGATATTTTCTGTCTTGGTTAAAAATTCCAAAAGATTTTGTTTCTTACGCACCCTGATATAGCAAGGATAATTAATGCGAGGAAACCGCCGCCTATTTATTCCATCCCACATTTTAGCCTCCGTCTTTATTTTGTTTCTGCTAACTAATCCGATTAAATGCGAAGCACGAAATACGAATTTCGAAATCCTTCGACTCCGCTCTACTTCGACAGGCTCAGTATTCGTCCTGAGCGAGCTCGCCAGAGGCGAGCGAGTCGAAGGGTCGATATTCGGATTTATGTCCATTTTAAGTTGATAAAGCCTACTTATTATGGACTGAGTTTCTCCTGTATCCTCTGTATGGAAATAGCCCTGCCTGTTTTATTATCGATATCTATAACCACCCCTTGTAAGCGCAGGTCGCCAGTAGCCACCTCAAAACGCGTGGGCATACCAGTTAGGAATCTTTCAATAATCTCTTCTTTGCGCCGGCCAATCACTGAATCACAAGGACCAGCCATGCCCACATCAGTAATATAGGCGGTACCGCCAGAAAGTATATGTTCATCTGCGGTGGGGACATGGGTATGTGTGCCCAAAACAGCAGAAACCTCCCCGTCCAAAAAATAACCTAAGGCAATTTTCTCGCTTGTGGCCTCAGCATGCATATCAACTATAATAATAGGGGTAACTTTTTTTAAATCAGCGACTATTAATTTTGCCGTGCGGAAAGGACATTCTACGGCCTGCATAAACACCCGGCCCTGGAGATTAATTAAACCTATTTTTAGGTCATCCTTTTGAATAAGACAATGCCCCTTGCCTGGTACATTCGGGGCTAAATTAGCGGGTCTTAAAAGATAAGGGGTCACATCAATTATATCAACGATCTCGGACCGTTTCCAGATATGGTCACCGCTGGTAATAGCATTTATCCCCAAATTAAATAGTTCGCTTACCACCTTAGCGGTAAGACCAGAGCCGCCAGCAGCATTTTCGGCATTGGCAATGACAAGATTAATTTGATGCTCTTCTTTTATCTTAGGTAAAAGTTTAGCCACAACCTCTCTGCCGGGTTTTCCCACTATGTCGCCGATAAAAAGTATTTTCATATGAACGCTAATTTTCGCTAATCCTCCGCCACAATTCTTTTGCACCACAAATATTGGCGCATCCGCCAATTATTATGGCGGAGGCGGACCCGCCAATCTTTGTGGCGGGAACGCTAATATTCGCGAATAAAAATATTAGCGTGAATTCGCGTTCCCTGCCTACCGCAGGCAGGGATTCGTGTGAATTCGCGTTAAACTATTTAGCGTATTCGATAGCGCGCGTCTCACGGATAACGGTTACCTTAATCTGGCCCGGATATTCCATTCCCTCCTCAATCTTTTTGCGGATATCCCGCGCCAAGATCTGGGCTTCGCTGTCTGTAATCTTATCCGGTTGAACAATTACGCGGATTTCCCTGCCTGCCTGAATAGCATAAGATTTATCTACGCCTTTAAATAAGTTGGCAATCGTCTCTAAGTTCTCCAGGCGCTTGATGTAATTTTCCAAGGTCTCGCGCCTAGCCCCCGGACGGGCAGCGCTGACAGCGTCAGCTGCTGCAGCCAAAACCGCATAGAAAGATTTTATCTCGACTTCTTCGTGATGCGCCTCAATAGAGTGAATCACTTCTGGCGGCTCGTTGTATTTTCTGGCTAAATCCGCTCCAATGCGGCCGTGTGTCCCTTCGACCTCCTGGTCTACAGATTTACCAATATCATGAAGTAGGCCGATGCGCCTGGCTAATTTAAAGTCGGCACCGAGTTCTGAAGCCATTACGCCCATAAGGTAGGCCACCTCTTTGGAATGTTGGAGCGCATTCTGGCCGAAGCTGGTACGGTATTTAAGCCTGCCTAAGAGCTTTATCACCTCTGGATGCAGGCCGTGGATGCCAATGTCAAAAGCGGCCCTTTCTCCTTCCTCGCGGATTTTGTCCTGCATCTCTCTTTTGGACTTCTCGACTATCTCTTCGATCCTGCCGGGGTGAATTCTGCCGTCACTAATTAATTTCTCCAAAGACATCCTAGCGACTTCTCTTCGCACCATATCAAATCCGGACAAAGTCACTGCCTCAGGCGTATCATCAATAATGACATCGATGCCGGTTGCCATTTCAAGTGCACGGATGTTTCTTCCTTCACGGCCGATGATCCTGCCTTTCATCTCATCGCTTGGCAGATTAACAACACTTACTGTTGTCTCTACGGTATGCTCGGCTGCGCAGCGCTGAATGGCTAAACTAATCAGTTCTCGTGCTTTTTTCTCGGATGCCTCTTTCAATTCCTCCTCGTTCTTTTTCAACAAGGCCGCCTTTTCATTTTTCAACTCATCTTCGATGCGCGACAACAGGAGTGTCTTGGCTTCTTCCGGTGACAGCAAAGAGATCTTTTGTAGCCTCTCTTTTTCCTCGGCTAAAAGTGCGTTAAACTGCGCCTCTTTATTTTTTAAAGAGCCCTCAAGGTTCGCCGCGGCTGAATGCCTTGCCTCTATATCTTTTTCTTTTCTCTCCAAGAAAGATAGCCTACGGTCGATATTCTCTTCCTTCTGCGTCAGCCTTTTTTCAAGGTTAACCAGCTCTTGCCTACGGTCCTTGGTCTCTTTCTCAAAGTCTACGCGTAGCCTATAAAGTAGGTCTTTGGCCTCAAGGTCTGCTTCTTTTTTCTTTTCCTGGACATCTTTTTTGGCCGCCTCCAAAATCTGTTTTGCCGAGGCCATGGCATTTTTGAGCTTTTTCTCCTCTACATATCTACTTAAAATATAGCCGACAAAGACAAAAAGCCCTGCGGCTACTACAAAGATTAAAATGCTAAACAAACTTATATCTCTAGACATGACTGTTCCTCCCGATGATTATCTGTAAATAGGGTAAAGCTAGGCCCTATATCTTGGCAGATTATGCGGACAGCACTTTCTTGACGGGAAGATCGAAGGAAGAATGAGGGATATCTTTTAAAACCTGAAAGTCAAAGGCAAGCCCGATGGTAGTGGTATCTTTGGGCAACTTTAGGAGAAATCGATCATAGTAACCCGCTCCGCGTCCCAGGCGGTTGCCGACCTTATCGAAGGCGATGCCCGGAATTATCGCAAGGTCAATACGGGATAAAGACAGCCTTCTGCAATTGCCAGTATGAGGCTGCATAATCCCATAAGGACCCCTTGCGGTTTGGGTTGTAAGATCCTGAATCAAAAAAGGCGAGAGGGCCTTTGTCTTTCGGTAAATCACAGGTAAAGCAATTTTTTTACCCTTTTTTAAAGCTTCCTTTATCATTCTTCTTGTTTCTACCTCACCGTCAAATGCCAGATAGAATAGAATGGTCTTTGCGCGAATAAAGTCTGGCAGTCTGAATAACCTCCTCAATATCAAAAGACTTTTTTTGTTTCTTTTAACCTCCTTCTGAGATTTGAGTTTACTTAAAATTTTATCTCTTAAGGCCTGTTTTGTCAACACTTTCCCTCACTCCGTTCGGGAGTAACCAGATTACAGTAAACAGTAACCAGAAAAACTAATTTTTAATGTTTTCGTTTATCTTCTGGTTTCTGTACTCTGGTATCTGGTTTCTTGTCTTCTCCTTGCTTTTTATAATAATCTTCAATCGCTGCTTTTAAGGCCTGCTCAGCCAAGACCGAACAGTGCATCTTTATGGGTGGCAGTCCTCCTAAAGCATCGGCTACCGCCTTGTTTGAGATCTTTAGAACCTCGCTAATGGGCTTGCCTTTGATTAACTCGGTAACCATAGAGCTGGTGGCTATAGCGGCACCACATCCGAAAGTCTTAAACTTTGCATCAACTATTACGCCATTCTCTACTTTAATATATAACCTCAAGACGTCGCCACATATGGGATTACCCACATTGCCGATGCCGCTTGCATCAGGTATCTCGCCGACATTGCGGGGATGAAGAAAATGATCCATGACCTGGGCAGAATAATTCTCAGGCATTCTTAATTACCTCCGCCGACAATGACCGGGGTTTCACCATCTTGGAGTAGTCTTTAGGCGGCTTTATCTTAAGCATCAATTCGGCCTTGCCCTTTTTCTCTAATTCCTTAAATATCAAAACCCAGGCGCAATCGCGCTCTTTGTCGACCTCGCATTTTCCTTTGTTCTGCCCGCCGCAGGGGCCATTTAAAAGGCCTTTTGAACATAAAGTAACCGGGCAGATCCCGCCGGTTATCTCTAAGACGCATTCACCGCAGGCTGAACATTTTTCTCTGAATATCCCCTGGCTATCAACGATCGCGCCGAATAAGGTATCGCAGCCGGGTAAAACAAATAATTCCAGGCGGTCATTTTCTTTTACAGACTGGACTCCGGAACCGCAGGCCAAGATCAACATCGCCTCGGACTCTTTGAGGGCATTTTTATTTTTGGCCATCTCTATCTTAAGCTGAGCTGCAACGCATGGGGCCTTGGGAATAATAAAGCCGGTTACAGTATAGCCTTCTTTTTCTAAGAATTCTTTCATCTTTTTAATCTCTTCTTCGCCGCCTGTCTTACAAGTAGTTGCGCAGTCGCCGCAGCCGACTAAAAATATCTTTTTATAGGGGCCGCACATCCTTAAGATCTCATCCTGCGGTTTTTGTTTTGTGGCAATCATTCTCGAGTTTCTCCTTTTTTCAGCCTCTCCATGCGCTGTTTAATCTTAGCCTCATATCCTATGTCTGTGGGCTCATAGTATTTTACTTTTTTACGGGTATATTTTTGTTTTACGTAATGGCCGGCGAAATCATGGGCATATTTGTAGCCTTTGCCATGGCCTAATTTATCCGCGCCCGGATAAGAGGCGTCTTTTAAATGCTCTGGGACTTCCTGGGTCTTTGCGCCTTTGATATCGCCAGTTGCTTTTTCAATGCCCAGGTATGCCGCATTAGACTTAGGGGCGCAGGCCACATAGACCGTAGCCTGGGCAAGGGGAATCCTTGCCTCAGGCAGGCCCACAAATTCCGAAATCTGTAAGGCCGCATTGGCTAAGACCACGGCTAAGGGATCGGCATTGCCTACGTCTTCGCTTGCGGCAATGCAAATCCGACGGGCAATAAACCGCGGGTCTTCTCCGGCATAAAGCATCTTTGCAAGCCAATACAATGCCGCATCCGGGTCAGAGCCGCGCATGGATTTTATAAAGGCCGATGCCGTATCATAATGGCCGTCTTCGTCATGGTCATAGACAACTGCCTTTTTCTGGATGGATTCTTCGGCTACCTTTAAATCAAAATGTACGCGGCCGTCTTTTTTTCTGGGCGTGGTCAAAACGCCCAATTCCAGGGCATTCAGTGCCCGTCGCGCGTCGCCGTCTGATATGCGGCTTAAAAATTCCAATGCCTCTTTATCTGCTTCAACCGGGATATTGCCCAGGCCTCTTTTTTTATCAGAAAGTGCGCGCTCTAAAATTACCACTAACTCTTTTTCCCTAAGCGGTTTTAGTTCAAAGACCAGCGACCGGGATAGAAGCGCAGACACCAGAGAAAAAAACGGGTTATGCACTGTGGCGCCGATCAAGATAATATTCGCCGTCTCCACATCCGGGTTTAAGACATCCTGCTGGGCCTTGTTAAAACGGTGAATCTCGTCGATAAAAAGGATGGTCTTGCCGCCGGTATTAGCTCTGCGGTTTTTGGCAGAAGAAATTATTTTACGCAATTCCTCCACATTTGAGCCAACTGCATTGACGGGTTCAAAGTGTGAACCGGTTTTATTGGCGATACACAGGGCGAGACTCGTCTTACCGGTTCCCGGAGGGCCGTAAAGTATTAAAGAACTTAAGCGATCTGCTTCAATGGCGCGCCTTAGGAGCTTGCCTTTTCCTAAGATATGCTCCTGGCCGATAAACTCCTCAAGAGACTCAGGCCTCATCCGCGCGGCCAAAGGCTCATTTTTGGTTTGAGGCTCTTTTTTTGTAACAAACAGGTCTGAATTTCTATCTAAGAGGGCTTCGCTCTTCACTCTCATTATAGGTTATTTGGGGCTGCGGGGGTTATTTAAAGTTAAAATGGAGTTTCAAAAAGCCTGCCTGCCCCGAGAAATTCGTAGAATTTCCGGGACTAAAGTCCTTGGAATTTTACAAAGTAAAATTCCTAAGGGCCGGTGAGGCAGACAACTTCATATAACCTCAAATAACATTAGATAACATCATTTAACCCCTAAAATAAAAAATCCCCGCAACATGCCGTCGGTAGGATGTTTAGAACCCTTTTTCATCAAGTGGGAACTTCTCAATTCACCCAAGGGTGAAACGAAGTTAGGCTCCCTTTCCTTTTATGTTGGTTCAATACACATTGCTCTACCGACGCACACGGCAGGGATAAGTTTCTAAACTAAATATAGCACATCGCAAAATAAAAATCAAGGGCTATTATAAATTAATGACTGATGCCTCCTGCCTGCTAACCATTTTAACTAGGGATGCGGGCTGTAATTCTTAACCAGTGGCCGCTTATACAAGACTTGGCTAATACGGCTCTCTAACTGATAAATCCCATCTCTACAGGAAGATCTCTCAAGGATTAAAACATCTTTATCCTCTAATTTATACTGCGTATCACTAATAGGGGAATAAAAACCCCCTCCCGCCAAAAATAATACTTTTTCTAACTGTTTTTCTGCTTTATCTTTTGGGCATTTTTGTTTATATAAAAGATAAAGCCTGATATTGGACTCTTCATCCAAGGGGCTGATTAAAAGGGCCTTAGCTAAATCCTTGATAGACTCATCCAGGTTGCCCCCCTTTTCATCGATAATTGACCTTAAGATATAGGGCTCTTTTATGCCTGGCGAGGTTAAGATAATTTGGTTAATTACATCGTGCGCCTCTTTAAACTTATCCAGTTTTATATAGCACCTAGCCAGGGCAATGCTTACATAAGTATCAGCTTTTTCTTTAAGCGCCTTTTTGTAGAAGGTTAGTGCCTGATTAAAATTCTGGCTATAAAAATAAAGGTCTGCCAAAAATACATTGTCTGGCCCCTTAGCCTTAGAAATCAAAGAAAGCCCCTTTTTAGAAATGCATCCTGCAGCATTAAATCCAAATTCGCCGCTTCTTATAATCCCTTTTAAAATTTCTGGCGGAATGTTATCCAGGCGGGGATTAGTCTCCAATTCTAAATCTAATAAATCCAGATAATGCGGGCCGAACATCGAGAACGGATCAAGGGTAGCGGCCTTAATTAGGCCTTCCTTTGCCAGCTTAAAATCTTTTTGCCGACAGTATAGCCAGGCGAGGTTATTGACAAGCGAGGCATCCAGCGGATTTAGTAAAACCGCCTTTTCGTATTCCACAATACCTCTTCTTTCGGCAACCTTTGCATATAAACTCCCCAGGCTTGCTTTATAAATCGGATGCCTGTCTAATCTGTAGGCCTTATTTAGGTAAGCAATCGCCTCTTGTATTTTGCCCCTGTCTGCTAAAGCAACGCCTTTCTTGAAAAACATACTAGCCGCAAATGGCCTTAATATAAATGCTAACCAGAAAATTAAAATAAAAAGGATTGCCGGTTTCTTAGAAACAACTATCTTCTTTGCATCCTGGTTCAGGCCTTGATAAATTGCACAAAATATGCCTAAAAATAAAAAGATATATAAGCCCACTGCCGTCGACCAGAGAGTATAGTCGAGCTGATTATGCACTAAGACTGCTAAAAGCCCCCCGCTAAGGCCTAAAATAATATGAAATCTAAAATCCGTTGGCTTAAGCCTCTCTCTAAGGCGCAAGAATGCACTAGAGAAGGCCATGATGGCCAAGGCAAAAAATATCAGGCCCAATATACCGTTTTCAGCTAAATTCTCCAAAAATATGTTATGGGCATGCTGCTGCCAATCGGGGCTATTTAAATGCCCAAAATAGACCCAGCCAAAATTTGAAAGGCCTACGCCTAAAAACCGGCTGTCTAAAAAAATCTTTATAGCAGTTTTATAAGTATGCAGCCTTGGGATAATCGACTTTTTTATCAGCCAATCCGCTGTAAGTAGGCGCTGATTTAATTCCGGTGTTAACGACGCCCCAAAAATGAAAAACACGGCTACGGCTAAAAATAAAATAGCCGCCAGCCAAACAAAATATTTCGTCCTGTAGGCATAAACTAAAAATAGTAAAGAAATAACAAGGGCTAATAGCGGGGCCCTTGAATAGGTAAGCATCAGATTAAAGAGGCCTGCAATTATGAATAGGCCCAATATTATCTTTAGGCTAGTCTTTTTTAGCCCTTTAAATATGCTTATAGAAAGTGGCAGCCCCAAGATTAAAAAAGATGCCAGTATATTTGCATTTTTAAATATTGCCTGGTATCTCGTGCTAAGGCCGGAAATCCCGAAGAGTTTGATTCCTGATATTATGGAAATGGAATTCAGGATAACCACGCAAGCTAAGCCTGCCAGGGCATATAAGACGGTGCTTTTAAGGGCCCCCTCTGTCTTGTTAAAAGAGCATACGAGGACAAAGAATAAACCGAAGCAGAAAAGTTTTATTGCCTCCTGGAGACTGCCGTAAAAATACCTGGACCATAATACGGATAATACGCAAATTAAAAGATAAACGGCCAAATAAATATTCGGCCGGGTTAGGCTGAAAATAATTTTTTCTTCGCAAAGATAAATAAGGAGGGCAAAGACAATGAGGGACTCTAATGCAAATAGCGCCTGGCTAGTATTATTATTAAATAAAACCGGGCCGCAGACTAAAATGAATAATAAGGGCAGGCGGGAAAACTCAGGTCTTAGATATCTCATTTATGAGACTATCTTATCTTAACGCCCAGCGCATTCACCAGGCGCGCGATTATCTTTTGGTGGATGGTGTCGACTTCTTCGTCTGTGAGCGTGCGGGCTGCCAGTTGATATTCTATCTGGAAGGTCAGGCCGCGTGAGCCTTTGGGAATTTGATTGCCGATGTATTGATCAATTAATTTTACGCAAGTTATGTATCCAGGGCCTTCTTCTCGGATAATTTTTACTACCTCGTGCTGAGCCAGCGCATATTTTGCCACAATACTTAAATCCCTTTTTATCGACGGGTAATTCGAATAGGCCGCGTAATTTTGCTTTGGCTGGATGAATTTTGACAGGGCCTCAATGGAGATCTCGGCAATAAACACGCCTTTTCTTTTTATATCATAGTTGGCCAGGACCTGGCCTTTAACTTCACCCATGCATCCTAAGGCCTTATCCTTTATTTTTATAACTGCGGCCCTGTCTGGGGCCAGATATGGACAATCGCAAGCAATAAAAGAATATTCCTTGATGCCCAGCCGCGAAAACAAAGCCTCGATTAAACCCTTTAAATCAAAGAATGTTAACTCGCCGCTTTCACGCAGCCAATTATCGCCTGCCTGACCAAAAATAACAATGCCTAAGCTCGGTTGCTCATTGGGATATGCGCCTTGTGTGCCTCTTAAATAAACCGGACCGCATTCAAAGGCCTTGATAGTATCCATCCTGTTGCTTACGTTCCTGGCTACGCATTGCAGAAGGCCGGCAATGAGCGTTGGACGCATAACCTCCTGGTCTTTACTCAAGGGGTTTTTAATCTGTATGGCATCAGGGTCTTGAAGATTTAATTTAAAAAGCAGGTCCCGGCTGATAAGACTGTAGGAGATAATCTCATTTAGGCCCAGTCCGGCTAAGGTCTCTCTGATAACGGCCTGTTCTTGGCGCAAAAAATTAGGGCTATTTAGAATGTGCAAAGCCCGGATATAAGGAAGGCTGGCTTTAATCTTATCATAGCCAAAGATGCGGCTGATTTCTTCAACCAAGTCGACCGCTGCCCTGACGTCCCTGCGGAAACTGGGGGTTGAAACAGAAATACTATCTTTGGTTTTTGTGCTTATGCCAAATCCCAGATTCTTTAAGATGGTTTTTATTTGAGCGGCCTTTAATTCAGTGCCTAAAATCTTATTGACCTGACTAAAACCAAGGGTTATCTTTGGCTCTTTTTTATCTATTTTTTTGCCTTTAGCCTCATCGCAAACAAGTCTGCCTCCGCAGAGCTCCTGGATTAAGGCTACTGCCTTATCGGATGCTGCAATCACCATAGGTAAATCTACTCCCCTCTCAAAACGGTATGAGGATTCAGAGGCCAACCCCAAGGCCCGAGAACCCCGACGGATAATGATGGGATTAAAATAGGCGCTTTCTAATAAGATGTTTTTCGTCGCGCTGTCTACCTCGGTATCTAAGCCGCCCATTATCCCTGCCAATGCAATCGGCCCGACTCGATCTGCAATCACTAAGTCATCAGGCGATAACTGGCGCTCAATACCGTCAATAGCAATAATCTTCTCGCCTTTTCCTGCCCGCCTGACAATAATCTCGGCGGTTGACCTCTTTAATATCTTATCATAATCAAAGGCATGCATGGGCTGACCCAATTCCATTAGGCAGTAATTAGTTATATCGACAATATTGTTTATCGGCCGCAGCCCCACTGCCTCTAATCTCGTCTTAAGCCAATCTGGCGAGGGACCGACTAAAACGCCTTTAATCAACCGGCCGGTGTAAAGCGGGCAGTCTTTTAAGCCTTCCATCTTGATAGAAAATAACTTGTCTTCAGGCTTTTTACCTGGGGACCTGGTGACCTGCGACCGAAGGGAGTCCCGAGCGTAGCCGGGGGGGGGACCTGGTGACCACTTTAGTTTTTTGTTTGTAATCGCCGCCACTTCTCTGGCTATGCCCAAGACACTCAGGCAATCCGCTCGATTTGGCGTGACTTCAATTTCAAAAATGGTATCACCAGAACCCAATTTTTCTGAGGCCGTGACCTCAAGGCCGGCCATAGTGAGTTTAGCAGCCAGTTCTTGCGGCTCTAATTTAATATCTACGAAGTCTTTTAACCAATTATAGGTAACTTTCATCGTACACGAATTTTCACGAATCCCTGCCTGCAGCAGGCAGGAAACACGAATTTTCACGAATAAATTCGTGTTAATTCGTGCATCAGAATTGTTTCAAGAATCTCAAATCATTCTCAAAAAACAATCTAATATCGTCTATTCCGTACTTAAGCATGGCGATGCGCTCTACGCCCATGCCAAAGGCAAACCCTGTATATTTATCCGTGCCGTATCCTACGGCCTTAAAGACATTGGGATGGACCATGCCGCTGCCTAAGATCTCAAGCCAACCCTTCTTGCCGCAGACAGAACAACCCTTGCCTTTACAGATATTGCAGGAGACGTCCACTTCAGCTGAGGGCTCGGTAAAAGGAAAGAAATGCGGACGAAATCTGACTTTAGCCTCCCGGCCGAATATCTCTTTGGCAAATATTTCCAAAACCCCCTTTAAATCCGAAAATTTTATGTCTTTGTCGACAAGCAGGCCTTCGATCTGGTGAAACATAAATAGGTGCGAGGCATCCACTGCATCCGGCCGATAAACCTTGCCCGGGACTATCACGGCAATAGGCGGCTTATTGGCTCTCATTACCCGAATCTGTGCAGGCGAGGTGTGGCTACGCAATAATAATCTTTCCGAAGACGCTATCTGTGCTAATCTGTGTTTTTTTCTTCTTGGATTAACACTGATATCTGTGCTAATCTGTGTTTCTAAATAGAAGGTGTCAAAGACATCCCGGGAAGGATGTTCCAGGGGGATATTTAGGGCAGTAAAATTGTTGAATTCGGTTTCAATCTCTGGGCCTTCAACTACGCTAAATCCCATCTTGGTAAAAACTGCACAGATCTCTTCGACCGCCAAGGTTATGGGATGTTTATTGCCCAACACAGGACCAATCCCAGGCATACTAAGATCGAATGAATCCTGTTCACTGGCGGCCGATGAAAGGGTAATGAGTTCCTGGTTCTTTTTTTGGATTAAATCCGAAAGGAGGTTTTTTAGGTTATTAAGGCTGACTCCTTGCCTGGGCCTATCCTCGGCTGATAAACCGGGCAGTTCGGCCATTGCCTGGGCAAGCAGTCCGTTTCTTCCCAGGTATTTTACCCTAAAGGCCTCTAAGGACTTGGGGTCCTTTACCTCTTGGATTTCGCTTTGCGCGTCAGATTCAAGCTTTGTAAGATCAAAAGGCATATTACTGCTCCTGATAAACAAACAGAAAATATCTTTTTTGCCAAAGGAACTTCCTGATGAATGCTTCCTCCGCCGGTAATTATCGATAGGGCCTGGGCGTGGATATCTAAATCTCCACCATGTATTGGACAGGCGCGATGAAAGACGCCTTCTATCCGGACCCAATCCCCTTTTGTCTTATAACCACCAATATAATTTATATCCTTGGTTAAAACTGGCGGGCAAAATACGCCTAAAGCCGCTTTTGTATCATTTATACTAAGCCAGGCGCCATCGCTTCGTTTCATTATATCACCAACTACCTCTCCTTCATAGACCACGGTTTTCCCATCGTAGCGTTTTGCATTATTAATTAACTCAGCGCTTGAAAGCGGCTGGGCATAGACGAAAGTAGCAAGTCCCGAAAGTAGCATTATTATGAAGAGCGTCATCGGGATCCCGAAGTATAACTTCTTGAGTAGCTTCATTCGGGATAGCAAGTAGTGGTTCGACAGGCTCACCATCCCTCGAATACATTCGACTATGCTCAGTATTCGTCCTGAGTTTATCGAAGGACGAACCATCCCGAGCGACCCATTCGACAAGCTCAGGGTCATCCTGAACAAGCGAAGCGCGTCGAAGGACGATGTCGAGGGACAAGTAGCGAGTGCAAATATTATTTCTTTGCGCTTTTGCGGTGTTTTCTCATTTCTTTGCGCTTTTGCGGTTATCATTTTCCTCTAAAATATGCTACAAAAAATCCGATTAATGTAAATATGGATAAAAACTCAAGCCTGCCTGCCCACATCTGGAAGATATAGGTTATTTTTAAGGCTGTCGGCATTGAGGCCTGAGTAATCCCGCAAGATAGCCCCACATTTGCCGCCGCAGAAGTAGACTCAAACAGAGAATACAAAAAGGGGTATTTAAAAAACATACCTATAATTGCACCCAGAAAATACAGCCCGATATATAAAAGCGTAACAATCGCTGCCGAGCGCACCTGCCTGTCGTCTAAAATCATCTGTTTGATGTGATGAAACCTTTGCACAAATACCGCTGACTCGGGCAGCATTATTTTTTTGGTGTCCTGGATGAGCGCCTTAAAAATAACCCCGATCCTTAAGGACTTGATGGCGCCGGTTGTCGAGCACATCCCGCCGCCTAATCCCATGGCAATGATGATGCCTACAAGCGCGAGGTTGCTCCATTCGCGGACAAATTGCATGGCATACAAAGTGCTGTGTCCGGTTCCGGTATGAGCGCTGATTAAATGATAAAAGCCTTTGCGGAAGAAGACAACCGGTTGGGTATAAGTATTGAGCTGTTTAAGGCCGAATACTACTAATATATAAGTAAGGACTATTGTTATTGAGAATGTTACTATCTCGATGTTGCGCCAGATTTCCCGGCGGTTTCCCGTCCAGATGGCATAATGGAGCTTAAAATTCATGGCACCTAAAAACATTATGACTATGGTCACAATCTCAAAGGCGAGGCTGTGATAATAGGCGGTATTTTGGCTCTGAGGGGCAAATCCTCCGGTATCAAATGCCGCCATAAAGACACAGACCCCGTGAAATAAGGCCCTGGGAAAGGCCAGGCCTTCTAAGGTAGCAACGATTGCTAAAGCAAGCGAGCCCAAAATCATATACACAATACTCACCAGCCAGATGAATCTGGCGGTCTGAACAATATTCGGTAAGACTTTTTCATCTCTCGCCTCGCCTACATACATCCTGAAGGCTCCGGGCAGGCCCTTTACCAAAAAACTAAGGGCAATTACAATGATTCCCTGGCCGCCTAAAAACATTAAGAGATGGCGCCAGAGGTTATGGCTATTGGATAGATGATCCAGATCCTGAACCAGGGTCAGGCCCGTAGTCGCAAATCCGCTCATCGCCTCAAAGACAGCATCAAGAAAACTGCCAAAATGATTGCTAAGGTAAAACGGAATTGCCCCAAGAATTGCCGCCACAAGCCAAGCCAAAGAAACAACCACCATCCCGTGGATCCATTTTAAATCTCTCTCGGTCCGGCAGAAATAGGTAAGCCCTAAACCCACAAACATGGAAAATAAAAAGCTCAGGACAAAATCGAAGGCAGGGTTAAACTCTTGATAGATAAGGGCAAAGGCAAGCGGAACCAGCGTAAAAATTCCCAGGCCGATAATAATCTTGCCTAAATAATATCCTATAATTTTTATGTCTTCTGCCCGGGGTCTTATAATCATTTATTTAAGCATTATGGGCCAACTGTTGTTACCGCAAAATCGCGAAAGATCCGCAAAATCGCAAAAATTTTCTTGTTGCTGAGTTCTTTATTCTTTGCGTTTTTGCGCCTGTCTGCTGCAGGCAGGTGTGACGCCCCATTATTTAATTAAAATAATTAGCCGTCCGACAATAAATGCAACCAGCATTAGCGCCAGAGCAAGGCAGACCTCAACGCAGATGCCGATTAAGCCGTCAAAGATATACTGTTGGAATCTTAATCTCATATCTTGCCTAGGAGGGTATTTAAGAGCTGTTTTTCGTTTTCAATGATGGTAAGGGCGATGATGTCGTCTTGGGGCTTAAGAATGGTGTCGCCTTTGGGAACAATAACCTCTTCCCGGCGGATGATTGAGACAAATACCGATTGGGGCGGTAATTTTACCTCTTCGAGTTTCTTATTGACAACGGGAGAATCATCGGGTAAGTCTACGCGCACAAGGGCGAGTTTTCCCCTCTTGAAACTTAAAAGATTTACAAAGTCGGAGAATGAAACCTCTTCTTCGATAATCTTGGCGATAATGGCCGTGGCATCAACAGGTACGTCCACGCCTAACTGACCAAAGGTGTGTTCATTCTTAGGGTCGTTTACCCGGGCAACTGTACGGCGCACATTGAATCTTTCTTTGGCCAGCTGACAAACGATTAAGTTATCTTCATCATCTCCGGTAACCGCTGCCACTACATCTGCGCGATTGATCCCTGCCTCCTCTAAAAAATGCGGGTCGCAGCCATCTCCATTTATGACCAGCATATCTAATTCCTTGGTTATCTCTTCGCAGACTAATCTATCCTTCTCTATCAAGACCGCGGTGTGTTTATCTTCAAGCAATTTTTTGCTTAAGAAATAACCGACCTTACCAGCACCAACTATGATTATATACATTGCACCTCCTACTATCATCAAAATCTAAAATATAGATTTAGGGGATAGTAGGGTGTAGTAAGGGGTAGTAGGGGTTAGAATGGGGAAATCCTTAAGACCCCCCTATCCCCTGCTTACGCTTTCTATCCCTTCCTAACCCTTGAATCTTCTGGTCTTAGTTCTATAATTTAAGCCTCTTTCTTATCTGGGCCAGATTTGCGGTCTTGACTACCGCCATGGCGATATCGCCTTTTTTTAAAACCGTATCCGGTTGCGGGATAACCGTACCTGCCTTCTTTACTACCGTAGTTACCAATAATTCCCCCGGCGTATTTATCTCCCGGACCTTTTTATCATTTAATTCATCGTCGATCTTTATCTCTAAGACTGCTACCTCGGCACTTTCAATCAAGTAACTGGAAAACCGGCTTTCAATGAGTTTGTCCCGGATCATTGCCCCCAACAACAACGTTCCGCTAATGGTATCAAGGCCAAGGGAGTGATATATATGGGCGCGCTCAGGGTCATATACCCTGGCAATAACTTTGGGGACATTAAAGATTTTTTTGGCTACCTGGGCAGCCATGATATTAGTGTTATCGCCGTTAGTAAGGGCGCAGAAGGCATCGGCTTTTTCTATCCCTGCGGTCTTTAATATGTCGGGGTCAAACCCGCTGCCTCTGATGGTCACGCCATTAAAAGTCCCCCCCATGCGATTGAAGGATTCGGAATTTTTATCGATGATAACGACGTTATGACCTTCGGCAGAAAGTAATTTGGCCAGTTCCGAACCTACCCGACCGCAACCCAAGATTATTACATACATATCTTGACCTCACTGTTATATTGTTATATTGCTAAATTGTTATGTTGTCAAAGCAATTTAGCATTTTGGCAATTTATCCTTTAGCGATCTCTACTAATTTATTAAAGGTGGCTATGTCGCCAACTGCCAGATCCGCTAACACCTTTCTGTCTAAATCAATTTTTGCCTTTTTCAGGCCCCGGATAAACTGACTGTATTTAATCCCCGAAAGGCGACAGGCGTTGTTGATGCGGATAATCCAGAGCCTGCGGAAATCCCGCTTTCGGACTTTTCTGTCCCGGTAATTATATTCGAGGGCGTGTCTTACAACATTGCGGGCAATACGAAAACGCCGGCTGCGTCCTCCCCATTGGCCCTTGGCCAGCTTCAGTATACGTTTCTTTTTTCTTCTTCGCGTAGGTCCTAATTTAACTTTTGCCATTGTTTACTCCTTTTTTATCGCAAAAGCGCAAAATTTTAGTTTTTCAATATTACACCGCCTCCCGCTATAGCGGGATCCCGCCTCGTTGTAAAATGCAGAACGGGAAAAGCGCAAAAAATCTTTGCGTTCTTTGCGGTGTCTTTAATAGTTACCTACTTTTGCGTTTTTGCGGTTACTTTGGTTGTGTAAAAAATTGTAAGCCCTCTTTTACGGCCGGCCGTATGGAAGCAGCTTTTTGATGGTGCCTAAATCAGCGCCGCTGATGTAGACGGCTTGCCCGAGACGGCGTTTACGTCGGGCGGATTTTTTCGAAAGCATGTGCCTGCCATAGGCAGACAGGTGCTTGATTTTTCCGCTGGCGGTCATTCTAACTCTTTTAGCCAGTGATTTTCTTGTCTTTAATTTTGGCATGCGGTCTCCTTAATGAGCCCCCGCCGTTTTGCTTCGCTTTTGCTTGAGCAAAACGAAGCAGCGGGGGCGAATTAATCCCGAAGCCTGCGCAGAAAATTTCGCCAGAAATTTTCAAGCGTTTTGGCGAGGGATAATTACCCCCGACGATACGTCGGGGGAATTAATCAACTCTTATTGTATATAATTCCGGGTTACAGCGGCTCACTAACGACATGCGCTGTAACCTATAATTAAATTTAAAGTACTTAATCCGTGGCCCTAAACCTATTCCTTGAGTGCCGTTTTATCCCTAATCTATTTAGGGGAAACGACCATCAATAAAATCCTGCCTTCCTGCGTCGGCCGCTTTTCTATCTGGCCGTGTGCGGTTACATCAGCGACAAATTTCTCCATGATCTGCCTGGCCATCTCCGGATGAGAGAGTTCCCTGCCTCTAAAAAACAGGCTGATCTTTACCTTATCACCCTTCTTTAAGAATTCGTGGATGTGCCTTAATTTTACCTGGTAATCGTGCTCTTTGATGTTGGGCTTGACCCTTATCTCTTTAAGATGTGACTGGCGGCTGTGTTTTTTGGCTTCCTTTTCTCGTTTTTCCTGCTCGTATTTGTATTTGCTGAAGTTCATTATCCTGCATACCGGAGGCTGGCTGCCTGCGGCCACCTCAACCAGATCCATTTCATATTGATCAGCCAACTCGCGTGCCCTTTGGATAATCACGACGCCCAATTGCTCGCCCTCAGGTCCGATAAGGCGCACCGTAGGAGACCTGACCTGTTCGTTAATGCGAATAAATTTTCTAATCTTGCCACCTCCTTCAATGAGCCCGCCATTGATTCAGTGGCGGGCGAATTGAACCCTTGACATCTTTAATGTCAAGGGTTTTTCCTATAACTTTTTCTGCTACCTCTTCTCTTATCCTTGCAATAAATTCTTCTACGGACATAACTCCCTGATCCTTCATCCCTCTTTTTCTTACTGAGACAGTTTTATCATTAGCCTCTCTCTGGCCGATGACTAAAATATACGGGGTCTTTTCCTGTTCTGCGTCGAGGATCCTGCGGTTTAAGGTTTCGCTACGCCCATCCAGCCGGATCCTGAAATTCTCTGCCTCTAACCTGTTTTTTACCTGGCCCGCATAATCTTTAAACTCGTCTTTAATCGGTAAAATGGTAACCTGTAAGGGCGCCAACCACAAAGGCAGCGCACCGGCATAGTGTTCAAGCAATGTACCGATAAATCTCTCAAGGCTGCCTAAGATTACGCGGTGGAGCATTATCGGCTGCACTTTTTTGCCTTTGTCGTCGATGTAGGAGAGGTTAAAGCGGCTGGGGAGTGCAAAATCGCATTGAATCGTCGCACACTGCCAGAGTCTTTTTAAGGCGTCTTTTAATTTGATATCAATCTTCGGCCCGTAAAACGCGCCTTCGCCGGGATTGACCTTATATTTAAGACCCTTCTCTTTTAATGCCTCCGAAAGCGCAGAAGTTGCCCTCTGCCAACTATCGGCATCGCCGATAAATTTTGCCGGCTGGGTGCTTAATTCTATTTCAAGATCGCTAAATCCGAACGTCTTCATCACGTCCAGGACAAAATCTATCACTGAGACGATCTCGGCCTTTGCCTGCTGGGTTGTGCAGAAAATGTGGGCATCGTCCTGGGTAAACCCGCGCACGCGCAAGAGCCCGTGCAAAACCCCGGACTTTTCATAGCGATAAACCGTGCCCAGCTCAAAATAACGGATAGGCAGATCCCGGTAACTTCGCGTCTTGGACTTATAGATGAGGATGTGGCCCGGGCAGTTCATGGGCTTTAAGACGTATTCCTCGCCTTCAATCTTAAAGATATACATATTTTCTTTGTAATAATCGTAATGGCCGCTTTCTACCCAGAGCCGGCTGTGCGAGATATGCGGGATCGCGACTAACTCATAACCGCGTTTTAAGTGTTCTTTGATTTCGTAATCCTCGATTATCCGTCGTAGCAGCGCGCCTTTGGGATGATAAAACACTAATCCTGCGCCTGCCTCCTGGTGATAGATATCAAAATACCCCAGTTGCGGACCGAGTTTACGATGGTCGCGCTTCTTGGCCTCCTCGATATTTTTTACGTATTGGTTGAGTTCTTCTTCGGTATTAAAGGCAGTGCCATAGATGCGCTGTAACATCGGATTAGTCTCTAGGCCGTGCCAATAGGCGCCGGCAACCGAAAGCAGTTTAAAGGCCTTGATTGCACCGGTTGAGTCGATGTGCGGGCCGCGGCACAAATCCGTGAATTTATCTGCGGTCTTATAGACCACGACTTTTTCTTCGGGGATCTCATCGATTAATTTTAATTTATAGTCCTCTTTTAATTTCTTAAACAGGGCCCTGGCCTCGTCTTTACTAAATTCTTGTCGGATAAATTTTTCGTTACGCCCGATAATCTCGCGCATCGTGGCCTCGATCTTGGCCAAATCCTCGTCGGCAAACGCCTCTTTTTTATCAAAATCATAATAAAAACCGTCTTCGATATTAGGGCCGATACCGAGTTTGGTATCCGGCCAGAGCTCTTTGACGGCCTCTGCCATTACGTGCGCACAAGAATGTCTTAAGGTGTCTATGTCCATGATTAAAGCCTTATTTACACAAGTCTTAAGGGATAGCAGGGTTTAGTATGGGGTAGTAGGGGTTAGAATGGGAAAATTTTAAGACCCCTCCTATCCCCTGCTTACCCATACTAACCCTTTCTAACCCTTAAACTTTTTATTTTTAACTTTTTTAACATGGGCCCAAGAGGATTCGAACCTCTGACCTCCTCCATGTCAAGGAGGCGCGCTAACCAGGCTGCGCTATGAGCCCGTCATTCCGCTTTAATGTTAATTTTTTTCTGAAAGCTTAAATTTCTTGACGAAGTCCCAATTAAATAATATTAAAATAACGCATATTACAACATAAAAACTGGGCAGCCAATAGCAATACTGCAAGAAACTAAATTCCTCAATCATTTCTTTATTCAATAGGTATGAATGTTCTAACAAAAAATTGCTAACAAAAACAACGCCAGCTATTGGCAATAGATACAAAAGGTCATATGACCTAATAAATTTAGAAACAAACCCAATAATATACCCAATAAAAGGGAATCTCCATTGATGAGCACAGTGTAATTGATAAGTTAAGTGTTTTTTTGCATCATGGGGAAAAAGTTTTTGTTCAAAATTATCGGCGACTAGAGCAGAAACAACCAGATATCTATGATAATGCTTTTCTAGCATCCAAACTAATATATTAATGCTTGCTAATATGGTAGCCGCTACAAATAGGATCGCATATATTTTTGAATTAGCTAATACACTTTGTGTAGCATCTACCGTTGCATTATTGGGGGTCGGCTCTGCTTGTTTAAAAAAATAATTTAAATAAAAAGCGAGTGATGAGCTACTAAATACAGCATTAAACGTAAAGATGATCTGCCTAAATACGCCAAGAATCTTATCGAAATGCTCAACAGAGTTTCTAGCTATTTTATAGGTCTCTAATAACTTTTCTTCTCTGTCCATTTTTTCGCTCAACTAATACCTGCTCTCTACTCGCTACTCTCTACTTGCTACTTCAAACGTGGGCAAGGAGGGAGTCGAACCCTCACGGTCTTGCAACCAATAGATTTTAAGTCTATCGTGTATTCCATTCCACCACTTGCCCTTTTTCTATTACTGTCTTGCTTTTGGACCATCCTACTCTAGACTCAATACATGCTTTGGCTAAGTCCTTTTTTCTTAACAAGGCAAAAGAGTTTTTATAATAACATCTCTGCACAATAATCCTTGCGGCCATTTTACCATATTTGACTCTAAATTGGTTTTTGGCTTGGCAATAAAGTTTGCCCTTAGTCCCTATAATCTTTTCAATTTTATTCTTGAGCCACATCAAAAACTTTCTTGAACCAGAAGTAATTCTTAGATTCCATTGCTCTCTTTTATTAGTACGGTGTATCCACCTCTGTATTCCGCCATCGCCATCTATCAAGCCCCTCAGAAAATCTAAAAAATAATCTCCTGGGACCTTAATTCGTCCAAGAACCAAAGACTTTTTAGGCATCAACCCAATGGATAAAAGAAAGTCATAAAAGTTTTTGTTTGCAATCTGAATACGAAAGGCTTTTTGTCTTTTAACTCCGTACTTGATACCTATTTTATTTCCCATTCCAATTAAATTCCTAATTTCTTGCATAAATTTGTAGTCACTCGACGTAATATCAATATGTCTTCCATCCGACGAAAGGCATCCATCGCTCGTAATCAATCCGACGAGATACCAAAGATTCGAACCAGCAATTTTTAAATCTTTCCTCTTTTGAGGCATTTTAATTACATCCCCCTCGCGCAGGAGCTGGAAAATTTTGTCCATAGGCTCGAGGTGAATTTTGCGCAGTAAAATTCAAGGCGACGGTCGGTATCGAACCGACGCATGAAGGTTTTGTCCTTCGACTCGCCATTAAATTATTACAATTGCTTTGGAGGCGGCAAGCGGATTCGAACCGCTGAATAGTGGTTTTGCAGACCACTGCCTTACCACTTGGCTATGCCGCCATAAATTATTTTGGCTCGCTCAGGATAGCCCAAAAATGCCGAGCGAAGGCCTTCGATTGCACTCAGGCCAAGTCCTGAGCCTGTCGAAGGACGAAGTCGAGGCACAGACCTCTACCTTTCCGCTTGGGTACGTCGCCACTATCACGCCAAAATCTTTTTTACTCGGTCTACAATATCTTCTACCTTTGCCAGGTGTCCGACGCCAATTTTTCCAGAGGCAAGTCTTCCTTTTATCGGTCCGACAAATTTATGTCCCAGGTTCTCTAATTTTTTAATATTTCCCTGGATAATCTTATTAAGAAACATGTTCTCGTCCATGGCCGGGGCGATTAAAACCGGCGCGGTAGAGGCGCACACTGTAGTGGTCAAAAGATCGTCGCAGATACCGCAGGCAATTTGGGAAATAACATTAGCCGTTGCCGGAGCAATCAGGATTAGGTCCGCTTTCCTGGCCAGGGATATATGGTTCGGCTGCCAGTCGGTGGGGATCTCAAACATATCCTGATAAACCTTATTGCCGGAGAGCGTCTCGAGGGTAAGGGCAGTAATAAAGCGCTCTGCCTCTTTGGTCAAAATCACCGAGACCGAGAAGCCTTCGTCTTTTAATTGCCTGATAATATCGCAGGCCTTATACGCGGCAATACTTCCGGTTATACCTAAAACTACCTCTTTTTTCATGGTAAACCTTTATTTGGCCTTTTTAATCCTGACTTTCCCCGCGACAATTTCACGCAGTGCCACTGTGCTCGGTTTTTCCTCCAAGCCTGCCTCGACTAATTTAGGGCTGCCCTCGGCTATAGCCTGGCCGCGTTTGGCAGCCAAGACTACTAATTTATAGGTACTCTGGTCGGTTTTATCCAAAAGTTTCGCCAATGGAGTATAGGTTGGCTCTTGCATATCCTGTTACATCCTCCTTCTCACTATTTCTGACGTAATGATGGCCTCTAATTTTTTTACGGCGGTAGATAATTTATTGTTTATCACCACGTAATCATATCCCGGGGCACTTCTCATTTCTTCTTTGGCCAGGCCCAGGCGCTTTTTTATCTCTTCTCTATTTTCGGAAGAACGGTCTTTAAGCCTGCCGACCAATTCATTGATACTCGGGGGCAGGATAAAAATCGAAACCACCCTGTCTTTTGTAAACATCCTTCTTACGTCTTTTGCCCCGCGCACATCAATACAGAGAATCGCATCTTTGCCGGATTGTGTTATCTTATCAAACTCGCTCCTGGAGGTACCGTAGAGGTTGCCGACAATGGACTTCGTTTCAACAAATTCGCCGAGGGCCTCTCTCTTTTTAAATTCCTGCCTGCTGATAAAAAAATAGTCTTTGGCGTCAGCCTCTCTCTTGCGGATAGGCCGGCTGGTAAATGAAACGGCCCTCTGGATATTCTTGGAGAGCCTGCGATTTGACAATAATTTTTTTACTAATGTGGTCTTGCCCGAACCCGATGGCCCTGAGATAATAAAGATTAGCCCCTGCCCTGTCATACCCGCCTTCTGTCTGCTCCCCTTTTTAAACGCCCGAAATGGAATACCCCACGCCTGCGTGCCGAAACGCACTTCGGCGTGCAGGCACGGGCAGGCCTGTGGTACCTAAATTTACCCTCCTACTTCATAAGCAACTTGCCCATTTAGTGACATCCCCCGAAGCAGCTTTTTCTTCGCATTTATCTATCCCGACGGTACCGTTGGGGTGGTCTTCTGCGAAGGGGGATAATATAGACCACAAGCAGGTCTTTTAGCATCTGCATCTATATTATTCTACGTTCTGCATCTGTTCACGCAGTTTATCCACGCCGGATTTAATTAACACCGCCTTCTGCGAGACCTTGGTATCTAAAAGCTTGGCACCCAGGGTATTTATCTCGCGCTGGATTTCCTGGCTGATAAAATCCAATTCCTTACCCTGGCAGCCAGATGCCCTTTGCATGCCGGCTTTTATGCTTTTAAGGTGAAACTTTAATCGCGCTAATTCTTCGGTAACGTCCTGCGATTTTAAAAAAAGGCCGAAGTCTTCGTCGGAAAGCTCAGCTTTTTTAGCTTCGCTAATCTCGCGAAATCTCAGGCCGATAAATTCGAGGTCGCGTTCCATCTGGGCAGCTATCGAGGATAGCTCTCGGAAGATCTCACGTCCTTCCTGGCGGCGCATGCGGATTAGTTTCTCTAAGGTGGTCTTAAACGTCTTTTTTACCAAAGAAATTATTTCACCGACAGGAAAATCCCCGGGCTCTCTTAAGGAAATCACTCCCGACAGGTTTATCAGCTTTTCCGGGCTGAGTTCGCCCACTAGATGCAGGGCGCTTTTTAGTTTATTAAATGAGGCCTGGTATTTTTTCGCCAGGCTCATATTCAAAACGAATGTCTTGGGCTCTCCGCTCGGGGCGATATTTAAAATAACGGTGAGCCTGCCCCTTTGAATACGCCTTTTGATCTCTTTTTTAAGCACCGACTCCAGGAAACTATAACCCTCGGGCAAATGCGCGACCACCTCTAAAAAACGGTGGTTTAAGGATTTGATCTCGATATTAACCCGAGCATGTTTATTTTGGCCGGTTGCCTGCCCGAATCCGGTCATGCTGTTAATCATATCAATGCTCCTCTCAAAAAAATAAAGTCGTGATTCCAGGGATTTTTCCCCTGCCTTCACTTTTAACTACAGCGGGATCCCGCCAGAGCGGGAAAAATAGATTCCGGTGATTATTCCGCATCTTAATCACTGTAATCTTATCGAAAATCACCGTAATCAATAAATTTTTATTTTAATAAAATTATAACCAGGCCTTCCTTTTTATCTTGTCCTCGACGATGTCTTTGATGGGATATAAATCCACGATAATATCATCCGGCTTAAACCAAAGCTTAATCTCCCTTTCCGCGTCTTTCTCGTCGGCAGAGACATGAATCACGTTTTCATAGACGCCTAAGGTGGTAATCCTGCCGTAAGAGCCGCGGATTGTAGTGGGGTCTGCCTCTTCGGGATTAGTAGAGCCGGCGAGTTGCCTGACTTTTTTAATCGCATCCTCCCCCCAGTAAATCAGGGCCATGACTTTTTTGCGGTCGTGCAGCTCTCCGCAGATATATCTAATAAGCTCTTCAAAAAAGGGCTTCTCGACAAGATGCCTATAATGTTCTTTTGCCAACTCCTGCGAGACCCGCACAATTTTAGCCGCCACTATTTCCAATTTTGTCTCAGATAGACGCGTGAGGATATTGCCGGTTAAGGATTTCTTTAATCCGTCCGGCTTTATTAATATTAAGGTTGCATTGTTCATCTAAATTAATTCCTAATTTTTAATGACAAATGCCGAATAAATGACTAATTCTACAATGTCTAATGCCAAAGGCGCTCTTTATGCTAAATCGTAGTTGGACATTTAGTAATTTAGGCATTTGAAATTTATTAGTCATCCGGATTTCGTCATTAGTCATTTGGTTTCTGGATGAACTTTCTATTAAGTTTACTTCTTTGATTTCAAGATATCCAAAATCCGGTTTAAGTCCTCCAGGGAATAAAATTCGATCTGGATGTGCCCGCGTTTTTTGTACTGGATAATTTTTACCTTGGTGCCTAAGATATGCTGTAGTTCTTCTCCGGCCGCTTGCGTGTGCAGATCTTTCTTTTTTGGATGCGCAGCTCTTTTTATCGGGGCGAGTTTTCGGGCGAAGTTTTCAATCTCGCGCACAGACAGCCCTTTTGAAATAATTGCCTCGCACAGCCGCAGTTGTTCCTGTTGATCTTCAATTGCCAATAAGGCCCGGGCATGGCCCATAGAGATCTTACCTATTCTGAGATATTCCTGAATCTTTTTAGATAACTTCAATAATCGCAACGTGTTAGATACAACGGCCCGGCTCTTTCCCAGGGCATCTGCCACCTCTTCCTGGCTAAAGCCAAAGTCATCAATTAGGTATTGATAGCCCTTGGCCTCTTCCATGGGGTTTAAGTCTCTGCGCTGCAAATTCTCGATTAAGGAAAATTCCAAGGCGGTTTTGTCGTCGGCCTCGCGGATAATTGCCGGGATCTCACTAAGGCCTAAGGCCTTGGCTGCGCGCACCCTTCTTTCCCCGGCAATTAATTCGTAGCCTGCGCCTTGCGGCCTTAATAAGACCGGTTGCACTACTCCCTTTTCTTTTATCGAGGAAACCAGTTCTGCCAGGGCCTCAGAGCTAAAGTCCTCCCGGGCCTGGTGTTTACCAGACTGGATATCATTAATCTTAATGCTCACTATTTTATCGTGGGGCTTTTCCTTATCCCACATCTTTTCAGGGATTAAAGCGCCCAGTCCTTTTCCTAACGCTCTGCGGTCCATAAGGTTATGTCTCCTTGTCTATAGTTTCGCTTGCTTCTAATTCGCCTTGATTTTCTGGACTAATATTAATTTCCATGCCCAATATCTCGTTAGAGAGATCTAGGTATCTTTTTGCACCCAGGGAGTTCTGGTCATACAGGGCAATGGGCTTGCCAAATCCCGGGGCCTCTCCTAAGCGGATACTGCGCGGGATAATGGTCTGATAAACTTTCTCTTTAAAGAAATTGCGCGTCTCCTGTACCACCTCCCGGGTCAGGTTGGTACGAAAATCCGCCATGGTCAGGACCACGCCTTCAATCTTTAATTCCGGCCTCAAGGTTCCCCTTACCCTTTCAATGGTCTGAAATAACTGGCTTAGGCCTTCCAGGGCATAATATTCGCACTGGACCGGGATTAAGACCGAATCTGCTGCGCATAAGGCATTTATGGTCAAAAATCCCAAGGAAGGCGGACAATCAATAAGAATAAACTCGAAGCTGTCTTTAATCTCTTTGATCGCCTCTTGCAGTATAAATTCCCGGTTTTCAGCCTGGCTAAGCTCAATCTCTGCGCCGATTAAATCTATGTTGGAGGGAATCAAGCTGAGGTTGGGGACACTGGTATTGATGATTAACTGGCTTGCTGGCATCTGATTAATCAGTGTCTGATAAATGGTGTCTGACAACGTATTTTTATCAATACCTAAGCCACTCGTGGCATTGCCTTGCGGATCCATATCAATCAGCAAGGTCTTTTTCTGGGCCATGGCAAAGTAAGCAGAGATATTAATTGCGGAAGTGGTTTTACCAGTACCGCCTTTTTGGTTACAAATGGCTATAGTCTTGCTCATCTTATTTTGCTCCACGTGGAGCATTTTTACCCAGAAATTGCTCCACGTGGAAACTTTTTTGACCAGGGGTTTATTCTATCTTAACAAAGCCTGCGAAAAAGTCAACCCAGTCCTTTCTAAAATTAAATTCATTTTAATATAAAGAAAGGGCTGGGTCAAGAAAATTATGTCCCTTTGGGCTTGATCACGGTTACACTGATTTTAGCCGGGGCGCTGCCAGCCATCCCAAATAAGCCCTTTTTCTCCTCAGATACAACCCGAATCTTTACCTGATTGCGGCTTACCCGTAATTGCTTTAAGGCTAATTTTATGGCTTCTTCGACGGTATTAGCTTGGATTTCTATGCTTTGCATATTATTTAACAGGGGCGCGGTTAATCATTATTTGCTGCAGGATCATCAACACGCTATTCATTGTCCAGTATAATACTAAGCCTGAGGGGAAATTATAAAACATCACCCCGAACATAAGCGGAAAGACAATAAGCATAATCT
Organism: Candidatus Omnitrophota bacterium; assembly: GCA_043808095.1. Classification (GTDB taxonomy): domain Bacteria; phylum Omnitrophota; class Gorgyraeia; order JAZDFF01; family JAZDFF01; genus JAZDFF01. The sequence goes on from JAZDFF010000005.1 coordinate 34,755, forward strand.
TTTGTTGTTCAGAAGATACTCCAGCGGTTGACTTTGAAGAAAGTTTTTGTTGCACAAACATTAAGGCAGCCATCAAGAGCGGCAGGATATTTAGTTCGTTTTTTATCAAGGTAAGGTGTAGGTTGGGGGGAAAGGTATAAAATTTATCAGTACTGGCCAGGTCTTTAATCCAGAGGAAACCAGCTCCTTGTAGTACGTTAGAATGGGTGAGCATCTGGTAGAGACCGAAAAATATAAACATTTGGGGCACCAAAGGAAGGCATCCGCCCATAGGATTAACCTTGTTTTGCCGGTAGAGCTCAAAAATCTCCTTGTTTAATTTCTGGGGCTGGTCTTTATATTGCTGACGCAGGGCCTCGATTTTAGGCTGAAGCGTCTGCATCTGCTTGGCTGAAACCAGGCTTTTCATGGACAAAGGGTATAAGACCAACCAAATTGCTACGCTCAAAGCAACAATAGAGAGGCCCCAATTTTTTAAGTAACCTTGAAACCATTTTAATACACTAAGCAGAAATTTTGCGATGCCGCCTAATGGCTTGGGCTTCTGAGCAACAATCTTTTTGGAAGAAGGTGCGAGGGGAGGAGGCGCCTGTTTCACTTCTGGAAAAATATTATTTATAGCTGTAACATCTTTATTTACAATGGGTTGCTTATAAAACCCCTTCAAAAATAGGGAGTAGGCACTTACCACTACAACCGACAATAATAAGGCTAGGATTAAACGTTTCTCTATATTCATGTGGGTATTAAAATGTTTGGGGGTTGTCGGGCTCTTTAGATACCGGATCAAAGCCGCCTTTTGACCAGGGGCCGCAGCGTAAAATCCTAAATGCCCCTTTAAACAGCCCTGTTGTCAATCCGAATCTTTGAATGGCCTCCGCGGTATAGACAGAACAAGAGGGATAGAAACGGCAGTTACGAAGAAAGTGGCGCGAAGATATCCAATGATAACTTTTTATAATAAAAAGGATTATAGACTTTGTCATTATTAAACGCTCAGGCGCTTGCGTCCTTTAAGGCGCCTTCTTTTGATGATGGACCGGCCAGAATGGGTTCTCATCCGTCGGCGGAACCCATGGGTTCTCTTTCTTTTTATGTTAGACGGGGTCTTTAAATGTAGTTTCATAGTTGTAAGATTATAACATAAAGCCTTTTTTAGTCAAGGGTTTTTGAGGTTTTTCAAAGACGATTAAAAATTAACAAAGGCCCCTGGTTACACAGATTACCTAAGATTACACAGATTCCTAAAACTAAATTTAATCTGTGCCCATAGAAATCGCCATTTTAATTGCAATTTCAGGGTGCTAATTTCTCGGTTAATCTTTTTTAGACATTCAACAATATTTCCGTTTCTCGGCGAGAAAAAATTACTTGAAAAAAAATAAACCTTTGTTATAATATCAAGGCACGTGCAACTGTGAATAAGTTGTGGATAATGTGAAATCGCCTCGTGAGATCGAACCCCATCCGCCTCGTCAAAGCGCTTCTACTTCGCCAAGGTCCACCTTCGTCAAGACTTCGGTGGATATTCTCCGAAGCTAAAGCAGAAGGAGAGCCTCACAGGACAAGTTCACCTTTGACTTCCCTGCCTGCCGGCAGGGACGGATTTCACTAGATGGCTACACGGTAAATATCGCCCGACCATATTGTATTCCATGTCAACAGCTGCTAATTCCGTCTGGGATAAAGCCCAGGGATACATTAAAGACAAGATCGGCTCAACTGCCTTTGAGACCTGGTTTGGTTCTATACAGGTCAAGGCTGGCTCAGCTACTCACCTTGTATTAGAGGTCCCGGATACATTCTTTAAAGACTGGGTACTAAACCATTATTACAATCTCATTCAGGAGGCGATTAATCAGGCCTCGGGTGGAAGTATGCAGCTGGAGATCAGCGTTAACCCCAAATTACTTCCCGAGAAAAATAAAGACCGCCTACAAGAATTTAAAACCAAGATCCAGGAGCCAGGCCAAGAAAGCATTCGCCTCAATCCCCGTTATAGTTTTGATAGTTTTGTAGTCGGCTCATCAAACCGCTTTGCACACGCCGCATCCCTGGCCGTGGCTGAGTCTCCGGCCAAGGCCTACAATCCCCTGTTTCTTTATGGAGGGGTTGGTTTGGGTAAGACCCACCTCATGCAAGCAACTGCCCAGTATATTAACAGACAGCAGCCCCAACTGAAGATTTCTTATATTACTTCTGAACGCTTCACCAATGAGTTAATCGACGCCATCCAGCATCGTTCCACCCAGCGTTTCCGTCTGAAATATAGAAATGTGGACGTGCTTTTAATCGATGACATCCACTTTATCGCCGGCAAAGAGTCTACTCAGGAAGAATTTTTCCATACCTTTAATACCCTTTATGACGCCCACAAGCAGATCATCATTTCTTCGGACCGTTCGCCGAAGGAGATCAACAAATTAGAAGAACGGCTCATCTCGCGCTTTGCATGGGGTTTAATCGCGGATATGCAGCCGCCGAATTTAGAGACCCGGGTAGCCATATTAAAAAAGAAGGTGGAGAGGGAGCCGATAAAGGTGCCGGATGAGGTTATCTTTTTTATCGCCGAGGTGATTAAAAGCAATATCCGCGAATTGGAAGGCGCACTTATCCGGGTAGTAGCCTATTCCCTTTTAGAAGAGAGAGAGATCTCTCTGGGCATGGCTCAGGACGTCCTTAAAGACATGCTGCGGGAAACTAAAAAGATTATTACCGTAGATTTGATTCAAAAGGCGGTGGCGGATTCTTTTGGCCTATCCACCCAAGACTTAAAAATTAACAAGAGAAATAAAAGTACGGTCTTGGCCAGACAAGTAGCCATGTATCTTGCCAGAGAGCTAACTTCTTTTTCGCTGTCAGAACTGGGCCAACATTTTGGGGGCAAGGACCACACCACCATTCTTTATTCGTGGGATAAGATAAAAAAGGCGCTTAATGAAGACGGCCAACTAAAAAATACGATTAATAAGCTTATTTTAGAATTAAAACAATAATACTGCGTATATCGTATACACTGGTTACTCACAGATTTTTGTAGGCGGGTTTTGTTATTACCTATTGAAAGGAATATGATTATAACCCTGGTTCACAATACCCAGGGTGCTTATTACGATTACTGTTTTTATATTATAAAAAGAAATTAATATTGGAGGGGGTATGCGTGTAGAAATAAGTAAAGAGGATTTATTGAAAGGTATTCAAGTTATTCAAAATGTTATTAATCCAAGGAGTACGCTGCCTATTTTATCTAACATTCTTATGGAAACACAAAAAGAAAACAGTTTAAAGCTAATTAGTACGGATTTAGATATAGGTATAGCCACAATTTTACCAATTGAGGTTCAAGAGGCAGGTTCAATTACGGTTCCAGCAAAAAAATTTGCTGATATTATTAAGGAATTACCTGATGATATAGTAAATATCGCCGTAAAAAAGAATAACATTGTGAATATCACATCAAGAACCTGTCAATTCAAGTTAATGGGTTTGCCTAAAGAAGAATTTCCTAAATTAGCCGACTTTCAAGATCAGCACCCCATTGAACTAGAGCAGGGTGTGATTAAGGAAATGTTGGAGTTGGTGTACTTTGCCGCCTCTACAGATGAAACCAGATATGTCTTAAACGGGATCCTTATGGAGATCAAAGATAAGGTTTTAAAATTCGTGGCTACGGATGGCCGCAGGCTGGCGATTGTAAAAAGGAATTTAGCCACAGTTTTCCCAAAAGATACCAGCGTGATTATTCCTGTAAAGACAGCCCAGGAGTTGAATCGCAATTTGGGTGAAGAAGGCTTACTGCAATTTTTTCTCGGCGAAAATCAGGTGTTGTTTAAGATGGGCGCAACCTCGATTACGTCTCGGCTTATTGAAGGCGAATTCCCAGATTATAATTCAGTAATACCGCAGCCCGTTGACAATAAGGTAAAATTAAACCGCCAAGGGTTTTTATTGGCTTTAAGACGGGCCAGCCTCCTAAGCACCCTTGATTATCAGGCGGTGAAGCTCGAACTGTTTAAAAACAAAATGGTCATCTCAAAGTCTACGCCGGATCTAGGCGAGTCCCGTGAAGAGCTCGATGTGGAATACGCCGGTAAAGAATTAATCATCGGTTTTAATCCTTATTATATTATGGACGTCTTAAAAAGTCTGGCCTCTGAGATAGTGGCGTTTGAGATAACTGATAGCGATAAGCCCGGGGCGATTCGCAGCCAGGACTATATTTATATAGTCCTGCCCATGCGTATTTAATACGCGAATACACGCTAACCCAACGCGAATATTCGCTAATTTTAGGTAATGGTTAGGGTAATGAAGCCGGTATGGTCTAAAGGTTAAGGTAGATATAAAATACTTAACCCTAACCCAATTTTCCATACAGGCATCTTGACCTTAACCCAAAGATTTAACCATAGGCTTAGGGAATTATTTCTTATTTTTACTATTCGCGTTTATATGGAGAGATTGAAGGTTACCCTAGACAAGGTAATGCGGCAGCTGGCTAAAAAAACCCAGTCTAAAAACCGGCCAGCCTATTATTGGGAAAAGGCAGTAGACAAAAAAACCCTAAAACATACCAAGGTCGCCGGCCTAAAAGACAAGAATCTTATTATTAATGTAGACAATGCCTCTTGGCTTTACGAATTGAGCACGCAAAAAAACCAGATAACGAAAAAACTGCTTGACCTTTCAGGCAGAAGCATTAATAATGTTAAATTCAGATTAGGGGAGATCTAAAAAACTACTGGCGTTACCGCTAAAACGCAAAGATTTTTCACTGCTGTTTTTTTGCGGCTTTGCGACCATCTGGTAGATGGGCAGGCGTTTTGCGCCTTTGCGGTGTCGAGAAAAGTTTTTAAGAAATTCCATTAGGAGAGGTAAAATAAATGCCCAAGAAGAAAAAAGCCGCGCCTAAGAAAAAAACCGAATCCAAAAAAGCGCCGAAAGAAAACCAGGAGCAGGCGCCAGCCAAAGATAAAAAATACGACGCTACGACTATCCAGGTCTTAGAAGGCATCGAGGCTGTACGCCGCAGGCCTGCCATGTATATCGGCGACACCTATACCCGCGGTCTGCACCACTTGGTTTATGAAGTAGTGGATAACTCGGTTGATGAGGCCTTGGCAGGATATGCCAAAAAGATAGACGTCCTGGTGCATTCCGACAATAGTGTCACCGTCATGGATGATGGCAGGGGCATCCCCGTAGACATACATAAGACCGAAAAAAAGCCCGCAGTGGAAGTCGTCTTAACTACCCTACATGCCGGAGGTAAATTCGACCATCGCGTCTATAAGGTAGCTGGCGGCCTGCATGGTGTGGGAGTGAGCGTAGTCAATGCCCTTTCTGAATGGCTGGATGTGGAGGTCAGAAGAGACGGCAAGATTTATCATCAAAGGTATGTGCGCGGTAAGACCGCTTCAAAACTTGCAATCATAGGAAAGACTCAATCACAAGGAACCAAGGTTATCTTTAAACCAGACCGCCAGATTTTTTCTTCCATAGATTTTTCTTATGACCTCCTGGCCAACCGCCTGAGGGAACTGGCCTTCTTAAATAAGGGCCTGGAGATCAATTTAGCCGACGACAGGTCCGATAAAAAGAACACCTTTAAATTTAACGGCGGCATTGTTTCCTTCGTCGAATACCTAAACAAAAATAAAAATCCACTGCATGGCAAGGTAATCTATTTTGAGAAAGATAAAGACCAGGTGGTCATGGAATGCGCCATCCAGTATAATGACGGCTATGCCGAAAATATTTTTTCCTTTGCCAACAATATTAATACCGTCGAGGGCGGTACACACTTAAGCGGTTTTAAATCCGCGCTGACCCGGGCGATAAATCAATACGCCAAAAATAAAAACCTTTTTAAAAACAGCGAGATGGCGATTACCGGCGATGATGTACGCGAAGGCCTGACCGCAGTTATCAGTATAAAGATTCCCAATCCTCAGTTTGAGGGGCAGACTAAAACAAAGCTAGGCAATTCCGAGGTTGAAGGCCTGGTTGCCTCGGCCGTCTTTGATTCTTTGAGCTCATTCTGTGAAGAAAGCCCCTCCGTAGCCAATAAGATTATAGACAAGGCTGTTTTGTCTGCCCAGGCCAGAGAGGCCGCCAGAAAAGCCCGCGAGCTGACCCGCAGAAAAGGCGCCCTTGACAGCGCGTCGCTGCCGGGAAAATTAGCCGATTGTTCCGAGTCCGATGCCAGCCTCTGTGAGCTTTATATTGTTGAGGGCGACAGTGCCGGTGGAAGCGCCAAACAAGGCCGGGACCGCAAATTCCAGGCGATCCTGCCCATCAAGGGCAAAATCCTGAATGTGGAAAAATCTCGGCTGGATAAGATCTTGAGCAACGAAGAAATCCGTACCATCATTACTGCCATGGGAACCGGAGTGGGCGATGACTTTACCTTGGAAAAATTACGTTACCATAAGATAATCTTAATGTGCGATGCGGATGTGGACGGTTCACATATCCGTACGCTTTTATTAACCCTGTTTTACCGGCAATTCCCCAAGATGATTGAGGGCGGATATATCTATATTGCCCAGCCGCCTTTATACAAGATTAAGCGCGGCCAGAGAGAAGAGTATATCCAGGCCGAAGAGCAGCTTAATGATATGCTCATTGAATTAGGTCGCGAAGGCCTGAAATTCGTAGACCTGAAAGACAAAGACCATCTTAGCGATAATAAGTTCAACGAGCTCCTGAAGCTGCTTTTTGAGATTGAAAAGTTTAGCACCCTATTTAAGAAAAAGGGAGTAAACTTTGCAGAATATGTACGGTTATTGAACCCAAAGACCAAAAAACTACCCATTTATCAGGTAAAAGTGGAGAAAAAAACCCATTTTATCTTCAATGACAAGGAGCTGGAAAAACTACTTGGCCCGAAAGGAGAGCAGGAAGAGGCAGAGATCTTAGAGCTTTTTGAGGCCGAAGAGATGGAGAAGCTATGCGAGAAGCTAAAGAAGCTCGGTTTGGATATTGTCACCTATGTTAAGCCTGTTGCGCCTGAGCAGGGAAGTTCCAAAAAAGAAAAGATTAAGCCCTTGTATCAACTGGTGGCTGAAGATGAAAAAATTGCTTTTTTGTCTCTTCAGGAGGTCATACAGCATGTGAAGAGCCGGGCTTACAAAGGTATGAGTATACAGAGATATAAAGGCCTTGGCGAGATGAATCCTCAGCAGCTGTGGGATACGACCATGGACCCGGCCAGGCGCACGGTATTGAAGGTGACCCTTGAGGATGTGGTTGAGGCAGATAAGACCTTTACGATTTTAATGGGCGACGCGGTTGAGCCCAGGCGTGAATTTATCGAGGAATATTCGCATACGGTTAAGAATCTGGATATATAATAAAATGCAAACATCAAAAATCAAATATCAAATATCAAAATGACATAGCAAAATTTAAATATTTTAAATAATTTTGCATTTTGGACTTTAAATTTTGATTTTTGCATTTTGATTTTTGAATTTACGACGAACGAAGTGAGGAGGACATGTACACCCAAGGAGAAAAAATAGTTCCGGTTTATATTGAAGAGGAGATGAAGAATTCCTACATCTCCTATGCCATGAGCGTTATCGTAGGCAGGGCCCTGCCTGATGTGCGAGACGGCTTAAAGCCCGTGCACCGCAGGATTCTTTTTACCATGCACGAATTAAACCTGCGTCACACACAAGCCTATAAAAAATCCGCCAGGATCGTCGGAGATTGTCTGGGTAAATACCATCCGCACGGAGATATGGCGGTTTATGATACTCTTGTGCGCATGGTCCAGGATTTTAGCCTACGTTATCCTTTGATCGAGGGCCAGGGCAACTTCGGCTCGGTTGACGGCGACGCCCCAGCAGCAATGAGATATACCGAGGCACGCCTGGCAGCCATTTCCGACGAGATGCTCGAGGACATTGATAAGGATACGGTAGGCTTTATGCCCAATTTTGATAACTCCCTGAAAGAGCCCGTGCTTTTACCGGCGCGCCTGCCCAATCTAATTATTAACGGCTCAAGCGGTATTGCCGTGGGTATGGCCACAAATATACCCCCGCATAATCTCACCGAGGTGGTTGACGGCGTTACTTACCTAATCGAGAATCCCGACGCCGAAGGCAAAGACCTGATGCGTTATATCAAGGGCCCGGATTTCCCGACGGGCGCAACTATCTGCGGACGGGGCGGGATCAAAGACGCCTATGCAACCGGCAGGGGAAAATTAGTCGTGCGGGCAAAGGCTTCTATCGAACAACAAAAACAGGGCAAGGAATCCATCATCATTACCGAGATCCCTTATCAGGTAAATAAAAGCAGCCTGATTTCCTCGATAGCCGAGTTAGTGGAAGAGAAAAAGGTCGAAGGAATAAGCGATATCCGCGATGAATCCGATAAAGAAGGCATGCGCATTGTCGTGGATCTTCGCCGGGACGCCGAGCCGCAATTAATCCTGAACCAGCTTTATAAACACACTCAGTTAGAAACGAGTTTTGGCATTATTATGCTTGCCCTCGTAGATAACCGGCCCAGGGTTCTTAATATAAAACAAATCCTCCATTACTATATCGAGCATCGTAAAGACATTGTCAGGCGCCGGACCCAGTTTGAATTAGATAAGGCGCAAAAACGGGCGCATATCTTAGAAGGCCTTAAGATCGCCTTAAAATTTATCGACAAGATTATTAAGACCATAAAAACCTCTAAAAATACGCCCGCGGCCAAAGAGGCCCTGATGAAGAATTTTGATTTATCCGACGCACAGGCCCAGGCGATTTTAGAGATGCAGTTACAGAGGCTTACCGCCCTTGAGCGCGACAAACTTGAGGCCGAATACCTGGACTTAATCAAAAAGATAGAGTTTTATAAATCCATCCTGGCCTCGGAGAAAAAAATTGAGGGCGTAATTAAGGACGAGCTCGCCGAGATAAAAAAGCGCTTTGGCGACGAACGCCGAACTCAGATTGTGGGAGAGGTGGAAGAATTAGAGATCGAGGATTTCATCGCCGAAGAAGATGTGGTGGTCACCATAAGCCATTCCGGCTACATCAAGAGGCTCCCCGTTTCGAGTTATCACAAGCAAGGACGCGGAGGACAAGGCGTCACCGGCGCAGAATTGAAAGAAGATGATTTTGTCGAGCATCTGTTTGTGGCCTCCACCCACGATTTCATCCTGTTTTTTACGGATAAGGGCCGGGTACATTGGCAGAAGGTTCATGAGATCCCCGTGGGAAGTCGCACGGCTAAAGGCAAGGCCATCATTAATATGCTGCAAATCAGCCAGAATGAGAAGATCAGTTCTTATATGCCGGTCAAGGAATTTAAGCCGGATAATTATCTGGTGATGGTTACGAAAAAAGGCCTGATTAAAAAGACTTCACTCGAGGCCTATGGCCACCCGCGTAAAGGCGGTATCGTCGGCATTACCTTAGAGTCCCAGGATGAATTACGGGAAGTCAAGCTTACCGACGGCAAACAAGAGCTTTTCATCGCTACTAAAGAAGGCAAGGCCATCAGATTTGCGGAAAAACAGGTCCGGGATATGGGCAGATCCGCCAAGGGAGTTAAGGGAGTGCGCTTGTCTAAGAACGATGAGGTGATTGCCGCAGAGGTAGTGGATAAAGATGCAACGGTATTAACAGTCACAGAAAACGGTTTTGCCAAGCGTACCACTTTTAAGGAATATCGCCTGCAGAGCCGCGGCGGCAAAGGTATTATCAATATTAAGGTAACCAAGAAAAACGGTGCGGCAGTCGGGCTCAAGTCTGTTTTAGAAACCGACGACATTATGGCGGTTACTCATAACGGCATGATTGTGCGCTGCGCAGTGAAGGATATCCGTGCTACCGGACGATCGTCTCAGGGCGTGAGGTTAATTAAACTGCAGCCAAAAGACGTGGTCGCAACCATTGCCAGCGTAGCGAAAGAAGAGTAAATTAAAGATATAGATAAGATACGGGTTAATATCCAATAACCAATTTCCAATAAATACCAATAAAATCCCAATGACCAATTTTCCAATTGGAGATTGGATAATTGGACATTAATTGGGATTTGGTGATTGGTGAATTGGAAATTAAAGTTTTACTTTTAAGTTAAACATCCTGACCCCATCGTCTAGCCTGGTTAGGACAAGAGCTTTTTCCCGCCGAGCCAAAGGCGAGGCGGGATCCCGACCTCGCTTTCAGCTCGGTCGGGACAAGCTCTCGAGGACTATGTATTATGTTTATGTGTTAGAAAACAATAAAGGGAGACATTATATTGGCAGTTGTGTAAATGTAGAAGAAAGGCTGAAACGACACAACCAAAATAGCGTCAGATCCACCAAGAATAAAGGGCCTTTTACAATAGCGTATCAAAAAGAATTCAGCACTAGAAGAGAAGCGAGAATTAGAGAGAACCAAATCAAGCGCTACAAAAATAGCGGCTATTTGAGAAGGTTAATAAATAGACAGGACCCCATCGTCTAGCCTGGTTAGGACAAGAGCTTTTCAAGCTCTCGACACCGGTTCAAATCCGGTTGGGGTCGTTAAATTTTGCTTTGCAAAATTTAACCCCGAGCGAAGCGAGGGGCTGCTTTTTAGAGTAGCGAGTAGAGAGAAGAGAGTAGCAAGAAACTATCCGCCTACGTCAAAGTGTTTTCACCTTTGACTTCGGCGAGACTTCACTAAATTAAAAATTAAAGTGCTCAATGTGTGGCATTGTCGGATATATAGGTAATAAAGACGCAAAAGATATATTAATCGAAGGCCTGAGCCGCCTTGAGTACCGCGGATACGACTCGGCGGGTATTGCCGTATTAAATAAAGGCAAAATCTACTGCCAGAAAACCTCCGGTAAGATAAAAGAACTAATCAAGAATTTAGAAAAACACCCCCTGCCCGAAAGCACCCTGGGTATTTCACATACCCGCTGGGCAACTCACGGCGCGGCCACCGATATTAATGCCCACCCCCACCTTGATTGTAAAAAAGAATTTGCCATCGTCCATAACGGGATCATCGAAAATTATCAGGAATTAAAGACGCGATTAATAAAAAAAGGCCACAAATTTCATTCCTCTACCGATACCGAGGTAATCGTTCATCTCATCGAAAGTCTTTATCAGGGAGATTTAGAAGAGGCCTTCCGTAAGGCAATTAACCAGTTAAGAGGGAGCTTTGCCCTGGGCTTGATATCGAAAGATGAGCCGGATAAGCTTTTTGCGGCCCGCAGGTTCAGTCCCCTGATTATCGGCCTGGGCAAGGATGAGAATTTTATCGCCTCGGATGCCCCGGCGATCTTAAATCACACAAGAAAAGTAATCTATCTCGGCGATGACGAGATGGCAATTTTAGAAAAAGGGGTGGTCCGGGTAAAAGATCTAAAAGGCAAGAGCATCGAGAAAAAAGTTAATACCATAAAATGGGATATCAAAGAGGCCGAGAAACAGGGATTTGCCCACTTCATGTTAAAAGAGATCCATGAGCAACCCAAGGTCAGCCGCCAGATAATCTCAACCCATATTGATAAGGACGACAGAGTCTATTTTCAGGAATTCCGCATTAACCAGGCTTTTTTAAAGGAGATACGGCAGATTATTATACTTGCTTGCGGCACTGCCTATCATGCTGGTCTGGTAGCTAAATATGTGATTGAAAAATTAACGGACATACCTGTATGGGTAGATTTTTCAAGCGAATTCCGTTACCGGGGCCTTTCCCTGAAAAAGAATACTTTAGTCATTGCCATCAGCCAGTCGGGTGAGACTGCCGATACCCTGGCAGCAGTAAAAGAGGCCCAATCCAAAGGCGCGTATATTCTGGCTATTTGTAATGTGGTAGGGTCATCTTTAGCGAGAGAATCAAATAGCGTCATCTATACCCATGCCGGACCTGAAATCGGCGTGGCCTCCACCAAGGCCTATACTGCCCAGATCTTGATATTGGACCTTTTGGCTATTTATTTAGCCGACTTACGAGGAGGGCTGGCTAAAAACCAAAAAAGTTTTTTGATATCAGAGCTAAAAAGGATCTCTCATCTACAAGAACTAATTCTGAAAAAAGAATCCGATATCGCTACAATTGCTCACCGCCATTCTCACTTTGGCTGTTTTCTTTATCTGGGCAGGAATGTGAATTTCCCGTCGGCACTGGAAGGGGCATTAAAGTTAAAAGAGATTTCTTATATTCCTGCTGAAGGCTATGCGGCCGGTGAGATGAAACACGGGCCCATTGCTCTAATTGATGAATACCGGGCAGTTGTTTGTATAGCGACAGAATCCGATATCTATGATAAAATGGTATCCAATATTCAGGAGATCCGCTCTCGCCAGGGTAAGGTAGTTGCTATTGCCACCGAAGAGGATGCCAGCATTAAATTATATGTGCGGGAGGTTATTTACATCCCCAGAATTACAGATTTGTTATCGCCGGGTTTAGTGGCCCTGCCTTTACAGCTCTTGGCCTATCATATTGCCACAAAACGCGGCTGTGATGTGGACCAGCCGAGGAATTTAGCTAAAAGCGTAACGGTTGAATAGAAAATAATAAAGGAGTAATATGCCCGAGAAAAAACAATTTGGTAAAATCGAGGTAATAGTTTGTCAGGATGCCCAAGAAGTAGCCAGGGTATCCGCAGAAATATTTGCTCAAGCGATTAAAAAAAAGCCGGATATAGTCTTGGGTTTAGCTACGGGAGGAACGCCTGTAGGGATGTACAGGGAATTAATCAAGAGGCATTTAGATAAAGGCCCGGACTTCAGCCGTGTGCGTTCTTTTAACCTGGATGAGTATGAGGGATTATCTGGCGAACACCCCCAAAGCTACCGCTATTTTATGAACCACAATCTTTTTGACCACATCAATATTAATAAGTCAAACACCCGCGTTCCCGACGGTAAGGCCGGGGATTTTAAGATTAGCTGCCAGAAATATGAAGAGGCGATTAAGGCAGCCGGCGGCATAGACTTGCAATTGCTGGGTATTGGTTCTAACGGCCATATTGCCTTTAATGAACCTCACTCAGCGCAAGATTCCCGGACCAGAATAGTGGATTTAAAGGAAGGTACGATTAAGGACAATGCCCGTTTTTTCCAAGACGAATCAGAGGTGCCCAGAAGGGCAGTCACCATGGGCATAGGGACTATTTTAGAAACCAGAAAGATTATTCTGTTGGCTACCGGAAGTAACAAAAAAGACACAGTAGCAAAGTCCGTTAGGGAACCTGCGACCCCGGATGTACCAGCATCTTTTTTGCAAAATCACCCGGATTGTACTTTTGTTGTGGACAGAGAAGCCGCCGCAGGCCTGTAAAGATTAATTTTGGTTATAGACAGCCAGATTATACGCAAATATTAAATTGGAGGAATTGATGAAACCCAGATTGTATTTCTTAAAGAAATTAAGATGGCTATACCCGGGCATTAAAATCAAACGCTGGATAGCCTTATTAATTGGCGGTATATATTTGCTCGTGGTGGGTGCCACAAGATATCAATCCTCCTGGCCGTACCAAAAAAATTGGCTGCTTGTGTTAAAACTCTTGCATGGGCTAATAGCGGTATTGGGGGCGGCCTTTGTTTTAATAGGTGCGGTAAAAATCCTGCAGTCGATTTTGAGCCTTTTGCTGCCGCACCATGCGGAAAAAGACCTGGTCGATATTATCTTCAAAAAACGCTTTTTAGAGCGCGGACCAAAAATTGTGGCTGTCGGAGGTGGCCACGGCCTTTCTGCGCTTTTATTTGGCATAAAAGACTATACCTCAAATTTGACTGCTATTGTTACAGTGGCAGATAGCGGCGGTTCCTCAGGGAGACTACGCGAAGAATTCGGGATGCTGCCGCCGGGCGATATCCGCAACTGCCTGGTTGCATTGGCCGATGCACCTACCCTTATGGGCGAACTCTTTCAGTATCGCTTTGAGAAAGATTCCGATTTAAAAGGCCATAATTTTGGCAATCTCTTTATAACTGCGATGACCCAATTGACCGGCGACTTTGAAAAGGCGGTTAAAGAGTCGAGCAAGGTCTTGGCGATAAGAGGCCAGGTCGTCCCCTCTACCTTAAATAAAGTGGCCTTGGTTGCCGAATACAAAGATGGTTCTACGGTAGAAGGAGAAGCAGTAATACCTGAAAAGGGACTCCCTATTAAGAGGATCTATCTTAAACTATCCGACGCATCTACGGAAATTATCCAGCCGACAAGTGATGCGATAAAAGCAATTCAGGAGGCCGAGCTGATAATCTTAGGTCCGGGCAGCCTCTATACGAGCATATTGCCTAACCTGGTCATTAAGGAGATATCCGAGGCAATAGTTAATTCCCATGCCCCAAAGATATATGTCTCTAACGTAATGACCCAGCACGGCGAGACAGACGGCTATTCCGCATTCGACCATCTCTATGCCCTCATCCAGCACACGCATCCCAGGATCGTGGATTATTGTGTGGTTAATGGCACCCCGCCCCCCACAGAGCTGCTTTATAAATACAGCCAGGAAAAATCCTTTCCCACGCTTGCCGATATAAAACGCATCGAAGAGGCGGGCTATAAAGTTATCCAAGAGAACGTAATCAGCACTCAGGATTATGTGCGCCACGACCCCAAGAAACTGGCTAAGGTTATTATCAATAGCTTCCGCCGGGTGAGCGCGCGCAGATAAAACAGCCCATAATAAAATCAAAAATCAAACTGCAAAAATCAAAATCACAGACCAAAATTCAAAATTTAATTCCTTCTGTGCTTTTGACATTTGGTTTTTATTAATTTTTTAAATTTTGATATGTCATTTTGATATTTGATTTTTGATATTTTAATTTATTATGTTATACATCATCTCTACCCCCATCGGCAATCTAAAAGACATCACCCTGCGCGCCATCGAGACCTTAAAGGGTGTGGATTTTATCGCCTGTGAGGATACGCGTAAAACCTCAATCCTCCTAAATCACTGCCAGATTAAAAAACCCCTCCTAAGTTACTATAGTTATAATCAGATTAAACGCGGCGAGGAAATCTTAAGACTCCTAAATTCCGGTAAATCAATTGCTTTGGTCTCTGATTCAGGGACCCCCGGAATAAGCGATCCCGGAACCCAGCTGATTAAATTAGCCATAGAAAATAATATCCCCCTGACAGTAATTCCCGGGCCAACTGCATTTGTAGCGGCATTAAGTCTGTCGGGCTTGCCTACTCATAAATTCGCCTTCGAAGGATTCCTGCCCAAAAAAGAAGGGCAGCGCAAAAAGAGGCTCTCAGAACTCTCAAAAGAAAAACGCACCGTAATTCTATACGAGTCGCCTTATCGGATTAAAAGATTATTGGGAGAAATTTTAGGGCTGATGGGTGACAGGGAAATTGCGGTCTTGCGGGAACTGACCAAGAAATTTGAAGAGGTAAAACGCGGCCTGGTATCCGGATTAATCAGCCATTTTGCAAAAGTAAAGCCCCGCGGCGAGTTTATTGTGGTAATTTCTGGGGGGAAATAGTATAATGCCCCTGTAAAGTAAATAAAGGTTTAATGCAAAAATCAAACTGCAAAAATTAAAATTACAAATCAAAATGCAAAGATTTAAAAACATATTGTTTTGCCACGGGATTTAACATTTTGAACTTTACATTGTCATTTTGATATTTGATTTTTGATATTTGCATTTACAGGTTGAATGCAGCTGTTATTTAGTTGACAAAGCAGTATAATAAGTAAAATCATCAATGCGTTCCTTATTTAATTTAAAACATGATGCATATAAATAAAAGAGGCGTTACCCTAATTGAGGCAATTGCGGTGCTGATAATTATGGTGATTCTTGCCGTAGCCGCCTCAGTTAAGATGGGTCCCTACGATACCATCAAATTAGAGGGTGCCGCCCAGAAGATTGCCGATGATATCAGGTATGCCCAGATGCGGGCGATGCAGGAGGCAGTTAACACCGATGGCACAAGACTGGGATATAGATTAAGGTTTCAAACCGCATCCGATTACGAATGTTATTATGTCCAAAGCGCTAAATTTAAAAATTCGGACGGTAGTTTTCTGGGATCAGTACTAATCATTACCGATCCCTTCAGCGGTGAGCCCGAATCTTATATGACTGACTTTCTCTCAGATAGTATATACAGAGGCATTGACATTAACGAAATAAAGTTTACTGCTTCGCCATGTGAAACCTGTTTTTTAGTTTTCTATGGTAATCTTGGCATACCATATGTAACTAATGCGATTTCTGATAATAATAAACTTGCAGTAACGGGCTCTATAAAACTTTCCTATAAAGGCCAAAATCGTTACATCTGCGTAATGCCGGAGATAGGAACAGCCTGTATCAAGCGCACAGGTGATTGTAGCTCTGGTTGTCCTTAAAGGAGGCGCTGATGATATTCAGGATAAGAAACAATAAGAGGTCAATCACCCTTATTGAATTAACCATCTGTATCGGCATAATCGGCATTGCCGTGCCGTCACTGCTGGCGCTTTTCAATTATCAGTTAAAGATGGTAGAAAAGGCCCGGGTGATTACCCAGGCTACGTATTTAGCGCAACAGATTATGGAGGAGCAGGTTTTTGCCAAAGATTTTTATACCTTAAGAGGGACTGTCGCTGCGGGCAACAATCCAACCCTGACTACTTCGCTGGGCGGAGATTTTACAGGCGACCTCATCCCTTTTCGCTGGGAGATATACACAAATTCGGTGAATGCCTCAGCTAGCAATTTTAATGACCCGGCTGCGATGTGGGATCCTTGTGGAGGCCTTTCTAACTATCTAAGGGTACGGGTGGTGGTTTATCAAGATAAAGATAATAGTGATACTCAAGGCCCGGGAGAGTTCGGCGTAGAATTAGTCACCTTAATTACTCCCAGCGGTTCTAAGTATTATACGCCAGGGTCATAAAAAAATAGGTTGCCCCATGTTACAATAGGCTACAAAGAGGTTAAATGAGGTTACATAAAAGAGAAGCGGCTTATGAAAAATTAAAATTCTATCAAGATATCTGCCAGATTCGTCGCCTGATTTATAAGATTACCGAGCGTTTTTCAAAAAGCCATTTAAGACTTGTTTCGCAGATGAGAGATGCTGCTCGTTCTGCAAAACAGAATATCCGCGAGGGGTATAAAAAAGGAACGATTGGAGAGTTTATCCACAGTATCAAGATAAGGCAAGGTTCTCTGGAAGAGCTAAGCGGTGATATTGAAGACTGTCAAGAAGATGGGTTGGTTACTAAAGAGGAATTCAGCCAATTAGCTAAATTTTTTCGTAGTGCAGATTATCTATCATCGCGCTATCTGGAATCATTGTATAAAATGGAACGCAATAAAACCTGGAAGACCCCGGGCAGTAGATTTAAAAGGTAACCTTAGGTAACTTTAGAGTAACCTCAAGTAACATCTAGTAACTTACCCAGGGCAAAGGCTTTTATCGATATGAGAAAGGGATTCAGTTTAATTGAGGTCTTAATAGTCATAGTAATAATGGCAATTAGTGCCGGCGCGCTAATTCCGGTAATCAGGCTGGGGATCGACTCCTGGGTCTTTGCCCGCGACCAGAAAGAGATATTAGCTGAGGGTACGCTGGCGATGAATAGGATGGTGGCGGAGATAAGACAGGCGATTCTAATCGGAAGTACAGTACCAACTCCGCCCTGCGTCCCCGACCCAGCATGGTCTACATGCTGTAATTGGGGCACCCCTGCTTGCTCCAGCTCTTCTTTAGTATTCATAAAAGATTATACCACTTGTATGTTTATGTTTACAGTTTATGGTGGCAGCGTGAAAAGAGAGGGACGCTTTGAAATACGTCGCGGTGATTGCGGCAGTTCTTTTATAGCGCGCTCCCTTACCGCAAAATATCCTTCAAGCATCCAGTTTTCCTATTTTGATCAAAACGGTGACACAACCACTAATTGTGCTGCCGTACGCACCATTCGCATAAAACTAACCCTTACCAGCGGCGGTAGAGATTATATATTTCAGACCGCGGTAAGCCCGCTTGGGCTGCAGTGAGAAGATGATTATCCCGAATGATGTTATTCTTTGTAGTATCTCTTCGGGATCCCGTTTTTAATTTAATTGTTGGGCGGGAAAAGAATTAGTCATTTATTCGACATTCGTCATTAGGAATTCGACATTAATAAGAGTATGAACCTATCCACTCACAAAGGCTTTGCCCTGATGCTGGCTATCTTTATGATCCTGGCCTTTGCCGTGCTGGGGATGGCCTCACTTTCCCTTATGGCTGCAAGGTTAGACATCGCCACCAGGAACCTCAATAGCGTCCAGGCCTACTACATCGCCGAAGGAGCCAGGCAGTACTTCTTAGAATATGTGGTTAACTGGGACACGAACTTCTCTAACAACACCAATCCTCAATTTACTAAGACCTTAGGCAGCGGGAATTTTGTCGTATCGTATGTAAGCGCAGGAGAGCGCGCTGCTACAGTCAGATTCCGTGCCACCATTGCCTCTCCTCAAGGAGATATCTCAAGAAGCCTGAGGCAGGATTTTGACGGGCATCCCTACAGCGCAAGCACCCCGCCCACAGATACCAATGATCTAGCCCAGAACCTGCAGTATTATGCGGCTTATTTTGGATCTACGGCTGCAGAGGTTTGGAATCATCAACCTAGCCCATTTGCATATTATACTTTTGACGGGAATGTATATTCGCGAGCAGCCACTCTTACCTTTCATAACAATAGCTGTTGTGCATTTGTATCATTTGGTAGATCTGCTTATCCGGCAGCATTATTTGTAGATGGCAATGTTGTGGCTGAAACCGGTTCTTTCTTTTACAACAACCCAGATACGCTTAATCTCTGTTGCAGAAACTATACCCACAACGATTATCAAAATATTGGTAATGCCTTTTCGGGGAATATTAGGGCAATGGGTAATGTAGTAATGAATGATCCGGGTTGTTATTACGACTCAGACCATTTTGGGAGTATTTATACAGCAGGTAGTCTTACAAACGGTGGCGGTTGGGCATTTATTGGCGACCCTATGGCAGCGGATTCCATTAATGAATTAATATATGTTGCCCAAGATGTAATAAATAGCGGGACGATAGGAGACAGTCCTAATGACCAGCTTCATTACAAAGGAACTTTGGATCCTATCGGGACAATAAACGCCGCATATCATCAAGACCTACCGGGCTCCCCAGGGTTCGACGACGACCACTATGGTTATGCCAATTGCCTTCCTTCACCTCCACTCAAACCGCTAATTAATACTAACTGGGATCCAACTAACCCCACCAACCCCTCTTACTCCTATTTTGCCAAGGAAATAAGTATTGCCCAAAATATCAGTTCTTCTAATGAGCCCGGAGGGCTTTATCTTGGTAATAAATCGTTTTCTGGTGATTTAGATTTAGCCGGAAAGAATCGCTATGTCAAAGGGGATGTTACTATAGACGGAGATATTACCGGCACCCCTGCTAATATAGTGGCTACAGGCTCTATTACTGTAACTCGAAAGTTTGGTGCAAGTAGAACAGTGGCCAAACGCATCAGTCTTATCAGCGGCTCTAATATTGACATTGGCATGGCTGCCTTGGTCGGCTACGATACTAATGATGATGAAGGCGCGATGTTATTTGCTATGGGTACTACTAATAGCAATGTGGCAATAGCCGTATATCAGAGCGCAATTGTCAAAGGAAGGATGCTTACGCCGGCAAATGCAGACACAGGTGCGGGGCGGCGTAATGTTATTGGTATAAGACGTAATGAAGATACGGGTTATCGTGGAAAGGCTGATGGCTTAATATACACTCAATCTATAGGCTCAAGTTTCGGGGAGGGCTGGGGAAGTATATTTAGCGATGAGCAGGCCCGTACTATAAACTGGGATAATAGTCCTCCCACGTATGGTACGGCAAGCTCTCTTACTTACATAATTGCTCATGGTCAACAAGGCTATGGTACCAAATTTATTCCCCTCTGTGTCAAAGGCCTCTATGACATCACACGTACGAACTTGAGGGAGGAGTGAGATAAGATGTTAGGTTAAAGGTAAAAGGTGAAAGGTTGAAGGTAAGTTTGGCTTGACTTTTTGAATTTATATGGTATACTTATTTTAACCTTTAAACCGGCTCTTGAGAAGCCGGTAAGGAGAGAAAATGTTACAGTTGAATAAAATAATTACGAGGTCCCGAAAATCTATTCGGGGCCTTTTATTTTGCCCGGGGGCCTATGATGAGCTTTAAAGAGAAGGCGAAATTATTGGATAAAGAAGCGATCGAGCGCACACTGATGCGCATTGCCCATGAGATTTTAGAAAAAAATCAGGGTTTATCGGATTTGGCCCTGATTGGTATCCGTAACCGCGGCGCCTATTTAGCCGGCCGCCTTAAGGATTGTATTAAAAAGATAAGCAATCAGGAGGTGCCGGTGGGGATTCTGGATATCACCCTTTATCGCGACGACTTAAGCCTAATCTCCGCAAGCCCTGTGGTGCATAAGACTGAGATTGATTTCGATATTGAAGGTAAAATTATTATTTTAGTGGATGATGTCTTATTCAGCGGAAGGACTATCCGCTCGGCCTTAGATGCCTTGATTGATTTTGGCCGGCCCAAAGAGATTCAGTTGGCGGTTTTAATTGACCGCGGACATAGAGAATTACCTATCCGCGCCGATTACGTGGGCAAAAACATCCCTACTTCTTTAAAAGAAAATGTAGAAGTGCGCTTAGAAGAAGCAGACGGCAGGGACGAAGTGGTGATTGTGGAGAAGTTATGAAGTTGAAGCAAAATTATTTGACTTTTTGTTATTGAAACTCGTTTAACGTTGTAGATGCTCGTATCGATACTTGAAGCTGGAAGCTCGAAATAAAATGAGATAATCAAGTTTCTACAACGAGCTTCGATACCAGCATCCCTGCCCGTCGGCAGACAGGGATAACCATAGACGAGTATCGAGCCTCTTTAAGCTAAGAAAATGATCTGGACGCGTAAAGACTTATTAGGCCTGGAAGATTTAACTAAAGAAGAGATTCAGTTTATCCTTGATACCACTGATTCCTTTAAAGAGGTTTCAACGCGCGAGATTAAAAAGGTCCCGGCCTTACGCGGCAAGACCGTAGTGAATTTATTTTATGAACCCTCCACGCGCACCCGGGTCTCTTTTGAGGTGGCGGCAAAGAGATTATCCGCCGACGTGATTAATATTATGGCTGAGTCTTCGAGTGTGGCAAAGGGCGAGACCTTAATCGATACCGGAAGAAACATCCAGTTCTTGAAGGCAGACATCATTGTCATAAGGCATAGTTTTTCCGGGGCGCCCATTCTACTTTCTAAGCACGTCGATATCAGCGTGGTTAATGCCGGAGACGGCCGGCATGAACATCCCACCCAGGCGCTTCTGGATATCTTTACCCTCAAAGAGAAATTGGGCAGAATCGAAGGCCTCAATGTCAGTATTGTCGGAGATATTGCGCATTCGCGTGTTGCCCGTTCCAATATCTGGGGACTGACCAAGCTAGGTGCGCAGGTTACGGTCTGCGCGCCCCAAATACTTATTCCGCCTGCTATTGAACAACTGGGTGTGCGCGTCACCCACGATATAGACGATGCCCTTCACAATGCCGATGCCGTAAACGTCCTGCGCATGCAGTTTGAGCGCGATGAAAGCGATGCCTTCCCGAAACAACTGGAATATTTTAAGAACTTCGGCATTACCAAAGAAAGGTTAAAGAAGGCCAAGAAAAATATTCTGGTTATGCACCCCGGCCCTTTAAATCGTGGTATTGAAATATCCTCTGACGTAGCTGACGGAGGAAATTCCGTGATTTTAGAGCAGGTTACAAACGGAATCGCAGTGAGGATGGCAGTCTTGTTCTTAGTAACTCAAGCACAGGATAAGAAAAGAGTAGAGAGTAGCGAGTAGCAATAATGAGAAAATTACAAATCCCAAATCCCAAATCACAAACAAATCTCAATTCCGAAATCCCAATGACCAAAACAAAAGCTTTTGTTTGTAATTTTGGTATTTGATATTGTATATTGTTTGTTATTTGTGGTTTGTTTATTGTAATTTAATGTCCCCTCTACTTTAAAGGATAATTATGAAACTATTAATCAAAAACGGACATGTAGTTGACCCTGTAAATAAGCTAAACGAAGTCCGCGATATTTTAATCGTAGGCACGCATATTTCTAAGGTGGCCGGGGATATAGAGGATAAAGCCGATAAAATAATTGACGCCAGCGGCAAAATCGTTATGCCCGGCATAATTGACATGCATGTGCACCTGCGCGAGCCTGGTCGGGAAGACAAAGAGACTATTGAGACTGGAACCAAAGCCGCTCTAAGAGGCGGGGTTACCTCAGTCCTGGCCATGCCCAATACTGAGCCGGCCATGGATTCTGTTGAGAACGTCCGTCAGTTAAAAGATATTATTAAAAAAAGCGCCTGCGCCAATGTTTACATTGCCGGTGCTATTACCAAGGCGCGAGCCGGCAAAGAACTGACTGATATAGCCAAACTAAAAAAAGAAGGCGTAATTGCCATAACTGATGACGGCGCCTCTGTAGACGATGAAAAAATACTTAAAGAGGTATTAAAATTAGCCAAGAAGGAAGGCATTTTAGTCATCTGTCACTGCGAAGACAAGGCCATCACCAGAAGCGGAGTAATTAATCTGGGGATAATGTCTACACGCCTGGGTTTAAAAGGAACACCCCGGGAGTCAGAATATAAAAGGGTCCAAAGAGATATTCAGTTAGCGCAAAAACTAGACGCACCTATCCATATCGCCCATGTCAGTTGCAAGGAATCTATTGAGATTATCGCGCAGGCCAAAAAAATTGGCCTAAGAGTGACGGCTGAGACTGCGCCTCATTATTTCTGTTTTTGCGATGAGGATCTCTTTGAATATAATACCAATCTAAAAGTCAATCCTCCGCTAAAGGCCAAAGAAGATGTCCAGGCGATTAAAGAGGCACTAAAAAATGGGATAATCGATGTGATTGCCTCGGATCACGCCCCACATACGGAAAATGAAAAAGATGTAGAGTTTGAGCGCGCAGAATTTGGGGCTATCGGACTTGAGACGGAACTGGCAGCCTCAATCAGCGAGCTAATCATTGGCAAGATACTTGATTGGCCGGCGTTGGTAGAAAGATTATCTACAAACCCCGCTAAGGTCCTTGGGCTAAAGACCAAGGGCGCCTTGTCCGTTGGCCTTGACGCGGATATAATTGTTGTCGACCCGCAAAAAGAATGGCTGGTTAAAAAAGATGGTTTTCAATCCAAAGCCAAAAACTCTCCCTTTATCGGCCGCACTTTAAGAGGAATAGTCGAATATACTATCTGTAACGGGGAAATTGCCTATATAAACGCGAATAATCGCTAATCAAACGCGAATTTACGCTAATTTAAGACGAATAGTCACGAATTTTTATTCGTGAAAATTAGTGTGTAATTTGTGAAAATTTGTGAATCATAAATTTATCCTAACCCGTGAATTAGGCAGGCTCGCCAAATGGCTGCGCATTATCGGGTATGATACTTTTTATTATCAAGCAGGAAACCCCAGTACCCTAATAATTTCGGCGCTACGCCAAGAGCGCATAATACTCACCCGTAATACCAGAATCGGCTCTCATCCAGGATTAAAGATTATCAGGATAAACAGCGACTTCGTAAAAGAACAGCTCGGGCAAGTCCTCAAAGATCTTAATATATCCCCGGATAAAAATTTGATGTTTTCCCGCTGCATAATCTGTAATGAAGAATTGATAAAGGCACAGAAAAACAGTATAATGGATAAGGTCCCGGAGTTTGTTTATAAGACCAATGCGGATTTTGTCAGCTGTCCCAGGTGTAAACGAATATACTGGCGGGGCACGCATTGGGGAAACGTTAAAGAAATAATTGCTAAATTGTCAAATTGTTAAATTGTTTTCAATTTAGCAGTTTAGCCATTTAACAGTTTAACAATAATTTAATATGCAATTTATTGCCGACTTTCATATCCACTCCAAATATTCACGTGCCACCAGCCGTGACATGGATACCCAGCATTTGTCCGACTGGGCCAGGCTTAAAGGCATATCCCTTTTAGGTAGCGGCGACTTCACCCACCATCTCTGGCTTGAGGAATTAAAATCCCATCTCGAGCCTCTAAATAACGGTTTATTTATCTATAATAACGTTAATTTTATTCTGACCGCCGAGATAAGCAGTATCTATTCCAAGCGCGGCAAGACCTATCGCGTCCACACGGTCATATTGGCACCCTCTTTTAAGGTTGTAGATCAAATAAATCACCATCTTTCCAGTATCGGCAATCTCGCCTCCGATGGCAGGCCTATCTTAGGATTAGACGTGCAGGAACTGACGCGGATTGTCTTGGATATCTCGCCCGAGTGCTTAATTGTGCCCGGACACATCTGGACTCCTTGGTTTAGCCTATTCGGTTCGATGTCAGGTTTCAACAGCATTGAGGCCTGTTTTGAAGACCAGGCCCAAAATATTTTTTGTTTGGAGACCGGTTTATCGTCGGATCCTGGTATGAACTGGCGTTGGTCAGCCCTGGATAGATTTAGCCTGATCAGTAATTCCGACAGCCATTCTCCGTCTAAGATCGGCCGCGAGGCCAATGTCTTTAATTGCGACCTGGACTATAAAACTATCATCGAGGTCTTAAAGACCAAAGACAAAAAAAGATTTTTATACACTGTTGAGTTTTTCCCCGAGGAAGGTAAATACCATTTTGACGGGCATCGGCTCTGCGGGGTGAGGTTTTCGCCTAAAGAGTCCAAGGAGCATAGAAATACCTGCCCCAAATGTAAAAAACCCTTAACTATCGGCGTAATGAACCGCGTAGATCAACTTGCCGACAGAGAAGAAGGTTTTAGGCCGGATAACGCTATCCCGTTTAAAAATCGCATCCCCTTGAATGAGATAATTGCCGAGGCAAAGGGCCTGACCAAGGCCACCCAGGCCGTAGAAAGGGAATATTTTTCCATTATCAGTAAATTCGGCAACGAATTTGAGGTCCTGGCAAACGTACCCAAAGAGGATCTAAAAAAATCAATTAATCCGCGCATTGCCGACGGGATTCTTAGGGTACGCGAAGGAAGGGTAAAAATTCTTCCCGGCTTTGACGGAGAATACGGCAGTATCCAGATCTTTGGCCTGGATGATAAAAAAGAAGAAAGCGGCGAGAAGCAGATGAGCTTCTTCTAACTCAGATAAATAAATGTTAAAAGTAAATGTCCAATTCCTAATTTCTAATGTCGAATAAATTCCTAATAACTAATTTTAAAATTAAATTTGAAATTGATTCATTAGTCATTTATTAGGATTTAGGAATTAGTAATTCGAAATTTATCATGGGGTCAAGATGAGGGCGATAATCATCTACTATTCCTATTCCGGCAATACCAAAAAGGTCGCTGAGGTTTTAGCCGAGTATTTAAAACAAAAAGGCGAGGTAGAGATTATTGGATTAGAGGCGCAGGATGAATCAAACAATTTCTTCGCCCAATGCAGGAGGGCGTTCTGGCATAAGAGGGCAAGCATTGCCCCGATACAAAATGATTTATCCGGTTATGATTTGATATGCCTGGGTACCCCGGTCTGGGCATTTGGGCCTAGCCCGGCAATGAATGCCTATTTAGAACAATGCTTTGGCCTGGTAGGCAAAGACATAATTTTATTTACCACCTATGGCAGCGGCACGGGAAATAACCGCTGCCTAAATTATATGCAGGAGGCCTTATCCAAAAAAGGCGCCAGGCAATTTAAACGATTCTCTATCCAGCAGTTTAAGGTCAAAGATAAAGAATTCGTTTTGTCTAAAATTAAAGAGACAATACTTTAAGGCCCCCGTGGCCCAATGGATAGGGCACTAGCCTCCGGAGCTGGTGGTACAGGTTCGACTCCTGTCGGGGGCATTTAGACAGTTGAAGGAGGCGAACCTAAAGGGGTGTGGGGAAAAAGTTTCCCCACGCTTTCGGGGTAACAGCGACCCGCCGCAGACGGGGAGCGCCATAGGGGCAGCGCCCCTTTGGGGAGCGACGAGCGAAACGAGGAGCGACAGGTTAGAGGTCCGAATCCTCTATCGCCCACCAGAGGTTAATGCTGATGCGGCCCGTTATAAAGGAGGAGAGTGACTGACCTGAAGGCACAGATAGGACATCTGGTCCAGCTGCAGAAAATAGACAGCGAAATATACTCCCTGAAA
>JAZDFF010000006.1:0-31168 GCA_043808095.1 Candidatus Omnitrophota bacterium
GAGGCATTCAAGAAGTGGGTTGAAGATTACAACAACGATTATCCCCACTCATCCCTGAATTACCGGACACCCTGTCAATTTGAAAAAGAGCAAATATTGCTTACTACTAAAATTTAGCTTGACTAACGGGGAGCATTACAAATAAATCCAAAATGGCTAAAACACAAAATTCAAAACTTTAGCTAATCAGGTGATTATTAAATTTCAAATTTGAGTTTGTAGCTTATTTAGGATTTAGAGTTTAGTGTTTAGAGTTTTTTAAAATACGTTTAAAGATTTTTATTTCTAAACTAATTCTTCCCTTCAAGGACCTTGTACAAGATGCCACTGGCTATCTCGGCCTTAGGAAGCATATATTTTCTGGCTGAGATAGTAATTGAGCTGGACGTAGCTGAAAGCTCCTTAAGCCTTACCTTTATATTTACATCATTAACCTTGGCATTAATTATTCCTTTGGCAGAATCCTCTTTGGTGATTTTGCCGTTAAGTTTTAATACCTCAAGGCATTTGCTATAAAGTTTGGCAAGCGGGACATTAACATCTTGCTGGACGCTATCTTTTTCTATTAATGCCGTCCCGACAACAACCGGAATAAAGCCTACGCCGGTCAACATCGCTACTCCGTAAATTGCCGCCCCTTTTATGCCTGCCGCCTTCATAGGTTCAGCAAAAATAAGCGCGGCTAATTGCTGGGCGCTCTCAATATTCTTGTAGGTCTTTTTCAGGTTGATATCATAGACTGCTATTTGCGGCTCTCCTTTTTTAGTATAATCCTTGGAAACAACCCTGCCCATCTCAAGGGTCAACTCATCAATCTGCATGGCAAGCTGCGGGGCGGGCTTTTGATCCTTTGGCTGCTGGGCCACTTTTAAGGCATCAACATTAAGTTTGCCTTCCTTATTTTTCAGAAGGCCGATTTCTTTTAAATTTATCGCGGCCTTACGCAGGTGCAATTTACCCTTTAGTAACGAAAATACATCATAATCCACGGCTATTTTTGGAATATCGACGAGTATACCCTCGGGAAATCCCGAAGGATTATACATTTTAAAATTATCAATTCGCATCGACTGCCTGACTACGCTGAGTGAGAACCGGCCCACGCTTACCTTAGCCCCGGTAATCTGCGTCGCCGCCACAGATATCACGGACTTAATAATGATATCCCTGACAAGCGATACAGCAAACAGGGCAATAACTACTATGAGGACAACCGTAATAAACTTTTTCACTGGGCACCTCTCTGTTAAAATTACCCCGATTCGGGATGAAATTCGTCGCGGTTTTTACAAGCCGATGAACAGGCTAAAACCTACCCCGGCCATGATGCTTGCGCTTGAAGTTAAATTTAGGACGCCTGTCTTCGGAGCGTTGTGAAGACTTAACAAACTGTTCCTGGGAAATCCCAGGATGTTTTGAAATAGGAAGCGACGTCCTGATAATTTTCTCGATATCCCGGACATCCCTTGCCTGATCAGGGGTGGCAAAAGAAATCGCATGCCCCGGGTGCCCGGCCCTGCCTGTGCGGCCGATGCGGTGCACGTAGTTACCCGCGTCATCCGGCAGGTCATAATTAACGACCAGCTCTATTCCGGTCACATCAATTCCCCGGGCGGCAATATCTGTGGCAACAAGCACCTTATATTTACCGGATTTGAAACCTTCCAGCGCTTCGCGGCGCTGAGTAAGCGAACGGTCAGAATGTATTTCAGCCGCTCTATACCTCATCTCCCTGATTGAACGTGTAATCTTTCTTGCGTTATGTTTGGTGCGGGAAAATAAAAGGACTGCGCCCTGATAGTGCGCGAGTAGTGTGCTTAAAAGCTGTAATTTAGCATCCTTTTTTACGATAAATAATTCCTGGGTAATATTTTCTGCGGCAGTGCCTGAGGGGGCAATCTCTACGCACACGGGAAGCTTCATATATTTGGCGGTTATATCCATAATCTCCCTGGGGATAGTCGCGGAAAAAAGCATGGTCTGCCTTTCTTTGGGCAGGAAACGCAGGATCTTCTCGACCTGCGGGGCAAAGCCCATATCCATCATCCGGTCTGCCTCATCAAGCACCAGCATTACTACGCCCTCAGGAATAACATTCCATCGGCCTATATGGTCAATAAGCCTGCCCGGGGTGGCAATTACCACGCGGGGGTTTTTGCGCAGCGCCTGCACCTGTTCATACATGGGGGCGCCGCCGATAAGACAGGCTGTCCTCATCCCGAAGGGATGCGCAATCCCCCTAAAGGCCTCGTCAATCTGAATAGCCAATTCCCGGGTAGGCGCCAGGACCAGGCCTATACCTTTTTTCTGGACCAGGAGCTGGACCATAGGGATGGCAAAGGCGTGGGTCTTTCCGGTGCCGGTCTGCGCAATACCGATAATATCTTTGCCTTGAATTGCCGGGGGAATTGCCTTGAACTGAATCGGCGTAGGCACCTTGAATTTTATGCGCTCAAGGGTATCAAGAATCTTAGGGGCAATACCCAGACCGTAAAAACTCTGCTCAGGTAGATTTGGCCCTTTTGAAAAGTTATTTGTACCGGTTATTCTATGCGGCATAATATTTAACCCCCTGTGGTTTGCGTTTCTTATCTTCTTTGAATAACTACATACACGGCGGCGGATTAATTTCGGTTAAAAATTCTCCGCCAGTACTTCGTAAAAGCTTTGCGGATGTTTGCAGGCCGGGCATTCTGCCGGGGCCTCGGCGCCTTCGACAACATAGCCGCAATATTTAGGCTGTCCCGAAAATCGTCCTTCGATTTCACTTGAGGTCGAATTCTGAGCCTGTCGAAGCAGAGCAATGTCGAAGTATCGTTCCAGCCTAAAGGGTGTCACACCTGCCTGCCGACAGGCAGGTGTGACGCCCTATCAGACATTAAACCTTATATCTATTATATCGCCGTCTTCAACAATATAGTCCTTGCCTTTAAGGTATAATTTTCCGGCTTCTTTTAGTTTCTCCTCGCTGCCAAAATTTACGAAATCGCTAAATTTCATCACCTCGGCCCGGATAAAACCTTTTTGCATATCCGAATGTACGGCGCCGGCTGCCTCGGGGGCGCTTGAGCCGGCGCGGATATTCCACTGCCTGACCTCGTCTGGCCCGACGGTAAAAAACGATATCAGATTTAATGCCTTTATGCACATGCGCGTAAGCATATTGATTGCCGGCTCCTCTATTCCTAAGTCCTTTAAAAATTCCTTTTTCTCATCTTCGGATTCCAATTTGGCTATCTCGGATTCCACTTTGGCTGAAACCTGCATAATCTCTATACCCTGCATCCGGTAATCGTTCTTTAATTTTTCTAAGAGCCCGGTATTTTTTAAATCTCCCTCTGAGACATTCAGGGCTATCATCATGGTCTTACGCGTCACAAAGGGATAACTCGATATCACCTTTTTGTCTTCAGCGGTGAGTTCCAAGAGCCTTAAGGGTAGGTTATTATCAAGATGCGCCTTTAATTTAACCAGCACCTCGTTTTCTTTTACTGCCGCCTCTTCCTTGGTCTGTTTTATATTTTTTGAAATCCTCTCCATTCTCTTTTCAATAAATATAAGGTCATGGAGGATGAGTTCCGAATTCACCGAGTCGATATCCCGCCCGGCATCGACAGAGCCGGCAACATGATAGACCGAGTCATCAACAAATGCCCTGACCACGTGGCATATGGCGTCGAGTTCGTTGATGTCGGAAAAAATCCCGCCCTCCATAATTGCCTCTTTCTCTAACTTGGGCAGGGCCTCGATATCAATCCTGGCCCGGACCTGTTTCCTGGGTTTGTAGGAGGCAACCAGTTTTTCAAACCTGGGGTCTTTTATCTCGGCCACGCCTTTTATCGGCTTGTCGGAGGCAATCTCGTTTTCCGTGGGTCTGTGTTGGGTGAGAAGTTCAAAGAGGACCTTTTTACCTACCTGGGGTAATCCGATTATGCCTATTTTCATGTCATCATTATATTCTAAATCTTTGTATTTTTGTAGAACTTTTTTTAGGTAACCGCTCTTTTAGGAAGGCCTTAATGCACTAACGGGGCAGGATTATAAAATTAAGCGTTGTCCCCACGATAATACTGACGACTATCATAATCAGGGTCGCTTTGACCAAGGCCTTAAAACCCAGTTCCTTCCATAAAACTGCAAAGGTGGCAATGCAGGGAAAAGATACCGCCAATAATGTTACGGCAATAAATAATTGCCTGGCGGTAAGCCCCAGGGGAACAAGCAGCCCCACGGCAACGTCCTTTCTTAAAAATCCGATAGCCAGGGCAACTATGGCCCCTTTGGGCAGGCTGAATAAACCTTGAATTACCGGCGCAAAGATTCCGGTAATAAAATCAAATAGCTTAAAGTAAAGCAGTATATTGATAACCAAAACGCCCAAGAGGACAACCGGCATTGCCTCAAATAAAAAACCTTTGATGCGAAAATATAATTTCTTTCCTAATATAACTAGCGGCGGCATCCTGTAAGGCGGGATTTCTAAAAGAAACTCCGGGCTATAGCCGCTTATTGTCCGGTTTAAGATCAGGCCCAGGATTATAACCAGGCAAAATAATACCAGATATAACCCGCCTACATAAAACCCTCCGAATTTGCCCAGGAGGCCGAAGATCATTGCCTGTAAAGGAACGCAGGGCACGCCGATAGAGATGAGCGTGGCGGCGATAAACCTCTCGCGCCTTGATTCCAGGACGCGGGTAGCTAAAATCCCCGGGACATTACAACCAAAACCCAGAAGCACCGGGATAACCGCGTAACCGTGAAGCCCCAGGCGATGCAAGAGGTTGTCCAGTAATATTGCCAGGCGCGGTAAATACCCGATATCCTCAAGAAGGCTCAGGATAAAATAAAACGACACCACATAAGGCAGGACCATCCCGAATTCGATGTAAGGGGCAGTGGTCAATACCCCCAGCGACTGTTTAAAATCAATTTTCCCGTTAATCAAATCTCCGATAAATAAATGAAACCAGAACCCCTGCTCCTGCCACTTCACAGTCAATTTTTCCAAAAGCGGCTGATATAGGTTAATAAATATCGGGTCCGTTATCCTGCTGATAATCGTCTCGCCTATAAAGCGCACGATTTTAAATGAGGCATAAATAATCCCTGCGGCCATAAGTAGGCCGGTCAGCGGCCGCACTGATGCATCTTCCAATGCCTCCCTTAAGGTGTGGTGCCGGTGCTCCAGGCGCTGGACCTCTTCGACAATTTTCCCTATTTCCTGCCAAAGCTCTTCGCGGCTAAGTTTATCCCGTGAAGTCGGCGCTGCCTCAATTATTCTTTCGATTAATAATTTTATGCCTACCCCGGTAACGGCGCAGGTTGAAACCACCGGGACATTTAAAATCTTCTCTAACCTTGCGATATCGATATGCACGCCCTTGTGGGTTGCGTCATCGCACATATTAAGGCACACCAGGACGGGAAACCCCTGTTCAATCAGCTCTAAGGTGAGGTGCAGGTTTCTTTCTAAATTAGTCGCATCAAGGACATTAATTAGGGCTATATCGTCTTTATTGTGTTCTTTTAATAAAGACACCACCGCTTCTTCTGCGCGGGAGGTCGGTTCTAATGAATAGGCCCCGGGCAGGTCTACGACCTCAACTCTTTCTTCTTTTAATTTCAGGTAACCCTTGGTGACCTCTACGGTCGTGCCGGGATAATTCGAGGAAATTACGTGCACACCGGTGAGCCGCGAAAATACCACGCTCTTTCCGACGTTGGGATTACCGATCAGATAAATCTTTTTTATCATTCAACCCCGATTATAATTTTTGATGCCACGCCGTGGCCCAGGGCAAGGATACTTCTTCCTACCTTAATCACTACCGGGCCTGCCAGGCCGATGTGACTGAGCTTAGTGATTTCTTTACCTTTATATAGCCCCAGGTTCATCAGTTTATTATGCAGGTTCTGGCCGCCCGCTATTTCTATAATTTTACCTTTTCGGTTTGCTTTAAATCGCACCAATGACACTTTGCCCATTCTCATCTCCCGTATCAGTCTTTACCATGGAGCCCCACTGCTTTACCCGCTTCGACTCGCGTCGAGCGAGGCGAGCAGCCGGGGTACCTGAAAAACCCGCCTACGCTTCGCTTCGGCGAGGTCCGCTCGCCTCGCGGCGAAGCCGCGGGCCTTCAACATGTAACGGCGACATCTCGCCGTAGCGCACCTCTCTGCATTTCCGCCATAATACGTGGCGAGATCTCGCCATTCGCGAAGGCGAATGGCGGACATCCTCAGGTTCACGCCTGGGGTTTTCCCGCCAAAGGCGAGGCTCGCCAAAGGCGGCTGCGCGAAGGCGGATAAAATAATACTCAGACGAATAAACTTGATTCGTCTTTCAAGACAATCCGGCCGTCCTTAAGATAAACAATCCTGCCGGCCTGCGAACCTAGTTTATTATTGTGAGTAGTGACGACTATAGTCAGGCCGTCATTCTGATTTAAATCTTTAAAGATATCAAATATCTCCTGGCCGCTTTTAGTATCTAAATTTCCCGTAGGTTCATCCGCTAAAAGCAGTTTAGGAGAAGTGACCAGGGCCCGGGCGATTGCAACTCTTTGCCTCTCTCCTCCGGATAACTCCTTGGGCAGGTGATTAATACGATGACCCAGGCCTACCTTTTTAAGTAGGGTTATTGCCTTCTCGTTCTCTTGGGGTAATTTGGCAAAGAGCAATGGCAACTCCACGTTTTCAAGGGCGCTAAGTGTAGGAATAAGCAGAAATTCCTGGAATACAAAACCGATATTTCTGCGGCGCATATCCACCAGGGAACTTTCTCTGGCCTTGGATACGTCTTTACCCAGGACCTGGAGCCCGCCTGCGGATATCCGATCCAGGCAGCCCAGAATATCTAAGAGCGTGGTCTTGCCTGAGCCTGACGGCCCCATGATAGCAACAAATTCGCCTTTACGTATTTCTAAATCCACGTCCCTAACCGCCTTAATCTCCTCGGCGGGAAGCATGTATATTTTACTTACTTTATCTGCCTTAATCAAGGTTTCATTCATATCTAATCTCCCAGCCTTATTGCTTCAACCGGCCTCATTGAAGAAGCCCGCAGCGCCGGATAAATGCCTGCGATTAAGCCCATAATCAGGGCGCCGATAAATGAACCAACCAGAAGCATTGGCGTAATAAAGACCAGTTGTCCTGCCGGCGCATACGGCAAGACTTTTCTTAGGATTAACTCCACGGCGTGCGAACCGATAATCGCGATGATATCGCCTGCAATGCCTGCGATGACGCAGATTATGGTAGTCTCCAACCAGATAATCCGGAAAATATCAAGCCTGGAGGCTCCGATCGCCTTCATTAATCCGATTTCCTTGGTCCGCTCGAATACGGACATAAGAATCGTGTTGATTACGCCGATCACCGCGATAATAATCGCGATAATGGCTACTGAATTCGTCATTACCCTTGCCGACGATATCAGGTTAAAGATGGTTCCTTTGACCTGTGCCATACTGATTACCTGGATGCCCGGTTCATTATACAGGTCTTCTTCGAAAGC
Organism: Candidatus Omnitrophota bacterium; assembly: GCA_043808095.1. Classification (GTDB taxonomy): domain Bacteria; phylum Omnitrophota; class Gorgyraeia; order JAZDFF01; family JAZDFF01; genus JAZDFF01. Next base: position 7,523 of record JAZDFF010000006.1, read on the forward strand.
GCCGAGCGAACCGATATCTTTTAGTTTTATCCCCACCCCGGTAAGTTTACCGGGCAGGTCAAATATCCTCTGCGCCGTCTTAAGGGGCAGAAATATTACACCATCGTCCTGGGTGCCGGTCCTCTCAAAGATCCCGACCACCTTAAGGGGCTTGTTGATGTTCGGGACTAAGATCTCATCGCCCGGCAGGCGCTGCTCAAGCTCGGCAGCCTCATAACCGATAATCGCCTCATCCGCATCCTCGCCGGAAAACCAGGCCCCGGATTTAAACTTTGTCCAAGGCTTAAGCGCGAGATAGGATTTTTCAATCCCCATGTACAGCGCGATGCCGCCCCGCCCGTCTTGCCTGTCTTTGTCAAATTCCGTCGAGGCCAGCTGCGGGGTAATTTTCTCAATCCGTGAATCCCGGGTGATTTTATCGTAAACGGACTCTTCCATATAACGCAGGCCGCCCCCTCCTTTTAACATCAGCGTTGCCGCTTCATAAGGGCAGCCCTTGGCAGTCACCAGGACCTGATAGCCCATCTTATCGACGTCGCTGTTTAAGGACCGCCGGTATCCTTCGTTAAACCCGACCAGACTGACCAATACTGCTACGGCAATAGCCACGCCGCCGATAGTCAGAACGGAACGAATCTTTTTCCTCTTTAAATTTTTAAAGGCAACCGATAATATTTTCATTGTACCTCAACCCCTTTTCCCTGGATCATCGGCCCGGGTTTTTTCACAATGACCTTACCCTCGACAAGTATTCTTTTACCTTTCTTCTGGGGTATGGCAAATCCTGACTTACCTATATCCACGTATATGGACAAGTTTCCTTCAGCTATCTTGACGTAAAACCAGCAACCCGAAGGGCACTCGCTGGCAATTTTTCCTTCTATGGTGACTGTCTTTCCCTCGAATGCCGCAGGATTAGCCAGGATATCTTTTATCGGGGTGATATTCCGGCTTGAAATAGCCTCCCCGTATTTTTCCGTGCCGGCGTAACTGGCGGTTGTGGATATGCCAAAAATTACCAGAAGACACAGAATTGAAACAGCGATTATATTTTTCATTTTACCCTCCCATCTTTTTCTATAAATATCATTTGCCCTGTGTTTATAAACGCAGGAATTCATCCAATAAGAGAAGATTCTTCTTAATGCCGCGTAACGTGGCCTTAAAATCTGCGGGGTTCGCCTTACTGGGATCGGCTATTTTTGATACACGGCCATCGCCGTAAAAATCCCCTAAACTCAAACCCTTAAACTGTCCGGTAAATGCCTTGTCCCGGAATCTTTTGGATTCAGGAGAAGATATCCTCTGATAATAGAACTCGATAATCTTGCCTTTTAAGTCCGTTGCCAGGATCAATTGCATGCTGCCGTATCTGCCTTTTTGATTGACGCCGTGGATGCGCCCGATGGTATCTTTACCTTTTAATACCGTATAATAGGCATAAGGCACGTCCAGGCTTTCATAGACCGGGTCGAATTTATCGCCCAGCTTTTGTTCAATTTCTTTCTGTAATGGCTCTGCCCCTATTTCTTTCAGGGTAATGAAAGTGGTCCGATAACCCGTAGATTCGGCAAAAATCCGCTTTACGTCCCTGTCAGGGTCATTTAAACTGCAGCCAACCGCGGCAAAAGAATTCGCACAGAAAACAGTCAGAAATAAAATGATGAAAATTATCCGCGCCATATTATCCTCTATAGTCCGAAATAATAAAATTGCACCAGGAACTTATTATCTTTATTTTGGTTTGCCATATTTAAATCGTGCGAGAATGCCGAGCGCAAAGTGATATTCTGATTTAACTTGTAAGACGTCCCCAGAGTAAGCGTAGAATCGCGGGAGTTGCTGTTGCTTAAATCATTTATCCATGATTGGAACTGGAGTTCAAAGCTCCAGTTCTGATATTTAGGTATGGTATAATCTAATGCCGCAAGATACCCCAAGACATCCTCGTCATTATTTTTGCCATAGGCCGTCTCTGCCTTAAAAAGATAAGGCCCGAAGAGATACTGGCCATCCAGGCCTATCCTTTTTTTAGAGACGGCGTCGTCCGACAGGAGTTTATCCCTGGGAAAGGTCCTCATCCCTTCTGATTCCAGCACCCTGCCGTAAAGAAAAGAAAGGCCGTATTGCCAATTTCCCGATGCCGGCGAACCTATCCGGGATGTAAGGAGAAAACTATCGTCTCTTCTATAGATACTCATACCCGAACCCAGCTGCATTGCCAGTTTATAATCAAATTTAGGTAAAGACCCTTCTAAGCCTGCCCCCCAGTCTTTTTTAAGACCCATGTTTTTCATTGCCAATGTCTGTAGTATAGTGCCGTGCGTATCGAGTAACGGTTCCAAGCCGAATGCCGGATCAAAATGCCCCAGGCGTAGATTCGCCCCGTAAGCCAATTTATGCTCCAGCCACGCATTATGGACCTCAATGCCCCAGGCATCATGAGAATTCTTCCTACTGTCGTAAGAGACACGTAGCTGTAAATCCGTAGTCAGGTAATCAGCGTATTCTCCGGAAAACTTACGATAGTACTCAAGGCCGAGAGAATTAAGCAACTCTCGACTTTTACCGACCCAGTGGCCTCGGTCAGAATAGCCCCCGATTATATTAAGCTCCTTGTAAAAAAGCGAGTCATCGGCTAATGCCGGATTACTAATAATAACAAGGGTAATAAAACTGACTAAAAATATGGAGCCCACCCGGGCTAAAGCCCGGGGTTCCAAAGGCGGAATACTCAAGCGGCCACATCTTATCCGCGCCCTTAAGGGCGCGGTTTTCAGGCCGCGGAGTATAAAACTCAATCTCATTTTGATTATGCCTTTAATTAGACCTTCCTGAAACGGTTGATCAATTGAAGTATTTCGTCTAACTTCTGTTTTTTAGCCACAGTAGATTTTCCCGCAAGGGCGCTACTTAAGCAATTTTCAAAATGTCTTTCCAGGATTTTATCCTCAACCCTGGCCAGCGCAGATATAACCGCCTGAATCTGGTTTAAGATATCCACGCAATACTCCTTGTTTTCTATCATCTTCTGAATGCCGCGGATCTGGCCTTCGATTCTTTTTAAGGCCACTATATTTTCGCTATGGGACGGGTAACTTATCATAGTATAGCCTCCTTTCCTACAAGGAGAGTATACCATAGGGGGGTATGGTATGTCAAGGGATTTTTTAAAGGGGCTTGAGGTTTTGGGATTGTTTTATTAGGGAGGCAACTACCTTTATTCGTACCGCAGCGCCTCGATAGGGTCAAGTTTAGCGGCCTTCTGCGCCGGCCAGAGCCCGAAGACTATTCCGACAATCAAAGAAAATACCGTAGAAAGAAGCACGGAAGATAAAGAGACCTTCACCGACCATCCGGCAAAAAGGGTAATCAATACGGATACCCCGGCTCCCAATAAAATACCGGATATGCCTCCGATAAAGGCCATTAATATTGCCTCAATGAGGAACTGCACCATGATGTCCTTATTGGTCGCGCCTATTGCCTTGCGCAGGCCGATTTCGCGTGTGCGCTCGCTGACCGAGACAAGCATGATGTTCATAATACCGATACCTCCGACTAAAAGCGAGATGGCCGCAATCGAGCCCAGTAATATTGACATGGTCTGCGTGGTAGCTTCAAGCGTATTCTTGATATCAGTCATGTTACGGATTTGAAATGCCTCTTCTGCCTCTTTTGCAAGAAGGCGGTGCTGCTTTATAATAAGGCTTGAAATAGCCTCTTCGGCCGCATCAATCAAATCCGGGTTTTTTGCTTCCACATAAATAGTATCAACATATTCTTTCCCAAAAACTCGAAACATAGCTGTTGTAACCGGAATAATTGTTATATCATCCTGGTCGTGAAAGGCATTCGCCCCCTTACTGGGCAACACCCCGATTACTTTAAAATTAATGAGATTGAGTTTTAAATTTTCTCCGACCGGATTCATATCCCCAAAAAGTTCGCGCGCCACTGTCGGGCCAAGCAATATAACCTTGTCTCTCATCTTAACTTCAACTTCACTAAAAAATCTTCCTACCTCGGGGCTTGATGCACGCATAGTTGCATAATCAACGCCTACCCCTTCAACCTGGGTATTCCAGTTTTTATTTCCATAGACCATCTGGCCTCTGCCTCTTATCGAAGGACTGACACCTTTTACTAAATCGGAAAGCTTTGCGATAGCGGCAACGTCCTCTAAAGTCAGGCGCGTCACCGTACCAGTTTCCATGGCCACTCCGTGAAGCCTGGAAGATCCGGACCTGACTACTAAAAGATTGGACCCTAAAGAGGCCAGTTGTTTTTCAATTGACTCTTTGGCCCCAGTGCCTACTGCAAGCATAGCTATCACTGCCGCAACGCCGATTAATATCCCGAGGATAGATAAGAAAGAACGCATTTTATGCGAAACCATTGCGCCGACTGCCTGACGCAGATAATCAACCCATTCGACTCCGCTCAGGGTTGATACTGAGCGGCGCTTCGGTGCCGTCGAAGTATCAAAGAATTCGGTTTCCCTGGCCTTTCTCTCGGACCTGGATAAGACAACGTCAATTATCTCATCTGCCTGGTTTTCCCGGACAGGTTGCGGCGTAATTTTTGCTTTTTCATCAGAAATAATTTTACCATCGAGCATATGGATGATACGCCTGGCTGATGCGGCGATTGCTTGTTCGTGGGTGACAATAATAACGGTTTTACCTTTTTGATTTAAACTTTTTAGAATGGAAATTATCTCTTCCTGGCTTTTTGAATCAAGGTTTCCCGTAGGCTCATCCGCAAAAATAATCAAAGGGTCATTGACCAGTGACCGGGCGATAGCCACCCTCTGCTGTTGGCCTCCGGACAATTCATTCGGCCGGTGATTCATTCTGTCGGCAAGACCAACCTCTTCAATCTCCTGTCTTGCTCTTTCTTTCAAATGGCGCTTGCCCGCATAGATAAGGGGCAGTTCGACATTTTCTAAAGCGGTCATTCTGGGCAATAGATGGAACTGCTGAAAGACAAAACCAACCAGACGATTTCGTATAGCCGATAATTCCTCATCAGACAGTTCGTCAATCCTTCTTTTACCCAAATGATACTCGCCTTTATCCGACCTGTCCAACAGACCCAGGATATGCATGAGGGTGGACTTGCCGCTACCAGAAGGCCCCATAATCGCCACAAACTCACCGGGCGCAATTTTTAAGGAGACGTTCTGCAGGGCCCTTACCTGAACATGGCCCATCTGGTATGTCTTATATATGTTTTTTAACTCGATCATTATCTTCTGCGGCCGGGCAAGAACGGATTAGTACCCGTGCTGCTTTGAGGAAGGGTATATTTTTTTGTTTTTGCGATTATCCTGTCTTTGGGAGTAAGCCCGGAAATAACCTCTATGTTTTTATCATCCCAAATCCCCAGTGTTACGCGCGTCTTTATCGGCTCTTTGCCGTCGGCCTGCTTTAATAAGACATAGGACTCTGAATTTTCTTTATACACCGCATCCACCGGGATAACTAAAATATTTTCCTTGTCCTGTATTATGAAATCCACGGAGGCGTTCATTCCGGAACGGAAAAATGCAGGCACCTCTTCCGGTGAGAGGTCAACTTCATAGATAGTAACATTGTTGACGGTCTTTGATTCATAATAGATGTGCCCGACCCTGGCCTTTATCTTTGTATCGGGATACGCATCAAGGGCAATAACCGCCTTCATTTCGTCGGCAATCTTACCGATATCAGTCTCATCAACCTGCGCCCGGACAATCAGCTGGTCTGATAAAACCAGGACGGCATCGGCAGTAGTTACGGTCTGGCCGGGCTGGGTTGTGGCTACAATCACCTCTGCGTCAATAGGCGCAAGTAGCGGTATGGGTTTATATGCCTCCTGCCAGTATTCTAAACTTTTTTCTCCCTGGCCCCGGGCCGCATCCAGTAAAGCCGCCCTCTCGGTTGAACTCATCCAGGCCAGGATCTCGCCGGCCTTAACATAATCCCCTTCTTTGACCAGAATATTTTCCACCCTGCCGTTTACCGGAGGCTTTATTTCCAGGCGGTTTTTAGGAAGGACAGTCCCGGTACATGAAATAAACGTCCTGATCGTACCGATAACCGGAGTTATCTCTTTAACCATCTCATCGGAAGATTCCTTTTGCCTTAGCCGTGTTATAGCAACGCCGGCAATAACCAAAATGATTGCTGCAATAAAAAATAATTTTAATTTATTTTTGCGCATATTCTAACGTCTCTCCTTTCGCCTGAATCCAGTTGGCTTCGGCCAAAAGCGCATTTGCACGGACATTCAAAAAGGTCTTTTTTGCATTAACCAAATCATTCTGGATAATAATCCAGTTATCAAAATTAATGAATCCGGTTGAATACTGCGCCTCGGCTATCTTTGAACGCACTTGGGCAGCCTCTAAAGATTTACGTCCTACCTCTACTGTCTCAATGGCATCCTGTAAAGACGCCCAGGTCTCTTGGAGGCCGACGATAAGGCTGTCCCTGGTGCTTCTTTCATCGGCCTGCAACTGATTATAGGCTGCCTGTGCCTTAGAAACCGCGGCAAGCCTCGAGCCGCCTTCAAATATCGGCATGGTAACGCTTAAGCCCACATTCCATTTATCGTTTTCCGGAGGCCAGTGTGAGTCTGTTTTATCAGCCCCGGCCTTTCCCAAGACCTGCGGACTAAAATCAGCATATGCGGATCTAATGCCGAAGGCAGCTGCATTTTTCTTGAAAACAGCCCCAAGGAGCAAAGGATTATCCTTAACCAGGGCATTAAAATCAGGTTTCTCTCTGGCGGAATCACTGACATCAAAATCTCCTTTTACAGACATCGGCTGAAATTCAAAGCGGCCCATTTCCTTAGTAAGCTGCCTCTGTGCCAGCTCAACATCCCTTCTTGCCCGGGAAAGTTCAAAATTTGCCTCGGCGGCATTTGCCTCGGCGGTTAACAGGGCGCCTTTATGCTCCAGGCCCGACTCATAACGCAGGGTTATCAATATCAGGCTGTCTCGTCTAATATGCACGATCTCTTCTGCCACCTGCAATAATTCCTGGGATTTTAGCAAATTGATAAAGGCGGTACGTAACTTCAGCCTTACTTCGGTTGAAGTGAACTTATAATTATACTGGGCTGATTTTATATTTTCTGAGGCGGCCTTTACGTTTTCGATTGTCTTAAGCCCGTCAAACAGCAACTGATTTGCGGAAACTCCGTATGAATATGTATCGGTGGTCTTACCGGATGCCCTGGCAGCAGAGGAGTCTACGCTGGCGTCTATCTGGGGGAAAAGCGCGCTTCTGGTAATTTTTTTAGAGGCCTCTGATTGTTTTACGCTTTCTGAGGCAGAGATTAAATCCGGGTGGTTCTTGGCAGCCTCTTTCACACAATCTGCCCAGGTAAGGATTTCTTCTGCGGATGCTATATGGACAGAAAAATTAAGGATAAATAAAGCCGTTAAAATAAAGGTTAAAAATTTATTCACTTATCATCTATTTTTGACGACCTTGCTTTCTAATTTTGAGATAAGCCTTGAGGCGCGTTCCAGGAACCGGCTAAAATCTTCCGAAGGCATAAGGCTGATTATCCTTTTTTCGATTTTTGCAAAAACCATTAATTGATCACCGGGCCTGATATTCAGCGCCTTTCTTAATTGGGCCGGGACAACCAGCTGGCCCCTGTCACCGACCGTTACTGAACCATAAGTCTTACCTCTAAAAATACCGTTCATGATTCCCTCCTCTCATCTGTACGAATTGTATGAATAGTATGATATATCAGATTTTATTATTAGTCAACCAAAAACTGCCAGCTGGCGCTTAGTTTTTGCCCCGAATGTAGTATCTCTTCTGCCGAATGTAGTATCTCTTTGAAGTATTACTTCGGAATCCCGATGAAAAGCTAAATAATTTCACTACCTTCGGGGGTTGATGCTCCGCCAAAGGCGGACAGGCGAAAACACTTTTTCGGCGCAAGAAAAAATGGCCGCAATCGGTATTTCCGATTGCGGCCATTTATATATCATTTTTTACCCTGATCCCCAACGAGACGTCAGGGCATCGGGGTAATGGTTTGCTTAAGGGTGAGAGGTGATTTTCGGACAAAAAAATAGGCAAGGGCTGATATCGCTGCCGAACAAGGGATGGTCGATATCCACACCCAGGCTATTCTTTTAGGCAACGCCCCTTTAATAATTCTATTGTATAATTATTTAAAGATTGTTTTTGCCACGATGAATGACGCAAAAACAATTGAAACCATCGACATCAGCTTAATCAAAATATTAAGCGAAGGCCCGGACGTGTCCTTGAAAGGATCTCCGACCGTGTCACCGACAATGCTTGCTTTATGCGCAGCAGATCCTTTTCCGCCGTGCTTTCCGCCTTCGATATACTTCTTTGCGTTATCCCAAGCGCAACCTGCATTTGCCATCATTACCGCAAGAACAAATCCTGATACAAGCGCACCGGAAAGCAATCCCACCTCTGCCTCAAGACCCATAAATATGCCCGTTAATATAGGCGCAAGCAGAGCAAGTAGTGCCGGCAAAATCATCTCTTTCTGCGCTGCAGCGGTAACAATACTTACGCACCTTGCGTAATCAGCTTTCGCTTTACCTTCCATTAATCCGGCTATTTCCTTAAACTGCCTTCTTACTTCTTCCACAATTTTACCCGCAGCACGGCCTACCGCTCCCATGGTCAAAGCGCAGAATAAGAACGGGAGCATTCCGCCGATAAACAAACCGCCGATAAGCCGTGGATTCATAAAATTCATATCCATTGTTTTGCCTAATGAAGCGATTTTATCATTATAGGCAACGATTAAAGCCAGTGCGGTTAAGGCAGCGGAACCGATGGCAAAACCTTTTCCTGTGGCTGCTGTAGTATTGCCTAACGCATCCAAGGCATCTGTACGCTGCCTGACTTCAGGTCCCAAATGCGACATCTCAGCGTTACCGCCTGCATTATCAGCAATAGGACCGTAAGCATCGGTAGCTAAAGTTATACCTAAAGTAGATAACATACCAACGGCTGATATGCCTATGCCATAAAGCCCGGCATTAAAATTATGCGCGCCTCCGGCAAAATAGAAACTTGCCAATATCGCTGCAGTTACCAAAAGCACCGGGATTGCCGTAGAAAGCATACCCACAGACAGGCCTCCGATAATAACTGTGGCAGGACCTGTTAAAGCCATATTAGCGATAGAACGGGTAGGCGGATATTTATCCGAAGTAAAATATTCGGTTGATAAACCCAGTAAAAGTCCTGCGAGTAATCCAGAAATAATTGCCCAATAAACTCCGATATGGCTCGGGCCTAATACGGCTTTCACAATAAAATAGGAAAATATTGCAATCAAGATAGCACTAGCAAAAATTCCTTTACGTAATGCTTTCAATAAAACTCCCTGTTCAGCCTTTTCTCCGGATTTAACAAAGAATGTGCCGATTATTGAAGCGATAACTCCCACAGCAGCCATAACCATCGGAATAGTTACCCCTCGAACTCCCAGGCCAGCTACAACTGCTAAGGCCATGGTAGCTACAATAGAACCAACGTATGATTCGTAAAGGTCAGCACCCATGCCTGCGCAATCTCCGACACAATCTCCGACATTGTCTGCGATAACTGCGGGGTTGCGGGGATCATCTTCCGGAATACCTGCTTCCATTTTGCCAACCAAATCCGCACCTACGTCGGCAGCCTTGGTAAAAATCCCTCCCCCCACGCGGGCAAACAGCGCTTGAGAGCTTGCTCCCATGCCAAAGCAAAGCATTGTAGAAGTAATCACAGCAAGTTTATCAATACCCGACGGCAAGGTATGCGTTGAATAATACCAATTAAGCAGCCAATACCAAATGCTTAAGTCCAAAAGGCCTAAGCCAACTACCGCGAGCCCCATTACTGCGCCAGCTGAAAATGAAATTCGTAATGCCCCGTTTAAACTGGTGCGCGCTGCCTGAGCGGTCCTATCGCTGGCACTCGTAGCAATAGACATGCCTATATATCCTGATAAACCGGAGAAAAAACCTCCGGTTAAAAACGCAAATGGAACAAAGATAACCAAGTATCCTTTCAGACTCAGCCACAGAAGGATAAAAAATACAACCGCGAAAAATATTGTCACCACTGAATACTGCCTTTTCAAATATGCCTTTGCGCCTTCTTTTACCGCATCGGCAATCTCCCTCATTTTCTCATTACCCCTGTCCGTTTTAAGGACTCTCCAGGCCAGATATCCTGAGAAGACTAAAGCTAAAACAGAACCTATCGGCGCCAGCCACAACAAATTGGATCCTCCCATTTTCTACCTCTCCCTTTTAATTTTGCGAAAAAACGACTCAATATTCTTTAATCCGGATATCGATTCATCACTATAAGGCACCAATTCAACTGAAAAATCCTATAGCTGAATCCCTGCTGTTTCCTAAAACCATCAATGCCTTGCTTGTCAGGAGGAATTCAGTTTTTTTATCTCTTCATCGATAGCAGCCATCAATTTTTCTATTTCTTTAATGCGCCTGCCGTATTCCTTGACTGTCTCCTCATCGCGCCGCTGCCAGATGCGCGGATCCGAGAGTACGCGCGACTTGGCGTACATCTCAAGACGCAGGTCTTCTCTTTTCTTTTCTAACTTGGCAATATTAGCCTTGAGCTCGGCATTATGGGCCTGGCGTCTATCTGCCTCTTTTTTGCGCCTTTCTGCTTCCTCCTTAAGGCGTAATTCTTTAGCATCTTCTTTTTTAGGCTCATCCTTTAATTTGCGCACAGGCTGATGTTGCCCTTCGGATGATAATTCTCCCTTTGCCTTCTTTTCTAAATAATAATCAAAATTACCGGGGATTTTCTTGACCTTGCCGGCCTGGACATCAAAAACTACATTGGCAACACTGCGTACAAAATAGATGTCGTGGCTGATAAAAACTATGGTGCCTTCATACTGCCTTAAGGCCGAGGTAAGCGCCTCCACCGCATCCACGTCCAGGTGCGTAGTCGGCTCATCTAAAAGCAGGAAATTCGGCGGGTCAATGAGGAGCTTTGCTAAAATCAATCGGCTCTTCTCGCCTCCGGAAAGGACCTTGACTTTTTTCTCGGCATCATCTGCGGTGAATAAAAATGCCCCCAGGATGGTGCGCACGACTGTCTCGGACATAAACCCCGGGCTGGCAGAATAGGCCTCAGCTAAGACCGTATTCTCGGGGCTTAAGACATCAAGACGGGTTTGCGAAAAATACCCGATATCCACGTGGTGGCCGACAACGCGCCTTCCTTTATCGATATCTACTACCCCGGCCATAATCTTCAACAACGTTGACTTTCCGGCTCCGTTTTCACCGGTTAAGACCGCTTTCTCTGCCCGCAATACTTCAAAGTCAAAATCCCGATAGACCTTAATATCTGCGTAGGATTTGGAAATACTTTCCAGACAAATCACCTTATGTCCGCTGGCGCGGGTAGCCGGGAAACGAAAATCCCTGATACTCAAGCGGGTATCAGGCGGCAACTCCACCGCGTCCTTCTCTAACCTTTCCAGGGCTGTTCTCTTTGCGCGTACTGATGCGGCCTTATTGGGTTGGGCGTGAAAACGCGCCACGAATTTTTCCAGCTGCGCTTTTTTCTTTTCCTGTTCCTTAAACTGTTTAGTAAGGAACTTACGCCTCTCGTCTTTTATCTGTTCGTAATGCTCATAGTTACCTTTAACCTTAAAAATCGAACCATTCTCTAAAATCAGGGTATAATTCGTGACCTCGGTAAGAAACGCCTTGTCGTGCGAGATTAGAATAAAGATGCCTTTAAAATCACTTAAAAAGTCTTTAAGCCAGAGGGCCGCGTTTAAGTCAAGATAATTGGTGGGCTCATCCAACAGCAAGATGTCGTAATGACAGGTGAGTAATTTTGCAAGCAGAACGCGCATCTGCCATCCGCCGCTAAATTCTTTTACCGGGCGAGAAAAATCTTTTTCCTTAAATTCAAGGCCGCTTAAGATCTTTTTGGCCTTGTGTTCCAGCTCAAAATACCCCAATCTCTCCAGGCGCTCCAGGATCTCTCCGTAGCGGTGGCTTGCGGCAAGACCGTTTCCCTCCAAATCCTCTTTTTCAATATTGAGCCGAAAAATCTCGGTATCGCCCTCTAAAATTTCTTCAAGCACTGTGCGCTCGGAATGAAAACCTGCTTCCTGGGGCAAGTATCCGATGCGGACATTCTTATTTATGCTGATTTCTCCGCTTGAAGGCTCGGTTTCTCCTAAGATCATGGCAAAAAGCGTGCTTTTACCTGAGCCATTTGGGCCGAGTAGGCCGATTTTTTCCCCGGCATTGATACTCAGGGAGATCCCTTCAAAAAGGACTTTTCTTCCGTAATTCTTAGAGAGTTTAGATATAGCAATCACGAGATTCTAATGGTTTAAAAAATTTTGGCAGGAAACAATATCCGGGATTTTTTGTTTGTATTACTAATCTATCGAATCGATATTAATATGAAAAATATACTACAAATCATCACAGATGAACGATATCGTCAGGATAATATAACGAAAGAAATAATAACATGTAATCTCTTAGATGGCGCGTAATCAGAAAATTGTTTTTTATATGTTCGCGCCCGTTTTCTCCTAATTTCTTGGCGTATGCCGGGCTGCTTAAAAGCTGTTTTATCGCGAAGCTGACTCCCTCAATTGAATGACAAAGTAATCCTGAATATTTGTGTTTTATTTGCAAAGGGATGCCGCCGACATTTGAAGCTACAACTGGCTTTGCCTTCCATAGGGCCTCCGCCACCGTTAAACCGAATCCTTCCTTTAGAGATTTTTGAACAATTACATCTGAGGCCCTTTGCAACGCGTTCACTTCTATGTCGCTGTGAGGTAATAGCAGGATATGGATATCCTTATCTTTCTTGGCATTCTCTCTGACTTCTTCAAGGACCCCGAGCCCCTCCGGGTCATCTACTGCAGTACCGCCGGCCAAAACCAATTGACAATTGATATATTTTTTTACCTGCAGGTATGCTTCAATGACGCCTTTAGGATCTTTTAATCGGTCAAAGCGGGATATCTGGGTAATAATCGGCTTGTCTTTCTTAATATCGTATTTCTTCAATACAGAATCTATCGTTTCTTGAGGTAATTCTTTGTTTTTTTCACTCAAAGGATCGATAGACGGAGAAATTAAAAATTGCCTGATGGGTAACTTTCGTGAAAAAGACGGAGCAGAAAATACTGCCGAGTCGTAACCAACGATAAAATCCATAAGAAATCCCCAAACTCTCTCATTGGGATTCGAAACATCAATATGACAACGCCAAAGCCATTTATTATCTGCCTTCTTTTTTATTAAGGCTATCGGTTGCGGGTCATGAACAAAGACGATATCTCCGTATGTATCAACGTTCTCTATGTTTTCCTGGCTTGTCTTTATAAATATATCAAAATCCCTCTGGCTTATTTCTTCGGTTCTGCCATGCAAGGCGTTATGAAACTTTTTTGTCACTTCAAAAAACTGCTCTCCGCCTTTTATTACATCCCATTTCGTATCCACCCCTAATTCCTTTAACAACGGAATCATGCGGTTTAATATTTCAGCAACCCCTCCTCCCACAGGAGTAGAATTTATATGTTGAATGACCTTGCCTTTTAATCGTTCGCTAAGCAGCCTCAAGTCATCAATAATGGACTGGCCTATCAAGGGAATATATTCTTCTATCTTTGCCATTGAAATTTTTCCTTATTTTTACTAATAGAAAAATTCATTCCGGGCGAACCGCACTCTTTCTGCAAAGCCGCGAGGGATGAATCATCATGTTATCTTTCTTTCGATTATTTGTATAATCTTATTTCTTAAATCATCCAAAGTACGGGTGTAGGGGTCAAAGCCGGAAATATGATCTGCTAATTCTTTATCGCCCAAAGAGTTCTCTATCCAAAATGAGAAGTCGTTCGTTGATTTTCCGATCCGAAGACGTGCCTCAAAGATATGAAAATAAATGGAATCTATGGTAATTTTCTTTAAAACCTCGGTAAATTCCTTTAAATCATATACGATATAGTTTGTCGGTAAAATAAAACTTATTGACTTGATAAAATAGAATTCTTCTCCTTGACGGGCAAATTTCAGCTTAGCCAAAGGATTGTCTTTTAAATACTCTTCGATGGTCGAAGCAATCTTTTTCCTTAGATTACTAATGGTAGAGTATTGCATAGTATCAATACTGACCAATCTTTCCCCGAGTTCATCCTCTGTGAGGATATCGGTTACCCAAAAGGCAAAGTCATTCGGCGGCTCAGGAGAAAGATACTGGTGCTGCTGTAGGAACCTGTGGGTATGATGGTAAATGCATGACCCGGGCACCTTCTTGATAATGGTCAGCAACTGTCCTAAAGTAGTAGCCCGTAAACCGGTCAATTCTGATAAGTGTAGTCTCGTGCAAAATTTAAATGGCTCTTTTGCTTTTATTAATTTCGGCATGATAAGTTTATATTTCTGATACCCTTGTCAAAAACTCCTTTACTTCTTCCGGGTTTCTCAGATAGTATCGAGCGTAAGTTTCTTTAGGCTCACCCACAAATATAGTCAGGCCTTTATTCTTTAATACCTTAAATGCGTCTTCGTCGGTAGCGTCATCCCCTATATATATAGGTAAGACATTAGTTCTTCTGGAGGCGAAAATCTGCCTGTTCAGGAGCCATAAAACTACCTTGCCCTTATCCCATTCTACGGGAGGCCTGACTTCCAGGACCATCTTTCCTGACTTAATTTTTATTTTATTGCTCTCAAGAAACAAAATTACAGCCTCATGAAAGATTGTTTTAATTTGCGCAATCTTCTCTTTACCGACCAAACGGTAATGCAGGCTTAAAGAAAGCCCTTTATCTTCCACGAAGGCTCCCCGGATAGAAGATATCTTTTGCTGCAAATCGTTTTTTATGCGCCCTAAAATCATCCTATATCTTGGCGCAACCATAGATTTAAATTTAATCTTGGGTCCCTCTATTTCCAGGCCATGATTACCGGAATAAATAACACTCTTGAGGCCGATCTTTTTTTTAATATCTTCAAGGGCCCTGCCGCTTATAAAAGCCAGCCTTACTTCCGGCTTATCCGATATCCTTTTTAACAAAGCCCTGATTTCTTCGGCGAGAATTGCCTTATCCGGGGCTTCTGCAATAGGAGCCAGGGTTCCGTCAAAGTCCAGGAAAATAAATAAAAATTTATCTTTTAATTTTTGTTCAATTTTATTCCACTTATCGAATAAATGAACCATGCTTTAAAATCAGCTCTTTTTTAACGCCGCCAATTCCGTAATTATACTACCCGCCCACTTATAAACATTATTTTCAGAGACAATCCTATGCATATTTTCCATACGCTTTCTTTTTTCGCCATCCGGTAACTCAATGGTAAACTTTATGGCATCCGCAAATTCCTCTATGGAATAAGGATTAATCAACACGGCATCAGTTAATTCACGGGATGCCCCGGTAAATTTACTCAGGATCAATGCCCCTTTTGAATCGGCCCTTGAAGCGACATATTCCTTCGCCACTAAATTCATTCCATCATGTAAAGAACTTACGATACAAAAATCAGCCAGCGTAAAATAAGGCCTGATTTCTTCCGGTGAAAAATACCTCTTTAAATAAATTATCGGCTTCCAGTTGCCGGTGGAATATTTCCAGTTTTTCTTTTCCACCAGATCATCAATCTCGCCCATTAACTCATGGTAACGTTTTATATGGGTTCGGCTGGGTGCGGCTAACTGGATAAACACAAATTTATTTATATATTCGGGGTACTTTTCGAGGAATCTATCGATCGCCAAAATACGCTCAAGTATTCCCTTGGTGTAATCGATCCTTTCAATGCCAACACCGACTATCTTACCCTCAAGGTTAAATTCTTTTCGGACTCTCTCTATCAGGTCTTCTTCAAGATGAGAATTTTTTCCGGAAGTGTATCCGTCCACGCTAATCGGAAATGAACTTATAAATGTTTCTTTATTTTTTCTTACAACGCTGAATTTTTCCGTATCTACGCGGCACTCGACTAACCTGTTGGCGGTATCAAGAAAATTATTACATTGAACCTGTACATGAAATCCTATAAGATCGCATCCGAGCATGCCTGCCAAAATCTCCTGCTGATAAGGACATATCGCAAAGACTTCCGGGTTTGGCCAGGGGATATGCCAGAAAAGAGCCACCGTAGCGTCCGGTCGTTTCTCCTTAATCATTTTAGGCAGGAGCGTAAAGTGGTAATCTTGTATAAATACAAAAGGATTATTTGACGGCAACTCTTCTAAAACAGCTTCGGAAAATTTTTGATTTACTTTTTTATACATCTGCCAATCAGTCTCTCTGAATATAGGCCGGGTATGCGTTACATGGCAAAGGGGCCACAATCCTTCGTTGGCAAATCCATAGTAATATCCTTCCTCTTCTTCTTTTGTTAACCATACCCTCTTTAAGATATAACGGTTGTCCTCGGGCGGAACGCCCAATTTATTCTTAGAGTTTACGTATGCTTTATCTGCCTCGCCGCTTCCGTGAGCGATCCATGTCCCCCCGCATGCGCGTAATATAGGATCTATGGCAGTAACGACACCGCTGGCGGGCCTGATGCATTTAGCCATGCCGGTAATCTCATCTATAACATGCATATACGGCTCTCTGTTCGAAACCACGAAAAGCGCATTTTCTCCGAGTTTGGCACGGACAAGGTCTCTCAATTTATCCTCTGTCCATAAATCTTCCTTCTGAATGCGCGCATGCGCTTCTTTAACCACGACTTTTCGCGCCACTCTTAGGCCCAAGGCAATCTGCTCGACTTCGCTTACGAGCTTCCCAAACTCGCCTTTCTCTTTAAATGGTTTTAATTTCTCGGTTTCTCCTTTTTGAAAATGAGTAAACCACTGCGTGAGCCTGCGCACAGGCAGAATAAATATTTGCCTTTGAATTAATAAAGCAATTATGGCAATAAGCACTATCAATGTAATTAAAGTTATGCTTATTCTTCTCCATAGGTCGGCTAAGGTAGTAAAGAAATAAGAGGTATCGTACATAACTTCTACTAAGCCCAGTATGTTGTTTTCATCGTCTAAAACCGGTAAGGTATAACTATACACCGAATAATCCCCAAATTTTTCGATTGCCCCGCGGGGATTTTTAGTAGTTAGAACATCTTTAAGATACGGTTTATCTTTCTGACCCCAATCAGAGATTCGATCGGTAATGGCTAAAGTTTTTCCGTCTTTATCGTAGATTACGCAACCCTGCATCCGCTCTCTTCTCTGGAAACTTTCCGCTAATCGTTTAGCTGATTTTAAGTCATTGTTAATGAGCGCATATCTTGCTGATAATTCTACGCTTTCTGCTACTGTCTTTGCTTTCCTCTGTAGGTCCTCCATGAGTTTCTTTTCTTCAGAGCGAACCTGGAGGATTCCGAATATAGTGAATGCAACGGCAACAATGATTAAAATCGGCAAAATAAATAAAAGCAATCTTTTCATTTATTCATCCCCTCAAAACAAAACCGCCATCCTCTATTTACACACAAGATGGCAGCCCGACCATCTAAAAATTTAACCTCTGGGATTACTCATTAATCACCAGACCCAAATTTACCACTAATTCTCCGCTAAAGAAATAGCATGGCTTAGCCTTTATTATATCAGTTTTTCTTTTAAATTCCAATTTTTTATACTACCGAGTGGAAAATTGGAGTCATGGAAAATTGGAGTCAGAACTCAATATCTATTTGTCAGTAAATATGTTGTGTATAAATTATAAGCCCGAGCTTGAGCTCGGGCATTGGCTTCCTATAGATATCTAATAATTCTCAGGGGGCATATCTTGACGTCTTTTTTTACATTTGGGGCTTTCTTTCAGGCGTCTCGTTATATATTTGTAGCACTAACGATACGATCCGCTCCTGGTAAAAACCTGTAGTGTCCGGGTATGTTGCCCTGACGCAAAAGATATGCGTCCTTGCATGGAGCCCTACGGCTTTACCCGCTTCGACTCGCGTCGAGCGAGGCGAGCAGCCGTGGTACCTGAAAAACCCGCCTACACTTCGCTTCGGCGAGGTCCGCTCGCCTCGCGGCGAAGCCGCGGGCCTTCAATACGTAATGGCGACATCTCGCCGTAGCGCACCTCTCTGCATTTCCGCCATAATACGTGGCGAGATCTCGCCATTCGCCTTCGCGAATGGCGGACATCCCCAAGTTTACACCTGGGGTTTTCCCGCCAAAGGCGAGGCTCGCCAAAGGCGGCTGCGCAAAGGCGGATAAACTATCCAACGCCAGGCCCAGCGACAAAAGAGATCCTATCGAATCTCCGCCCGGATTGATATGACCGGAAATGGCCATATCCTTTGCTCTTAGTATGCTTTGCCGGACCTTTTTAAAGCCTTCCATACGCTTAAGCCTTTCACCGCTCACATCTTCTCAACCTCGATAGTTATTTTTACTTCCGGGGGCTTATCACCGGGGAAACGAATCTCGGATGGAATAATGAGTTTAGGGACCAGGGTTGTTGTTTCCGTTATTGATTTTAATTCGATGGGTTCTGTCGTAATAGAAATTTTTTCCCGGTCAATTATATCGGGGATCCTGACCGATACGCTCTGGGGCTCAACCTTCATCTCTTTAATGGTAACCCCAGAAGGCGCCTGCCCATTCGTCTTTATTTCTATCGGGATACTGACAGATATCATCTTATACACCCTAAGCGGGATTTCCTTTGGTTCGATATTGACCAGAGAAAGCCCTGCGGGCCTGCGCACCATATCCTTATTAAGATAATACCTGTCTTCCTCTTCTTTGATCTTTGACATATCCATGGACAATTTAAGTTCTTTCGGGTCGAGAAGGTTGAATGCCCGCTCCGAACCGCTCAGGGTGACGGTTACCTCTCTGGGTTTCGTCTCACTGATTATCCTGTCTTGGGCAAGGTTGCGATATTCGATAGGGATGACAAAGTCACGGCGGATTGTTTCGGTGCGATGCCCAAATACCAGCCACAAACCAGACGCCAGAAGAACGGCAATAATTTTTTCCAAAAAATGCCCCTTTAAAAAATCCTTCGAGAACGCTTTATGTCTTGCGGGAAACTTTTTTCTATAAAACCTTTCTAAAATATTGCGCAGTTCTCCGATATCTTTTAACTGCGTTATCTTTGCCTCTTCTGCCACTGAAATCGTACCCCGCTCTTCCGAGATAACAATACAGAGCGCGTCTGTACGCTCTGCGAGGCCTAATGCGGCGGCATGCCGCGTGCCTAAGTGGCCTACCTCCTCTATGTTCGTAGAAAGAGGCAGATGACAACCAAACATAGCTAGCCGCATTCCTTCGATAATAACCGCACCGTCATGACTTGGGCTATTGGGCTCAAAGATGCTCTCTATTAATATCGGGCTTAGCAAGGCATCTGAATGAATTCCTGCCTCAAGATAGCGGTCTAACGGGTCTTGGCCCTGCACAACAATCAAGGCGCCGATTTTTTTACGGGAAAGGTTGGCCAGTCCGCTGGTTAATATAGCGATATCCTGGTCTTGCGAAGCCATTCTGGGCCGCCGGCGCGCTATTCCCCAGATAGCGATGCGCTCAAAAAAATGGCGGAAGTCGTCCTGAAAAATCACTACGATCATAATAAGAAAAATGGCAAAAAACGCCTGAAATACCATGGTGGTCAAATAGAGCCCGAAGAGGCGCGCCAAAATATAAATCAGACCCAAGATGATCATTCCAACCAGGATAAACCTGACCCGCGCCTTCTTGAGCCAGACCAGGATCAGATAAACAAAAATAGCGATAATGCCAATATCGATGAAATCAACAAATCTGAGATTTTGCAAAAACCCTGTAGCATAGTTAAGTATTTTAGTAATCATGTCTTTAAAATTAACCGACCTCCTTTTATCGGAACCTCAAATTTCAGGTTTGGGTCAGGCGCATCCCGTGCCGCGTACTTTCTTTCTCATATTTCCTGCGCGCCGGATTATGTCTTTGCCGAATGAGAAAAGATCCTAGTGATAGCATCTTCTTTCGCATAACATATTAATTCGTCGCCGGCATTAAGGATGACATTGCCGTGCGGCGCACCGATGAACTGTATCTTTTTATCAGCTTTTCGATAAATAGCCAAAATAAGCGCGTCTTCTAATTGCGGCTTTAGGTCCTTGATAGGTTTTCCCCTGAAAGGGTTGTCTTTCTTTATGGTGATTTTTGCTATGGCATAGCCTTCGCCCAAACCAAATAATTGTTCGTAATCATAAATGCGCAGCGTCGTCCATTTTTTAAGGGCTTTTATGATAATCATCTTCATTACGCGATAAATATGCCTTGAGCGGGAAAAAAGATATATGCCCAAAAGGCCCAGGAGCAGCAACTGTCCTCTAATAAGAACACCCTTGCCCGTCTGTCCCATAAAAGCCAAAACCAGGGTCGCCATGGAAGTGGTCACTCCGGCGCCTCCCAGAAGGATAAGGACCCTGATGATACGCCTTCGCACGGGATGCGTGACTAGCGCTTCGGACTCTGTAGTGGTGAAACCGACCCCCGAAAACGCTGACTGTGCCTGAAAAGATGCTATTTCAGAAGAAAGGCCGGTAAGCTCCAAGGCAATTGCTCCGATCCTCACAACGATTATCGAAAGACTGATTATGATCAATAAGCTAAATAGCGCGACCATGTGTCTCCTTTTACAACCACGTTTTAGAATGTTTTCTCAAATTACTTTTTCGAGATTAGCTAAAGATCCTTTTATAACAATATTCTTTCGCTTTATTAACGGCCGGTTATTTTCCCTGCCAACACGCCGCAGCCCGGGATCGATATTTCTTTACGATATGTTTTTGATTTTTGTTTTATCTTTCCGCCATAACGGCTATATGCCGTATTGAATATTTCGTTGAATGTCTTCATTCTGAATGGTGCGGCAATACTCTGCTTTCGGTCGAGGAATGAAACAATTATTCCAAAACGGGACTGTTTCTTGCCAGTATATTCTAAGGCAATCCACTGGTTCTCATTATTATACCAGATACCGGAAAGTCGGCTGTTCAATATTATTGACCTTCTGAGGCTAATCACATCCTTATAAAGACGCCATAGATGATGGTGATTATTATTCCGGAGCGCTTCCCAGTTGAGCCTGGAATCCAAAAACGTTTTCTCAGATTCTGGATCGGGGATGTCTTTCCAGCCGAAAGCCGCAAACTCTTTTTTCTTCCTTCCTGCACACAAGATGGCAGCCCGACCATCTAAAAATTTAACCTCTGGGATTACTCATTAATCACCAGACCCAAATTTACCACTAATTCTCCGCTAAAGAAATAACATGCCTTAATTTTTATTATATCAGTTTTTCTTTTAAATTCCAATTTTTTATACTACCGAGTGGAAAATGGGAGTCGTAAAATTGGAGTCAGAACTCATTATCTCTTTGTCAGTGAAGCTCTATGGCCTGATGGCCATGGCATCTTCACTTGTCTGCCTACGCCAAGGCGTCGGGGTAAATATGTTGTGTATAAATTATAAGCCCGAGCTTGAGCTCGGGCCTTGGTCTCCTATAGATATCTAATAATTCTCAGGAGGCATATCTTGATGTCTTTTTTTACATTTGGGGCTTTCTTTCAGGCGTCTCGCTATTTACAGGTATGTATTATAAGGCTGGATTGAGCGGTTATCAATGAAATTCCGTCAGGCGTTTCTGATGAAGGTGCGTTTAAGAGAATCTCTGAGCCTGCCTGTTTGTTTTTCTCTGATAATGACGCTTAGAAGGATACGGGGAAAGGTAAGAAAGAGAGACAGTATTTCGCTGAAGGTGCAGAACTTTGTTACAAAAATATTCTTCCAGAGTATTTTCACGTATCGGGAAGGGGTATAAAAAGAGAATTTGATTTTTCTGCTAATTTTTTTTAGGGCAGCATGGCTATACGTATCGGAATACAGCTCTCCTTTTGCGGTAACATGATAGCCCGGCGTTTTTAGAGCGAGCTCTTTTAAAGGCGAAAACTTTTCAATCCTCAATTTATTACAGGCAATAACATCGACGCCAATCTCCTTGGCGAATTGTGAGATATAAAGCATTTCTTCTTCAGTCTCGCCGATATTCCCATAGATAAAGTAACCGTTGTAGAAAATCGGGTATTTCCGCAGGACCGCAAAACACTTTCTTATCGTTTCTTGATTGAAGCCTTTATTAAGCTGTGCCAGTATCCAATCATGGGGAGACTCTATCCCGATCAACAGCGCCTTGAATCCCGCTTTAACCATTTTCTCCAACAGTTTCGGATACCTGGCAATTTCAATGCGTGCCTGGGCGATGCAGCGCTTTCTAATTTTTCGTTCAATGATTAAATCGCAGATTTCTTCCCCTCTTTTAGGATTGACAAAAAGGTGATCATCGCTAAAAAGTACCACCCCTGCCTTTAATCCTTGGATTTCATTAACCACGGAATCTACGCTACGTGCAGCATAACTTCTTTTTTGTCCGAGGGGATTTAAACTGAACGTGCAGAATTTACAGTCAAAGGGACAGCCCCTTGCGCTTAATACTGAATCAAAAATTATATTCGCTGCCTTCACGCCGTTTACTAAAAAGAAATATTCGTTACGCCGCAGGGAACGGTCTGGCACCGCAAGACTGTCTATATCCGGCAGGGGCCGGTTTGGGTTGTGTATTATACTGTCGCCTTCCCGGTAAGAGATACCAAGGATATCTTCAAGCGCCACAGCCCTGAATATCTCCTTTATCGTTTCTTCACCTTCACCCCTGACTATGATATCTATTCTGGGACATGTCTTGAAAAGTTCTTCTACTTTTTCGGTAGCCTTATAACCGCCTACCACTAAAGGTATGTTATCCGGCATACGGTTAAGTAGCTGGCAGATTTCTTCAAACTGCCGGTCCCAACCGATAGCGACACAGATAATATCAATTGAGCTGGATATAAACTCCAGGAGTTTATCTGTATCGGAAAAATCCTTCTCATACCGTAAATCCAAAAGAGTGATTTTATCAACCAGGCCTTTGGCGCTCGTCGCCACATATTCAAGGCCAACGGGCGGGAAAAGCATCATCGTATTGGTGGCGTTTCGTTCAATATAAGGATTGAGGAATAAAGCGTGCTTATATTTAATGCGGGCCTCGCTTGCCATTGGTTAGAAGAAAGATTGCCTTGGATATTTCTACCAAGAGACTGCTATTTGAATACCGATAGTGTTACAGGAATCCTCTCTTTATTTCCCAGTACCAATTATATAGTAACATCTTAATAAGGCAAGATATTTTCATTATATAGCGAGCATTATATAAGAGAGGAGTTGGCCCATTTTGGCGATTGAGGGGCTTAATTCAGAGAGGCTTTTTAAACAGCTTACGAGGTGGGAGGTTTGGCTGTGATTGAGTTGGAATAAATAGGCTAGCCTAGAGAGGCGAAAGTGCGAGATTTACGCTTGCAGATCTTCATCATCAATATGAAACTTATGAAGCATTCTATGTACAATTGGAGAAAAAACGATTCCCATTATAGCAATAAATACTAGCCCGCTGAAAAGGGCGTATAGTGACGCAAAGACTTTTGCACCTGTATTAGTAAGTAGATTGACTTGCCCCATGCCTCCCAGGATCATAGACGCATTGAGGAGTGAATCAACCCAACTATAA
>JAZDFF010000007.1:0-2615 GCA_043808095.1 Candidatus Omnitrophota bacterium
AAATGCCGGTGATGGACGGTATGCAGACTTTTAAGGAGATTAAAAAACTCGATCGTTCAGCCACGGTGATTATGATGACAGCTTACTCTATGGATGACCTTGTTCACGATGCCTTAAAAGAAGGCGCTTACGGGGTCATGCACAAACCATTGGATATAGAGCAGGTTATAAGGCGGATTGAAATTTCCAAGGCTGGCGGATCTTTAACCATGATTGTTGATGATGACCCTAACATCCGCACGTCTTTAAAAGATATTTTAGAAGAAAAAGGCTATGTAGTCACTATGGCCAAAGACGGCAAAGAGGCAATCGATATTGCCAAGGAAAGGCCGGAAGATATAGCAATTATCGATATGCAATTACCTTTCTTAAACGGCTTAGAGACTTTTTTGGAACTTAAAAAGATCCATCCTGAGCTGCATGCCATAATTATTACCGCTTATAAGGAGGAGATGAAGGATTTGGTTGAGCAGGCTTTAGCCAACGGCGCTTATGCCTGCATTTATAAGCCATTTGATCCGCAAAAAATTGTGGAGATGGTTGAGGAGATTACCATGAAAAAGAAAAAGGAGGTTTGATCTTATGGGCAAGAAGATTTTATTGGCGGATGATGAGGTAGGTATCCGGACGTCCCTCACAGATATATTAGAGGGGCGCGGATACGAGGTAATCCATGCAGCTAACGGCCAAGAGGCCATAGAAAAGGCGCGTCGAGAAAATCCGGATTTAGTACTTTTGGACACGATGATGCCGGGGATAGGTGGGATTGAGGCCTGCCGTCAGATCAAACAGGTTGAAAAACTACCCTGCAAAGTCATTGTTTATACCGGCAATATTGATGCCATTGATGCGGTAGAAGCCAGAAGATGCGGCGCGGATGATTATTGCGTTAAAGGAACTGACCCCAGCCTTTTAATTGGGACGGTGGAGAAGATTTTGTAAATGAAAAAGCGTAAAACTAAAGATTCAGATGGTCAGCAGAAATTACCAGGGCTATTGGTTGAAGACTGGCAGAAGGTATTTGATGTTATGGCTATTGGTATAACAGCCAGTGATAAAAATGGCCACTTTGAGATATTTAATTCCAAAATGCAGGCAATTACCGGCTATACGCTGGAGCAGGCAAATACCTGCGGTGATTTTAGCAGACTTATCTATCCTGCTCCTTTAGAACGCCGAGAGGCATTGGAAAGACTAAATGAGATTATGCAAAAACCTGAATGCCCTGAGATTGAAACGCAAATCCATGCAAAGGATGGCACAAAGAAAATTCTCGCGGTTTCCACATCCCTGATAAATTATAAAGACAGGGTTATGTTCTTAAGCGTTTATCGGGATGTCACCAAGAGAGTAAAGACCGAGCAATCACTTAAACAAGTTAAAGATGAACTGGAAATCCAGGCATGGGGCCTACAAAAGACAAATGACGGGATAAAGGTTTTGTATAAGGAGCTGAAAGAGCAGACACGCGAGATTAGCAAGCTCGCCCAGGCAAAATCCGCTTTTACCAGCATGGTCTCCCATGAACTCAGGACGCCGTTAAGCTCGCTTAAGGAAAGCGTTTCTCAAGTATTAGAAGGTATGTTAGGAACTATTAATGAAGGTCAGAGAAAATTATTAGATATAGCAAAAAGGAATGTGGATAGGCTCGCCAGGTTGATTACCGAGGTTTTAGATTTTCAGACGCTTGAGACCGGTAAAATGGTCTTCAAGATTCAAGATAACGATATAAACGAAGTGGTTAAAGAAACTGAAGAGACGATGAATATTATCTCGAAAGAGAAGGGGTTGCATTTTACCCTTAATCTTGATAAAGAGTTACCTAAAATAAAATTTGACAGGGATAAGATTAGCCAGGTTTTAGCAAATTTAGTTAATAATTCCCTGAAGCTTACAGAAAAAGGCAATATTACCATTTCCACAACTAAAGGAAATAATGTTATTCAGATCTCAGTTAAAGATACCGGCCCCGGCATAAAAGAAGAAGATATGCCTCGGCTATTTCAACAGTATGAACAATTAGAAAGAAAGGCCGGCGGAACAGGTCTAGGGCTCGCCATTTCCTTAGAAATAATCAAAGCGCATGGTGGGAAGATCTGGGCAGAGTCAACCTTTGGCCATGGGACAACCATGCATTTTCTTTTACCGATTGAAGAACGCCGGAGGCGACCATGACGAATAAAATCCTGCTTATTGAAGATGAGTTGGATTTGGCTGAAGTTACAAAAGAGAGGCTGAAAAACTCAGGCTATGAAGTCGTCCATGTGATTGATGGTGAAAAGGCCTTTGCTTTGCTGCAAAAAGATATTCCGGATTTAATACTACTGGATCTACTCTTGCCCGGCATGCAGGGAGAAGAGATTTGTAAGAAGTTAAAATGTGATGATAGGCTTAAAACTATACCCGTTGTCTTGTTTACTGCTAGTGCCAGCGATATTCCGAAAGTAGCCAGGGAAGTCGGCGCGGATGATTACATAATGAAACCCTTTGAGCCGGAAGATTTATTAAGCAAAGTAAAAAAATTTATAGGATAAATAACCCTTTTGTAGTCGCCTCCTTTTTGCCTGCCCGATAAGGACAGATAGTCCTGCCGAGAGATTTAAGAGGGAAGAATA
>JAZDFF010000008.1:0-9278 GCA_043808095.1 Candidatus Omnitrophota bacterium
AGGCATTCAAGAAGTGGGTTGAAGATTACAACAACGATTATCCCCACTCATCCCTGAATTACCGGACACCCTGTCAATTTGAAAAAGAGCAAATATTGCTTACTACTAAAATTTAGCTTGACTAACGGGGAGCATTACATAATTAGCCATTAGTAATTAGAAATTTGATATTAAACTTCGATTTAATGAAAGTCTTTTTAGACTCGTAGAACTAGTCGGCATATGGATATATTAAAACATTTATCAAAACGAGAAAGAACAATCCTCTATCTAACTGTTGGAATTGTGGTATGTATCTCTGGTTATAATTTAATACTTTCGCCGCTTTTTAAAATGTATGGCGAGTTGAATCAGGAGGTCTTGGCTAAACGCATAGCCCTGGAGAAAGCAACCCGGCTTATCGGCCAGAAAGAGAATATTGAAAACGAGTATAAAAAATTTTCCTCAATTCTAAAGGCCTCGGGTTCAGTCCAGGAGCAGATGGCTGAGCTTTTAAGCGAGATAGAGGCCATTGCCCGTAGAGATGCTATCCCCATAAGTAATATGCGCCCCCAGCCCATACAGGATAAAAAGTTTTATAAAAAATTTATCATTGAGATTAAGTGCGAAGCAGAAATGTCCAGGCTCCTAAAGTTTTTCTATGAATTGGAAACCTCCAAATCTCTTCTAAAGATAGAGAGCCTAAAAGTTAATCCCAGGGTTGCCGAAAGCCCCATCCTTGAAGCCAGCCTCATTATAAGTAAAATATCGCTTAATTAAATAAAATACTTGCGCCGCACAAGTTTGTGCGCCTGCCTGCCGGCAGGGCATCAAGTAAAAACTAAGCACAAGTTTGTAGTTTTTGCTTGACATTATTGAGGTTATGAGGTATATTCACTCTCTAGGTAGGGAGTAATACATCAGAAGCTTTTTAAATGGGGTGAATATGACCCAGATATATTTAATCAAAGACTTAGCCCGCTTAACCGGGTATTCTATCCATACGATTAAGTTCTATTTAAAGATCGGCCTTTTAAAAGAGACTGGCCGCTTCCCCGAGACTCATTTTCGCTATTTTAATAAGGCCACACAAACAAGGCTTAATAAAATCCGTCAATTAAGGCGCGAGGGAAAATCTTTAAAAGAGATTAAATTGATACTTAAAAAATAGATTACACAGATGGAGACAGATATGCCGAATTAATCTGTGCTCATCTTGTATCTTTTAATCTGTGTTAATCTGTGAAAACATATGAAAAAAATTAATAACCGCGGCTTCAGTATTATCTTAAGTATCTTTATCATCCTGACATTTTCTGCCCTGGGCCTGATGTTTTTAAATCTCTTAGCCACCCAGACCGACACCTACCTAAAAGAAATTTCCTCCACTCAGGCATTTTATCTAGCTGAGGCGGCCAGAAATTATGCCCTAGAATATTACATCAACTGGGGCAGGGACTTTACTAAAGAGACCGATGACCAATTCCCAAATCTCACTATGGCTAATGGCAAGGCCAAGCAGTTCGGCAATGGAAGATTTGAGATTACTTACCCAAACCGCCTAGAGCGCTCAGCCACCGCAAGATTCATTGGCATTGCCAACCCCAACACAGAAACCCAAATCAGCCGCACCATAGAAAAGACCTTTTCTGATGCGGCTGCTGTGGTGCAGGATATGAAGAATTTTGCGGTATATGTAGGTTTACCGAATAACCCTTTTAATCTGGGTAGACCTTGTGGTTGTGGTATTTCCTGCGCTACCGATATGAATTATTTTGCTGTTGATGTGAGTAATGTATACATTAATGGAGCGGTAAACTTTGGTTGTACAGTTATTAATAATGGGGGGGATCTCTATGTTAATAGTCTGGCTCAATTGAGAGGATACTATTGGGGAGGCTGTGTAGTACTCTATCATTTTCTCTATACTCCTGGGTATCCTTTTGGATGTAACTATCCCTGCCCCCTGGAGCCAGGAGGTCCATCTTCATGTAATTGCAATAACGTAGGTCAATGTAATAATAATTGTGGTCATGGCAGTGGCAGTAGTAATATTTTCTTCGGTACCGATGTCGGGGCCTTTCTTTTTTCTGACCCAAGCGCAAAACCTACTCCTACAAAACCTACTATCATCAATAATTATTTTGCTAAAGAGTTAACCATTGCTGCGCAAAAGACTTCTGGCGACCTGACTATAGATGCCTCTTCCCCTAATTATTCTGGTGGTTTAAAAGGCAGGACTATATATGTCAATGGCAGAGTAACTATAAACTCATCCGATAACTCGCCGCTTAGAGGTCCGGGTAGCATAGTGGCAACGGGTGGAAGTGCCACAAATGATGGTATTAGGATTCTTAATACTGGTCGGATTCGCGACAGAATAAATTTCATTGTCTCGAGAGGAATTACTATTGAAGATAATTCTTGGTTAGGAGGCACTTACAATGCTAGTCTTCCCAATCAAATGACTGGTGCAGGAGTTGTTCTTTATAGCAACTTTAATACAACGCCTACTATGTTCATAGGCAATAATACCAAGGTAAAGGCTAGATTATTACAAACCGCAGGCGTAACAGAAATAAGAGATCAATTTTGGGGATTAGTCTATACCCAGACCATCAGATCTTTTCCTACCATTAATTGTCCTAATTTAAGGGTTTACGGTAATCTATTTATAGACCAAATTTTTCCTACTGACCAATATCTCTGCGGATGGTTTTTTGGAGGACCTTTTTTTGATCCCGTCCACCCTGAAAGACGTGTCGTCTGGGAACTTCCTCTAAAAGCGCGCGGCCTCTACAATATCTCTGAAAGTCCTGCTGGTTATTATGAACCTTAAGTTGAACACAGATTATCACAGATATTTATCATCAAATCTGTGCCCATCTGTGAATTTTATAGAGGTTTATTTAGAGAGGTAAAATTGAGTTATTATAAAGTCTTGGGGTTAGAAAAAGAGCCGTTTTCAACCAGCCCTGATCCGGATTTTTTGTATCTGTCCACAAGTCATGATACTGCCTTAAAGAGGCTTGAGATTGCTATAAGACTGCGCCGGGGCTTAAGCGTGATTATCGGTGACATCGGAACAGGTAAGACCACTCTATCGCGTGCCCTTTTTCAGGTCTTTAAAGACGAACCCCAGTTTTTGTTTCATCTTATCCTAGACCCTGCCTACAAAACTGAATACCAGTTTCTCACCCATCTTATCAAATTATTTGGCATTACGTGCGAATTTAGGTCAACCCTGGATTATAAAGAGGCAATTGAAAAATACCTCTTTAAAAAAGGGGTTGAGGAAAATAAAACCATAGTTTTATTGATTGATGAAGGCCAAAAGCTTAATCCCGATCAATTAGAGATCTTAAGGATATTATTAAATTACGAGACCAACGAATATAAGTTGCTGCAGTTAATCATTATGGCCCAGGTCGAAATCATCCCGAAATTAAAGCGGGTGAGGAATTTTACGGATAGAATCGCCTTGAAATACATTATCAATCCTTTGGATGAGAATGAGACCAGGCAGATGATTGAATTTCGCCTACATAAGGCCGGGCTTAATTCCTCCGGCACCCTTTTTACCGAAGCCGCAATTAGGCTGGTTTACGAGTCAACCCAAGGTTATCCCCGTCGCATTACTATGCTTTGTCACGATGCCCTTGAGGCGATTATTATGAGACAAAAGTCAGTTATTGATGAAGAGATCATTCAGGGACTGATTATTAACCAACAACTCTAATATTAAAGGAAAAATTCCAAGATGCGCGGATGGCCACAGATTGGACATCAAACTCACGTCTTCACAGATGGGCGCAAGATTTAATCTGTGCAAAACAGATTTTTTAACAATAAAATGAATAAAGATATTTCCCCGGAAGAAAGATTGCTCAGGCTTATAAGGAAAGACGCTTCCTCAAAGGATGGGCCTCTAAAAAAAGATGACCTTGGCCCTGAGTCCAAACTAAAGAAGCCGCCTGTCCCCAGGAAAGGGGTTTCTTTGAAACTAAGTCTTTCCAATATAGTAAGCCGGATCGGATCCTTGAATTTTTACAATCTTAAATCCCTGAATAAGATTCTACTGATTTTAGTGATTTTGTCTTTTGTGTATCTAGCCATCAGTTTTATTTTCCTCAGACCATCCGGTTTTAAGAAATCGACGGCAAGTGCAATTGAGCAAAAGATAAAGGAAGTAAACCGGCCCATGCCAGAGGCCAGGCCCTATTCTTATTATGCGGATGAAATAAAAAAACGAGATTTATTTAGGTCTGCGGCCTTTATGCCAGTCAACACAGCGATCTCAAGAGAGGCCCTGCCTAATGAATTGATCAAGGATTTAAGTCTTCTGGGGGTAGTGCGCGGCGAGAAACCCCAGGCCATTATCGAAGACAGAAAGACCAACAAGAGTTATTTCTTAAATATCGGCGATTCCATAGGCGAATTGGTCTTAAAATCTATCCAAGAAGGTAAGGTTACCTTAGATTATCGCGGGCAGAAATTTGATTTATTCTTATGACCGCAAAAGCGCAAAATATGTAAGAATAAAAATAGATTCCGCAAAAACGCAAAGAAAAATTTTTTGCCTGCCTGCCGGCAGGCGCTTTAGCGGTGTATAAATTAGGTAAACCAATTTTTGCGGTTTTGCGATGATGGAGGTTAAAATGAAGAAGATAATTTTTATGGCAATAGTTTTGGTATTATTTCTTGTTTCTTATAGTCTTGCCCAGGAAGAGATTAATCTACCGCAACTAGCCACGGAAGAACCAAAGGAGCTTAAACCACCCCAGCTACAAGGTACCAGAGGGTCGATTTCCCAGCCGGCAGATACTGAAAAAGGGCCAGTCGCGGAAACGTCCGAGACAAAGACCATCTCCCTAGACCTAAAAGGCATGGATATCCTGGATGTCTTAAAGATGTTGGCTATGCGGGCTAATCTAAATATCGTCGTAGGCAAAAATGTTACCGGAAGGGTTACTATTTTCTTAAAAGATGTCGCGCCCATGGATGCCTTGGAGATAATTCTTATCTCCAATGAACTGGCCTATGAAAAGAAGGGCGATATTATTAGCGTGATGACTAGCCGCGATTATGAAACCAAATACGGAGAAAGATTCCAGGAGAATAAAGATGCTGCGATAATTGCCTTAAAATTTGCCAAGGCCTCCAATATGCTGGTTTCCTTGAATCAGGTGAAGTCTAATATCGGCCGCGTGGTGGCCGATGAGGGTTCGAATACAGTTATCTTGTTAGATTTTCCGGATAAGATTGACCAGATGAAAAAGATCATCCAGGAGATGGACCGGCCCACCCAGACGCGCATATTTGATTTAAATTACGCCCATTCCGACAAGATTAAAGAGCAAATCCAGGAAGTTGTCTCAAAAGGCAGCGGCTCGATTAAGATTGACGAACGCACCAATAAGATTGCCAT
Source organism: Candidatus Omnitrophota bacterium (assembly GCA_043808095.1). GTDB lineage: Bacteria > Omnitrophota > Gorgyraeia > JAZDFF01 > JAZDFF01 > JAZDFF01. The sequence continues at coordinate 5,408 of JAZDFF010000008.1, forward strand.
AACCGATTACCCAGAAAAATTAGCCGAGATTGAAAAAGTTATCAATGCCTTTGATGAAAAGACCAAGCAGGTATTAATTGATTCAAAGATTATTGAGGTAAAATTAAGCGATAAATTTGAGATGGGCATTGATTGGGATGCCTGGTTAAAGGAGAGCTTAAGGGTTGGGAATGCCTTTTCTTTGAGCACCACTACCGGAGGTAAATTAACTGTAGGGACTACGACTATTGATGCGGTAGGCAATTACAAAACTGTCGTTCAGTTACTTCAGACAGTAGGTGAAACCAGAATTCTCTCCAGCCCCCGCGTTACTGCAGTGAACAATCAGGAAGCCAAGATTCTGGTGGGTTCAAAGGAGGCCTATATTACCCAGACCACCTCGCAGGCGGGCACAGGTTCAACCATAACCGCCGAGAGCGTAAACTTTGTGGATGTAGGAGTCCAGTTGTATGTTACGCCTACCATAAATAGAGACGGTTTTGTCACGATGAAAATCAGGCCGGTAGTCAGCTCTGCAAGTTATAAATCGTTGACCAGCGGCGGCACGACCAGTGAAATACCTATTGTTTCTACATCTGAGGCAGAGACTGTGGTGATGGTCAGAGACGGCACCACGATTATTATCGCCGGGCTAATGAAGGATGAAAAATATAAGACAGTGAAGAAGACCCCTTTATTAGGCGATATTCCTTTTCTGGGAAGCCTCTTTAGGAATACCTCGGATGAGGTGAAAAAGACAGAACTGGCGATATTTTTGACTCCCCATATCATTTCCGGAGTAGCCCTAAGGTCGCAGTTGCAGGAAAACGCCCAAGATTTGTATAAATCCCAGATTACCTCCCAGCCTTCTGTCGATTTTTTATCAGAGTCCGGGGTAGGCTTCTTAGAATATGCTAAGACAGTCAGGGAAAAGATTTTAGAAAAGGCAAGTCAAATTTTACCCCAGAAAGGGACATTCGGAAACGTCTGCGTATCTTTTGTATTGTTGACTGATGGGTCTCTCAAAGACCAACCCAAGGTCATTGAGATAAGCGATAAGGCCTTGGAGCCTTTTGCTATCCGGGCGGTCCAAGAAGCCTATCCCTTTCCTGCCTTTCCCCAAGGTCTAAATAAAAAAGAAGAATTTTTCCAGATTGTGATTTCCTATGAGTAGCCTCTAAAAACTCGTTTAGCATAAGGCAATTTTTCTTGCGCCGAAAAAGTATTTTCGCCTGCCTTGCCGAAGCACAAAGTGCGTAGGCAGGGCATCAAGCCCCGAATGGAGTGAATTTGTTTAACCTTTCTTCGGGATCCCGAAGCGACACTTCAATATACACAACATTCGGGACAAAAATTAAACGCCAGAGGGCAATTTTTCTTGACATCCAGAATATATTCCTGTAACATAATAAAACCTGTTTTAAAACATTCGGGAAGCTCATCTAGAGATTAATCCCGCCAGTCGTTTTTTAATGGAAACTTTATATATTAAGTCTGAAAGATTTAAAGACTTCCTCCAGGGACTTGCTAGAACCTATCAAATCTTTTTGCCCTCCTCAAAGGACCAGGATTATTTCTACAGCCCTTTTTCCAGCGACAAAGGATTCCTTTTTAACCAATACCGTAGTGTCGAGCCTCTTAAATCATTCTTGACTTATGCCCGCCAGAATTTAGGCAGGCTTTTTGCGGATAAAAACTATAGTGATAGAGACAAACCCTTAGCTATCTTTGGGGTCAAAAACTGCGATTTGACCTCTCTGCGTATCCAGGATTTTGTTTTTAAAGAAGGCATCCAGACAGATCCCGTCTATGATACAAAAAGACAGAATACCCTCATCGTTTCCAGTGATTGTACTGCTTATAAAGAGGTCTGTTTTTGTCTGGCCCTAGATATAAAACCCCATCCGGAATCTGGCTTTGATTTGAATCTGTCCGTCTTAAACGACGGATTTATTCTTGAAATCGGCTCGCAAAAAGGCCGGGATACGATTAAGAATCTACGGCATTTATTTATTCCCACCACGCCTGGCCAATTATCCGGCAGGCGCCTGAAGAGGGAAAACCTTATTGAGAAACTAAAAACCTATCTTCTGGGTCTAAATCTTGCCCCGGCTAGCTCTTTACAGAAGGCAGCTAAAGGAGGTTATCATAATCTGGAGCTCTGGACGCACTTTATGCTCACCTGCGTAGAATGCGGTGCCTGTAATTTCATCTGTCCGGCCTGCCATTGTTTTATTTTAGAAGACAGATTAAGAAAAAACAACCCCGTGCGTTCTAAGGTTTGGGATTCTTGTCTTTACCTTAATTACGCCAAGGTCGCCGGCGGGGCTAATCCTTTAAATACCCGCGCCAAGAGATTGCGCAATCGTTTTATGAAAAAATTTGATTTCTTTCCTGATAACTTGGGAACGTTTGGATGTACCGGCTGCGGACGTTGTATTGAGGCCTGCCCGGCGAAGATTGATATCAGAGAAGTGCTTAAGAATTTGTATGAAGGCTTAACAGTTAAGACTCAATGACAAAAAATATCTACCAGCCCATAGAAGCCAAGGTGCTTGATGTAATAGAAGAGACGCATAATATAAAGACATTTTGTCTTGAGCCAAAAGAACCCCTGGGTTTTAAGACCGGACAATTTGTAGAGTTGACTATTCCTGGAATAGGCGAGGCACCTTTTACTCCATCCTCTGACCCGAATATCAAAGAGAGGATGGAGATTACCATTATGAACGTGGGCAGGGTTACCTCTTTACTGCATAGTATGAGTCCAAAGTTTACCCTGGGTATCCGCGGCCCTTATGGCAATGGCTATCCCTTGGATAAATTCAAGAATAAAGAAATATTAATCGTAGGCGGCGGAGTGGGGTTGGCGCCGCTAAGGTCATTTATCTTGGCCTTATTTTCTCAAATCAATGATTATAAAAAAGTCGTGATTAGATACGGCTCCCGCAGCCCCAAAGATATAGTCTATAAGAGCCAGATTCCCAAATGGGCCAAGCATAAGAACGTAGATTTGGTCACCACAGTTGACGTAGGGGATAATTCCTGGAAGGGCAACGTGGGTTTGGTGACTACCATATTAAAGGACTTGCCCCTAAACATAAACTCTGCTGTATCTGTCGTCTGCGGTCCGCCTATAATGATGAAGTTTGTGACCTTCAAATTACAGGACCTGGGTTTTAGCGCTGACAGGATATATCTTTCCATGGAGAAAAACATGTCCTGCGGCCTGGGTAAGTGTGGTCATTGCCGTATAGGCAAATACTATGCCTGCAAAGACGGCCCGGTATTTACCTATGACCAATTAAAGGATCTCCCGGATATCTGGGATTAAGTAAGTCAAAATCAAAAGATTTAAGGGTTAGAAAGGGTCAGGATGGGTTAGAAAGGGCTAGTAGGGGAGTTTAAAAAATCCCCCTTTCTCACCCTTACTATCCCTTGCTACACCTTGCTATCCCCTAAACGTGGATTTTGCTAAACGATGAAGAGACTATTCATTGACTTAGATATATGTAACAGTTGCAAAGACTGTTCGGCCTGTTGTGATTATTTCTATCATCCGCAGAATAACGGCATTAGTTCTTTGCGCGAATATGCCACCTTTGCCACCATCTGCCGCCACTGCGAAGAGGCGCCTTGCGTAAATTCCTGTTATCATAATGCCCTGGAACGCGCCTCTGATGGTCATATCAAACGTTACAAAATGCGCTGTACGAGCTGTAAGTCCTGTATCATTGCCTGTCCGTTTGGCATAATCTTTCAGGATTTTATTCCTTATTTAGATTCCGGATGCGATTATTGTATCGGTATATCGGGTAAGCTTCCTAAGTGTATAACCAGCTGTCCGGAAAAAGCCATAGAGATTAGAGAGATAGAGGAGGATTTGGAAAAA
>JAZDFF010000009.1:0-7066 GCA_043808095.1 Candidatus Omnitrophota bacterium
TTTCGCCTCAACAGTAGGAATAGATGAAGTAGTGATACAGAGATACATTGAACATCAGGGGAGAGAAGACAGCGGACAAGTGGAACTTGAATTTTGATTTGAATGCTATGGCCGTAAGGCCATAGATATTTACTTCGCACAAAATAAAATACAGTATTACAAAGAGGATTGATTTATGTCGCCTTTACAGGCTCCCTGCCTGACGGCAGGCAGGCATAAATCAAGTGCTCATTGGAGGAGGTAGTAATGAACAAATTAGAGATATTTGAAAAAAAACAAATTGCTGATACCAAGTTGCCCGAATTTAAGGTCGGAGATACGGTGAGGGTATATGTAAAAATTCCCGAGGCTGATAAAATCAGGATTCATCCTTTTGAAGGGACGGTGATTCGTAAGCGCGGCTCAGGGATTCGCACAACCTTCACTGTGCGCAAGATTTCTTTCGGGGAAGGAATTGAAAGGGTGTTCCCTGCGGTATCTTCCAGTATTGATAAGGTTGAGGTTTTACGTTCAACCAAGATCCGCCGGGCAAAATTATATTATTTAAGGAATAAGATCGGTAAGGGCGCAAAGCTTGAGTCGCAAGACGCGCAAGAGACTGCTAAATAAATCTTGTAACCATCTTTTCCGCCATAATGCTTTGGCGGACCCGCCAATCTTTGTGGCGGGAGAAATCACTGAAATCATTTTTTAATGATGCTTTATCACGAAAACAAGGCAAGACACAGGGGATTCAATTTGATTGCCGGCGTAGATGAAGTTGGCCGCGGCTCATTAGCAGGTCCCATCGTTGCCTGTGCCGTGATTCTCAAAAAGACCAAATTTAAAAACTATATCTTTGACTCAAAGGCCCTTTCTGCTTCTCAGAGAATGCGCGCCTTCGACGAGATAATCAATAATTCGTTTTTTGGTTTAGGTATCGTGAATGAGAAAATAATTGATAAATTAAATATTAAAGAAGCAAACCGTATTGCCATGGAGATGGCTTTAAGGGATTTAAAATTAAGGCCTGATTGCGCACTCATCGACGGGAATGTTTCAGTAAAAGCCCCGTGTAGTTTGAAAAATATAATAAAAGGCGATACTAAGAGTCTTTCTATTGCCTCGGCTTCAATAGTGGCCAAAGTTATCCGGGACAGGATTATGTGTATTTATCATAAGGTATACCCCAGATATAAATTTAATCTCCATAAGGGTTATGCCACAAGAAGCCATCTTAAGGCGATAAATAAATTCGGGCCGGCACCCATTCACCGAATGAGTTTTAGCCCATTTCGCGAATGACCCAAAAACGTCTTTTTATCGGTAAAACCGGTGAAGATATTGCCGTAGAGTTTTTAAAGAAACAGGGTTATAAGATAATCCAGAGAAATTTTAAGTCAAAATTAGGCGAATTAGACATTATCGCCTCTGATAAAGATACTATCTGCTTTATCGAGGTGAAAACGCGCACATCTTTAGAAAAAGGCTCGGGTTTTGAATCCATAACCAGGACCAAACAGCATAAACTCTCAAAAAGCGCCCTTTCGTATTTAAAGACGCATAATTTATTGAATAAACCTGCCCGCTTTGATGTTGCATCAATATTATTAGAGGGCTCTTTTAATAAAATTGAATTAATCAAGAATGCCTTTAGTTTAGATAGCTGTTACCTGTATTAAAAAGGAGTCTTAATTATGCTTTCAGATATTGAAATAGCGCAACATGCCAAGATAAAACCGATTCTCTCCATTGCCAAGAGTATCGGCCTTAGGAATAATGAGATTGAATTATATGGAAATTATAAGGCCAAGGTCTCTTTATCCGTATTAGATAGAATTTTAAATCGACCTTTAGGTAAATATATCCTGGTTACTGCAATTACCCCTACACCTCTTGGCGAAGGAAAGACCGTTAATACCATTGGCCTGTCTATGGCCTTAAACAGATTAGGTAAAAAGACTATTACCTGTATCCGCCAGCCGTCATTGGGGCCGGTCTTTGGCATAAAAGGAGGGGCTGCCGGAGGAGGATATTCCCAGGTGATTCCCATGGAAGATTTTAACCTGCATTTTACCGGAGATGTGCATGCCGTCGGCCTGGCGCATAATCTGGCTGCGGCGTTTTTGGATAGTGCCATTTTTCATAAAAAGATAAACATTAATCCGGATACGATTAGCTGGCGACGGGTAATAGATGTCTCAGACAGGTCCCTAAGAAACATTAAGATCGGCCTGGGCGCAAAGGAAGACGGTATCCCCCGGGATTCTGGTTTTGATATTACGGTTGCCTCAGAGATTATGGCCATCCTTGCTTTATCAAAGAGCCTTTCGGATTTAAGAAATCGCCTGGGCAAGATTGTCTTGGCCTATACCTATGAAGGCAGGCCCGTGACCACCGAAGATCTAAAAGTAGCCGGAAGTATGGCCGCGCTCCTTAAGGATGCCATTAAACCTAACCTCATCCAGACTTTAGAAAATACTCCTTGTTTTGTACATGCCGGTCCGTTTGCTAATATCGCACACGGCAACAGCTCGATTTTAGCGGATATGATTGCCCTGAGGCTTTCTGATTTTGTGGTTACTGAGGCAGGTTTCGGTTGTGACTGCGGGGCGGAAAAATTTATGGATATTAAATGCCGGGTGAGCGGTTTAAGGCCGGATTGCGTAGTGATAGTCTGCTCGGTGCGCGCCCTTAAGATGCATTCGGGAAAATTCCAGGTGGTTGCGGGTAGACCCTTAGACCCCGGGCTTTTAAAAGAGGATGTCTGTTCTGTCGAGGAAGGCTGTTGCAATCTCAGTCAGCAGATTAAGAACATGCTTTTATTTGGCGTCCCGGTGATTGTGGCGATAAATAGATTCAATACGGACAAAGATAGTGAAATCGGGACAATAGAACTACAGGCGAAAAATGCCGGGGCAGAATCAGCGTATGTCAGCGAAGTCTGGGCAAAAGGCGGCAAAGGCGGGTCTAAATTGGCAGAGGCGGTAATAAAAGCCGCCAGTAAGCCCAATAATTTTAATTTTCTTTATCCTCTGGATGCGCCGATAAAAGATAAGATTAAGACCATTGCTACGAAGATTTACTGCGCCAAAGACGTAGAATATTCAAATACCGCCGAAGAAAAAATAAAACTCTACAATGACATGGGATACGCAAATTTTCCTATTTGTATGGCCAAGACTCACTTGTCTTTATCGCATGACCCCAAACTTAAGGGCGCGCCCCGCGATTACATCATACCGATTCGCGATATCCGCGCGGCAGTAGGCGCAGGATTCTTGTATCCCCTATGCGGCGAGATGCGCACCATGCCGGGCCTGCCGAAAAGCCCGGCCGGTGAAAAAATAGATATTGATAATGAGGGAAAAATTGTAGGCCTGTTTTAGCCTAAGGAGCGGATGAATGTATAAAAACTCTTCTTTAAAACAATACCTTGACGACTTATCGGCAAAATTACCTGCGCCGGGAGGCGGCTCTGCTGCAGCGCTAAGCGGTGCTTTAGGCGTAGGCCTGATGAGCATGGTTTGTCAATTTACCATCGGGAAAGAAAAATTCAAGGATGTCGAAGGGGCAATCAAAGAGATATTGGACTATGTCGGCTCTTCAGGGAAAAGGTTATTAGAATTAGTAGATGAAGATGTAGAGGCCTTTAAAAATAGGGACAATAAAAAATCTTTAGAGGTTCCTTTAGAGGTCTGTCGCCTTGCTAGTGAGGCTGTAAACCTGTGTCCGGACCTGGTAAAGATGGCCAACCCCAATTTAATCAGTGACGTTGGCTGTGCCGTGGATCTACTTGCGGCGGCATTTAATGCAGCCCGGTTAAACGTAGAAATAAATTTAAAAAATCCATTTGCAATTTTAGAAAAGGAAAATATAATTAAAGAGTTAAATACCCGCTCGAAAAAGATAGAACGGGTTAAAGAAGAGGTCATAAAAAATGTGCGCGAAATTATTAGAAGGTAAGCCGCTTGCCGAGAGAATCAAGGAACAGATAAAAAAAGACATAAGTGCGCTTTCTGTTAAGCCGGTTTTAGCCAGTATCCAGGTCGGCGAAAATGCCGGGGCAGCCGCCTATGTAAATAGCCAGAAAAAAACCGCAGATGGCCTGGGCATAGATTATCAATTGCATAATTTGGCCGAAGACACAACTGAGGCAGACTTGATAAAATTTATCCAGAAATTAAACGCGGATATGTCTATCCACGGAATTATCGTCCAGATGCCGCTTCCGTCCCAAATAGATTATAAAAAGATAAGCCAGTTTATTAGCCCGGTGAAAGACGTTGAAGGCATGCATCCAGAGAATATCGGCAAGATTATTTTCGCAAAGGCACAAATCCTGCCTTGCACGTCTGCGGCAGTAATGGAATTATTAAATTCAACTGGCATTGATTTATATGGCAAAGAAGTGGTGGTGGTAGGCCATAGCGAGATAGTAGGAAAGCCCTTAAGTTTACTTTTACTTGATAAATTTGCTACCGTGACCGTGTGCCATATCGGGACATCTAAGGCGGGAAAATTAGAAGAGCATGTAAAGCGAGCCGAGGTTTTGATTGTTGCCGTCGGCAAAGCCGGACTCATTAAAGGCGCCTGGGTGAAAGTTGGCGCAGTTGTGATTGACGTTGGCATAAACCGGGTTGAGGGTAAGATTGTCGGAGATGTGGAGTTTGAGGAGGCAGAAAAACTTGCCAGTTTTATTACGCCAGTTCCCGGGGGGGTAGGGCCGCTGACCGTAACTATGTTGATGCGTAACGTCGTTCGCGCAGCGAAATTGCAGGCGCAGGGACAATAAAATGGGTCCTGGCAAAGTTTGTATTCGTAGGAAAAGAGTATGAATGAACCTGTCGATTTTCTCGCTCAGGGTCGATTTTGCCCCTTTGGGACACGCCAAAGGTCTTTCGCATTTTCGGTGGCTGCGGAACTCGCTCGTCGGGACTTCCGCCCCAGGACGAGCTCAAACATCCTCGCCATCCGAATGCTTTCGCGTTCGGATTCCCGAAAATGCTCAAGCTGCTTTGGCTAAAATCTCCATTCGCTCGAAAATGACAGATTCATTCTTAATTCCGGGACGCATAACTTAATTTATATTCGCGTATATTAGCGTTAGATTAGCGTGAATTCGCGTTAAAGTATACACTCTGTGTAATCTTTTTTAGAAATTACTGTAATCATTTTCTCAAATGACATTTAAAGAAAAAATACAATCAGTTAAGTTTTTATTAACCTCTGAAATCGCTGTGCCAAACGAGATTTAATAAAAATGTATTTATCCAATTCAGAATTAAAACAGATAACTTTACTGAAGAAAAAAACACCTCAAGAAAGGTTTATCTTAATGACTCAATTGATTAGTGGCCAAATTGAAGCAATGAAAGCAGGGATAAAATATAATAATCCCAGTTTAAATAAAAAAGAGTTAGAGAAATGCCTGAAGAAAAGATGGATAAAAATTTATTCCTCCAAACTTTAGACTGGATTTGTCATAAATTAGAAGGAGCAGACATTCCTTATATGATTACTGGCGGCTCCGCAGTTGGGTTTTGGGGTTATATCAGGACCACGATGGACATTGATATTCTCATTCAGATTCAACCAAAACAAATACCCCATTTCTTAAGAAGTATTGAAAAAGAGGCGTATGTAGATATTGAAGAAGCAAAAAGAGCAATTTTTAGTAAAGAAATGTTTAATGTGATACTACATAAAACCGGCTTTAAAGTTGATATAATTCCTTTAAACGAAAAAAACGCCTACGAAGTAGAAAAATTCAAAAATAGGATTAAAATTAAATTTCAAGATAAGGAAATATTTGTGATAAGCCCGGAGGACCTTGTTATCTCAAAGCTTATGTGGAGTAAATCTGCAGGCAGTTCAGAAAGACAACTAAAGGATTGCGAGAGCATAATTAGTTTAAATCGCAAAAAAATTAATTTAGATTATATTCTCAAATGGGTTAAAAATTTAAAATTGGATAACGAGTTTAAAAAATTGTAGATTTACAGATATTAATGAATTTTAAAGAGAAATTATATTCTGGAAAGTTTTTAGTCACTTCCGAAATCGGTCCCCCCAAAGGCATCGAGACCAAAGCCCTTTTAGAAGACGCAGAACTCATCCGCGGCCGCGTTGATGCCATTAATGTCACCGACCTGCAGAGTTCGGTGATGCGCCTGGGTTCATTGGCAGTCTGCCGCCTGTTAAAAGAAAAAGGCCTTGAGCCGATATTCCAGATTACCTGCCGGGACAGAAACAGGCTGGCGCTGCAATCGGATATTTTGTCAGCCGCAGCCTTAGGTATCGAAAATATCCTTGCCCTTACCGGCGACCATCCGTCTTTAGGCGACCATCCCCAGGCCAAGGCAGTCTTTGATTTAGATTCTGTACAGTTACTTGAGGTAATCAGAAAATTAGAACAGGGCCTGGATATGGTGGGAAATAAATTAGAGGGCGCGCCCCCAAAATTTTGTAAGGGTGCGGTAGTCAATCCCGGCTCTGATCCGTTAGAGCCTCAAATTATCAAGATGGAGCAGAAAATCGCAGCCGGCGCAGAATTTTTTCAGACCCAGGCAGTTTATGATATAAAGGTCTTTGAGAATTTTATAAATAAGACCAAAGACCTTAAAGTCCCGATACTCGCAGGGATCGTCTTATTAAAATCAGCAGGTATGGCCAGATATATGAATGAGAATGTCGCCGGAGTATTTGTGCCGGATAATTTTATAAAAGAGATGCAGGAGACTAAAGATAAATCAAAAACTTCCGTTGAAATTGCGGCCCGGCTCATAAAAGAATTAAGGCCTATGTGCCAGGGCATCCACATTATGCCGATAGGCTGGGATAAGAAAGTTCCGCTCGTATTAGACGCAGCTGGGCTATAATCTATGAATTTTAAATACGCTAACAATAATTACTAATTTCTAATGACTAATGTCTAATAAATTTCTATGTAATGCTCCCCGTTAGTCAAGCTAAATTTTAGTAGTAAGCAATATTTGCTCTTTTTCAAATTGACAGGGTGTCCGGTAATTCAGGGATGAGTGGGGATAATCGTTGTTGTAATCTTCAACCCACTTCTTGAATGCCT
>JAZDFF010000010.1:0-2332 GCA_043808095.1 Candidatus Omnitrophota bacterium
GTATTGTTTAGGGCATGGCCCATGTGTAGGATACCTGTGACATTAGGAGGAGGAATAACTATACAGAAAGGTTTTTTGGCGGGATTAGGTTTTGCCGCAAAAAGATTATTTTCTTCCCAGAATTCATACCATTTATCTTCGGTCTCTTTAGGGTTATAGCGACTTGGAATTCCATTCATGTATGGCCAATTAACTTGCGTTATCCTTTATAAGTTTATATTCCACCGAATCCACCAGCGCCTGCCAGGAGGCCTCAATGATATTCTCTGAAACACCAATTGTGCTCCAGGCATCCTTTTCATCCTGAGATTGAATAAGCACCCTTACCCTGGCAGCTGTCCCTGCTTTCTCATCCAATACTCTTACTTTAAAATCTGAGAGGTGCATATTGGAAAGTGCGGGATAAAAATCCTTTAAGGCCTTGCGTAGCGCATTATCCAAGGCATTAATCGGGCCGTCGCCATCGGCAGCAGTGTGCTCTTTTATGCCTTTCACCTTTAGTTTAATAATCGCTTCTGAGGTAATTTTTTTGTCAGAGCGTTTCTCTATTACTACGCGAAAGCCCTCCAACTCAAAGAATTTAGTATACTTCTTAAGCGCCCGCTTCATCAACAACTCAAAAGACGCTTCCGCTGCCTCAAAATGATAACCCCGATGCTCTAAATTCTGTATGAGTTTTAAAATCCTTTTTGTCTTAGGGTCCTCTTTGCTTAAATCTAACTCCATGGCTTTTGCCCGCAGCATTATGCCCGTCTTACCACCTAATTCAGAAAGAAGAATCCGGCGATGATTACCCACTAAACTCGGCTCGATATGCTCATATGTTTGAGGATTCTTCATTACTGCGTTAATATGCACTCCGCCTTTATGCGCAAAGGCAGATTCTCCGACATAAGGCTGATCGTTTCTCAAACGCATATTACTTATTTCACTCACAAAATGCGATACATGGGTTAATTCTTTTAATTTCCCGCCTGATATGCAGTCAATGCCTAATTTTATTTTAAGATTAGCGATAATCGGGATTAAATCCGCATTGCCGCAGCGTTCACCGTAACCGTTTATGGTCCCCTGGACTATATCTGCTCCGGCTTCAACCGCAGCAACAGAATTAGCTACTGCCAGGCCTGCGTCATTATGGCAATGTATGCCTAATTTTACTTTTATTTTGGGTCGTATTTCTTTAATAATCCTTGTGACCTCGGAAGTAAGCGTGCCGCCATTTGTATCACATAGGACAACCGCATCTGCGCCTGCGTCTTGCGCTGCAAGTAAACATCTTAAACTATATTCCTTATTTGCATTATAGGCATCAAAGAAATGTTCGGCATCATAAAATACAACTAATCCTTTTGACACTAAAAAAGTTATAGTGTCTTTAATCATCCCAAGATTTTCATCCCGGGTAGTCTTTAGAACTTCCCTCACATGTAAATCCCAGGTTTTCCCAAAGATAGTTATGACTTTAACCTGAGATTTTAAAACAGCCTTCAGATTTTGATCCTGTTCTACTTTAGTATGGGCTTTGCGGGTCGACCCAAAAGCAACGAGTTGGCTATTCTTAAGGCGCTTCTTGCTCATCCTTAAATAAAATTCCATATCTTTAGGGTTAGAGCCCGGCCAGCCACCTTCGATATAGTGTATACCTAAACTATCTAATTCCTGGGCGATCCTAACTTTATCCATAACTGAGTAAGATATACCTTCGCCCTGCGCACCGTCGCGTAAAGTGGTATCGTATAATTTTACTCTGGACATAAATCTTCTCCTATTTGTTTAATCCAAACTTCTCATGGAGTGCCTTCACGGCAGTTTCGGAAAATTTCTTTTTTATAATACACGAAATGCTTATTTCAGAAGTAGAAATCATTTCTATATTAATCTTATTATCAGCCAAGGCATCAAACATGGTTGCAGCTACGCCGGGATGGGATTTCATGCCCACCCCTACTATGGAAACCCGGGCTATATCCTCATCTTTTAAAACCTCTCCTGAGCGAATACGCTGGGCAACTTTTTTAGTGAGTTTCAAAGTCTTGTAGACATCTGTTTTATTTACAGTAAAAGATATATCAGTTTGACGCGTATGGCTGACGTTTTGCACAATCATATCTACATTGACTCCAAAACTGGCCAGCTCTTTAAAGATTTTCGCTGCTGCACCTGGCCGGTCAGGAACATTGCAAATGGTAATCTTTGCCTCGTTTTTATTCACAGTTATACCGCTGACAACCACATCTTCCATCCTCTTAACCTCCTTACTAATCATTGTTCCGATCTGATGATTAAAACTTGAACGCACATGTATGGGTATATTGAATTTTTTTGCCAC
>JAZDFF010000011.1:0-114257 GCA_043808095.1 Candidatus Omnitrophota bacterium
AGGCATTCAAGAAGTGGGTTGAAGATTACAACAACGATTATCCCCACTCATCCCTGAATTACCGGACACCCTGTCAATTTGAAAAAGAGCAAATATTGCTTACTACTAAAATTTAGCTTGACTAACGGGGAGCATTACAACATTAAAACATTAGACATTTATTCGGCATTAGAATTTTGTCATTAGTCATTATATCCGTGTGCTATTAACTTGCATGATTAGAGGTTGCGCGGCCGGGCCTCTGTCCTTAAACTTATGGTTTCATCTTTAATCTTTGTCTTCAAATTAAAGCTTATGCGCCGGATTGTACTAGGAGTGCCTACCGGAGTAATTAATCCTAAATTATTGACATTGAAATAGGCGAAGTTAAAACTCTCTACATTATGGGCTAAAATCGAGGTGTTTTTCCCCCAGCTTTTAATCAGGCTCGCTCCGGAAACGCCTGACCAACTATAGGTGATTAATTCATCAGCCTCTGGGATGCCGTTATCATTCAGGTCACAATAAAATTCAATAAACAGGGAATCAGCAGAAGTTACATTAAGCAATCCCCTTAACTCTTTAGTCATTTTCTCGGAGGCTAAAAAGGCCTCCTGTCCGGATTCTTCCCTATCCACCTGATAACCCCAGGCCTGCCAGATGGTCAAGAAGATATAAGTTACTCCGACGAGAAAAACACTCGTGACTCCCATTACAATCAGAAGTTCGACAAGCGTAATACCGCTTTTTAAATTCAAAGACGTTCTAAATCTCTTGAAGCTCGTCATTCGTCTCTCGTTGTAGATGCTCGATACTCATATATCTTTTCTAGCATCTAGTATCTTGCATCTAAATACTAAATATCCGATACATAAGTAAATAACGATATAATATTATCTGCCGGCTTTGAAGGATAATATAACCTTACCTCTACCTCTTTAAATCGGCATGTGGGACATCCGGCTTGAGTCTGTTGCTCAGTTACAATCACCTGTCGGCTGAATATAGGAAAATCTGTAACCGGGGTGGGCTCAGACTCATCGAATATATTGTCATAACCGAGGTTGCGCAGTTGCTCCATCCTCTCCTGGGCAAAGGCTACTGCCAGGGAAACCTTTTCAACATCGGATGAGGCAAAAAGGCTTCTGGCAAAAACCTGGGCTATCGCCGCAAAACCCACGGCAAATAAAAGGAGAGCAATTAAAATTTCAAGAAGACTAAAACCAGATTTTCTATTATGGGCAAGCAACAATTGTCTCACCTGAACCATTAGTAACAAATATGTCTTCTTTAACATTTTTATCAGCGGCGACTTTTAATTTTCCATCATCACAAACATCAGATATATCATCCTCTTCGTCTGCGCCTTCTGACCAGATAACATAATAATCTCCGTTGGTTTTAAAGCGGTATTCATTATCTGTATCAGTATCAAAAGGGTCATCAAGGACTTTCTCAATAATCTGAGGCCTCATAGCTACCAATGCACTTTGCCATGCACCGCCTAGAGATGCAGGCGCAGGAGGGAATGCATCTATATGAATCTTATACGCCTCAACCGCTGCCTGAAGGGCATGAACCTCAGCAGCTGCCTTACCGGTGTATCCTTCATCGCGCATACCCAAGAAACGCGGCACGGCAATACCGATAAGAATTGAAATTACCGCTATTACTATGAGTAACTCGATCAACGTAAAACCTCTCTTAAACATTTAATCCTCCTTAGAAATAAAATGTTACTAAACTAAAGTTTTTAGACTCACTGGTTACCAAAAGTTACTACGCTTCGCTGTTACTAAAGGTTACGATTTTTGTAACTGTTAGTAACTAACATTTACTTTCTGAATTGTTAGTAACCCTGTCTGCCATAAGGTAGGTATTAGTAACCTATCTTCTCAACACCTTCACCATGTCGAAAATCGGAAGCATCATCGAGGCCATAATAAAAGCAACCAATGCCCCCATAATCACCAGAAACAGCGGCTCAATAACTGCAGTCAGTTTCTTAATCTGATAAGTTAGCGCCCTGTCGTAAAAATCAGCGATTTTATTAAGCATCGTCGGTAAATCCCCGGTCTGCTCCGCTACCGCAATCATCTGCACGGAGTCCTGCGGGAATTCTTCGCTGATTTTTAAACTCCCCGAGATGCTCTCGCCCTCCTCGACTGCCTTCCTGGTCTTTGCCACTACCTGACTGATTACCTCGTTATTCATCACCTCCTTTGCAATATCTAATGACTCCAATATCGGAACTGCGCTTGCCACTAGTGTTGCCAGTGTACGGCAGAATCTCGATATAGAGGCCTTGCGTAACAAAGGCCCAAAGAGATAAAGATTGAGTTTAAACTGGTCAAATCTCAGGCGATTCGATTCATTTTTTAAGTATGCCTTAAATCCTACGATTATTAAACCTATGCCCAAAATAGCCAAATACCAGAATCGTTTTATGCCTATGCCCAGGGCATAAAGAATCTGGGTCGGCAAAGGCAATTTAACCCCTGCTTTTTGAAAGATGACTACAAAATTCGGCATTACATAGGTCACGATAAAAATTATAACTAATACCCCAAAGCTAAATAATATCGCCGGATAAAAAAGCGCGCCTTTTATCTTCTGCCTTAACTCCTGCTGCTCTTCGCTAAATTGGGCAAATCTGTCTAAGACAAGCGCAAGGTTTCCCGAGGCCTCCCCGGCCCTTACCATACTCACGAATAATTTGGAGAATACCCTGGGATGCCTGGAGAGCGCCTCGGAAAATAAACTGCCTGCCTCAATACTGCGGCTGACATCGCCGACAATATCTTTTAGTTTTCTATTCTCTACCTGATTTTCCAGGATCTTAAGACTGGCTAATAAGGTAAGGCCGGCATTTATCATATTAGCCAGTTGTATGTTAAACATGATGATATCTTCAGCGGTAATAAAACGAAAACGTTCTCCGATATCTTCAAGATCAATTCCAGGGGAAGTTTCGCCAATCTGGGTAACAATATAGCCCATATTCTGGAGTTTTGTGACCACCTCTTGCTTGGTCTGGCCTTCCAGAATCCCCTTAATCGGCTTTCCCAACTCACTCTTTGCCCGGTAAATATACGATGGCATATTTTTATTTTACTTTATAACCTGTACTATTCAAAAGTAATGTTAACAATCATTTGGTTTTGAAGCTCGGTTTTTGGGTATGGATGCTCGTATCGATGCTCGTCTTTTGAAGCTCGTATTTTTTTATCTGGTATCTGGTATCTAGCATCTAATATCTATCAACTCACCCTTCCTGCGTTACCCGCAAAACTTCCTCGGCAGTAGTGATACCTGAAAGCACTTTTTCTATACCGTCTTTTTTTAAGGTAATCATGCCGGCCTCGATCGCCGCTTGTTTTAACTCACCCGAAGGGCTTTTATTGACGCTCAGGCTCCTGATCTTATCATTGGGTATCATTAACTCAAAGATGCCCAGCCTTCCCCTATAGCCGGTATGCATGCATTTATCGCAGCCCTTGCCGCGGGAAAACATAATCTTTGAATCATGTTTTTCTATTCCAAGTTTTTCTAAAACCGCATTATCCGGTTCAAAAGTTTCTTTACAGTCAGGGCATATTATCCTTACCAGCCTCTGAGCAAGTATCCCGATAACCGAAGAGGAAATCAGAAACGGCTCAACCCCCATATCAATAAGCCTGGCGATTGCGCCCGGCGCATCATTGGTGTGCAGGGTAGAAAATACGAGATGTCCGGTTAAGGCGGCATGTATTGCGATATCGGCAGTCTCTAAATCCCTGATTTCACCGACCATAATAATGTCCGGGTCTTGCCGCAAAATTGAACGCAGTCCATTGGCGAATGTCAGCTCTACCTTAGGATTTATCTGGATCTGGCGTATGCCGCCTAAATGATATTCTACCGGGTCTTCGATAGTAATGATATTTTTCTCTTGTGAATTTATGATACTTAGAGAGGCGTAAAGGGTGGTAGTCTTCCCGCTTCCCGTAGGGCCGGTTACTAGAATTATACCGTAGGGCCGATGGATTAGTCCCTGGTATCTATTCAGGATATCAGGTAAAAACCCCAGTTTTTCAAGGCCCAGGATTACGCTCTCTGGGTCTAATAATCTCAAGACCACATTTTCGCCGTATATTGTCGGTACGCAGGAGGTCCTGATATCCACATCACGGTTTTCCATCTTTATATTAAATCGGCCGTCTTGGGGAATCCTGTGTTCTGCGATATCTAAATTTGCCAGGATCTTGATTCTAGAAATGATCGCCGACTGCAGATATTTAGGCGGTTTATTGACCTCATGCAGCACGCCGTCGATACGATAACGAATAACTATGCCATCTTCCAGGGGTTCAATATGAATATCCGAGGCATTGGTTTTTATCGCCTGCATAATCATCAGATTAACCAGCCTTATGATCGGCGGCTCCTGGGAGATCGATTTTAATTCTTTTAAATCAAGCTGCACGCCTTCTTTTACTGCATGCCTGCGCTCTTCAAGGCCCTTGATTACATCATCCATATTTCCCTTGGCAGCATAATGTTCTTCGATTGCCTTTTTAATATCTTTTTCAGTTGCCACTACCGGATCAAGCATAAAACCGGTCTTTAATCTAATCTCATCCTGGGCCACAATATTTAAGGGATCAGCCATGGCACAGGTGAGGTTGTTTCCAATTTTAAACAAAGGGATTAAATCATATTTCCTGGCTAATTCTTCGGGGACGATCTCAATGATCTTGGGGTCAATCAGGTAGGTGCTCAAGTCCATACTGGGTATACCTAATTGATTGCTTAAAAACATTACCATATCTTCTTCGCTGACCATACCCAATTTTACTAAAATCTTTCTTAAGGGCTGTTTAGTTTGGGCGGCTTCAGCCTCGGCCTTCTTTAATTGCTCAGGCTCAATAAGGCCCTGCTCGACTAAACCACCACCTAAAGACTGCTTTTGCCGGTACGCCAAATATCTCTCCCTTTTTTATTAATAGGGATTCACAAAAAACGTTTCGCCCTTGATTACAGAGATTAAAAGGCAGATTACAGAGATTAATGCTCGTCGATAAATCGCTGTAATCTATTTTAGAATCACTGTAATCAACAGCCCTCATGTGAATTTCGTGAAGGGCTGTTTATTAATGTTATCTAGTATATCCCTACTGGCCTTTTGAAACCGCTCTGCCCTTTTTTTATCCAGCTATCAATATCAGTCCTATTGAAACGCCACTGCCTGCCTATCTTAGAAGCAGGAATTGTTCCTTTTTGCGCAAACTTATATATTGTATCTTTGCTTATCTTCAGATACCTTGCTACATCAACAACTGTAAGCCACTCTTCCATATAGTCAAATAATTAATATTTTTAACACAGATAGGCACAGATGCCCGCCACAAAAATTGCCGCCATAACTCTTAGGCGGCTCGCCAACGTATTGTGGCGAGGCGGGTCCGCCAACGTATTGTGGCGGAAAAAGATGCAAGATGATCGCAGATATCTTTGGAAATATCCGTGCTATTTAATCATAGCATATCCTAATAATTCCTAACTGTCAACACATTCGCGCATTTCTAAGAAAACAACATAATTAATGAATGCCCCACGGGCAAGCCCGTGGTACCTAAATTTACCCCGACTCGTAAGATATGTCGAAATTTTCTTCGATAATTTCGACATACTCCTCGGGGTTATCCCCCTACCCCATAGGCAACTTGCCCATTTAGTAACATCCCCCGAAGCAGTTTTTTCTTCGCATTCATCCCTGCCTGCCGGCAGGCAGGCACGTGCATACACGTGATCTTCTGCGAAGGGGGGATAAGCAGGTTCTCCCCCTTTAGTATACATTTACGGGTTGACCGTTAACATCATCAAGCTTAATTACTCCTGAGGCATCAATAAAAAATACTCTTTTGCCGGTTACCCCCGGGTCAACAGGCGTGGCAGTACAGGTATAATAATCACCACTTACCAAGACATAAGTATAATAATAACCCCTTGTCCCGGGAGGAGCAATTGCCGTAGCCAAAGGTCTATTTAGATATGGCGGCACTATATTACCCAGGGTGGCTAAGTCTGGAGAATAGCCCATAGGTGATGACACGGCCCTATAACCCTCGCAGGCAGTGCTTATCGTCCTTAAAGAAGAAATCGCCAGGGCCTCGTTGGCGTCCAGCCTGGTGCGCAAAAGACTGGTAATCGCCAAGGTAGATAGAGTAGACAAAATGGCAATCACGACCACAATTTCAACCAAAGTAAACCCCGCTTTCCGCGCTAAAGCACGGGGCCTTATGGGGGGCTGAGCAAACCCTTTCTTTTTATTGTAAAATCTCATATTACTTCTTCCCTTGTTGAAAAAGCTCATCAACCATATTATTTATATTATCCTCCAAAACATTCTGCCTGCCCTTAGATAATATCCGCTGTAAGCCCTGTTTAAACTCATTTCTTAATAAGGAAAATCGCGGGGCACCGGTTAGTCCTCCTATCTGAAAGGCGAAATCAATAAAAGGGGCCTGGTTATTTAACATCGCCAAGAGTCGCCTAAACTGGCCAGACTCTTTTAACATACCATCGGATATACTTACCAACAAATTTCCTTTCAGATTATTATCTTTATCCACAATAACGTGCGACTCCATATTAATATCGGGATGCGTTAACTTAAAATTATAATAATTGGGGCCGTCTTTATTGAATTTTAAATCCGTATGCAGATTATTAAACTCCAGGTTTTTCAATCTCCTAAGTCTCATAAAGTCCGAAAGCGCATCAATCATAAGAACGCCGGATATTTTGCCTTCTCTTAAATCAATTGCCCCTTGAAAATATTCATGACTGCTGTTATCTAAAGTCAGGTTGACATAAAGCCTGCCCGAGAGATTTTCTGGCACCGATAGATCTTGGGCTAATTTCACAATATTTAGATCTTCGGTTTTCAATTTAATAACGAATACCGGGGAGTTCGCGTTTAACCTGAATGCTAAATCAAAAAATATCCGCCCTTCATAACCCTTTAGGCTTAAGTTCTCTAAAATCAATTGCTTATCTTTGAACGACAGGCTGCCTCCCAAATCCAAGAATTCCAATTTCCGAGGGCTTAATGGGCCTTCTCTTCTGGGTATTGTATTAAATAAAAACTGCGCAGCTTGAAATTTCTGGCTAAAAACTTCAAATGGCTTTATGCTAGATGCGGGGCCTTCGAATACCGATAAATTAATGCCATTTAAATTTAAAAGCAGGTCTTCAAACGGAGCGCCTCCTTCATCTAAAAGAGTGGTCTTCAATTTAAGCTCGCCCTGGAAATTAGCGCCTTTGTCTGGGCGAGATCCTTTAAGCAAAGCCTCAAATCCGGAAAAATTATTTTGGGCATAAAATCTATGTTTAGAAACGGCCTTTATAAAAAAATCGGGATTCTGGAAATTGTGAACACTTAAATTAATTTTTAGGGGACAATTATTAATAATTAAAAATGTATCCGGGGCATCAAGGCTGTCGTTTGAAAGATCGAGTCTACCTACAATATTTTTTATATCCAATTCTTGGCTATAATTGACCAGTCTGCATCCGAACAATGTCGTCTTCAGATTAAATTGTAAATCTTTTGGGGGCCTGCCCACAAGCCTTCCCGAAAAAGCCAAAGGTCCGCCAAAGTTATACTCGCCTTTTATAGAACTTACGGCCTCCAAGGTAAAATTGCTGGAGGTTATGCCGAAATTTATGACTGGTTCTTTGGTTTGATAATTCTTTATTAAGCCTTTACCAAATATTCGCTCATATCCTACTGCCAGGATAATATTATTTATATAGACATCTTCTTCTCTTAGACGGCCTTCTAAATTAAATCCGAAGTTCTGGATAAGTTCATTTTTTGGAAAAAAATTAGTGATGATGTTAGACCTGGAAAATTTATATTTAACGAAAATTTCGCCATCGGATCTAAAAGAACCTGTTTTGGTCAAAGAAACCTTTGCCGTAACAAACATCGGCCAAGATTTATCAATTTCTCTGTTTAGAAAAACTATCTGGCTATTATTAATGAAAATATCTAACCCGAATATCGACACTTGCATGTCTTGAAATCTTTCTCTAGATAGTTCTTTAGCGATAAGTTTAATAATATCCATAAAGTAACCGCCCTGGGTATTATCTCCTGTAATAACCAATCCTGCTCTATCAAGGCGGATATCTTTAATGACGAACTTTTTAAAAAAAAGCGGCAGGATGAAAGGCTTGACTATAATCTGTTTTGCCTTAAAAACTGGAATGCCCTTGTCAAAACCTATTGCAAGTTCATTGAGGCGAAGACCACTTAAGAATTTGAAGGATATATCTCGGCAGGAAATCTTTAGGTTGGTGTTTCGGTTTATCCTAAGCAGAAATGCCTGTAAGGATTGAGAAACCCCGGATGAGATGACACTCTGGCCGCTAAAAAAGACCAGTATGAAAAAGACGAATGATATAAAAAGTAGTTTATGGCGTAATCTTAAGGAAGATTTCATTATCCTTCAAGATTTCCACTCTATCAACATAATCTTTTATGGCGTAACAACTGCCCCATAATGTTTTAAGACTCTTGGTTTTATATTCTGAAAATACCAAGACAACGGGTTTATCAAAAAACTCTTTTTTAATTTTAGAGGATAGTTCTTTTATATCCTTCCGACCGTGTTGGGAAATTATTTTATAGGCTACTGCCTTGGCAAATAGGGCATGGGGACTGTTAGGAAAATCTTCCTGAATGGCGGCAAATTCCCTTAATGCATCATAATAATCATTTTTGATAAAAAAATATTCGGCTATTGCAAATCTGGCGTCTTTAGCATAAGGCGTCTTGGGGTAATCCCTAATCAAAAATCTTAATTCCATAAAGGCAGGATTAAGATTTTTATCCCTTATATCACAAACAGCACCATGATAGATACGGCCAGGCTCTGTTAAAGTCGCACAGGCATTGAGCGCCAGAATACAGAATAAAATAAGAATAATCCTAGGCATTTCTTGCCTCCTGGTATAATCTTCAGGCATAATTACGAATTATACCTGATTACACACCTGCCTGCCGGCGGGCAGGTAATTTTTCCCGCCTTGCGGGATCCCGCTGGATTTTTTTTATTTTGGTGCGGGATAATCTATGTAATCAAGGACGGAACTTTAGTGACGCCCTCTTGAATCTATTTATTCGGTGCTGCCTCTGGCTGAGATTCAGTTGCCCGCGGAGATTCTTCCAAAGCAGTGAATAGATAACCGGCCACCGTCTCTAAAGCATTGGGGCTTAAGGAACTTATTTCTATCTTTGTCTTATCCTTACTAACCTCGGTAAAGAAAATTCCCACTTCCGACGTATCTATCGAGCCTTTTACATGCATGACCACAATTTTATGATGGGCTTTATCCTTAATAAAGACCTCTAACCTTTCATCATTAAGAATTTGAAGGGTTTTATCAAAACAATCCGGATAAGAGTAATTAAATTCCCGGTTTATACCCTCTTTTCGTGCCTCTTCCAGAACCTGCGTAGAAGAGCCCCACACCCTCTTAAATGGCTCCTGAATTGAGGCGCAACCGAAGATTAATTCCAGGGCGAAAATCGCAGAAAAGATCTTAAAATAATTAAGAAAACTCATTATTTTGTAATTTTAACATATAATCAAAATAAGTGCAAGCCTTTATTTAAGTTAACCCGTTTATTTTATTATAGTTAAAGACGGTAGGAGTTAGTCGGAGTTTGTAACAAAGGGCTGAGTATTGAAAAAGGCAAATCTTAACCGACCTTTAATGCCTTTAGCCACCACATCAAGATTATGCCAAAGATGAAAGCAAGAAGAGATAGGTTTGCCCTGAGCTGGCTGGGCTGGCGGTGTAATTCCGGAATAAGATCAGAAGCAGCTATATAGATGAACCCCCCGGCGGTCAAAGGAAGGACAAAAGCGGAGATATCTTTAATGTAGCCGGCAAGAAAATATCCGCCTATGGCACCAATCACCGCCGTCAAGGCGCAGATGAAGTTTAACGTAAAGGCTTTTGTCTTTTTAAATCCGCCGTATATCAAAGTGGCAAAGTCGCCTATTTCCTGGGGTATCTCATGGAGCACGACCGCCATCGTCGTAACTATCCCTAGTTTAATACTTGAAATAAAGCTGACCGCAATTAAAAACCCATCAAGAAAGTTATGAAGTCCGTCCCCCAGAAGATTCAGATAAACAAAAGCATGTATCTGGCACTTATCCGTATGACAATGGCGCCAGTGGATATATCTTTCAAAGATAAAAAATAATACAAAACCAACCATGGTATATATAAATGCCGTTTCTGCATTGGTAATTTCAAGGGCCTCAGGCAATATATGAATAAAGGCACTACCGATTAATCCTCCCGCAGACAGACCCACAAATAAAAGGAGGAACTTATCCAAAAACCCCTCCTTTAAGATTAGACTAAGAATACCAACGAGAGATATGAGGCTAACTAATATTGTAGCCGAAATTATCCAGATAAAAATCATAGTTATCTTTCCCGATAGACCTTATCACGATTAAATAGAAACGATGCCTTCTTAGAATTCTATTCTTAAGGCAGCCTGCAAGATTATGTCCGGACTTGCCGATGTACAATTTTCAGTTACAGAGGTTTTTAGACTAACAGTATCGGAAAATTTATAATTACTGCCAAGGCCGATAATGGCCGGAATATGATTCAGGCTAGTTAATTCGGGTACGCTGGGAAAAAGCTTTGTTGAAATACTGGATTGAAGAAGAAGCGAAAATCTTTTATTAAGAAAATACTCGACCCCCAAGAAACAGGAGATAGCTTTATTGTCTAATGGCATGGTGTTAAAGACCTCAGGTTTTTTAACGAAGATGCTGTCGATATTAAAATACAGGAATGTCTTATGGATTCGTTTCTGCATCAGTAATCCAACATCATAATCGAACTCTCCGCTTCCCAAGAAATCATGCCGAGAGCCTGTTGGAAACTTTACCCCCGCTCTTATGGCCATAGCGGGTAAATATTGTTGCTCGTTTAAAAACTTATATTTCAAGAAAAGGCTGACATCACCAAGGCCATTACTCGGATTTTCCCTATCAATAAATATTTTTTCTCTGTAATTAAAATAATATCTGTAACGATTTGTTCCTCGTTCCTTCCGCGCTTTAGGAGCCGTTACCGTTAAGTGATTCTCAAAAAAATCAACCACAGTATCGAGGTAGCCTCCGGACAATATCAAATAAGGTATGTCCAGCTGAATATCAATATTCTTATTTAATCCATATTCAAAAGCCAGGTCTATCTTACTAATCTCCATATCTAATTGAACACTATCATTCTGAGGATAGGAATATTGAAATAAAATAACATTTGCCGCAGTATAACGTAAATCAAGCGCTAATTTATTTTCTTCTATGGGTTCGACCTTATCCGGAACAGGATTTAAAAAAAAGAAGTAAAGCGGATGTTGGTTGGTTACAGGAAGTGGGCCCGAAGGCTCTAAATCTTCGGCTATAGATATATTTGTAAACAGCAAAAACAGCGAAAGGAATAATGAACCAAAAAATATATTTTTAAGATTAGGCCTCACGGTTTGAAAATATATGCTTATCCGCCTTCGCGACTGCCTGCTGAAACACTAAGTGCGCAGGCAGAAAAAACCACGGGTTTGTCCGTGCCTGCACGCCGAAGTGCGTTTCGACACCGAGGCGTGGGGTATTCCATCTATTTGAGGAGTTGCTTCAATTCTTTCCATGGAAATTTCTTACCCGGGCATTCTGTGGCTGCGCCAGGCACCTGGCCATGACCTAAGACATTTTTTAACGGAATCCTATAATACCTCATCAAAATCTTTGTAAGATACACCAAAGAATCCATTTGGTTTTTTGAGACTTTATCGACGCTAAAATTACCCACCAGGCCTATGCCGATTCCTTTTGAGTTCATGCCCGAGGCATTGCAATGGGCTCCGTCCTGCTGCTTAAGCCAGCGCGGCGAGACTTCGATTTGGCCGTCTTTTTTACCGTAAGTACCATTGTCCATTAGAAAATGATACCCTAGGCCCTGCCAGCCCCGGTTTATATGCATCCTATTAATCTTTAAGGCATTGCCTTCGTCAGTGGCTGTATGATGTATGATTATAAACTTCCATTTTGAGGAAGGATATAGAGGTATGACCGGCCGCAGCGGACCGGCATTTGGAATAATTAAAATCTGGCCTGTTTTTATCTTACTGGCGTCTTTTAAATTGTTGGCCTTGATTATATCTGACATCTTGACGTCATACATCTTGCTTATTCGCCATATGGTTTCTCCGGGCCCTACTTCATGCTGAATCTCTCCCCGTTTTGCCGAAGGGACAGAAGGAGGATAGATTTCTCTCGTGGGATATTCTTCCGGAGGCCTCCTAACCGCTCTCGCGCAGGAAGCGGTAAATATTGACAACAAGATTATTAAAATGATTTTAGATTTTTTCATAATATCTGCTCTATTTTATCATACAGAGCGGAAATAAAATATAATTTATTTTATCATACAGAGCGGAAATGGAGCCCCATGGTTTTATCCGCTTCGACTCGCGTCGAGCGAGGCGAGCAGCCGTGGTACCTGGAAAACCCGCCTATGCTTCGCTTCGGCGAGGTCCGCTCGCCTCTCGGCGCTCGCCTCTCGGCGAAGCCGAGGGCCTTAAACACATAATAGCGACATCTAGCCGTAGCGCACCTCTCTGCATTTCCGCCATAATACGTGGCGAGATCTCGCCATTCGCGAAGGCTAATGGCGGGCATCCCCCAGGTCCACACCTGGGGTTTTCCCACCAAAGGCGAGGCTCGCCAAAGGCGGCTACGCGAAGGCGGATAAACAATCTTTAAAGCGGTTCGATATGAATAACTACATCAGTCGTGCCGGGAATTTTATTTTTAAGTTCTTCTTCGATCTTATAACTAATTTTATGCGCCCTGTCTACATGCATATCAGGCCTTACCTGCACATGCAAATCTATATGTATATCATCTTGCCGACCACGGGTTCGTATCTTATGACAGCTCCTCACTCCTTCGATATCCATGACAATATTATGTATAATCTCATCGTCGACAGGGGCCTTATCGCATAAGACCTGCGAACTGCTCTTTAGTATATCTACGGCGCTTTTCCCGATAAAGATAGAGATAATTAATGCCACGACAATATCCATTATTGGATAACCGAGCTTTATAGCCGCGAAGGCAATTATAACTGAAATTGAGGTAAGGATATCTGAACGCGTATGCATCGCATCTGAACAAAGTATATCGCTCTTTATAGCCTGGCCTTTATTTCTCTCATAACGCATCACAAATATATTAATGAACAAGGTAACAAACATCACCATAAAACTGCCTAAGTTAATTTCAGGGATAATCGGATTTTTCAGGCGGGAAATACTCTCATGCAAAATATTAAAGCATATTAAAAAAAGGAGCATGGCTATGCCTATGGCAGAAAATGTCTCGAATTTTTTATGTCCGTAGGGATGTAATTTATCTTCTGGCTGCGACGCAGCTCTTATGCCGATTAAACCGATGATATTAGACGAGCCATCTGAAAAAGAGTGAAACCCATCAGCGATCATGCTGTTACTTTTAACTAAATATCCGAAGACCAGTTTTAAGGCTGCTACCAACCAATTCAATGCCAGAACAACCCACAGCACTCGTTTTACTTCTTTAAAATATCCGTTTTGACTCATAGTGTATTATAAAGTAATAATAAAGAACACTTATTACAGCAATTTAAAATATGATTACAGCGATTTTTCGAAGAATGGATAATCTCTGGAATCATACCTTTATTTATTTGACAGGGCATTATAGGGAAATTATCCAGACGATTTGAGATAAGAAGAAACTATCTCTAAAACCCCTCTTCTTACAAACATTATGGCAATGGCTGCCAGAAGCAGACTGGCTACTTTAGACACCGCCCTTGCGCTGGCAACGCCTAAAATTCTAATCAGGCTATCAGCAAAAAAGAATACTACCCCCGCCAACAATATATTGGCCACCAGAGACAAAGTCGTGGCTTCTATCCCGTATTGACTGACAATGATTAACGTAGTTGTCAAAACCGCCGGCCCGACTATTAAAGGCATACCTAAGGGAACTGCTCCCATTGTAGCGGAAGGAATTCTTGTCTTCTTTTCTGGATTTAAGATATCGTTTATAGCGATAATGAATAATAAAACTCCGCCTGCAATCATGAAATCCGCAATGGTGATACCCAAAAATTTGAAAATAAATTTTCCGATAGCCACGAAAACAAGGGCAATAACCATTGCCGTAACAACCGAAGACTTAATAATAAAGATCTTTTCTTTTTTAGAAAGACCCGATACTAAGGATATGAATATCGGAAGCACCCCCAAGGCATCTACGGCTACAAAGATTGGGATAAAGGCTAATAAGAAGTTTTCTGACATTCTTTTTAAGAGTAAAAATGTTCTCGTTACCGCAAAATCGCCAAATTAAATTAAAACGCTAAATTTTCAAAATAAAATTTTTTGCGTTTTGGCGAAATATTTTGCGTCCGCCTTCGCTGAAGCGCTTCTACTTTGCCAAGGCTTCGTAGAATAAATTTCGCCTTCAGCTTCTGCGGACTGCCAACCGAAGCTTTAGCGAAGGTTGGCGTTTTGGCGGTAAAATGTAAGGTTTTTAATGTCTTATTAAAAAACTAAAATAATAAAATGAAATACATACTTTACAAAACTCTTATACCTAAAATACCCGCCTAACAGAATTCTACATTTTGCTATTTAGTGAAATCCCTGCCTGCGCACTTCGTGCTTCGGCAGGCAGGCGCCGTAGTCCGCCTTTGATTCAGTGGCGGACGAAGGTAGATAAAAAAACACCTTTTTGTTATATCAAGCTATGAACAATTAGGTGTTTTTTGGTTTGTTATGTTTTAAATATCTTCTCTTCGTAAAGAGATTACTTTTCAATGGGATTCTAGCCAAGTATCAAGCTATTATCTTAAGCCCATTTCTCTTCTGATCTGTCTTTCCGCCTCAAACCAATCGTTCCAGTCACTACCATGGCAACCGCCTCTTTTTAAGAATAACTCGTATGCCCTTTTCTGAATCTTGGCGAGGATTTGATCAGAATATACGCTTTTTGTCTTTACTGCCACTTTATTGTTCTTGCGCATAAACCCTCCTTTTATTTAATTCTGTCCTTGTTCTGATATTGGCGCCTGAGGAACTGTCTGTTCAACTGGGGCCTCAAGGATCGATTTTTCTTCGGGAATTGTTTCATTCTTTGTAGTCTCAGTCGTTGTTGCCTGATTTATTGTAGCTTCATTTATAGGCGCGGGCTCTGTTTGAAAAACCGGTAATGGCGGCGTCTCTTTTTGTGGTTTAAAGGCCCTGATTGACTTAGCAATCCTGTTGTTGTTTCGGCCGGTGACGTAGGAAAGCTCAATTATATCCTGAGCAACCAAGGCGTCTATTGAATCTATATTTTCAAGTGTTACCTTAGGATCTAAAACATATTGGACTTCGATATCCGCATCTTTATCGTAAGCATATTCTTTTACAATAAGTTGCGAGGATTCTTTATCCACCTTCACAACCGTTCCAAAAGAGTATTCAAGGTTTTCTTCTTGAGCCCAAGAATTGATTGACCAAAAACAAAGACCTATGGCCAAAATTGCAACAAATAAAAACAACCTCTTGTTCATTAAAACCCTCACCTCCTCTAATCTTAATCAAACAAATTTTCTCACAGCGTTGTAACTGGCTATAGCACAGTAGCTTATTTCAAATATCCTTCTCAAAGAGAAAATCGTCATCAGTATAGCACCAAAATCAAAGTTGTCAAGTCCTTTTAAATTAAGAGGTTAACAAATATGAAAGCAGTTATTCCCATTCAATGGTTGAGGGAGGCTTGGTTGAGATATCATAAACCACCCGATTAACCCCCTTAACCTCATTGATGATACGATTGGATACCCTTGCCAAAAGCGAATAAGGCAGCTTCAACCAGTCGGCAGTCATGCCGTCTAAACTTTGTACTGCCCTAATCGCAATCACGTTTTCATAGGTACGCTCATCACCCATTACCCCTACGGTCTTTATGGGAAGCAGCACCCCGAAGGACTGCCAGATCTCTCTATAAAGCCCTGCCCTTCTAATCTCTTCCTGTATCCTCAAGTCCGCCTCTCTTAAGATCTTGATCCTGTCTTTCGTAACCTCGCCCACTATCCTGACTGCTAACCCGGGGCCGGGAAACGGCTGCCTCCAGATAATCGAATCCGGCAGGCCTAATTCTTTACCCACTCGTCTGGCCTCGTCTTTAAACAAAAACCTTAAAGGCTCGATTAACTCAAAATGCATCTTTCGCGGAAGGCCCCCTACATTATGATGGGTCTTGATGGTGGCAGATGGCCCCCCATATACAGACTTAGATTCAATTACATCCGGATATAAAGTGCCTTGGGCAAGGAATTTGATTTTACCGAGTTTTTTGGCCTCATCTTCAAATACGCGGATGAATTCCTTGCCGATAATTCTGCGTTTCTTCTCCGGGTCAATAACCCCCTTTAATCTTCTTAAGAAAATGTCCTCGGCATCTATATGTTTTAAATTGATGCGGTAGGTACCCTTAAACCTTTGGACGACTTGTTTGGCTTCGTCCTTACGCAATAGGCCGTTGTCGACGAAGATACAAGTCAGTTGCCTGCCGATTGCCTTATGAAGCAGTAATGCCAGAACCGAAGAATCAATCCCTCCGCTTAAGGCGCAGATAACGCGATCTCTCTTGACTTTTTTCCTAATACCGGCAATAGTGTCCCTGACAAAAAATTTCATCGTCCAACTGTTAGAACAAGCAGCAATCTCCTTTAGGAAATTGTTTAGAATCTTCCTGCCCTGCGGGGTATGCACTACCTCGGGATGGAATTGCAGGCCATAGATTTTTTTTGCCTTGTTTCTCATCGAGGCAATCGGAGAGCTATTTGTGTGGGCAATGACTTGAAATCCGGCAGGCATCTTTAGCACCCGGTCGCCGTGGCTCATCCAGACGGTTAAACTCTTTTCAAGGCCTTTAAATAAATCATCGTTTTTATCAACGGATAGAGACGCGCTCCCGTATTCGCGATGCTCACTCGATTCAACCCTGCCTCCTAAGACCTTTGCCGCAAGCTGCATGCCGTAGCAAATTCCTAAAATAGGAATACCTAGTTCAAATATCTCTTTTGAAATAACCGGCGCTTTATCTTTGGTGACGGTAGCAGGACTGCCGGAAAGGATTATGGCCTTGGGCCTCTTTTTAAGCAATCTCTCGGCAGGAGTCTTATAACTCGTGATTACGGACAAAACCCCGCACTCTCTGACCCTTCTGGCAATAAGCTGGGTATATTGCGAACCAAAATCCAAAATCGCAACCCAATCTTTTGAACTGTAATTATTTGTGCCTAAACTCGTCTTCATAAATAATTCGAGAGAGGTGTTTACAATCTGTATCACTACAACTTAAGGTATCAATACTCGTCTTTCGTTGTCGATGCTGGTATCGAAACTGGAAGCTCGATGCTGGAATTATAATATTGATGCATTTAAACTAGCATCTAGTATCTTGTATCTAGCATCTAAACGAGCATCCATACCGTAAAACTAGTTTCGAAACCAAATGATTGTTAACACTTAAGTCTTAAGGTATTCCTGCAAAGATTTTACCTCTAATTGTTTATTAATAAGGGCCTCGATTCCGTTTACTGTGGCCTCTGCTCCGGAGATGGTGGTAACCAGGGGAATATTATAGAGGATGGCGGATGAGCGGATATGCGTTTCATCTACTTTTGTGGCTTTGCCAGACGGAGTATTAATGATTAAATCTATTTCGCCGCTTTTAATCTTATCTACGACATGAGGCCGGCCCTCGTATAATTTGGGCACGATCTCGACCTGGAGGTCATTCTGACGAAGGGCATGGGCAGTGCCACGTGTCGCCAATAATTTAAATCCCAGATCAGAAAGTTTCTTGGCAATAAATACGACCTTGCGTTTCTCTTCGTCCTTCACGCTCAAGAAGACATTTCCTTTTACGGGAAGTTTTTGGCCGGCGGCAATCTGGGATTTGGCAAAGGCCAGGCCAAAAGTTTTATCAATACCCATAACCTCGCCGGTTGACCTCATCTCCGGTCCTAAGATCGGGTCAACGCCCGGAAAACGGACAAAAGGAAACACCGATTCTTTTACCGAGATATGTTTGGGTATTTTCTCTTCGGTAAATCCTAATTCCTTCAGGGTCTTACCCAGCATAATCTTTGTGGCAAGTTTTGCAAGCGGTATCCCTATAGCCTTACTTACAAAAGGAATGGTCCGGGAGGCCCGGGGATTAACCTCTAAGATATAGAGACTATTATGCCTGATGGCAAACTGAATATTTAATAGGCCTTTTACTTGTAACTCTAAGGCGAGCTTCTTGGTCGTTTCTCTTATCCTCTGCATAATCTCATCGGCCAGTGTATGCGCTGGTAAAACCATGGCCGAGTCTCCGGAATGGATCCCGGCTTCTTCAATATGCTCCATAATCCCGCCGATAACACAAGTAGTACCATCGCAGATAGCATCAACATCTACTTCAATGGCATCCTCTAAGAATTTATCAATTAAGACCGGATGCTCGCCTGAAACCTCAACTGCCCTCTTCATATAGGAATCTAAATTTTCTTCATCATAAACAATCTCCATGGCCCTGCCACCTAAGACATACGAAGGCCGCACCACTACCGGATAGCCGATATTGACGGCAATTTTCTTTGCCTCGCTGACTGAGGTAGCAGTACCGTTTTCCGGCTGTATCAGATTAAGCTTCTTAATCAGTTGTCTGAAGCGCTCCCGGTCCTCGGCAATATCAATAGAGTCAGACGATGTCCCCAGGATCTTAACCCCGGCTTTTTCTAAAGGTATGGAGATATTTAACGGGGTCTGGCCGCCGAACTGCACAATCACCCCGATGGGTCTTTCCAAATCTACGATATTTAAGACATCTTCTAAGGTAAGCGGCTCAAAATATAATTTATCCGAGGTATCGTAATCGGTAGAAACGGTCTCGGGGTTACAATTTACCATGATGCTTTCAACACCTTCCTCGCGTAGAGCATACGAGGCATGGCAGCAGCAATAATCAAATTCGATCCCCTGGCCGATTCTATTGGGGCCGCCGCCTAAGATAATTACTTTTTTACGGCCTGAAACCTGGCTTTCATTTTTGGTCTCATAAGTAGAGTAATAATAGGGCCTCGAGCTTTTAAATTCTCCGGCGCAGGTATCTACGAGTTTATATGCGGGTAAAACGTCCTTTTTCTCTCTCAATTTCCTCACCTCATCTTCTTTAGAATTTAAAAGGAAGGCAATCTGCCGGTCGGAAAATCCGTTTTCTTTAGCTTTTTTTAAAAGCTCTAAGGACAGGCCATCGAGGCCCTTGGCTTTCTTAATCTCGTCTTCCATCTTAACTAATTGTTTTAAATTATCAATAAACCATCTATCGATCTTAGAAAGATTATAAATCTCATCAGCGTCCATCTTTAGCCTCAGGCCGTACCTGATATAAAACAACCTTTCATCATTAGGGACGCGGATTCTTTCCCTTATCCTCTCTAATAATAAATCATCGGGATTTTCTAACATCTGGTCGTTGATTACGTCTTTTCCGTCACAGCCGAAGCCGTACCTGCCGGTTTCGGTTGAGCGAATACCTTTGTTTAAGGCTTCGCGGAAATTCCTGCCGATAGACATCGCCTCGCCTACTGCCTTCATCGATGTGTTGATTACCCTCTCTGTATCCAGGAATTTTTCAAAAGTGAAACGACAAATCTTAAATACGCAATAATCCACGGTCGGCTCAAAGAAAGATGCGGTTCTACCGGTAATCTGATTAAGGACTTCAGGCAAGGTAAAACCTACTGCTAATTTGGTGGCCACCCGGGCAATAGGAAATCCCGTAGCCTTAGAGGCCAGGGCAGAACTGCGCGAAAGCCGGGGATTGACTTCAATAATATAAATCTTGCCGTTTTGGGGATTCTGGGCAAATTGGATATTTGCACCACCCCCGGTTATTCCGACTTTTCTGATTATCCTTTTAGAGAGATTTACAAAGTCAACATATTCAGGTAAGGTCAGGGTTTGAGACGGAGCAACTACAATCGAATCTCCGGTATGCACTCCCATGGGGTCAACGTTTTCCATGGAGGTAATCATAATCACATTATCAACGCAGTCGCGCATCACCTCAAACTCTATCTCTTTCCAGCCCAATACAGACTGCTCAACCAAGACCTGATGCACCGGGCTTATATCAAGACCTTTAACTAAGGCCGGCCCTAAATCTTTCCGGTTATAGACCGTGGCGCCCCCTGCCCCGCCCATGCAATACGCAGGCCTTAAGATCAAGGGAAAACCTATTCTGGATGCAATTTTAATTCCCTCGTCAACATCCCTGGCGATTCCGCTTTTGGGGAATTCTAAACCGATCTCTGACATCGCAATCTTAAACAATTCCCTGTCTTCGGCGCGGGAAATGGCATCTACGGAAGCGCCGATACTCTCTACCTTATATTTTTTTAAGACCCCTTCTTTCATCAAGAAATAGGCGAGATTTAATCCGGTCTGGCCGCCCAGAGTAGGCAAGATCGCATCGGGTCTTTCTTTTTCGATTATTTTAGTCACAACCTCTACCGTAAGCGGCTCAATATAGGTTACATCCGCCATGCCCGGGTCTGTCATAATCGTGGCCGGGTTTGAGTTTACCAAGATGGTAAAATAACCCTCTTCTCTTAAGGCCTTGCAGGCCTGGGAACCCGAATAATCAAATTCGCAGGCCTGTCCGATAACAATCGGGCCTGAACCAATCATAAGTATTTTTTTAATATCTGTTCTCTTGGGCATGGTTTTTAATGTCGAATGACTAATTCTTCAATGGTATAAAAAACTCTTTAATTCCCAATAATTACCAATAAATACCAAACTCCAATGAAATCCCAAATCTCAATTTCCAATTATAAACTGCCTTTTGTCTTCTTCTGTTTAGATTTTGGTCATTGGTACTTATTGTAACTTGGACATTCATTGGTATTCTTGGTATATATTGGATATTGGAAATTCACGCATTTATTCGGCATTCGGATTTAGGCATTAGTCATTTCTTCATCATCTCTACAAACTCCCCAAACACCGGATGAATCTCGCCCATCCCGGGGCTTGTAGGATAATACTGAATCGAGATAAATTTCAATTTCTTACTTCTAAGTTTTTCAATAGTATTATCGTTAAGATTTCTTTCAACTATCTGGACATCCTTCTGATTTAGAGATTTCTCCTCGACAACCCAGGAATGATTCTGGACGGTGATTTCTCCTTTAAACGAATCCTTGCCTTTTACCGGATAATTTACGCCGTGATGGCCGAGCTTCATCCGGGTTAATCTTGCACCCAGGGCCTTAGCTAAAACCTGGTGTCCTGTGGATACGCCCAGAATAGGGATCTTACCGATGATCTCTTTTATCGTCGTAACCGCCTTAGAAAGCCCGGGATCTTCTTCCGGGCCGTTAGAGATAATTACTCCCTTGGGTTTCAATTTTAAGATTGCGTTTATGCCCGCATCATATGGGACCAGGATTACCTTAAGCCCTAAGCCGGATAATTGTTTTAACATGCTTTTTGAAATCCCAAGATCAATTACGACTACCGTTTGCTTTTTCCCCGAAAGCCGCGTAACATGCCCAACCGAGATTTGTTTAAGCGCACTTTCATTCTTTTTCAGTTGTTTTAATCTGCTTAACAAATCTTCGGGATTAGCGGCTGAGGACGAAATTATACCCAGCATCTCGCCGTCATCGCGTATCTTTATAGCCAGTGTCCTTGTATCTATGCCGCTTATAGCGGGGATGCGCTCTTCCTTTAAGAATTGATCAAGGCCTGCATTTGCCTGCCAATTTGAATAAACCTGCGAGTCTTCCTTAATCACCAGGCCGCCAACCCAGGCCTTACTGGATTCGTTAAATTTTTTATTCACTCCGTAATTGCCGATTAAAGGGTAAGTCAAAACCAGGATCTTTCCGGCATTGGCCGGGTCAGTCATCATCTCTTGATATCCGACGACTGCGGTATTAAGGATAACCGGGCCGCAGGCCTCGCCTAAAACGCCAAAGGCCTCACCCGCAAAGGAAGTGCCGTCTTCTAAGACTAAGAACGCTTTTTTATTTTCCATATTTAATCTACAAAATCTTTTGTTGAACGCAGATAGTCGCAGATGTAATGCAGATATTCGCAGATTAAATCCTATCTGCGGTAATCTGCATTGGATTAGCGTTAATCTGCGTTAAGAATATTTATTTTATCAACCTTTACTCTAAAAATAAATCCGTAGAAGGAAAATTCGCATCGCAGGTCAGATTAATGCGTAGCCTCCTTAGGCCCGCCTCGTCTCCGGCAGAAGGTATGTGCGTAAGATGCACCTCGCAGTTTTCAAGCTCCCTTAATTTTTCCATGGCCAGTTCCGCGGTCGGGTTTGTCGCAGAACTCATGCTAAGACAAATCAGGGTTTCTTCTAAATCCAGGATCTCCTGCTTTAAACCCAGGATATTTTTTTTAAGATTTTTGATGTGCTCGATTAAATGCAAAGACAATAGATGAATCCTATCCGGGATATCGGCTAAGTGTTTTATGGCATTAAGCACCAGGGCCGCGGAAGCAGACATCAAGAGAGAATTCTTACCGGTGATAATCTCGCCGTTTTTTAATTCTATGGCTGCGGCACAGCTAACCTCAGGTGCAGCCTTTTCTTTTTTTGGTAAAGTAGAGGCCTTTCTGGCCGGCTCAACTACTAATCTATCTTCTAATTTTAAACCCATCTCTTCTAAAAGCATGCTCATCCTGTCCACGGTCTCTTTTTTCTCAATTCCCATGATATTCTCGTAGTTATACCGGAAATATCTACGGATAAGCTCTTGTTTAGCCGCCTCTTTTACGGCCTCGTCATCGACAATAGCAAATCCTGCGCGATTTACCCCCATATCCGTCGGGGATTGATAAACCAGCTCACCTTGGGTAATTTTTTCCAGTATCTTCTTCACTACCGGGAAAGTTTCTACATCACGATTATAATTTACCGAGCTTATCTCGTAGACATTCAGATGAAACGGATCAATGAGATTGAAATCCGCGATATCGGCAGTAGCAGCCTCATAAGCAATATTTACCGCATGCTTTAAAGGCAAATTCCAGATAGGAAATGTTTCAAATTTGGCATAGCCGGATTTTATACCTTTTTTATAATCATGGTAAAGCTGAGAAAGGCATGTGGCAAGTTTTCCGCTTCCCGGTCCGGGGCCGGTTACTACTACCAGAGGGTTTTGGGTCTTGATATAGGGATTTTTGCCGTAACCCTCCTCACTTACCACCGTATTCACATCCGCAGGGTAGCCTTTTGTCGCGGTATGCGAATATACCTTGATATGCCTGTTTTCTAAAATGTTTTTAAATCTGATTGCCTGGGGATGGTTATCGAAACGGGTGATTACCACTGCCAGGACATCGAGTCCGTGGCTTCTCAGATCGTCGATAAGCTTAAGGGCATCAACATCGTAGGTT
The DNA here is from genome assembly GCA_043808095.1 of Candidatus Omnitrophota bacterium. Taxonomy (GTDB): domain Bacteria; phylum Omnitrophota; class Gorgyraeia; order JAZDFF01; family JAZDFF01; genus JAZDFF01. Next base: position 23,585 of record JAZDFF010000011.1, read on the forward strand.
ATGCCGAAATCTCCGCGGATTCTTCCCTTCTCAATATCGCCGGCATAAATACACAGTATGATATCTATCTTGTCTTTAAGCTGTTTAAGTAATTTTATCTTTATATTGGGGTCGTATCCGGGAAGAACCCTTGCGGCATGATAGTCATAGAGGAGTTTTCCGCCAAACTCAAGATAAAGCTTACCCTGGAATTTGTCTATTCTGGAGAGGATGGCCTGACTTTGTTCGCGCAGATACTTATCGTTGTCAAAACCGATTTTTTTCATCCTGAAATTCTGTTGTTAAGACCTGATGGATTTTGATTATTATAATATAGGGCTCTCAAATTGTAAAGATAAATTAATGGTCTGATTTTAAAAAAAATCGGACCTTCTCTATGGGTGGTTATTTATCGTAGGTAGAATAATAATAAGGGGTAAAGGCCTTAAACTCGGCAGCGCAGGTATCTACGAGTTTAAAATCCGGCTCCACATTAAAAGACTTCCGCAACTTGTAGAGATCCATCTCATCTTTATTTAATAAGGCCCCTAGCTGGCGGTCGGAAAACCCGAACTCTTTGGCAACAGTCAAAAGCTCTTTCGTAAATTGGTTTTTTTTAGCCAGGATCTCTTTTTCAAGATTGATAATCTCTTTTAGGTTATACAAAAACCAGTGGTCGATTTTAGTAAGCTCATAAAGTTTTTCAATCTCGATATTGGCCCTAAGGGCATCACCAAGATAAAATAATCTCTCGGCATTAGGAACTTTTAGCTTTTCATAGATAAGCTCCAGGGTTTTTTCATCGGGCTTGGTATCTATCGGGTTGGTTTTAAATAAAATGCTCTCCAGGCCGTATTTTTTTATTTCCAGTGAACGCAGCCCCTTTTGCAATGCCTCTTTAAAAGTCCTTCCGATGGCCATTACCTCGCCGACAGATTTCATCGATACGGTTAAAACAGGATCTGCCTGAGGAAATTTTTCAAAAGTAAAACGCGGGATTTTTACTACGCAATAGTCAATCGCCGGTTCAAAGCAAGCAGGAGTTTCCCTGGTAATATCATTGGCTATTTCATCCAGGGTATAACCTACGGCTAATTTCGCCGCAATCTTGGCAATGGGAAAACCTGTGGCCTTTGAGGCAAGGGCAGAACTACGCGAGACGCGGGGATTCATCTCAATAATTACCATTCTCCCGGTCTTTGGGTTTACGGCAAATTGTATGTTTGAGCCTCCGGTCTCAACCCCGATTTCGCGGATGCAGGCAATTGCCGCATCGCGCATCTTCTGATATTCCTTGTCGGTCAGGGTCTGGATAGGTGCAACCGTAATGCTGTCTCCGGTATGCACTCCCATAGGATCAAAATTCTCAATCGAGCAGATAATCACCACATTATCTTTTAGGTCCCGCATCACCTCTAATTCAAATTCCTTCCAGCCGATTACCGATTCCTCAATGAGGATCTCGCTGATCATACTCGATTCAAGTCCGCGCTTGGCGAGTTCCTTAAACTCCTCGATATTATAGGCTGCGCTTGCGCCTGTTCCTCCGAGGGTAAAGCTCGGCCGAATAATCAGCGGAAACCCGATTATTTTGGCTACTTTCATGGCCTCTTTTAAATTGTAGGCCTTGTCGCTCTTAGGCAGGTCCAGGCCGATTTTAGCCATAGCTTCCTTAAATAACTGCCTATCCTCCCCTTTTTTAATAGCCTTGATATTAGCGCCAATAGTCTCAACCTTATATTTTTTTAAGATCCCTTTTTCGGCCAGGTCAACAGCAGCATTTAAAGCGGTCTGTCCCCCTAAAGTAGGAAGCAATGCATCGGGCTTTTCTTTTTTAATAATTTTCTCAATTATCTCAGTGGTAATCGGCTCAATATAAGTCTTATCAGCCGTCTCAGGATCGGTCATAATCGTAGCAGGATTAGAATTTACTAAAATCACTTTAAAACCTTCCTGCCTTAAGACCTTGCAGGCCTGGGTCCCGGAATAATCAAATTCACAGGCCTGGCTGATGACAATCGGGCCTGAGCCAATTATCAAAATCTTTTTTATGTCTGTGCGTTTAGGCATGGTTTTTAATGTCAAATGACTAATTCTTCAATGGTATAAAAGACTCTTTAATTCCCAATAATTACCAATAAATACCAAACTCCAATGAAATCCCAAATCTTAATTTCCAATTATAAACTGCCTTTTGTCTTCTTCTGTTTAGCTTTTGGTCATTGGTAATTATTGTAACTTGGACATTCATTGGTATTATTGGTATATACTGGATATTGGAAATTCACGCATTTATTCGGCATTAGCCTGCCTGCCGGCCCTTAGGAATTTTACATTATAAAATTCCAAGGACTAAGTCCCGGAAATTCTCCGAATTTCTCGGGGCAGGCAGGGGCTAACCTCATTTCTTTTTCATTAATTCAATAAACTCCCCAAACAGATATTCCGCATCATGGGGGCCAGGTGAACCTTCCGGATGAAACTGGACGCTGAATAAGGGTAATTCCTTATGGCGCATCCCCTCGAGCGTCCGGTCATTTAAATTCATGTGGGTTATCTCTATTTCTCTTTTGTTAAGCGTATCTGTGTCAACGCAGAAACCATGATTCTGAACGGTTATATAGACCCTGCCTGTCTTTAAATCCTTAACCGGGTGATTTCCGCCGTGGTGGCCGAATTTTAGTTTATAGGTCTCACCACCCAGGGCCTGTCCTAATATCTGATGCCCTAGGCAAATCCCGAAAATAGGTAGTTTACCTATTAATCTTTTTGTGGTAGAAACCACATAATCTAACGCAGCCGGATCTCCGGGACCATTAGAAAGCAAGATTCCGTCTGGTTTCATTTTTAAGATTTCATCGCTGGTTGTGTTTGCCGAGACAACTATTACCTTACAATTATGCCTAGCCAATATCCTCAAACTGTTAAATTTAATTCCGCAGTCTAATACTATAACCTTATATTGGCCGCGCTTACTCCATTCGTATGTCTCTTTAGAGGCCACCTCTTTTACTAAATCTATTCCCATTAATCCTGGTGAATCCTTGGCTTTTTTAACCAGGTTTTTCTCGTCGCTGTCCTGGGTAGATAAAACCGCCTTCATTGCGCCGGCCTGTCTTATATGTAAAGTCAGGGCGCGGGTATCAATGCCCTCAATACCCAAAATATTATTTTCTTTAAGATAATCTCCAAGAGATTTTGAGCTTCGCCAGTTACTGGCAATCTTACTGTATTCTTTAACCACAAAACCTTCGATAAAAAGCTGGCGCGATTCTACGTCTTCTTTATTTATTCCGTAATTACCAATTAACGGGTAAGTCATAACTACGATCTGGCCTTTATAAGAAGGGTCGGTAAGTATCTCCTGGTAGCCAGCCATGCTGGTATTAAAAACTACTTCGCCGTAGCTTTCTCCCTCGGCGCCAAAAGATTCTCCCTTAAAAACTTTCCCGTCTTCTAATGCTAATATTGCTTTCATCTTATCTCTTAAAAACTAAAGCCGCTTTTATGAACTCTCTAAACAAAGGATGTGCTTTATCCGGTTTAGATTTAAATTCCGGGTGAAACTGCACTGCAATAAAAAATGGGTGATTCTTTAGCTCAATAATTTCTACCAGATTCTTCTTCCGGTAGATTCCCGAAAAAACCATTCCCTTCTTTTCGAACAATTTCCTATATTTATTATTGAACTCGTATCTGTGGCGGTGCCGCTCAGAGATAATCTTCTTACCGTATACCTTAAATGCCAGGGTCTTATCCTTAAGCTTACAGGGATAAGCCCCCAGGCGCATAGTGGCGCCCATGTCTTTGATATGTCTTTGTTCTTCTAATAAACTGATTACCGGATATTTTGTCTTGGGCATAAATTCCGTGGAATTAGCCCCTTTTAGACCCGAGACATGGCGGCTGAATTCAATTACCGCGCATTGCATCCCCAAGCAGAGCCCCAAAAATGGGATTTTGTTTTCGCGGGCAAACTGAATCGCCTTAATCTTTCCCTCTATGCCCCGGTAACCAAAGCCGCCCGGGACAAGAATTCCCGAGACGCCCATGAGTAGTTTTTGTGCACCTTCTTTTTGAATATCTTCAGAATCAACTCTCTTAATCTCAACCTTCGCATCGTTAAAAATGCCGGCATGATTTAATGATTCATTTATGGATTTATAGGCATCCTGTAATGTCGTGTATTTACCTACCAGGGCAATAGTTACTTTGTGCTTGGGGGCAATTGCATGCTCCACGACATTCTTCTCCCAGTCCTTTAAATCCGAGAATTTACAGATTAATTTAAAATGGCTTAAGATTATCTCATCGAGTATCTGATTTTTAAAAACCAAGGGTATCTGATAAATGGACTCGACGTCCCTATTTTCTATGACTGCCTCTTTTTGCACGTTGCAAAACAGAGAAATCTTTTCTTTAAGCTCGTTAGACAGAGGTTTTTCGCTACGACAGATTAATATATCTGGCTGGATCCCAATCTCGCGCAAAGTCCCGACGCTATGCTGGGTAGGTTTTGTCTTTATCTCATCCGCACATTTTATATAAGGGACAAGGGTCAGGTGGATGTATAGGACATTGTCTCTGCCCAACTCCAGACCGAATTGCCGCGCTGCCTCCAGAAACGGCAAGCTTTCAATATCTCCGACAGTCCCCCCTACTTCGATAATCACAATATCCGCGCCTGATACCTCTTTTACCTTCTTAATCCTTTCCTTAATCTCATTGGTAATATGCGGAATAACCTGGATGGTCTTACCTAAATAATCGCCGCGTCTTTCTTTGGAGATAACGGCATTATAGATCTGGCCGGTAGTAACATTGTTAAATTTGGTCATTTGCGAGCTGATAAATCTTTCGTAATGGCCTAAATCCAAATCTGTCTCTGCGCCGTCTTCAGTAACATAAACCTCTCCATGTTGGTAAGGGTTCATTGTGCCGGGGTCAACATTGATATAGGGGTCAAACTTCATCAGGCTAACCTTTAGGCCCCGCGCCTCCAGGATTCTTCCTATTGAAGCAGAGGTGATGCCTTTACCTAAACTCGAAATCACTCCACCGGTAACAAAAATAAATTTTGCCATTTTTTTTAGGAATAGTTTTATGCTTCGATAAATTTTTTTAAGGCATGGCGCCAGTGTCCCGATAACTTTTCTAAAGGCAAGTCGACAATCTTTTTACGCTTATCTAAAATCTTAAAATTCCTACTTGCAGTTTTTCCGATCACCCTAAAAGGTACCTGGTGTCTATGGGCAATTTTCTTGATTTCTTTTACAAATCTTGAGCTACAAGAAAGGATAACCCTTGACTGTGATTCACCAAAAAGAAGCGCATCCGTCCTTATAGAAAAATCTAAATCGTCGATTACCGCCCCTATCATATTTTCTTTATTAGAAATGCAACTCTCAGCTAATGCCACAGCTAAGCCCCCCTCGGAGCAATCGTGCGCTGAGCTGGCTAAACCTTTCTTTATCGCTTCTTTGGTTGTCTCCTGGACTGCCTGCTCTAAACCCAAATTCAGTTCCGGGGCATCGCCTCTTATTAATTTATGAATTTCTTTTAGATAATCGCTTCCTCCTAGTTCTTCTTTACAAATCCCCAGAAGAATGATTATCTCGTTTTCCCTCTTAAAATACTGTGTGCAGGTCCTTTTAATATTATTGATAATCCCAATCATGCCAATCGCCGGCGTAGGAAAAATTGCACCATTAGGGCTCTCGTTATAAAAAGATACATTGCCGCTTACTACGGGAAGATTAAAAATGTGGCAACTAGAGGCGATCCCCTCGACACACTTCTTAAATTGCCAAAACCTTTCTGGTTTTATAGGGTTGCCGAAATTAAGGCAATCAGTAACTGCAGCTGGCTCTGCGCCTGAACAGGCCAGGTTTCTTGCTGCTTCGGCTACGGCAATCTGCGCTCCCTGGTATGGATTAAGGTAACAATACCTGCTATTACAATCCGTGGTCGCAGCAATGGCTTTATTTGTGCCCTTTATCCGTAAAACAGCTGCATCAGACCCCGGTAAGACTATAGTATTAGTTTGCACCATATGGTCATATTGCTGATACACCCATTCTTTACTAGCAATAGAAGGCGAACCTAATAGCTTCAGCAAGACTCTATTATAGTCCCTGGGCTCAATAATTCTATTTATATCCAACCTGTTTACCTCGTCTAAGTAATCTGGTTTTTTATAATTTACGTCGTAGATAGGAGCACTGGTTAAATCATCGGCTTTAACCTCGACTTGAGGCCTTCCTTTATATTTTATATTTACTATACCATCGTCCGTAACCTTACCTATAGTCACTGCATTTAGTCCCCACTTGGAAAAAATTCTCTCAATAATTTTCTCTTTTCCTTTTTTTACGCACAAAAGCATCCTCTCTTGCGACTCGGACATCATAATTTCCCATGGAGCCATGTTTTGTTCTCTAAGCGGCACTTTGCCAAGATCTATCTTTATCCCTGATTTTCCGGCTGCGGCCATTTCGCTTGAGGCACAGGTAAGACCGGCCGCGCCCATATCTTTGATCCCCACTACTAGACCTGTAGAAAGCGCCTCTAGCGTCGCTTCAATTAAGCATTTCTCAGTAAAAGGGTCTCCTATTTGAACCGTGGGTCTTTTTTCCTCGCCTTTTTTGAATTCCTTGGAAGCCAGAATACTGCAACCTCCAATTCCGTCCCTTCCTGTGCTGGAACCCGCGTAAATAATGGAATTACCTTTCCCTTTAGCGCGTGCCCGCGCAATCTTATCTTTTTTAGCTATCCCTATACACATCGCATTGACTAAACAGTTTCCGCTATAGCTTTCATCAAAGTATATCTCGCCGCCCACCGTAGGCACACCCACGCAGTTTCCATAAAACTGTATTCCGTCTACCACGCCAGCGAGAAGATACTTATTATACGGTTCTTTTGGCGGTCCAAAGCGCAAAGAATCCAAAAGTGCGATAGGCCGAGCGCCGGCAGTAAAAATATCCCTGATAATTCCGCCTATGCCTGTTGCTGCCCCCTGTTTAGGTTCAACTTGCGATGGATGATTATGACTCTCCATCTTAAAGACTATTGAGAATCCATCAACAATAATCCCGCCTGAGTCTTCACCTATCAAAGTAGGATATTTGCCTGTTTTGGGTAAAAGCTGCAGCATCTTTTTAGAATGGGTATATCCGCAATGTTCAGACCACTCTACAGAAAACATTGCTAACTCAGTGAGAGTGGGATCTCTCCCCAGAAGAGTAATGATCTTGCGGTATTCCTCTTCACTTAAACCTAATGCCTCGTAATCTCCTGACGTAACCATCTATTTATTCCTTAGCCACTCCAATATAGATTTAAAAATAAGAAAACCGTCCATAGAGCCCAAGGCGGCCTCTGAACTCCTTTCTGGATGCGGCATCATGCCTAAGACATTACCCTGTTTATTCATAATGCCTGCGATATTATCTCTTGCGCCATTGGGATTAAATCTATCTTCGGTCCTGGCCTCCTCGTTACAATATTTTAATACAATCTGGTTATTTCTTTTAAGTTCGCTTAAGCCTCTTTCATCAATATAATAGTTGCCTTCATTATGGGCTATAGGAATCTTAAGAACTTGATTTTTGCGATATAGATTGGTAAATGGTATCTGGTTATTTTCTACTTTTACGAAGACATCCCTACAAATAAAATGCAGGCTTTTGTTTCTTAGCATTGCCCCCGGCAGGAGCCCTGCCTCAAGCAGAATTTGAAAACCGTTGCAAATACCGATAACCAATCCGCCTTTTTTTGCAAAATCCACCACTCGCTTCATCACCGGAGAAAAACGCGCAATCGCACCCGTTCTTAAGTAATCTCCGTAACTAAAGCCACCCGGCAATACAAGGCAATTATAATGATTTAATCTTGTCTGGCGGTGCCAAATGCGCTTAACCGGTTGTTTTAATACCTCTTTAATCACATAGAAACAATCCAGGTCGCAATTAGAGCCAGGGAATACAATTATTCCAAATTTCACTTCGCCCCTTTCTGTGGTTTTCCTAAACAGTCTAGGCAGATATAAGTATCATCTTCAGGGAAAAATTGGTATTCATCATCCTGGGTTAACTCTTTCCCGCATGTATAACATTTTTTCTCCATAGAAATTAGCCCTCCCATAATTTTTGTATAAATGCGCCTTACCTTAATTTCCCTTCCTTACGCCTTATTTATCTTATAGCTGTAATTTTCGATTACAGGATTTGCCAACAGCTTCCTGCACATACCTTCGATTTCTTCTACTGCCTTCTTTTTGTCTTGATAATTAAATTGAACAACTATCAATTTACCCATGCGCACCTCTTTTAAGTCCTTATATCCTATTGCACTAAGCGCATGTCTGACTGTCTCTCCCTGCGGATCAACCACAGTTTGCTTTAAAGTAATATAAATTTCTGCTTTTAACATGGCGTCTACTCCTTGCGACAAAATAAAAAGGCGTTTAGTGCCGATGGTCTCGGCCTCTAAACGCCTTCGTTTGTTAGTAGTGCTTACTTTGGACTACTTTTAAGTATAACATAAATTTTAGTTAAGTCAATTTTAAATCATCGCTAAATTTGATTCTCCCATAAGATATCTGTCTATGCAGTGCGCTGCCCGTCTGCCCTCGGAGATTGCCCAGACTACCAGAGACTGGCCGCGCCGCATATCTCCGCAGGAGAAAATACTCTTAGAAGAAGTCATAAAATTAGCATCGGTCTTTACGTTGCCAGAGTTATCTAGCTTTATCTTCAGTTCCTCTATAAGGCCGTCTTTTTTAGGATGCAAAAATCCTAAAGCTAAAATTACCAAATCCGCTTCTATTTCAAATTCTGTCCCCGGAATCTCTTTTATCAGCCAACAGTTCTTTTTATCTCTCTTGAGATTTACTCTCACGCAGGATAGTTTTTTTACAGAGCCATTTTCTCCGATAAATCTTCGGGTAGAAATTGCCCAGTCCCGCGTTCCTCCTTCTTCGTGGCTGGCGGAAATCTTCAGCAATAAAGGGTATTTTGGCCAAGGGTACTCGCTAGTGCGGCATTCTGGCGGTTTAGGTAAAAGTTCTATTTGCATAACACAGTTAGCGCCTTGCCGATGCGCTACGCCCAGGCAATCCGCACCCGTATCGCCGCCACCAATCACTACAACTCTTTTATTCTTTGTATCAATTAATTTCTCAGAAGGGATCTCTTCCTGGTCAACCTTCTTATTCGACTGAATTAAGTAATCCATAGCGAAGTGAACCCCTGATAGACCTCTGCCTTCTATATCTAAATCCCGCGGTACGCCTGAACCCGTAGCCAAACAGATAGCATCAAACTCATTATTTAAATACTCGGCTTTTAATTCTTGGCCTGCGCAAACACCTGTATTAAACACAACCCCCTCTTTCTTAAGGAGGCTGATTCTGCGTTCCAGCACCCATTTTTCTAGTTTAAAATCAGGAATACCATAACGCAGTATGCCTCCGATTTTATCTGCCTTTTCAAAAACTATTACTAAATGCCCTGCCTTATTTAGTTGACTAGCACAGGCCAAGCCTGCCGGACCAGAGCCAATAATCGCAATCTTTTTACCGGTTCTTCTTATTGGCGGTTGTGCCTTAATAAATCCATGCCGAAAGGCATACTCAATTATCGCCAATTCATTATCTCTAATGGTTACCGGGTTATCATTTATTCCCAGGACACAGGAGTATTCACACAATGCCGGGCAAATCCTTCCGGTGATTTCCGGAAAATTATTAGTCGCAGCCAAAAGTTGAAAAGCCTTCTGCCAATGCCCGCGAAAAACTAAATCGTTCCATTCGGGTATGTAATTCCCGATCGGACATCCCCAATGGCAAAAAGGCGTACCACAATCCATGCAGCGCGATGCCTGCTCTTGGTAATGCTCACCAGCCGCAAGAACACCCACTTCGCGGAAGTCTTTTATCCGTTGGCATGCCGGACGCGATTCTGCCGTCTTTCTCTCTACTTTTAGAAAACCTATAGGCTCACCCATCCAAAACCTCTTGAAATTCGGGAATCTCTTTTGCCTCTTTCATCTCTAAAATACGTTTATATTCTCTGGGCATTACCTTAACAAACTTATATATCAAGCGACTGAAATTATCCAAAATTCTATAGGCCACTTCGCTCTGTGTATATTTATGGTGGTTGCACACCAGATTATAAATAGTGCGTACATCCTCTGTTGTTAGCTTCTCAAGCTCCACCATCTCTGGATTACATCTGTATTTAAAGTTTCCGTCTTCGTCATAGGCATAAGCAATTCCCCCAGACATACCCGCAGCAAAATTGCGACCGGTTGCACCTATTACTAGGACTCTTCCGCCAGTCATATACTCGCAGCCATGGTCTCCTACCCCTTCAACTACGGCATTTAGACCAGAATTTCTGATACAGAATCTTTCTCCTGCTATTCCCCTAATATATGCCTCACCAGAAATTGCGCCGTAAAACGCGGTATTGCCAATAATGATATTTTCTTCTGATTTATAACTTGCCCGTTTATCAGGATAGACAATAATCTTTCCGCCAGAAATACCTTTACCTATATAATCATTGCTCAGGCCTTCTAGCTCAAAGGTGATGCCTTTGGCAAGCCAGGCTCCAAAACTCTGGCCTGCCACTCCTTTAAACTTAAAATGAATCCTATCATCACAAAACCCCTTTTCCCCAAAAATCTTACATACCTGTCCACTTAACATCGCACCTGTGGTTCTATTTGTATTATTTATTTCCAATTCTACTCTTACTGGTTCGCCCTTTCCAAATGCGGGTTTTGCCAAGTCGATTAGTTTCAAATCTAAAACTTTGTTTATCCCATGATTCTGCTCTAGGGCACAATGAGTTCCTGCGGAATCTGCTACTTTAGGCTTATAAAGAATCCTTGAAAAATCGATTTGTTTTGCCTTCCACGGTAAGATTTCGCTATTTAATTCAAGCAAATCAGCTCTTCCCACCATCTCATCAATAGTACGTAGGCCTAAACTGGCCATAATCTGACGCAACTCTTCTACTACAAAATTAAAATAATTGATGATGTATTCTGGTTTGCCCGGAAATTTTGCCTCTAAGATTTCATTCTGAGTAGCTATGCCTATTGAACAGTTATTTAAATGGCAGTGTCTGAGCATGACGCAGCCTAAAACAATCAGAACAGAAGTAGAGAAACCAAATTCCTCTGCCCCCAAAAGACAAGCAATAGCTACATCTCTACCAGTGCGCATCTGACCATCAGTCGCAAGCCGCACTCTAGCCCTTAAATCATTTAAAACTAATGTCTGATGCGTCTCAGCCAAACCTAATTCCCAAGGGAGCCCTGCATGTCTTATTGAACTTAAAGGCGAGGCACCGGTTCCTCCGTCTCCACCTGAAATAAAAATCATGTCTGCGTGGCCTTTAGCCACTCCGGCAACAATAGTTCCTACGCCGACTTCAGAAACTAACTTTACGCTTATGCGTGCATTAGGATTTACATTCTTGAGGTCAAAGATTAATTGCGCTAAGTCTTCAATAGAATAAATATCATGATGCGGCGGAGGCGAAATTAAGGTCACCCCTGGTGTCGTATAACGCGTCTTGGCAATAATGCTGCTTACCTTGTGTCCGGGGAGCTGTCCGCCTTCGCCTGGTTTTGCGCCCTGGGCTATCTTTATCTGTAATTCATCAGCATTTACTAAATAATTCGTGGTGACGCCAAAACGACCTGAAGCAACTTGTTTTATTGCACTCCTTGTAGAATCCCCGTTACATGAACCAATAAAACGCGCTGGGTCCTCTCCGCCTTCTCCGGTGTTTGATTTAGCACCTAACTTATTCATGGCAATAGCAATCGTCTCATGGCAAGTCTTGCTAATTGACCCAAAGCTCATTGCACCCGTAGCAAAACGCTTAAAAATCGCTTCTTTTGGCTCTACCTCTTCAATAGGAATTGGAACAATTCTCTTTCCGCCAGATCCGCCTACGGCGGAAAACTTAAGCAAGCTGCGCAATGTCGTAGGGTTATTTGCCTGGTTATTAATAAGCTGAGCAAATTCCTGGTATTTTTTTAGGTCATTGTTTCTTGTTGCATCCTGTAAGAAAGCAATGCTCTCGGGATTCCAAAGATGAAACTCGCCGTCTCTCTTCCACTGATAAACCCCTCCTGTTTCTAAAAACGGCGTTTCTAGTCCATAAAATGCCTCTTTATGCCGTAATAATGATTCCTTGGCGATTGTATCTAAACTAGCGCCGCCTATTCGGGAAACAGTACCGCTAAAATAGTTATCGATAATATCACTACTTAAACCCAGCGCCTCAAATATCTGTGCTCCCCTATAACTTTGTAAGGTAGAGATACCCATCTTGGACAAAATCTTTAGAATTCCTTTATGCACTGCTTTAATATAACGCTGGATTGCCTCCTCTTGACGTAAATTTAATTTCTCATCTTCAACAATATACTTTACTGCCTCAAAAGCAAGATACGGATTAATGCAATCAGCGCCATAGCCAAAGAGAAGAGCAAAATGATGCACTTCTCTAGCATCTGCGCTCTCCACAATAATACCAATCTGATTGCGCAGAACGCCTGATACCAGATGGTGGTGCACTGCAGCGGTAGCTAGTAAAGCCGGTAATGCGGCTTTATTTTTGTCCACTCCCCGGTCGCTTAAAATAATAAAGGGGTACCCTTTTTTTATGGAACGGGCTGCTTCTTTACCAATATTCTCTAATTTTTTCCTGAAGGCATCCTCTTTGCCTTTGGCGAGAAATAATAAAGAAATGGTCTTGCTTTTAAAGTTATTCGTTTTAATATGTATGATTTTTTCTAATTCTTCGTTGGTAAGGATCGGCCTTTTAATCAGCAATTTGTGGCAATGTTTAGGCGAATCCTCCAAGATATTTTTTTCAGGACCAAGATAAGTCTCTAAACTCATTACTAATTCCTCGCGGATAGGATCGATTGCCGGATTCGTAACCTGCGCAAATAATTGCTTAAAATATGTGTACAAAAGTTGGGGTCTCCCTGATAAAACTGCGTAAGGAGTATCATTGCCCATAGAACCTATCGGCTCCTGGCCATTTTCCGCCATCGGCTTTATGATAAATTTTAAATCTTCGCGCGTATATCCAAAAGCCTTTAGTTGAGTCAAGACATCTTCGCTGGTGACCTGCGACCGAAGGGAGTCCCGAGCGTAGTCGGGAGAGAGTGACTTGGCAACCTTTAATTTATCAAGCTCAACCGTATTTTTCCTCAACCATTCACTATAAGGCTGCATTCTTGATACCTGCTCTTTTATCTGATGGTCACTAACAATACGGCCAACTTTGGTATCAATAAAAAATATCTTACCCGGCTCAAGCCTTCCGCAAGTTTGGATATCGCTGGGGTCAATATCTAAAACGCCGACTTCAGAGGCCATAACCACAGTATTTTTTTTGGTAATGATGTAACGCGCTGGACGCAGGCCGTTTCTATCCAAAACCGCGCCAATCCTTGTGCCATCGCTAAATACAATCGCAGCCGGACCGTCCCACGGCTCCATTAGACAAGCCTGATATTTATAGAAGGCTTTTAATCTCTCACCCATAAAATTATCCTGCTGCCAAGCAGAAGGGATGAGCATCATCATTGCCTCGGCAAGCGACCGGCCGGCTAAGACTAAGAGCTCAAAACAATTGTCTATGGTTGCCGAGTCGCTTCCGCCAGGAACAATAACGGGAAGTATCTTCTTTAATTCTTCCCCGAATAAATCACTCATTAATAAACCTTCCCTTGCCTGCATCCAATTGATATTACCCCGCAATGTATTTATCTCTCCGTTATGGGCAAGGAATCTGAAAGGCTGCGATAAATCCCAGGTAGGAAAGGTATTGGTGCTATATCGGGAATGAACCAGACACAAGGCGCTCTCTAAGGCCTCATCTCTTAAGTCAAGAAAGAACTTATCCAGCTGCTTAGGCATAAGCAGGCCCTTGTAAGAAATTGTGCGGCTGGATAAATTGGTGATATAGAAAATTTGCTTCTGTTTTAACTGCGGTTTGCGTATATAATTTTCGACGCGCTTCCTGATAACGTATAGCTTCCTCTCAAACTCGAGTTGGTCTTTCCCGCCAGAATTCTTGGCGGGTCCGCCACGTTTTGTGGCGGATATCTTATTCTTCTTTCCAATAAAAACCTGCTCGATAACCGGCTGAGTCTCTCTGGCAGTATTACCTATATCAGAATCATCAACCGGGACATTACGCCAACCCAAAAGAATCTGGCCTTCTTCTCTGATAAATTCCGCGAATGACTTCTTACAATACTGGCGTTCTTTTTTATCAGTAGGTAGAAATACAAAACCTGTACCGTAGTCGCCTTCAGAAGGTAAATTAATTCTTTCTTTAGCGCATACCCTGGTAAAAAAGCGATGCGGAATCTGAATTAATATCCCTGCGCCATCGCCGGTTTTTGGGTCAGCGCCAGTTGCCCCGCGATGAGAGAGGCGGCTTAAGATTTCAATGCCCTGCCTGATAATCTCGTTTGATTTCTTGCCCCTTATATCACAGACAAAACCCACCCCGCAGGAATCATGCTCAAAGGCAGGATCGTATAAACCTTGTTTTTCAGGAAAGTGTTTAAATTTCATTTTTTATTTCCTATTTCACCGAATCTTAATACACCGGAAGATACTTATTTAGTTCGTACTCAGAGACCTGGATACGGTAATCGTCCCATTCTTTCTTTTTAATCTCAATAAATCTGGGGAATATGTGTTCTCCTAAAATCTTTTTTACCAGCGCGCTATCTTCTGCGATGGCTATGGCATAGCCGAGGCTATCCGGAAGAGTTTCTATTCCTTTTTCTTTTCTTTCTGCATCTGTTAGGTGGTACAGATTTTTCTCCATGGGAGCTGGCACTTTATATTTTTTCTCAATTCCTTCCAGGCCTGCATGAAGCATTGCTGCAAAGGTTAAATAAGGATTGCATGCCGGATCACAGGCCCTGAATTCACAACGCGTCGCCTTTTCTTGTCCGGGATGATAATCAGGAACCCTGATAAGGGCGCTTCTATTTCTACGGCTCCAGGCAATATATACCGGTGCCTCATAACCCGGAACTAACCTTTTGTAAGAATTTACGGTTTGGGCAAAGATTAAACTAATCTCTTTTGCATGTTTTAAGAGCCCTGCGATATAATGCTGCGCAACTTGCGAAAGATTATCTTTGGATCTGGCATCAAAAAATGCATTCTTATCGCCAATAAAAAGCGACTGATGGGTATGCATACCGGAACCATTCTGGCCGAATATGGGTTTGGGCATAAAAGTAGCATAGACGCCAAACTTGTTGGCGATTTCTTTAACTGCTACTCTATAGGTAATGACATTGTCTGCCATCTCTAAGGCATCCTTATAGCGCATATCCACTTCATGCTGAGAAGGCGCAACTTCGTGATGGGAATATTCTATTTGTATACCCATCTGCTCCAAGGCTAAAATTGTTTCCCGCCTTAAGTCGCTGGCCACGTCTAAGGTGGTTAAATCAAAATAGCCTCCTTTATCCAGTATTTCTGTAGCCTGGTCGCTTTTAAAATAAAAATATTCAAGCTCCGGTCCTACATAATAATGGTCAAAACCCGCACTTTTCGCCCGCTCTAAGGCTTTCTTTAAGACATAGCGCGGGTCTCCCTCGTAAGGAGCCTTATCCGGGTTTAAGATATTGCAAATCATCCTGGCCACTGCCTTTTCTTTCGGCCTCCAGGGAACCATTGTAAAGGTATCCGGGTCAGGCATGGCAATCATATCCGATTCTTCAATATCCTGATAACCGGTAATGGATGAGCCATCAAAACCCATGCCTCTTTCTAGAGCGCCTTTTAATTCACTGTCAGTTATGGCAAAGCTTTTGACCTGGCCTAATACGTCGGTAAACCACAGCCTGATAAACTTTACATCATTTTCTTTTACCAGGTTTAAAATATCCTCTTTTGTCTTCTTTGTCATTTTTTTCTCCTTCCTTGTTAATGGTTTGTTTGATTTAACTCCTCTTGTAAATGCCCTTTTTCATCCTATCGCCACACCTCCTGTCTCGCCTGTCCTGATTCTTATACATTGCGACAAATCCAGAACAAATATCTTACCGTCTCCAATCTCGCCGGTCTTTGCGCCTTTGATGATGGCTTTTATAGTCGGTTCAACAAAATTCTCATTCACGGCAATCTCAAGGCGAATCTTGCGCAAGAGATTACCGCTTTCTTTTGCGCCGCGGTAAATTTCAGTTATACCTTTCTGCCGGCCATGGCCTAAAACTTCGCTTGCCGTTATGAGATTAACTTCGGCTTTATAAAGTTCGTCTTTCACTTCTTCTAATTTATCTGCTTGAATTATGGCAATGATAAGTTTCATGATTTGCCCTCGCTTTCTTTGTCTGCAAATCACTCCGAAGCCTACTGCAAAAATATCGTAGAGATTTTTGCAGTGTATAGGCAAGGAGTAAACTGATTACTCCAGAACCGTATAGGCTCTTTCATGATGTTGAGTTAAATCAAGCCCCATAAGCTCCTCTTTTTCTTCTACGCGCACCCCGATAAACAGATCAACCAGTTTATAGATGATAAAGGTGGCTATGAAGGTATAAACCAAAGTAACTAAAACAGCTAGTAGCTGAGTGATAAACTGCTTGGGGTTACCGAAGAATAAACCGTTATTGCCGGCTGGGTTTACTGCTTTGGAGGCAAATAGGCCTGTAGCCAAGGCGCCCCAGATCCCGCCTATGCAATGGACGCCAAAGGCATCCAGAGAATCATCGTAGCCTAATTTAGGCTTTATGATGCTTACTGCGGTAAAACAGAAAATACTTGCCAACAGACCAATGATAATCGCGGGCATGACGCTGACATACCCTGCTGCAGGCGTAATCGCAACTAAACCTGCAACTACCCCGGAGGCCGTGCCGAACATAGTGGGCTTTCCGTTACGCAACCATTCAATAAACGCCCAACTTAAACCTCCTGCTGCAGCTGCGGTGTTGGTAACTACAAAGGCATTTACCGCTAACCCATTTGCCGCAAGAGCGCTTCCGGCATTAAAACCAAACCAGCCAAACCAAAGAAGGCCTGTTCCTAACGTTACGAAGGGAAGGCTGTGTGGTGCCGGTATATTAGAATCTAAATTTTTTCTGCGACCAATGATCAGGGCAGTGACCAATGCAGCAATACCCGCATTGATATGCACTACAGTTCCACCGGCAAAATCTAAAGCACCCAAATTTTTTAACCATCCTCCCACTCCCCATACCCAATGAGCTAAAGGGTCATATACAAAAGTTGCCCACAGCAAAGTAAAAACCAAAAATGAGGAAAACTTCATTCTCTCCGCAAAAGCACCTATAATCAAAGCAGGCGTGATAATTGCAAACATCGCCTGAAATATCATAAATGCCTGGTGCGGTATTGTTGCTGCGTAATCCGTATAAGGCTCAAAGCCAACCCCTTTTAAGCCAAACCAATGCAAACCTCCCCAAAATCCTTTGGCAGGACTGAAAGAAAGACTGTAACCAAAAAGTACCCATTGCAGACTAAGCACGCACATGATAATAAAACACTGCATGAGTACACTTAGCATATTCTTCTTTCTCACCATACCGCCGTAGAAAAAAGCCAGGCCCGGAATCATTAATAAAACCAGGGCAGAAGAAATCAAAACCCATGCCGTATCACCTGCATTAACCATCTTCTTTTCTCCCTTTGCTTGCTTATTTATCCCTCGCAACTGACTGGTAAGCGAAGTTTGCTCGGGATTGTTTTCGCCCCGAAGTTACGTCGGGGCTCAAACAAAAAGGCGTCCATTTTCCGTCATCGGAATTACGGACGCCTTAGTCCTTATGTCTATCCACTTAGAATTTATACTCTATTCTTTATTCGCTTTCGGTCGCTACTTCGCGAGAGACAACTCTCTTTGTCTTTGCCTGTTTAAAGCTTGTTGGCACATGGTTGCCATTAGAAAACTCTTCGCAAAGCCACACAGGAGCATCCTTAATGAAGATACAGGCCTTCACCCGTACACAGGTACTACACAATCCTTTCCTTTCCATAGCTACCTCCCTACTGCTACTTTTAATCGGCGCTGATTTGCATGGTTCTGGAATTTATGGTTCCCCTTGCCGTTTAAGATCGCTTCTGCCTCTCTACGGTAGGCATCCATCACATAAGGAATACCCGAGACTTGCGCTGCCTCTTCAGTTAAACTCATCAGATCCTTACGGGAAATGCTGGTGATCCTGAAATTTCTACTTCCGGCCATCAATTGTTGCAGGCCGACTTTAATCTTCTGGACAAAGGAATATACGCCTAATGCACCCAGAGGTATATTTTCCATCTCTTTACCATACTTCTCAGCGAGTTCTTCGTAGCAGACAAAGATTTCCTTTTCTGTCTTGCCATACTCAGACACGGTAACCGGCAGTTTATCTTCCTTAATCCAGTTGCCAATATTTTTCCCTACCATTCCCGGAATCATCAATGCCCTGCCCATACAAACTGCTTTAACATATGGGGCACCCATAGCAATCACTTTAAAAACATGGTCTTCAGTAGAAAAACCTCCGGCAATGGCTATATCCGGAACATGCATTCCTTTTTTGGCTAACTTCTGGCAGAATTCATAGGTCAGCGCTTCCAGATAAAAAGTAGGAATCCCCCATTCTTCCATCATCCGCCAAGGGCTCATTCCGGTTCCGCCTGGTGCACCGTCAATGGTCAAAAGGTCAATTTCTGCCAGAGAAGCATATTTAATTGCCATAGCCAATTCACGCATGGAGTAAGCCCCGGTCTTTAAGGTAATGCGCTTAAACCCTAAATCCCGCAGGCGCCTTACCTCAGCTAAAAACGACTCTTCTGAAACAAAGCCTAAACGGGAATGACGTTCAAATTCCTTTATTGCGCCGTCTCTAAACGCCTTCTGAACCGCCTCCTGTGTCGGGTCAGGTGTAACAATATACCCGCGCTTCTTCAATTCCAGCGCCCTTTCCAAACTCTTTACTTTTATCTCGCCGCCGATACACTTAGCACCCTGGCCCCACTTCAGCTCTATGGCCTCCAGGTTATGTTTCTTGCGTACGTATTCTGCCACGCCTAAACGCGTATCCTCCACATTCATCTGCACCAGGATCTCGCCATATCCCTCATGGAACCTCTTATATGTCTCTATCCTGCGGTCCATATCTGGCGAGCTCTTTATCTTACCTTTATTATCGAGCTCTAATCCAGGGTCAATTCCGCAGACATTCTCTCCGCAGACTAAAGTGATGCCTGAAATAGCCGCTCCTACAGCAACATGCTCCCAGTTCTTTCTGGCAATCTCAGTTGAACCTAACGCGCCGGTAAAGATAGGCACATTCAAATTTATCTTAGAATTCCAGCCGTATTGGGTTTGCGTATCTACATCCGGAAATTTGGTGTTATCGGGATTCCCTTCTGCATCCTGAGGTAAACCTTTTGCGCCTAGGGCATAACCCTGGATATTCAGGTGCGAGTAATCTACCGGATAATTCTTATCTGCGCCGGCAGTAACATCCCCGAAAGGACCAGGATAAATTACCTCCCGGCTTCTAAACGCGGCTCTAAAAATCTCACAATTACCCTTACATCCGTCCACACAACGAGAACAGATACCTGAACCTGGCACCACATTTTTTGACCGGTTAAATGTCCCGGTCGCATCGTTTGCATTTGGCCTGCCTAAATTCATATTTACTTCCCTCCTTGTCTTGCTTTGCCCATTTTTCTACTTTAATCCACGCGGATTAAGGTAACGTCTACCTTTGGGCAATTGAGCTACTTAGCCCCGGTTAAATGTTTCATGTCTGCTGCCAGGATAATCGCTTCCGCTACTTCGCGCATAGTTTTACGATTATCCATGCTGTATTTACGAATTTTCAAATATGCCTGCTCTTCAGTTAATCCTTCATCTCGCATCAGAATACCTTTGGCACGCTCAATTCTTTTACGCGTCTCTAATTCTTCCTGGATGACTTTGCTTTTTACCATTAACCCTGTATTCTCAATGGCTACCGCTGCCTGATTAGCAATAGTAGTAAGGACTTCGATTTCTTCATCGCTAAAATTGTATGGCTTGGAAGTATAGCAATTAATCACGCCGATAACTTTACCTTTAACGGACATCGGCACACACAACAGGGAACTTAAACCCTCTTTCTTGGCGATATCTTTATGCTTGTACTCATGCTCTTTAGTAACGTCTTTTATTGCAATAGGCTTGTTTTCTTGAGCTACCTTGCCGGCAATGCCCTCCCCAATTTTAAGAGGCGGTTTTTTATTGTATTCTTCACTAATACTTTGTGTAGCGCGTACTACCAATTCATTTGTTTTTTCATCAATTAGCATCAAAGAGCAAATATTCGAGTCCATTACTTCTGCGGTAACCGTAACAATCAAACGTAGAATATCATCTAAGTAAAAATCCGAAGTAATGGCTTTACTGATTTTAGAAAGTGCCTTAATCTGTTCCGTAAAAGATTTATGCATGGCTAAATAAAAAAGGCGCTTTACGCCGAATAAGCCGGCATAAAACGCCATTGTTTTGCTAAAAGAAATACCCTTATTTGTTAGCTAAACCTTGCTAACTAAAGGAACATTCCTTTTAAGTTTTCAGACGCTGAAATGAAAAGGGCAACAAAAAAAGGCGTTAAAAAACGCCTTCGTCCTTTTCTCGCACAAACCTTGTGCCTTTTCCTAATTCCACATAAAGGATAACATATTATTTTAAATTTGTCAAGCAAAAATTAGCAGCTGCTGTTTAATTTTTGCTTGATGCCGAATAAACTTATTCGGCGCAAGAAAATTGCTAACTAGCGTTTAATTTTTGTCCCGAATACTTCCTTTAAACACGTTGCGGGATCCCGAAGAATGGCTAAATAAATTCACTTCATTCGGGGCTTGATACCGAATAAACTTATTCGGCGCAAGAAAATTGCTAACTGTCGATTATTTTCTTAACGAGTTCCTAACCATTTCTTTAACTATTCTGGCTATCGAAAGACAACAGGTCAAACCTGGCGACTCTATACCAATGAGATTTATAAATCCTAGATGTCCATTATCGGTTTCATCCCTGATAATAAAATCGCGGAATTCTTCCTTTGGGCCCTGTAGCTTAGGCCTGATCCCAGATGTGTCAGGCGCCACGTCTTCTAATTCAATAAAGGGCAAAAATTGTCTTACGCTTTCATAAAAAATATTCTTATTTGATTCATCTATATTGTAATCAATTCTATCTACATATTCATCATCCGGCCCTAAGCGCAAGCCTCCAGCCAAATCCAAGGTAGCATGAATTCCCAGTCCTGCCCTGTCTTCTTTGGGAACCGGATATATTAGTCGATTAATAAATAGGGCCTTATTATTATGAACTCTAAAATAGTCGCCTTTACAATATTTTAATCTGTATTCCTCTTTATCTAAACCGATAAGCCTGGCAATTTTATCTGAGTTTAGGCCTGCACAATTGATTAAAACCCCCGTTGAGAACTTAAAAGCCTCTTCGCTTTTATCTTCGACAGTCACAAGAAAGCCTTCTTTTGTTTTCTCAATTGCCTTTAATTCACTGTTATAGGCTATTTGGCCGCGATTACTCTCAAACTGAAAAACCAAACTTTTCATCAAACTATGAGAATCGATTATTCCGGTTGAAGGTGAATATATGGCGGCCTTGGCCACAACATTCGGCTCGGATTCCTTAAATTCTTCACTGGAAAGTAGTCTTAAATCTCTAACTCCGTTTTCTAAGCCATGTTTAAAAAGTCTTTCTAAATCGCTCACCTCATTATCATTAATCGCCACGATTAATTTCCCTATTTTCTTGTGGAGGATATTATTTTTAAGACAATATTCATAAAGCAAATTTTTTCCTTCGATACAGGTCTTTGTTTTTAAGGAATCTTCGGGATAATAGATTCCGGCATGGATTACCTCGCTATTTCGGGAACTCGTCTCCTGGCCGAAACTAGAATTCTTTTCAATCACGAATATATCTTGATATTTATAAGATAATTCCCGGGCAATAGCTAAACCTACAACTCCTGCTCCGACTATAGTAATATCGATTTTATCCACGGCTTTAATTATAAACAAAAAAACACTCCGCTACAAGCGGAGTGTTTTAACATTTCCTGGATTAGATTCTTTCCGACAATTCAGGCCGCTTAAGAATAAAGGACTGTCTTAAACTAACCCCTGCTCAATCATCGCATCGGCTACTTTGACAAAGCCGGAAATATTGGCGCCGTTAACATAGTTGGTATAATTACCTTCTTTGCCGTATTTGGTGCACTGCTCATGTATAGCGATCATGATCTCATGCAATTTTTTATCGACTTCTTCTCGCGACCAGGAAAGCCTCATGCTGTTCTGAGTCATCTCAAGTCCGGAGGTAGCCACTCCTCCGGCATTAGCCGCCTTTCCAGGTGCAAATAAAATCTTGGCTTTCTGGAATACCTCAACGCCCTCCGGAGTAGTCGGCATATTTGCGCCCTCGCCGACTGCCATACATCCGTTTTTGACTAAGGTCTTGGCATCGGCCTCGGTTATCTCATTCTGGGTAGCGCTTGGAAAAGCAATATCACATTTGACTGCCCAGGGATTCTGGTTTTCAACGTACTTGCATTTAAATTCCTTGGCGCATTCCTTTATCCGGCCGCGCCGCACATTTTTTAAATCCATGACACAGCTCAATTCTTTCTTGTCTATGCCGCCCTCATCGTGGATAAACCCGTTAGAATCAGACAAGGTCACTACCTTTGCCCCCAAATGAATAAGTTTTTCCACGGTGTATTGTGCTACATTACCAGAACCAGATACCGCACAAACCTTATTTTTTAAAGACTCTCCTCTTATCTTAAGCATCTCTTCGACAAAATATACGCAACCATAACCCGTAGCCTCAGGACGTATTAGGCTGCCGCCCCAGCTCAGGCCTTTTCCGGTAAGCACTCCGGTAAACTCGTTACGCAGTCTCTTATATTGGCCGAACATATACCCGATTTCGCGGCCACCCACGCCGATATCTCCGGCAGGCACGTCCGTATCAGGGCCGATATGCCTGAATAATTCGGTCATAAAACTCTGGCAGAAACGCATCACTTCATTGTCAGATTTTCCTTTGGGGTCAAAATCAGAGCCGCCCTTTCCCCCGCCCATGGGAAGGGTAGTCAGGCTGTTCTTAAATACCTGCTCAAAGGCCAGAAATTTCAGGATCCCCAGATATACAGACGGATGAAAACGGATACCGCCCTTGTATGGCCCGATGGCGCTGTTCATTTGTATGCGAAATCCGCGGTTTATCTGAATCTCTCCCTTATCATCCAACCAGGGAACACGGAACATTATTACTCTTTCCGGCTCAACTATTCTTTCTAAAATCTTGGCCTCTTCGTACCTGGGATTTTTCTCGATAAATGGGGTTACAGACTCTACAACCTCCCGTACTGCCTGGTGAAACTCAACCTCACCCGGATTTTTTGCTATGACCTTAGCCATAAATTCTTCGATTTTATTTTTCATTTCTCTCTCCTTAAGACCCCTCCTTGAGACCCCTCCTTTAAATGTATCGGAGGGTCTACCCTTTCTGGGTTAATCTAAAACCAATATAGCATAAAAAAAGGCGCCCGCCAATAATTTCTTATTAGTAGACGCCCTTGTCTTTCCCTAGTTGTCACTGTAAGCATAACATATGGGGTAAATAGAGTCAAGGAAATTTTATAGTTAGGTAGGTTTTAAACACACTCTCGTCTTTAATGATAGTAAGGCAAAAAAACCAAGGCAACCCAGGCTATTGTCGTAGTTATTATACCAACAGTCAGGCCTACCCAAAACCACTTAAAGAAAGTTATCCGTATTTTCCTCTCTTTTTCCAAGATCCCCAAGGCCACGATATTTGCGGTTGAACCAACAAGAGTAATATTTCCCCCGAGACAACCTCCGAATAGAAGCGCCCACCATAAAGGCTGTAACCTCAGGCCTAATTCCTGCAAACTTTGCACAATAGGGACAAACGCGGCCACCAAAACAACATTATCTAAAATTGATGAGCCAATGGAACTAATCCAGAGTATTGTTCCGGTAAGCATTGCCGGGCTATTTCTTACTGCCTCAAGGAGTTTTCTGGCCAAGACATCTGTAGCCCCGGTATATTTAAGCGTCCCGGCTTGGGCAAATAATAATAAGAAAAACAGGAGCGTCCACCACTCCACGTCTTTTTCAACATATTCTCTGGCCTTCTTCCATTTCCAAATCATCACTAGCCCCGCTGAGATTAGAGGGACAATCAGGAGGATGGTATTTATCTCTAGTTTTAAAAGCAATTCTAGGCGATGGTGCAAGGCAATAAAAAACAGGGTTATGCCAAAGATGCCCAAACATATCTTTAATTCCTTTTCTATTGGTACGGAAATAAGACGAATAAGCATCTCATTCGCCCCTAATTCTTTTATTTTTTTATCAAGTTGTCTTAAAGTCTTACGATACCAAATACCTAAAATAAAAATCGTAACCCCGAGGCAGATTAGCATTAAAGGAAAGGCCTTAATGATAAAGTCCTCAAAACTTAAGCCTGCTTTAGTAGCAATCAAAATACCTATGGGATTACCTAAAACAGTACCGCTTGAGCCGATGTTAGTAACAAGCACTGAGCTGATAATAAAAGGAATCGGGTCAACCTCAAAATAATCGCAGATTTCTAAGATTGCTGCCACCATAAAGATGATGGAAGTAACCTCATCTACGGCGCAGGCAAGCAATGCAGAAATAATAGAAACTGAAATAAGGAATTTATTTGCCGTGAGATTACGAATTCTTAAAATAAGACTCACGAGCCACGCAAAAAGTCCCGCATCCTTTAAGAGCCCGACCAAAATCATCATTCCTACTAAAAACAAGATTATTTCAAGGGAAGAGTATTTGATTAGACTTTCTAAATCAATAGTGCGGCTAAGTAGCAATATAGAGGTTCCTAAAAAGGCAAAACTCAGACGAAAATCCCAGAAAAACAGGGTTCCCAATATCGAGGCGGAAAATATGGAGATAGCAGTTGCCTGGTGGTAATTAAGTCCGATATTTTTTACAAAAAATCCCAGGCCTAATGAAATAATAATGAGAAAAATAAATTTTTTAATCATTTTTAAATTTGTTTAAGGAATATCTGCCTCTTTAGTTAATGCCTCAAGCACATCAGCCCTTGCCACAATTCCCACCACCCTACCCGTCTTATCTAAAATAGGCAATCTCCTTGCCCTCTGGGTAAGCATAACCCTGGCTATCTCGCATAAAGTAGTCTCTTCATTTACAGTAACCACATCTTTACGCATAATCTGGCTGACCTTAATATTGGCTAATTCATTGAATTTCCTTTTTGTTGATTTGAGATTTTCACTATAAACAAACCTACCTACTTTCTCGATATAGCTGGGCAGGATATAACCTAAAACCTCCTTTTCCGTAAACATGCCTAAAAGTTTACCATTTTCGTCAATTACCGGCAGGCCGCTAATCTGCATCTTTTTTAACAACTTTAGTGCTTCGTGTACGTTGATATCAAGAGGAATGCTCTTTACATCTTTTGTCATTATCTCTTTTACCTTCATAATTTCCCCCCTATTATGAGAGTTTCTGCTAACTTAACCGGGTTAAATTCGAAACACGAAGCACGAAATACGAAATAAACTCGCATTTTCTAATTCTTTAATGTTCAAGGCTTTTGTTTTGGGTTTGGTCATTTGAAAATTTGGCCATTAAAAAATTGTTTCGGATTTAATGTCTATTTTCATTTTAAATTAGCAGTATCTTGAAATAAACTTTACCCCGACGCCCCGACGAAACGTCGGGGGTCGGGGTATCCCGACTGAAGCGAAGCGAAACGTCGGGAAACCCCAAAAGAAAAGAGGCCACGGACTTCAGTCCGTGGAGTTTCACTATTGTACGGGATAATCTGCGCTTATCTGTGATTGAGATATCCTTTAAAAAGACAATTCTCAATAATCCTTTATTTAGAAGAACTTTTATTGATGGTCTCTTCCATGGCCTTCTCGCGCTCTGCTTGCTGTTTATTAATTGCACCTACCTTGCTTTTTATGCTATCCAGCAGTGCTTTCTGATTTGTGCTATCAATACCTTCTTCTGTTAAGACTTTCTGGGTATCATTATTCAGGTTTGGCTTTTTTAAATAAGTCTTTAAGATAAAGTAACTCAAAAATGATATAATGACTAAAACCAATAAGATTTCAATAAAACCGAAAGCCCTTTTTTGTTTTAACATATTTAATGAGTAGATAATTTATGCCATACAACCTACGTCACTTTGTTCCGAAAGTTACGGCTTCATTTAATTCTACTGCTAAAATCTTAAATAAACAATTTAAATTTTTTAACACTTATTCTTCTAACAGGCCAAGATTAAGGCCTGACTTCACCGGCTGCCTCAGGCGGCATTCATCAATAATCTCAAACATTTCTTTTTTAGTCTTGGCGTAAGATGCCTTTTCTCGAAGCGGACGTATATTACTAAGGCCCTGACTATACCAATGAAAGAATTTACGAAATCTGATCAACCCGTTTCTTTCGCCATAAAAGGCGATATTAGCTTTTAAATGTTTAGTCATTGTATCGCAGATCTCGCTAATCTTGGGTCTCTGGGGGGACTTATTATTTTTTAAAAACTTTTCGGTCTGCCTAAATATCCAGGGATTTCCCAGGGCGCCGCGGGCAAAGACTACGGCGTCGCAGCCTGTCTCATCAAACATTTTTTTAGCTAAAAACGGCGAAAATATATCACCGCTCGCAATAACCGGAATCACTATGGCCTTTTTTACTTTCCTGATGATTTCATAATCTACTTTATCCCGGTATTCCTGGGCCTTGGTCCTGCCGTGGATAAACAAGCCGGCTATTCCGGCATCTTCACAGATGAGGGCAACATCTCTGGCATTTATCGAATCCTGGTCCCAGCCGCTTCTTATCTTTACTGTAACCGGAACCTTTGAATTACTAACCAAATCTTTAAGCAGGTTTTGTAATTTTTTCGGCTCTTTTAAGAGACTGGCACCCTCGCCCCTATGCACCACCTTTCTTACCGGACAGGCGGCATTAAAATCCAAAAGATCAAACTTATACTTTTTCTGGACGATTTCCAATGCCATTAAAATAAATCTCGGCTCGCATCCTAATAACTGTATCCCTAAAGGCCTGTCTTTAGGATGTCCGGTGAGCATCTCTTCTGTCTTTTTGCTCTTATAACTAATAGAACGCACATTGAGCATCTCAACAAAAGCCAGCTCACAGCCAAATTCGCGGTTAAGCAGACGATATGGTAAATCGCTGATACCCGCCAGGGGTGAAAGAATAAGATTAGACTTTAATTTAAGGCTTCCGATTTTCAGCATAGTGGCTATTTATAAAATAAGGTGAGCAAAGTAAATCCCGTTAGAGAGTTTTCTAACGGGGTAAATTAAAAATCTTTTTACCTAACAGGATGGCGGACGTAAAAAATTTGTTCTTTGCGTTTTGGCGGTTATTTAAACCTTCTTTTCTTTGATGTCCCTGGCAAGAATTAAGGCCTCGGCTACCTCGCGCATGGATTTACGGCTGTCCATGCTTTGTTTTTGAATCAGCCGATATGCCTCTGATGGCAGAATATTTGCTTCCTGAGAAAGAATATCCTTTGCCCGTTCGATGAGTTTGCGGGTGGTGAGCGCCTCTTCGGCGCTGCGAACCTTTAAATCCAATTCCGCGTTCTCAATAGCCACCGCTGCCTGATTAGCTAAGGCACTTAATAGACCCAATTCATGTTTAGTAAATTTATGTTTTTTAGAAGTATAGCAATTAAGCACACCTATGACCCTTCCCTTGACTGCCAAGGGAACACTGGCCAGAGAGCATAGCCTTTCTTTTTTGGCAATATCCCGGTTTAAGTAACGCTCATCCTCTCTGACATCCAAGACGCAGATAGGTTTATTATCCCTGGCAACGATACCGGCAATCCCTTCCCCTAATTTTAAGTTCAGCTTTTTATTATAGGCCTCGGAGATTGACTGGGTAGCTTTTACTACTAACTCTTTTTTTCCCGGATCCAAAAGCATTAAAGAAGAGATCTTGGAATTCATTATCTCGGCGGTGACATTAACTACCAGACGTAGTAGTTCTTCTAAATATAGGCCTGAGGTAATCAGATTGGCAATTTTCGAAAGGGCCTCGATCTGTCTCAAATAAACCTGATAACCCTTTTTTGACTTAGGCATAAGTAATCCTTAAATTCGAAACAAATCTTTAGAAAACCCTAAACACTAAATTCTTCCCGCACAACTTGTAAAATATAGCGGGATCCCGCAAAGCGGGAAAATCCTAAACAAACCTTAAACTCAAATTTTAAAATCCAAAAGCGCCTAACTTAGCTTGGGTTTTAGATTTTGTATTTTAGCCATTTTGGGTTTATTTAGAGTTTGGGGTTTCGGATTTAGGGTTTACAATATTGGCTTTGTTGTTTTGGGATTCCATACTTCGTGCTTCGGATTTAGGGTTTAAATTAACTTATAGTATCGGCAGGTATTTATCTATCTCGTATTGGGTAACCTGGGCTTTATATTCATCCCATTCCATTTTTTTGTTGCGGATAAAATATGCAAAAACGAAATCGCCTAATGCCTTTTTTACTAACTCGGATTTCTCGGTTAGTTTTATCGCTTCTAGCAAATCTTCTGGCAATGATTTAATCCTGGCGCGCTGTCTTTCTTCTTCAGTCATTCTATAAATATTGTCGTTTGCTGGCTCTATTAACGGGTATTTCTTTTCTAAACCCTCCAGTCCTGCGGTTAACATCGCCGAGAATGCCAGATAAGGATTGCAGGCCGGGTCAGGTGCGCGGTATTCAATACGCGTGGATTTTTCTCTACCGGGCTTATACATGGGAATGCGTATCAGCGCAGAACGGTTCATCTGTGCCCAGCACAGATACACCGGCGCTTCATATCCTGGAACTAATCTCTTATAGGAATTAACCCATTGGTTAGTCACCGAGGTAATTTCCGGAGCATGTTTAAGAAGGCCTGATATAAAGAGTTTGGCAATTTTGGAAATATGAAATTTATCTTTCGGATCAAAAAAGGCATTTCTTTTACCCTTAAAAAGAGACATGTGCGTATGCATTCCCGAGCCGTTTATGCCGAATACGGGCTTGGGCATAAAAGTAGCATGCAGGCCCTTTTGTTGGGCGAACTCCTTGACTACAAAACGATAGGTCATGACATTGTCCGCCATAGTAAGTGCATCAGTATAACGCAGGTCTATCTCATGCTGGCTGGAGGCTACTTCATGATGGCTGTATTCTACGACTATGCCTAACCCCTCCAGGGCCATAATAGTCTCCTGCCGCACATCCTGGGCAAAATCTAAAGGTGTCAGGTCAAAATATCCGCCCCTGTCCAAGACGATGGTGTTCTTAGGATTATTAAAATAAAAATATTCCAATTCCGGGCCGACATAATAGGTAAAACCCATCTTTTTTGCGCGCGCCAGGTTCTTTTTTAATACGTAGCGGGGGTCTCCTTCAAAAGGTTTGCCATCAGGGGTATAGATATCACAAAACATGCGGGCAACGTTACGGCCTTCTTTTGCCTCCCAGGGTAAAAGGGCAAAGGTATCCGGATCTGGCTTAGCAATCATGTCCGACTCTTCTATGCGGGCAAAACCCTCAATGGATGAGCCGTCAAATCCCATACCGTCTTCTAACGCCCGGGGCAATTCATCAATAGTCAAATCCAGGCCTTTTAAAAACCCCAATACGTCGGTAAACCAGAGCCGGATGTGTCTTACCTGCTTCTGTTTTACAATCTTCATTATCTCTTGTTTAGATCTTGAAGCCATTTATGCCTCCTTTAATGAGCGCTTGATTTATGGAGCACAAGGTGCGACATAAGTCAATCTTTTATGAATAGCATCTTTGATTGTGCGAATTGAATCCGCCAATGCTTTGTGGCGGATAGATTTCATTCGATTACAACGGATTTTTTTATTTTACATCAGTACGAGTTTAAAGTAAAGCAAATTCCTCTGTTTGAATG
The DNA here is from genome assembly GCA_043808095.1 of Candidatus Omnitrophota bacterium. Taxonomy (GTDB): domain Bacteria; phylum Omnitrophota; class Gorgyraeia; order JAZDFF01; family JAZDFF01; genus JAZDFF01. The sequence goes on from JAZDFF010000011.1 coordinate 53,666, forward strand.
GTTCAAATGGCAGGTTATCTCTTTTCTTGAGAGGTTAGTCTTTGTTGCAGAAATTCCCTGAACTCCTGGGGATACTCTATCTTTGCCTTCCCGGCTGAGCATTTATCGATACTTTCGATAATCTTGGGTATCCTCTCATAAGGAATGCTGATCAATAATTTATCTTTTTCTACATTACAGAGTTTTCTGGCAGTATAGTCATAGAAAGACAAATTAACCTCACCCGTTAGTAATGGATAGATGATACTCAACCGACAGGTCGGGCCTCCGATCTTAATCTTAGGCATATTGCCGTCTATAAAGGTTGAAAGCGTAAGCAGCCGGCAGGCGCTTTCGGGATTAGAGATAAAGATTACTAATTGCGGCTTAAATTCGCATTTTTCCATCGGGGAGAGGACAAAATAGGACTTAGAGTTATCGCCAACGTCTTCCATCTGGGAAATGAGCTTATCCAGGGCTTCGTATGAACAGAATAACTTTTCTCCTTCAACCACAAACTGCTTTACCATCTGAATGATTTTGGGGTCTTTAAAATCGTAAAAACCCAAATGCCAGCCGGCCCCGAAACAGGCATTCGTGTCTTTGGCTATCTGAAGGGTCTCGCCTTTTGCGGCATCCAATATTGCCCGGCAGATGCGCAGCCTCTTATTACTATCTTTTAAAAACGGTTCTTTCATACAGCTTAAGGCCACCGGGCTATATTCTAAATTAAGCAACTCTTTTAAAATTAATGAAAATTCCTGCCATTGTTTCTGCATAGTTATCTCCATTAATGAGCAGACGACTTACGGAACGAAAGTGCGACGCCCTATTTCGCTAAAGCTTCCTACTACGCTAAAGCTTCGTAGGACAAGTCGTAGGGCTGTTTCCGAGACCTTGGCGAAGGAAAACGTAAGTCGTAGCTCCGACGATACGTCGGAGCGCCTGCGCCTGCCTACTGGCAGGCGAGCATCCATACCGAAAAACCGAGCTTCAAAACCTATGTACATAGTTTTGGCGGGTTTATCCCGTTACACCCAGAAAGCCCCGGTCTTAAGACTGGGATAAAATGGCAAATTAAAATTAACCATAGAAAATCCCCGTCCTTTATTGACAGGGTGTAATGGGGCTTACTTCTGTCGTGCTAGATATCTGAAGGCTGACAAGGCTGCCTTTGAGCCTTCTCCGGCTGCGATAATGATTTGTTTTTCCGGCATATCCGTAACATCGCCGGCTGCAAAAATTCCTGCGATATTAGTCTGGTTATAGCGGTCTATCTTGATTTCGCCGTATTGGTTTTTATCTATACCCTCGGCAAATTCCGAATTCGGAACAAGGCCGATTTCTACAAAAATCCCCTCAACCGGAATTGTCTCAACTTTACCTTCCCTTTTTATCTTGATGCCGCTTGCTAACTTCTGGCCGAGGACCGCTATCACCTGGCTATTATTAAGGACGGTTACTTTATTGCTTTCCTTAACCTTCTCCTGCATTATGGCGTCGCCGTTAAGGCCTGAGGCGCTATTTATAATATAAACGTGCCTGGCGATTCTTATTAATTGAAGCACGGCATCTAAGGCAGAGTTGCCGCCGCCGATAACCGCGACATCTTTTTGGCTAAACAACGGTCCGTCGCAGGTAGCGCAGTAGCTTAAGCCTTTATTCTTAAACTCACGTTCACCTGGTACATTAAGTTCTCTGGAGTGCTTACCCGAGGCAATAATCGCTGTCTTTGCTGTATAGGCGCCTTTATTGGTCTTAACGCTTACTATATTATTTACCTTTTTAATCTCAGCAACTATTTCGTTCTCTCTTAATTCAAGATTGTATTTACGCAGATGCTCTTCAAATTTAGCAGCTAACTCCGGACCGGTAATAAACTGATAGCCGGTATAATTTTCTATATCACCGCTCCATGCAGCCTGACCGCCGATATCGCCGGTAATAACTAAGGTATTCAGCCTCTTACGTGCAGCGTAGACACTTGCGGTTATTCCCGCCGGACCTGCCCCGATAATAATCAAGTCATACATATCGTTTGTACTATTCAAAAGTCATATTAACAGCTTCCTTCGTTTTCGAAGCTCGTCTCTCGGTATGGATGCTCGTATCGATGCTCGTCTTTAGAGGCTCGTCCTTAAAATATTTTTCGAGCATCGAGCTTCCAGCTTCGATACTAGCATCTACAACGTCAGACGAACATCTAGCATCTGGTATCTATAATCTATCTTCTTAACCTATCCCTAACGCCTGGCTTATCCTCTCTTTATCAAACCCGACTATAATCTCTCCGTCTATATCTAAGACCGGAACACCCATCTGTCCGGAGATACGGATCATCTCCTCGGCTGCCTCGTGGTTGGCGGCTACATCAATATCTTGAAATGAGATGTTGTTTTCCTTTAAGAATTGCTTGGCCCGGATACAGAAAGGGCACGTAGAGGTGCTATATACCTTGACTGTTTTATCCATGCATTGCCTCCTGGTATAATCGTTTAAGGGTCAGGAAGGGATAGTAGGAATCAGTAAGGGTTAGTAGGGGAGTTTAAAATTTTTAACCTTTCTAACCCTTTCTATCCCCTGCTATAACCTACTAACCCCTAAACGTACTGTAATTGTTTTATGAAGTTTATAGGATGCCTAAATAGATGCTCTTAAATCCAACAACTGCTTTAAGTGGCTTTGTTCTTGAGCAACCAAATTATCTATTGCCTTATGATCGCTTATTGGAACCACCTTCTTCATCCCCTCATAAAAAACAACTGAGTCCTTTTCAAACTTTATGCCGATGTCTACAGCTTCTTTATCGCCTTTAATTTTTTGCGCGATTTCGTTTCCTTTATTTTCCTGGGTAAACACATATTCTACGGCCAAAGCGCTCATATAAGCCAGGTATTCTCCAGGATAAGATTCTGGCGGCTCATATCTGCCTACCGACTCCAGCATCTCTTGAAAGACAATAATGTGTTTTTCTTCCTCGCCTTTAAGAAATACAAAGACTTTCTTTATCCTGGGATCCCGGGTTTGACCTGCTATGGTGTTATAAAAATCCCTGCCATTTTTCTCAATCTGAATTCCCAACTCCACTATCTCGCTACCTGAAAAAATATTGGCCATAATTATCCTCCTGCCTTTATTCTATGCGGTGTAAGATCGACTAATTCTTTCACCTCCATGACAATCATATATTGCGGCTTTGGTAAAAGCGCCTCGGGATGCCTGGGATGGCCTTTCTCGCCGCGAAGATTCTTGATTATCCTCTGCGAAATTCTACCGGTTATCTTTTCATCCCAGGTTTTGATAATTTCAGGACTAAACTCATCCTCCTTGATAATCTTGCCCCTACCCTTCAGGCAATAGCCTTTAAATTTATGTTCATCTACCGCCGTAATACTCATTTGAGGATTGTATTTTAAATTATCAAACGTCTTGCCCTGATAAAGATCGAGTAAATAAACAAATCCTTCGGGTTCTATCTTTACCAATCCCTTACAGGCCTCATGCGGCATTCTGTCTCTACCAATAGTAGAAACAATGACGAAATTCTGATTAGAAAAGAAATTTATTATCTCTTCTGTCAGTTTTTTCATTAAGAGAATCTGACTCCCTGCAACTAAATATTTGCCTCGGCTATCCAGCGGCCGTGGACATTACAGTCCTCAATGACTATAAGCCTGCCTCGCTAATCCAGGCACCGTGCAGATTACAGAGCTCTATTACGCTAAGTTTGCCACTTGAAACCTTAAGGTGGAGCGCAGCTGCTGGATTGAGCTTATCAGGAGTTAAGATTACCCTAGAAATAAACTCATTGTCTATATAAAAGTCGATGTGAATAATATAGTGCTTGGCTTCCATAGGGTGTTGAATCTGGCCAATTTTTACATGCACATCTTGACAATCCTCGGGGATTAAACTACATTTTTTTACAACAGTAATAATCGGCAGGTGCTTTTTCTCTAACTCGGTTAGATTATTTACATCCTGGGCAGTCTTTATAGCATCCCCTCTTTCTTCAAAAGCCGTCTTAGGTGCACCACACACAGGACATCTCTCTGGTGCACTACCATTTATAGATATAAACCCGCAAACCTTACATACATATCCTTTCATAGCATTAGCCCCCTTTCATTTAACCAGAAACGATTGCTTGCCCTGAATCATAAGCCTTTTTTAAAACCTCTGGTTGTTTTAGTATACTTTCCTTTCCATCAATGCCTGTACAGAAAAGCTCACCCTTATAGTCTGCATCAATTGTAGCAAAGAAATTTTTAACGATCGATTTGGCATTTTCAAAGAAATCTTTCCTCTTAGAGCCTTCTACGGAAAAAAAATAACCTTTCTTGCTTTTTTTAAATATATCCTTCCCCAATATATACTTTGCCCTCCAGATACACTGAAAACGATCTATCATCATTTTTGTCTGGGCAGTTATGCTCCCAAAAAATATAGGGGATGCCAGGACAATAACATCTGCAGCTTCAATTTTTTTATAGAGAAGCTGCATATCATCTTCTACTATGCAGGTGCCATCATCCCGTAGTTCGTCGCACTCCAAGCAAGGAGAAAATTTAAGTCTGGCTAATTCTACCTTTTCTGTTTTGGCTCCTTTTTCTTTAGCTGCCTCTAGTACCTTGCTAAGCAAGATATCGGTATTACCGCCTATCCTGGGGCTACCCATTATGCCTAAAATATTCATGGCTAAGCGCCTAGTTTATCTTAATAATTTTCGCAAAGGAGTTCATAATATGCTTGGGGATGAGCACATGCAGGACATTCTTCGGGAGCTTCTTTACCCTCATGCACATATCCACAATTGCGGCATTTCCATTTGACAACAGTATCCCTTTTGAACACCTTGCCTTCTTTTAAATTTTTAAGCAGCTTTCGGTATCTCTTCTCATGCTGCTCTTCTACTTCTGCTATTTCCTTAAATTGAACTGCCACTTCTTCGAAACCTTCTTGACGCGCAACCGCTTCAGCTTCTTTGTAAAGCTTTGTCCATTCAAGATTTTCTCCGGACGCAGCAGCTCCTAGATTCTGGGCTGTATTTCCAATAACGCCGGCTGGATAACTCGCTACAATTTCCACCTCCCCACCCTCTAAGAATTTAAAGAATCTCTTAGCATGCTCTTTTTCATTATCAGCAGTCTCTAAGAATATTCCGGCTATCTGCTCGTAACCTGCCTTTTTTGCCACAGAAGCAAAATAGGTATAGCGATTCCTTGCCTGTGACTCTCCTGCAAAAGAAGCCAATAAATTCTTCTCCGTCTTTGTTCCCTTTATGGTCTTCATATCTAACCCTCCCTCAATGAGCCCGCCATTGATGCAGTGGCGGGCGATTTGATCCCGCCCTTTTGGATATATAAAGATTGGGGTTAACAAACCAAAAGGGCGGGACAAATTCGGACAGCAATTTACGTTCGCTTCGCTTCGTAAATTGCGTCTTCATATTATCTTCTCAAACATATCCTTGCTCACACCGCATTCAGGACAGACCCAGGTATCCGGCAAATCACTAAAGGCTGTCCCCGCGTTTATGCCATTGTCCGGGTCACCAACCGCAGGGTCATAGATATAACCGCAAACTGTGCAACGATATTTTTCCATTGCCTTAACTCTCCTTATTTACGCCTATCTCTTTTTCTTCTTTGCCTTTTTCTTTGGTTTTTTTACTCCGCAGCCACAGCATCCCATCTCTACACCTCCTCAAATGACCCCCTGCTGTTTCGTTTTGTTTCGCTTGCTTCACAAAACGGAACAAAACGACAGGGGGGAATTTGATCCCGACGTATCGTCGGGGTAAGTGGTTCAACTTCGCTCTGGTTCGACTTTGCTCTGGTTCGACTTTGCTCACCATTCGCCCTGAGCAAGCTCGCCAGAGGCGAGCGCGTCGAAGGGCTCACCATCCTTCGAATGCATTCGACTACACTCAACATTCGTCCTGAGCTTGTCGAAGGACGAACCATCCTGAGCGCAGTCGAAGGATTCGGCCTAATCCCGACGTATCGTCGGGATGGCCTCACTTATCTTCTGGGCAAAATCCTTTCCAAATTCATAACAGCGCTTTAGCTCAACATCATCCGGAACATATTTAAAGCTTAATCCGGACTGAGCTAATTCTATTCCCGACTCTTTAAAAATATCCTCGATTTCCTTAACAGCACCACCTGACCAGCCGTAAGAACCGAAGGCAGCTGCAATTCTTTTCTGCGGACGCAGGCCCTTTAAAAATTCCAGGAACCCGGCAATAGAGGTGAGCATATCATTATCATGTGTCGATGAGCCGATGACAAAGCCTTTGGCATCCAACATCTCTTTGATTACCTCAGTGCGATCAGACGTGGCGATGTCAAAAAGTTTTACATCCAATCCCGCAGCTATAATGCCCTCGGCTATGTATCTAGCCATCTTTTCGGTTGCGCCCCACATCGTCTCATAGACAATTACGGCTTTGGGCTTAGTCTCATTCTTTGCCCACGATACATATGCATTTACAATCTTGGCCGGGTCTTTGCGCCAGATAATCCCGTGGCTGGGTGCGATCATCTTAATAGGGATATTCATCTTCTGCACTTCTTCGATCTTTTTTAAGACCAGGCTGCTTAACGGCCAAAGGATATTACCATAATATTTTGCCGCCTCATCCATCAGCGCAGCAGAATCTACCTCATCGTCAAATCTCTGGGAGGTAGCAAAATGCTGGCCAAAGGCGTCATTGGGCAAAAGAATCGCGTCTTCAACCAGATAACTAAACATACTATCCGGCCAATGCAACATAGGTGCCTCAAGAAAGGTTAAAGTCTTCTTACCTAATTTTAATTTGTCTTTGGTCTTTACAACTTGAAAATCCATATCTAAATAATAATGTTTAAATAAACCCTCTTTGCACTTTGCTGTGCCAAAGACCTTGGCCTTGGGACACAGTTTCAATATTGCCGGAAGCGCGCCTGAATGGTCTATCTCTACGTGGTTGGCAATGATATAGTCGATTTTTTCAGGTGCAATAATCTGTCTGATTCTTTCAATCATCTCTTCGGCAAAAGGTCCATAGACAGTATCCACCAAGGCAATCTTGTCATCTACTATAAGATAGGCATTATAGGTGGTTCCTCTTTTTGTGGTATAGGTATGCCCATGGAAGTTCCTGACGTTCCAATCAATAGCGCCTACTCAATGAACCTGTTTATAAATTTCCATAATTACCCCTTCTTTTAATAACCCGCAAAGTTTTCCGTAACAATCTTATCTTGAGATAAAACCAAATCATCAGTAAGAATTTTCTTCATGGCCTCGACCATTAAAGGAGGGCCACAGATATAAAATCTTCTTTGATTATAATCCGGGATTTCTTCTTTGATAACCTGACTGTTAATCCGGCCGGTTCTGCCATGCCATTCGGACCCAGCTTCGGAGAGGATGTGTACAACCTTTAAATTCGGATAATCCTTCTGCATTATAGCAAAATCTTCCTTAAAGGCTATATCTTTAGTGGTGCGGTTGGCATAGATTAAAACTATATCTGTGCCAATTTTTTTATCCACTACGAACTTTATGATGCTCCTTATAGGGGTTATCCCAATGCCGCCAGAAAGAAAGGCTATCTTAGGATATTCGCCTACAAAGGTAAATGCGCCAAAGGGGTATTTTATCTTCAAGCTATCAGCGGGCTTTAATTTATCCAATATCTTTGAATATTCACTTTCCGTCAGTTTTTTGGTAAACTCAATAAAGCCTTTTTCCGTGGGGGAATTTGATATGGAAAAATAATGGTTTAGTTCTTTTCCGTTTTCTTTGACGAATGCCTGGAGAAATTGACCGGGCTTAAAATCTATCTCTTCTGAAACTGCGAAGCGAAAGCTCTTTACGTTGTATGTGCGCTCAATCACTTCTTTTATTTGTAGTTCTAATTCCTTTGGCATAATAGTCCTTTTATCTATTTTAATGGAAATATCCTGCTACAAGTTTGCCTAAGAAAAATCCAGTTGCGCAGGATAAAACACCAATCAACAAAGTTTCTAAACCGCTTAAAAGCCAGTGAATCTTAGTAATTCTAGACTTGATTGTTCCTAAAATAAAAAGGAAGGTCAAAACCGATATCGCAGAAACAACCAAAGACTCTCTTAAGCCATCAAAGAGAAAAAATGGCAGAATTGCCGGCAACGCTCCAACTAGAAATGAACCCGCAGAGATAAATCCGATCTCCAAAGGGTTATCAATTAATCCCGGGCTGATACCGATTTCCTCCTGGACCATGAATTTAAGCCAACACTCTTTGTTAGCGGTAATACGCCTTACCGCGATTTCCTGTTCGTCTTTTGTAAAACCCATCTCGCCAAAGATTTCTCTTATCTCTTGGGTTTCTTTTTGCGGATCCTCTTCTATTTCTCTTATTTCCCGCTCAATCTGATTCTCGAAAAAATGCTTCTGGGCTTTTGTAGATATATAAGAACCGAAGAATATTGCCACCGCCCCGGCTACTATCTGGATTAAACTAGCTAAAATTATCTTATTCTTTGCAATCAAAGAAACCGAAACACCCGCAATAAAAGAGACCGTTGTAACCAGGCCTGTATCAATGGCATAGACCACGTCTCTGATAATCCTTCCCTTGGCGGTATGCCAGTTTTCGCCGTGCCAGTTTTTTAGTCTTTGTTCTAAGGGGCTTCTAATTAGTTGCGCCATAGCTAACCCCCTCCTATATGGCAATAACCTCTTTAACACTTGGCACTTCTTGTTTAATCAATTTCTCAATGCCCATCTTCAGAGTCATTGAACTCATCGGACAACAGCCGCAGGCACCGGTAAGTTTTACCTTTACCGTCCCGTCATCTGTTACCTCAACAAGCTGGACATCCCCGCCATCAGCCGCAAGCATGGGCCTGATCTTATTTAAGGCTGCCTCTACTTTTTCTTTCATGTTTTCCTCCTTCAATGAGTAGACAACTTACGGAGTTCGAAGAACGACGTAAGTTGTAGGACGAAGTCCGTCTGCGAATTCCTGCCTGCCGGCAGGCAGGGAACCCAGCACTTATTTTTGTAACTGGGCTTGGGTTCTAAATTTAACTTTAAATTCGAATTAAACTTCTTTAATTTTAACCTAGCAAATTTTCAAAAATAAGTGCTGGGTAAATTCGGTCATAAAACTTACGTTTACTTCGTTCCGTAAGTTTTGACCTCATTTAAATATGATGCGCTACAAACTCCGCCAAAATGACGATATCTTCGGTGCAAAAAATATCCTTGATGCTTTTATCAAAAAGGATGTTGGCTTCAGGCCCGAATTCCGCATCGGCCCTATATAAGGTAATCAAAACCGCAACTCCCTCAAAGACATCTAAAACCACGCTAACATCGGCCAGTTGGACTCTCTTAGCAGAAAAACGCTCGGTTAATTCTAAGAGTCCGTCAATATTTGATCCGTATTTCTTTAATATCGGCTCGATTACCCTTTGTCGAAAAGCGGGATAATAGCCCTGCCCACCTTCTAATTGTTTAAAAGAAATCCACTCGCCCTGGACCTGGGGTAATCCTTTGAGCTTACGAGCCAGATAATGCAGTATAAGAATACTTAAATAGGTCTTTGCCGGGATATTGCAGGATAAAGAGAGGGCCTCTCTTTTTTCTAAATCGACGGTGTATTCGTCAGTCAAAAATTTAACCGCATAAATTTTTTCTTCTGCAATCCCTGCTAAATCTTCCCAGGCACCGGAAAGCGCAACTTCATAAGCCATGTTTAGACAATTCTTTATTTAGATTTTTCCAGCAGGGTTTTCAGATCTTCCGCGGGGGAAGTGATTAGTTTTAGATCAAACTTCTCTTTAAGGATATTAAATACATTCGTAGATATAAAGGCCGGAGGCGTAGGACCTACATACATGCCTTTTATATTAAGATACAACAAAGTAAGCAATATTGCAACTGCTTTTTGCACCAACCAGAATAGTACCAAACTTAAAAAGCAGGCTATTTTAATTGCTTCCATCTATCCTCACCAACGCACTCTCGGGCGTATCTGCACCAATCAACACAAGAAGGCAGTCTTTCTCTACAGACCAAATTCTTACATTTCGGGCATTTGATTTTCACCTCATCAGAGAAAATCTCTACCCTATATCCGCAATCCGGACATTTGATTATCTCGACTCTAACATTTCTGCTATCCTGACCAGGACATTTGTTAATCATCTTAATTTTTCTCCAATCTTAATAAACAGCCCTTCGCCAAATTCCGCCTCGGGCTGTTGATCAAGGGCGAAACGTTTTTTGTAAAGCCCTATAATAAAGACCCTACGCTGATACTTCGCAATTCCCTAACCACATATTTTTCGATTTTATTTATTTTTCTTCTTAAGGCGCAGGTTCTGGTATTAGGGCAAACAATCTTTTTTAGGAAACACTCGTTTAATTTAAACGGCCCCTGGAATATCTCTAATAAATCCATGATTAAAATTTTGTCGGCTGGGATATTAAGCGAAAACCCACCGCCTAATCCTTTATACGATTCAAGAACGCCTTTCTTATTTAGTACCTGAAGGATCTTTCTCAAAAACGGATTAGGTATTTTAAGGGCCTTGACTAATTGCCTGACCGAAACGACTTTATTTTTTGACTTGGCAAGATAGCAAAGAGCCCTGATTGCATAATCGGTATCTCTGGTTATTAATTTCACCCCGCCCTCCTCAACAAGATTATAACAATGGGCAGTTTATTGTCGTACCCAGGACTACATACCGCAACCCTCCCTACAATGCGCAATCGGTCGCAGCATATATTTAACGGTTATATTCATATTATCACGTCCTTTCTTTCATTAAAATGATACCACAATAGTATCATTATGTCAAGTAAAATTTGCCAACTGGCGTTTAAATTTTGCTTGATGCCGCAAAGGCTTTTGCGGCCAAGGAAAATAATAACTATTGCTTATTTTTGCTTGATGCCGAAAATACTTTTTCGGCCAAGCAAAAACTACCAACTGGCATTTAAATTTTGTCCCGAATGTAGCCGTTCTTCTGCCGAATGTAGTATCTCTGTGAAGTATTACTTCGGCATCCCGAAGAAATTCTTAAGAAGTTTCTTCATTCGGGAGAAGTGTCACTTCGGGATCCCGACGAATTGCTAAATAAATTTACTTCATTCGGGGCTTGATGCTCCGCCTAAGGCGGACAGGCCTGCCTGCCGGAGTTTTAGCGAAGTAGGGCGCAAGGAAAGAAAATTATTTAAAAATTATATTGGCTAGATATCCGAGGATTAAAATTTGAGGAACGCTAACAATAGGAAGCCACAAGGCAGTGCGTCTGCCTACATTCGTCCAAAGCAGCCCTATCTCAGTGTAATCCGTGGCTACCCCGGCCATTAAAAATACAAAACTGTTTCCCAGGGCCCTGGTTTGACGATATATCTCAAAGGCCAAAGGCGAAGAACCTTCTGAACATACCTCTATTACAGTAGCCAAAACCAAGGTAACAATTAAACCCAAGAAAGTCGGGCCCATAAATCTATGAAAGAAATGTACGGGGATAAACGCAGCGGCTATGCTGGCAAAGAGTATACCTAGGACAATCCACCATAAGACCATATTAGAAAGCATGATTGCACCGCCAATAATGCCTTTAAAATCATTTAGGAGAGTCTTGAATCCGAATCTGTAATTCTGTGCGCGTTGTCTAAAATCTTTTAAAATCGAAAAATCCTGCGCCACCTCTACTGTATTTTTGTTTTTTTCAATCAGCCCTTTCTTATCCAAAAGCATAAATATGAATCCGGTATTAATAGCCACGATTATCGCAGCAATGATAATAAATAAGCCTTTCCAGCCAAAGAAACCAATCAGCATTAAGGTAATGGTAAGGTTTGCCCAGGGACTGGCAAGCAAGAAACTTACCACCGCCGGATTTGATGCGCCTTTTTTGTGTAATTGAATAGATAAGGCCAGGATACCATGACTACAGGCACTCATCAAAAAACCCAAAGAGACCGCATTAAATATCGTATACGGCGACTTTTTGGCAAGGATTTTAGAGATATATTCCTGAGGTATATAGTAATCAATAAACCCACCCAAAAATAAACCCAAGGCTACTGCCCACCAAATTGTTTTTAAATACATGAGGAAGGATTTACGGAATGGTTCCAAGAACGGAATAAAAAGCGAGGCTAATAATAAGAGCGCGCAAATGCCTGTAACAATAAATAATTTATTCTTAAAAAATGCCTCTGTTTGACCAGGATAACAAACTGCTCTTTCACTTATGCCCTCTTGTTTGATAAACTTATCTTTACAAAGAGCACTGCAAAAGAAATAGTCTTTGCCGTCCTTAGTCACCTTGATATCTATATCTGTATCTACCTGCATCCCGCAGATAGGGTCTTTTGCTTTCATTTAATATTTACCCCAGATAAACCAGACAAATAGATAGGCGGCAGTTACTGCTGCCAGTGTAAAAGGAAGCCCAATCTTTGCAAAATCCTTAAATTTAACCTCGTAGCCTTCTTTCTTCAATAAACCGCAAGCCACGATATTTGCCGATGCACCAATAGGAGTAACATTACCGCCTAAACTCGCACCGATAAGTAGACCGAAGAGAAATAAAGACGGATTTATATTAAGTTTGGCGGACATAGAGATTGCCACCGGTAGCATCGCCGCCAGGAACGGGACATTATCCACAAATGCCGAGACAAAGACAGCAACAAAAACCAGCAAGGTATAGCCTAAGAATATATTAGTGCCTATCAAGCCTGAAAGAAAGCCTGAAGTCGTATCAATCCAACCGGTTAAGGTAATACTGCCTACAAGGATAAAAATACCTGCCAGGAAAAAGGTAGTATCCCAATCCAAAGACCTTATTCCTTCCAGAAAAGAGCTTCTATTAACAAATTTTTCCCAAAGTATAGAGATAATGCCAAATACCATACAAATCAGTCCTGCAAGATAAGAAAACCCGGTATCAAAGAATGAAGATATCGCCAATAAAAAGACTAGGCTTACTAAAATAATCGTCGGCATCCATGATTTGACCTTTTCAACGGGTATAAGTTTAGCCTTCTCTTTATGTTTCCTAAATATAATATATAGGACTAAAAAAGAAGCCACTGCCCCTATCTCAACCGCAAAGAATATGCTGGGCCTGCCCCGGTAAAAGAAAAAGTCCATAAAATTCATCTTGGCAAAACCGCCTAAAATCATACTGGGCGGGTCTCCGATTAAAGTAGCGGTTCCCTGCAGATTGCTTGAAACAGCAATGGCAATCATCATATTCATCGGATTTATCTTTAATTTCTTTGCCAAAGATAATGCAATAGGTGCAACGATTAAGACAGTAGCCACATTTTCCACGAACGCCGAAATAAAACCGGTTAATAAACAAATCAACAGAATTGCCCAGGCGGTATTCCTGGCCTTATCTACGATTATCTCGGCAATATAGGCGGGGACCCGGCTTTCCATAAAGATATCTGCCACTATCAATGTACCGACGAATATTCCCATGACATTCCAGTTAATGGCTGAAAATGCCTCTTTAAAAGAAATTGTCCCGGTTAAAATAAGTAAAAATGCCGAAATTACTGCAAAATGAGTCCTTCTCTTGGGAAAGAATATAAAAAGTAAATATGTGCTAATAAAAACTATTAAAGAAACAATCTTGTAGTCCATTATGCCTTTCCTTTAGGTGGTATCATTATTTTACTAAATTGCCTCACTTTTATCCAGCAATATAAAACAGTGACTAAGAATAAGTTCTTTTTTTATTATATGACTCTTAATTAAATATATCAAGAAAATACGAAAATCAAAAAGGCAGGACAATAAAGAGAGATTTTTCTATTTGTTGAATAATCGCTGGAACTTCTCGATTTCTTTCTTTACATCAGGTTTGGTAACTACTGCCGATATCGCACATAATCCATCAGTGCCGGCCTGAATAACTCTATGCGCATTTGACAGATTTATACCACCTATGGCAACTATGGGAATGGAAACGCACCTTTTTATCTCTTTTAATAATTCAACGCCTACGGGAATTCCGGCGTCTTTTTTCGTGCCTGTGGAAAAAATCGGCGATATGCCTAAATAATCTGCTCCCATTCTTTGTGCCTCTCTGGCCTGTTTAAGATTATGAACGGTTACGCCAATTATTTTATTTTTGCCAAGAATTTTTCTGGCAACTGAATAAGAAAGGTCATCCTGTCCGAGATGCACGCCGTCTGCGCCAACAGCAACTGCGATATCCAGCCGGTCGTTGATTAAGAAAGTTATATTCTTACATATCTTTCTCAATTTTAAGGCCTCATCGAACATCTCTTTTGTACATGCGCATTTATCCCGGTATTGAATAATTTTTACGCCTACTTTTAGCGCATTTTTCACATCGCTAATATTGCCCCTTCGGCTTAGCCTTGAGTCGGTAATAAAATAATAGCCCATCATTCTTCTATGCGCTGCATTTTATCAATGGTCTCTTTATTGAGTTGGTAGAGATAATCAAAAATTCTTTCTTTAAACTCACCCGGGCCGAATGAATTTTTAGCGGCGAGCTCTGCGGCAATCTCAAAACAAACAAGGCCAGCGGTTGCGGCAAGGGCTAAATCTTTTTCGACCGCGGCAAATGTCCCGATAACCGAGGTTGCCATGCATCCGGTCCCGACTATATGCGTCATCAGGGGATGTCCGTTTTTTACTAAATAAATTTTCTTGCCATCAGTAATGACATCTTCTTTGCCGGTAATCACCACTGTACATTGTCTTCTTTGGGCCAGTTTTTTGGCAAGTTCAATCATGTCCTTCTCAACAGAAACCGCATCCACCCCTTTTGTCCTAACGGCCTCTCCGCTGATCCTAGCCACTTCCGAGGAATTACCTTTTATAATATCAATCCTGACTTCATCTAATAGCTCAAAAGACTTCTTATCGCGCAGGTCTGTTGCGCCTGCGCCGCAGACATCTAATATCACAGGGATACCTTTAATATTGGCGCTTCTGGCGGCTATTTTCATTGCATCCACAAAACCAACAGTTAAAGTCCCAATATTTAAAACCAGGCTTGAGGCGATACCAGCCATCTCGCCAACCTCTTCTTCAGCATGGGCCATTACCGGTGAGGCGCCCAGCACCTTAACCACATTTGCGCAATCATAGATAGTCACCCAGTTGGTCAGATGGTGTACAACGGGCTTGTCTTTTCTAATCTTCTCTAACAAGGCATAGGCATCAATAATTATTTTCTTCATAGCCTTTCAGTTAAATCCTTGGCTACTTTTTTGCCAGCCAAGAGCATCCCGCCGAATATTGGCCCCATGCGCGGGCCGCCAAATACCGTATTTGCACACATTCCACAAGCATAAAGGCCGGGACAGACTTCTTTAGAATTCTTGACAATTGTATCTTCGGCTACCTGTGCCCACATCGATTGTTCGCCCATAATATTACCAGTTTTTGTATTAAGCTTTATGCCGGATTTTCTTTCTACTATACGCACAATCTCTGCGTCGTGCCCTGTGGCATCGACAACAAACTTTGCCCTCATCGTAATCGGGTCCACATGTAAATGCGCCATTTCAACCGCAGTCCAGTTTAACACCAAGCCGCAAACGCGTCTGGCCCTTACCATTACGTCTTCAGCGCTCATCAGGTTAAATATCTTTACTCCTTGCCTGACTGTCTTTGCGCAAATAGCACAGACGGACTCAATAGAATCAGCCAAGTAATAACCTTTCTCATAAATTCTCGTTCTAATTCCGAATTCATCCATGATGTTTTTGGCTTTCTCCTGTATCACGATTTCATTAAACATTATACCGCCGCCCCACATGCCGCCGCCTACAGATAATTTTCTTTCAAAAATTACGACTTTCTTGCCCGCCTTAGCCAGATAATAAGCGCAGACCATCCCTGCAGGGCCAGCGCCTACAATCGCTACATCCACGTCAAGGGCACTGACTAATTTGTTTCTATAAGAGTCTATTATTGCCTTTGAAATTTTTATCTCATCTAATTTCATTTGAAGACTCCTTCAATGAGCACATAAATTACGCCTGTCTGGCCTCAGACAGGGACTTTTGCGCCTTTGCGGTATAAAAAAAGTATTTAACCAAAAAATTTCTCGCCCTGCGCCCAGTTCGCGCCGTCTACCTCGTCAATCACCAAATAGGTATAATCTTTCGGCTTTCCTGCTACTTTTAAGAGGGTATCGGTAAATTCTTTGGCAATTTGCTCTTTTTGTGCTTTGGAAAGTTTTCCCACGAGTTTTAAATTAATAAAAGGCATAGTCTTCCCCCTTATTTTGAAAGTACTAAGATCCCGCTTTGGGCAAGAAGATTAGGCAATAACAATATCCGCCTAAATTCTGTGATAAATGCCTTATGCTCAATCTTAATATTGTTTTTGCGGCAATGGTCGAGGAAATCCGAGATACTGAAAAAATGCAGGTTAGGAGTTTCATACCAGGGATATGGCAAGGATGGTGTCACCGGTACTCTGCCTTTAAAAAATAACTGGGATCTCGCTTTTAGGTAGGCAAAGTTCGGAAATCCCACTATTACTTTTTTCCCCACACGCAAAGATTCCGAAAGTACCTGCTTGAGATATCTAACCTGCTGAATACTCTGATTCAATATCACATAGTCAAACGATTTATCCCGATAATCCGTCAGGCCTGAATCGATATCGCCATGAATGACATTCAGGCCCTTTTCCACACATTTATAGATTGCCTGTTCATCAATCTCTATACCTTGGCCGCGCACATTCTTTTCTTTAATCAGAAGGTAGAGTAACTCACCCGTGCCGCAACCCAAATCAAGGACGCTGGTGCGCGGTTCGACGAAGTCTAATATTATGCGATGATCGAGTTTAATAGAATCATAATTCATAATTACCTGTCACCTCGTAAGCGTAAAACACCTTTTTTAGAAAATGACTAATGAGATGTGTTTCCTCTTCAACCTCTAAAAGAAAGGCATCATGGCCGTAAGTAGAATTAATCTCGCAGTAAGTCGCCTCAAGGCCTGCGAGTTTACAGGCCTTAACAATCTCCTTGGACTGGTATGCCGGATAAAGCCAATCCGATTTAAAGGCAATTACTAACACCTTTGCCTTTAGGCCCTTTAATGCCTCAGAAAAAGGCCTGCTAGCTGAGGCGTCAAAATTATCCATGGCCTTGGTGATATATAGATAGGAGTTGGCATCAAACCTCTTTACGAAATTATCCCCGCGATAACGCAGGTACCCTTCGACCTCAAAATCTGCGGTAAATTTAAAAGGCTCTTTATCGCTCTTTTTCTGCCTGCCGAACTTCTCGGTCATTGAGGAATCACTCATATAGGTAATATGGCCGATCATCCTGGCAACAGCCAGGCCCTTAGAAGGCAGGCGCCCCCCATAGTAATTACCGTCCTTCCAATCCGGATCAGCCATTACCGCCTGACGGCCAACCTCATCAAAGGCAATCTGTTGCGGAGTATGCTTTAAAGTAGTAGCAATAGGTATGACGCTAAGGACTTTCTCGGGGTATTTAATAAGCCAGCTTAATACCTGCATCCCGCCCATTGAGCCGCCTACTACCGTCAATAACTTATCAACACCCAGGTGGCCAATAAGTTCTTTTTGACAGGCAACCATATCGTTGATAGTGATAATAGGAAAATCTATGGCAAACGGATGGCCTTTCTTGGGATTTATGCTTGAGGGCCCGGTCGTACCCTGACAGCCTCCCAATATATTTGAGCAGATAACAAAATATTTATTAGTATCAAAGGCCTTGCCTGCACCGATCATCGAATCCCACCAGCCTGGTTTATCACTTCCTTTATGAAAACCCGCAGCATGGGCATCTCCGGAAAGCGCATGGAGAATTAAAATCGCATTTGATTTCTCTTTATTAAGCGTCCCGTAAGTTTCATAGGCCAGGGTAATGGGCCCGAGCTTCTCTTTGCTTTCAAGGGTAAATTCTTTGGGCGGATTGGCAAAGGTAAAATATTTCGTCTCAGCAATTAAAGCGTTGTCTTTTTGGGCAATCATTCCTACTCCCTGGTATAATCTTTTAGGTATCACCAAAAATTATACCTGATTACTGTGATTATTTTAGATTTCAGAGATTAATCGCTGTAATCTTATTTTTCCCGCAAAGCGGGATCCCGTTGGATTCCTTTTATTTTGGTGCGGGATAATCATTGAAATCAGGCATCCTTAATTGTTTCTCTTTATAGGATGCCTAAATTTATTTTTCTTGAAACAACCAGGTTGAGAGATATCTTTCTCCGGTATCAGGTAGCACTACTATAATCAGTTTCCCCTTGTTCTCCTTACGTTTGGCGACCTCTAATGCCGCCCATAAGGCCGCGCCGCTTGAGATGCCGGCAAGAATGCCCTCTTCTTTTGCCAGGCGCCTGGCAGTTATCCCGGCATCTTCATTAGTAACTTGAATTATCTCATCAATTATATCACGATTTAAAACCTGGGGTACAAAGCCTGCACCGATTCCCTGAATCTTATGCGGACCAGGTTGGCCACCAGATAATACAGCTGAGGCAGTAGGTTCAACAGCAATAGCCTGAAAACCCTTTTTCCTTTTTTTGATTACCTCAGCTACTCCGGTAATCGTACCTCCTGTCCCTACCCCCGATACCAGGATATCGACCTTGCCATCTGTATCATTCCAGATTTCTTCGGCGGTAGTCTTACGGTGGATTTCGGGGTTAGCCGAATTATTGAACTGCTGGAGGATAACCGCTCCGGGAGTAACTTTGGCTAATTCTTCTGCTTTTTTGATTGCGCCTTTCATGCCTTCTACGCCCGCAGTTAAGACGAGCTCTGCGCCAAAAATGGAAAGTAACTGCCGCCTTTCTATGCTCATCGTATCCGGCATAGTAAGTATCAGCCGATATCCTTTGGCCGCCGCTACGAAGGCCAGGGCAATCCCCGTGTTTCCGCTAGTAGGTTCAATAATCACCGAACCTTTTTTGAGCGCTCCTTTTTTTTCGGCGTCTTCAATCATCGCCACCCCGATTCTGTCCTTTACGCTGGATAAGGGATTAAATGATTCAAGCTTTGCCAGTATCTGGGCTTCCAAGCCTTTACCTATGCGGCTAAGCCTTACCAGGGGAGTATTTCCAATGGTCTTTGTAATATCTTCAAATATTCTCACCATCTGCCTCCAAATCTTTTCAAAAATCGTAATAGTTCATTTAAGGGTTAGGAAGGGGTAGTATGGGTTAGAAAGGGATAGTGGGGGAGTTTTTTAAAATCCCCCCTACTTACCCCTGCTGACCCTTCCTGTCCCTTGCTATCCCCTAAACGTCTTTTCTTTGAAGTTAGCGGTTTCATGCCTTATCCAGTGCCTGTTTAATGTCCTCAATTATATCATCAATATGCTCAATACCAATTGATAAACGGATAAAATCTTCGGTTACGCCGGTTGCTAATTGCTCTTCTTTAGATAACTGTTGATGCGTGGTAGTGGCAGGATGAATAGCCAGGGTCTTGGCATCACCGACATTTGCCAAATGCGATATCAATTGAAGCGAATCAATGAATTTCTTCCCTGCCTCTAAACCACCTTTAATGCCAAAACCTAAAATAGCACCCGCACCCTTAGGAAGATATCTTTTAACTCGCGCTTTTTCAGGGCTTGAATCTAAGCCCGGATAATTAACCCAGGAAACTAAAGGATGTTTCTCTAGATATTTGGCGACCAGAAGAGCGTTCTCCGAATGCCTGGGCATTCTAAGGTGCAGGGTCTCTAACCCTTGCAAAAATAAAAAGGCATTAAAAGGAGATAATGCCGGGCCCAGGTCGCGCAGCAACGTAACTCTTGCCTTAATAATATAGGCGATATTACCAAGCGGCTTTAAGGCCTCGACAAAATTAATCCCGTGATAACTGGGATCCGGCCCTGCTATCAAAGGAAACTTTCCATTGGTCCAGTCGAATTTCCCCGAGTCAACAATCAGGCCGCCTAAAGACGTGCCGTGTCCGCCGATAAATTTTGTAGCCGAATAAACCACTATATCAACTCCAAAATCAATCGGCCGCAGGAGATAGGGTGAAACCGTATTGTCTAAGACAAAAGGTATGCCGTTTTTATGGGCGACTTTAGCAATGCTATCTAAATCTGCAACATCAAGCTTCGGGTTTCCGATTGACTCGGCATAAACTGCCTTTGTCTTAGGGGTGATGGCCTTTTCTAGTGCTGCCAAATCATTCGATTTTACAAATTTTGCCTTTATTCCTAAACGCGCAAATGTATAGTGGAAAAGATTATAAGTTCCGCCGTAAAGATTATCCGCAGAAACAATCTCATCGCCTGCCTGGGTAATATTAAAGAGCGCCAATGTTATTGCTGACTGGCCGCTTGCCACAGCTAAAGCGCCAAGGCCGCCGTCTAAGAGCGCAATCCTTTTTTCCAAGACGTCGGTAGTGGGATTCATTAGCCGGGTATAGATATTTCCGAATTCTTTAAGGCCGAAAAGATTGGCAGCATGCTCCGTATTTTTAAACTGATAAGAGGTAGTCTGGTATATCGGGACAGCCCGCGAACCGGTTGTAGGGTCAGGCTCCTGGCCGCCGTGTAAAACTAATGATTCAACTTTTAATTTCGTATCGATTTTACTCATTTGAACAACTCCTTTCGGGCATAAAGATTGGTGAAATTCATCTTCTTATCTGACTTAATAAATCTTGTCCTTTATTAACTTATATGGCATAACTAAATGCCCCTTTACTTACTTTTAATTGGTTAGCCAGATCTTCAAAGGTGATGTTATCAATGATATCAGAGGTTGCCTCTGCTACCTGGTTCCATATGCCTCTAAACACGCACCTATATAAATCACTGCATCCTGAATAATCTTTTCCTATACAACCGATCGGTTCAATCGGGCCATCCACAAAACGGATAACCTCACCCAACCTTATCTGGCAAGGTTGCCTAGCCAAGAGATATCCTCCTTCTTTTCCGCGCCTGCTCTCTACGAATCCGCCGCGTTTTAAATCCAGGAGTATCCTCTCTAAAAATTTAATCGGGATATCCAAACGTTTAGCCAACTCAGAGATAGTAACCACCCCGCTGCCATAATGTATGGCCAGATCCAGAACTGTCTTTAAGGCATAATCTCCTTGATACGTTATACGCATATCTTTCCTCTTAGTCTATAATCTCTATAATGATAGTATAGTATATATGAAAAAAATAAAATTGTCAAGTCCTTTTTTGTACGGAATTAGCATCTTATTTATTTACAATAAGATATGAAAATATATTTTTTGTAATCGGAGTTTATCTAAAATTATTTTGACCTTATTGCCAGGACCTTAATAAAATCCGCTGCGTCTTCTATCTTGTCTGTGACCCCTTCTAAATATTCCGCTAATTGATAGCTCAATAATAACGTGGCCGGCTCAAGTTTAACATGTATAATGGACTCGATTAAAGTCTTTTTCTGGTCGTCAGCCTCATGTTCGAACCTATCCACTTCATCGCAATCAAGAAGTGCTTTTTTAAGGTCGTTTTTGATTACTGCCTGAATTGCCTCTTTTAGTTTCGAAATTGAGGCAAAGATTAATTCGGTGGCAGTGGCAATGTTTTTAAGAACATTCTCCGGTAGCCTCTGTTCGATAAAACCCAAAAGGCGGGCGGCACCATTAGTCCAGTCGGCAATCTTATCCAGGGTATTGGCAAAATGCATCAGATCTTCTCTGTCCGGAGGGAGCAATAGGCCCTCTGAAAGCTCACTAACCATTTTTGCACGCAAGATATCTGCTTGATGTTCGCCTTCCCTAACTTTCTCAATGGCAATAGTCTTGGCTTCAAGGTCACCTTGGATAAAGGCCTTGACCGCCTCGGAAAAATACGAAACCGTCTGACAGGTCTCCTCAACATGTTTCTGGGCATCCTTTAATATGGACTGTTCCTCTGCCATTCCTAACCATCCCAAAATATTTCTCCTCTCTTTCATCTTAACCTCCGATTTGCTGTATTTTTTCTTCTGTCTGCAAATCGTCCCGAGTCCCGACGTAACGTCGGGACGAGGGACAATTATACCTTATATTTTAATAAATAGCCTGATCCCCATCAAAACCAGAAAACTAATTAAGCCGGAAACAAAAGGCGTGGCCAGCCAACAAAAAATTATTTCTCTCATAATACCGACGTTTAAAACCCTTAACCCCTTAACTAGCCCCACCCCAAAAATTGCCCCGACTATAGAATGGCTCGTAGAAACCGGTATCCCGAAAACAGTATAAATATGGACATTAATGGCGCTAGCCAATTGCACTGAGAAGGCCATAATCGGCAAGAGATTAGTTATTCCTGAGCCGATGGTCCCAATAACCTTATAGCCCCAAGTCATAATACCTAAGGCTATTGCCAGTCCGCCTAAAATAATACTCACATTCGGAGTAAGAATCCCCGCGCCCACAATTACGCCTGTGGCATTAGCCACATCGTTTGCGCCCCAGGAATAAGCCACATAACAGCCGCTGCCAATTATAAGGATTGTAAAAATTACCCTTAAGTATCTGCGCGGAATATTTCTATAAAATATATTTTTAAAAATCCGGTAAAATATATAGCCTAAAATAGCCGCTCCAATCGGAGTAAAAATCCAGCAGATGAAAATATCTAAAAGCGCCTTCCATTTTATCGGTACGCCTAAGGCAAGGCCAGCGCCTGCTACTGCGCCCACAATGGAGTGGCTCGTAGAGATCGGCATCTTCCAATAAGTCGCCAGAATTACCCAGGCGCAGGCAGCAAAACTAGCCACTAAGGCAATATACAAAGATAAGGTTTTATCCAATTTATCCATCGGCACAATGCCCTTTCCGATGGTCTTGGCCACGTGACCGCCTTGTAAAAACGCGCCCAGAAATCCGAATATAGCAATTAAAATAATGGCCTGTCTTAAGGTCAAAACCCTTGAGCCAACCGCAGTGCCCATTGAATTAGCCGCATCATTGGCGCCGATTGACCAACCAACACCGATAGCCATTAATATAGTTAGGGAAATTAATAAGAAATCCATTATAAAAAAGTTATTGGTGGGATATTTTACCTAAAACAACAGATAAGAACGCTGTTATTTTACTCTTTTTTCTCTTTCTTTTCAAGAATTATTTTTGCAGCAATCTCGGCAGGAACCTGGTTGTAGCGGTCAAAATGCATGGAACAACTGGCCCGGCCGCTGCTTAGGGAGCGGAATGCCGCCGCATAACCAAACATCTCGGCAAGAGGCGCCTCAGCATAAATAATCTTCTGATTGGCCTTAGTTTCTATATTTAGGATTTTGCCTCTGCGCTGGCAGATATTGCCCACGATATTATTCGCATATTCCTCGGGGGTAGTAACCTCAAAAAGCATGCACGGCTCCAGTAATATCGGATTTCCCTTCATAAAAGCCTCTTTAAAACCAAGGATTGCCGCCATCCTGAAGGCCAATTCCGAAGAATCTACCTCATGAAAAGAACCGTCCACCAGATCAACCTTTACGTCCACAACCGGAAATCCTGCATACGCGCCTTTTTGTATCGCTTCTTTTACGCCTTTTTCTACTGCCGGGATAAATGACTTGGGAATCGCCCCGCCCCGTATACTATCGATAAATTCCAGGCCCTTGCCTGATTCACCCGGTGCAATCTCCATAACCACATGTCCGTATTGGCCCCTTCCGCCTGATTGTTTGATGTATTTGCCTTCGGCACTTGCCTGGCTGGTTATAGTCTCTTTGTAGGCCACCTTAGGCTGGCCTACAATAGCATCAACATTAAATTCGTTTTTGAGCCTGTCAACGATAATTTCAAGGTGCAGCTCTCCCATGCCGGTTAAAAGGGTCTCTTTAGTCTCAAGGTCTGACTGGACAATAAATGTCGGGTCCTCTTCCGCTAGCCTGCCCAGGCCTCTGCCTAATTTGTCCTGGTCCTGGCGTGTCTTGGGTTTGATGCTTAAGGACACTACCGGTGTGGCAAACTGCATCTTCTCAAGCAGGATGGGATTATCAGAGTCGGAAAGAGTATCTCCGGTTGAGGTATTACTCAGGCCTACGGCCGCGACAATCTCTCCGGCAAAGGCGTATTCGATATTCGTCTTCTGATTTGCATGCATGCGCACGATGCGCGATACCCTTTCTTTTTTATCCTTGGTGACATTTAAGACATATGAACCGGCAACGAGCACACCGGAGTAAATCCTTACATAGACCAGGTTCCCGATATGCGGGTCAGCCTGTAATTTAAAGGCTAAGGCACAAAACGGCCCTTTATAATCAGGCAGTCTCTCCAGGGGCTTTTCAGGATCCTGCGGGTCGCTTCCTTTTACGGGAGGTAAATCTTTTGGCGACGGCAGGAAATTTAGTATGGCATCAAGCAGTTTCTGCACGCCCTTATTTTTAAGCGCGGTCCCGCATACCACGGGAACCATCTTATTTGCAATCGTTTCCCTTCTTATCGCCGCTATCAAATCTTGCTGGCTAATTGAACCTTCGGCCTCAAGGTGTTTCTTCATTAAAGCCTCGTCAAGGCTAGCCACCTTTTCAACAATCGCATGACGAGTCTGTCGGGAAATTTCTTTAAATTCTTCAGGGATATCTTCTACCGTAAACTCTTTTCCCTGGGATTCTTCATTAAAAATATAGGCCTTCATTTCTAATACATCGATAACACCGCGGAAATTTGCCTCTGCCCCCATCGGGATTACAACCGGAGCCACATTAGCAGCCAGACTATGCTCCATGCCTTTTAAAACGGCGAAATAATCCGCGCCCAGCCGGTCCATCTTATTAATAAAGGCAATCTTGGGAACGTTGTATTTGTCTGATTGGCGCCAGACTGTCTCTGTTTGAGATTCCACGCCGTTTACGGCATCAAAAACCGCGACTGCACCGTCTAAAACGCGCAAGCTCCTTTCAACCTCCACAGTAAAATCAACATGGCCTGGAGTATCGATGATGATGATACGATGGTCTTTCCAGAAACAGGTGGTTGCTGCGGCAGTAATAGTAATGCCTCTTTCCTGTTCTTGTTTCATCCAGTCCATCTGGGCCTTGCCTTCATGGACCTCGCCGATTTTATGGGTCTTTCCGGTGTAAAATAGAATCCTTTCGCTTAAAGTAGTCTTACCCGCATCAATATGGGCTATGATCCCGATGTTCCTGGTTCTGTCGATGTCAATTTCAGGAGTGGCAGATAGAAGGTCTTTGGGTTTATGCTCCCGGATTTCTTCTGCTTCGGGGGTAGGCTTCGCCTCCTCTTCTTTAGCAGGCGCTTGTTTCTCGGCTGGTTTTTCTTCAGCGGGCTCTTTTATGGCTGGAGGCTCTTCGACTGGCTCTTTAATTTCCTCAGCAGGCTTTTCTTCAGGAACTACCGGAGGAGGCTCTTCAATTTTGGGACTAGCAGGCGGTTCTTGCGGCAGTGCCTCCTTTACTTCCTGCTCTTCGGATCTTATTGGTGAACCTGCCTCGATTAACTGCATCTTCAGGCGGATTCTTTCCTCATTTACCGCCTTAAGCTGTTTTTCGGCCGTCTCTAATTCTTTCTCAAGTTCGGTATACTCCTCATTCAACCTCTCAAAATCTTTCTTGGGAACCCATTCGCTCTCTTTCTGCTTTCTCTCAAGCGAATATGCGGTATCTGCGTGTTTTTGCGCCTCCTCAGTGAGTTTTTCTATCTTAAGGTTTAACTTCAGGATATCATTAGCCAGTTTACGGTTTTGTTCTTCGGATAATTTTAGTTTTTCTTTAAAAAATACCAACTCCTGATTTAAATTTACGTTTTTATCAAAGACAGCTAATAATTCCTTTCCCTTTTCTCTTAATTTTTCGGAAACCTCAGCGCTCTCCTGTTTGACCTTACCTAATAACTCTTCGTCCTTTTTAACCCATTCATCGCGTTTGATTAATTTCTCTAATAAATCCGCCTTGGCATTTTGGACTTCCTCGAGTTCTCTTTTCTCTGCCTCCTGAGCCAATCTTAAATTCTCAATCTCGTTTCTTAAGGAAGATGCCTCTTCCTGCAGAGTCAGTATTCTTTGGGCCCGCGTATCCATCTCCTGCGGCCGGGGAATACGAGTGGCCTTCTTCTTTACTGGGGGCTCGCTGCCCAGTAATAGCCCATAACCAATAAGCACAATTCCGCCAAATGCTAAAATAACAATCGCAATAAACATATTTATTTTGGTTTGTGGAGCCCACCTTAATGTTTATTTTATAAGGCCCCCTCCCGAGGCAACGCAGCATTCAGCCCCGGGTTCCCCCTCGACTTGGCTCTGGATGGTTCGCGAGAGATGGTGAGTCCTTCGACGCGCTCGCCTTTGGCGAGCTTGCTCAGGGCGAATGGTGAGCAAAGTCGAACCAGAGCACCGCCGAACTAAAACCCGTGGAAATCTGCCGAGGGATTAGAAATGGTTTAAGGTATTACACGGTATTATAGCAGAAATTTTTATCTTGATAAGAAGTTTGTTTTGGCGGGAATTAATTCTGCGGCAACTTGTTACTGGCAGCCCGGGATAGTGCCTAAAGGAAGATTCCTGTCCACGAATTCGATGATCTTTTTTTGTGTGTCGCTGTCAACATTGTGAAATTCTAAGCCCATGCCGGGATAGATCTGCGGCTGAAGTTCCTGCTGCACAAACCAAACTACTTTGGTATCCACCTCAATTGATCCCGGCCTAGGCATTAGCGAAATCTTCAAATCCAATATCTCGCCCAGCGGATAGACCTTCTCGGAAAATACTAAAATCCCGACGGCACTAAGATTAAGGACCTTGCCGCGATGGAACTCCTCTGCCTTTGATTTTGACTTAAATTGGACATCTATATCCAATTCAATCCGCTGAAATCTTCTTCTTAGATTTTTCTTCTGAATCTGGGAAATAACCCTGTCTTCTTCAAAGTCCCTAAGGGCTGACTCCTCGTCATCGTAAATTTCAAAGACCCGGTCAATACAGACGAGCGAAAAATTATTTTTGATATGGGTTGCTACATTAACAAATTTCATCCTGCCTTCATGATTAATCACATTTTTATAGGCGATGGTTAAAACCGAAAGACCGGCATAATCAACCAAAGTGACATTCTCAAAATCACAGAGGATGTCCTTATGGCCATTCTCAAGGCACCAGCCGACTTTCTCGACAAGGCCGGAAGAATCTATATCAATAGTGCCTGAAAGATCCAGGATGGCTATTGAATTAAATATCTTTAGGGTTATTTCTAGCATTTACCAGATCCCTTCCTTGACCATAAAACAAGCGTTGTAAACAACATTGATGCCGTATTTTTTAGCATTATCTATCGCCAGGCGGGATTCAGAGCCGGGCTGCATCCAGATTTCCTTTATGCCTAATTCCTTACATTCTTCGACAATAGCCTCGGTAACTTTGGACGTAACAACCGTAATCACTAAATCAGGCACTTCGGGAAGCTCTGATAAACTCTTATAGATCTTTCTGCCTAAGATCTCGCCATTATTGGGATTAACCGCCCAAACATGATAGCCATTCTCAGCCAGATCTCTAAAAATCCTGTAGCCGAATTTTTCCGTCCTTTCGGAAACCCCCACAACGGCAATTACTTTCTCTGAGGCGCCGCCCATCTATATAGCAGAAATCATCTCTAAGCTAGCGATTCATCATGGGATGCTGCATCATTGGGCTGGACCCTACCCCTTGCATCTTCATCATCTGCTGCATCGCCCTCATCATAGGGTGTTGACCGGTTATCAAGATATACAGGCCGACGCATAATAACAGGGCCGCACAAATCCACAGAAGCACGCAAACCACGTAACCGAATTTTTTAAGCCCCCGGGGTTCTATCTTAAGCAGAGTAAACAAGACAAAAAAGCTGACAGTCAACAGCACGGTTGCCGGAATAATTGTAAACAATCCTGACAATCTCATCACCAGCATATTTCCCTCCTTTTAATGAGCAGACGACTTACGGAGTCGAAGACGACGTAAGTCGTAGGCCTAAAAGGCCGTCTGCGAATTAATCCCGAAGCCTGCGCAGAAAATTTCTTGCGAAATTTTCAAGCGTTTTGGCGAGGGATCTCAAGGTTAACTTATAACCTTATTTATTATATCACAATTTTACAGCAATTTTCAGGGCTTATTGATTTTTCAAAATTTCTGCCGGTTGAGTTGTCCGGCGGCCCGGATTTCCACAATCTCTTCTATCTTAACCTTGAAGAAAATTACGCGCTCGGGAAAGGTCAGCTCAAAATCTCTATGCTTTGCACCTCGCTGGATGCCCTCGATAATGCGCGTAACTGAGAGATTTATCTGTTTATCTTTTAGTTCGCGCAATAACTTTTCGTATAACGGGCCTTTGTCTATAACCTCTACCGCCCCGTTTATCTGATGACCGGTCAAGGTGTCCCTATCTGAAACCGACAATGAAACCCTGGTATTAATTTTTAGATTCTGCCAGGTCCTGCCGATAACATGATCGGCCAAATAAATATACTTATCCTCGACCTTTAGTAAAAACTTAGGCGCCACATTCGGACGGCCGTCAAAATCAGCTGTAGCCACATAAACAAATTCCCTTTTCGAAAGTATTTCCTCTATATCTTTCATTAGGCAATCATTGGATTCTAATAATATTTTCAATCATATTATTATATTTGCCTTAGATCTAACTCTATGTTAACATAAAACTATGCTAAAGAAAATAAAAAATAAGATAGATAAAGAGCTTGCCGTTTATATGGGCGGCATTAATAGATTTTACGGCCTTGGCCGAATCTCCCCGGTCCTTTTTAGCTGCATTAAAGACTTTATCAAAAGAAAAGGCAAAAGAGTCAGGCCTGTGCTTTTTGTTGTCGGGTATCTGGGTTTTGCCAAAAAAGAGGCCCCCGGACTCTATAAAAGCGCAGTTGCAATTGAAATCTTCCATGATTTTATGCTGGTGCATGATGATATCATCGACAAATCCCAAACCCGCCGCGGGAAACCCTCTATGCATGCAATGCTTAACCGCTATTTATCCGGCAAAGGAGATATTAAGTTCAGCGGCCAGGACTTAACCATAGTAGCGGGCGACGTAATGTATGCCCTGGCGATAAACGCCTTCTTTTCGGTTAAAGAAGAGCCATATCGCAAGGAAAAAGCCCTGCGCCGGCTTATTGATGCAGCCGTCTATACCGGAAGCGGGGAATTTGTCGAACTTTTATGCGGAATAAAGAATATTGATAAAATCACAAAAGAAGATATCTACAAAATATATGACCTTAAAACCGCCAATTACACCTTCTCTTCTCCTCTTAGCATCGGCGCCATCCTTGCCGGAGCGCCGCTTAAAGAAGTAAATAAACTTTCCCAGTACGGGATGTACCTGGGCAGGGCCTTTCAGATTAAAGATGATATCCTGGGTATATTCGGCGAAGAGTCTTATACCGGAAAATCCAATCTGACAGACTTAAGGGAAGGCAAAAAAACCATCCTTATCTGGTATGCCTTTCATCATACGGATAAAAAAGAAAAGCTGATCATCAAAAGTATTCTGACTAAAAGAAATATCGTAAAATCGGATTTATTCAAGGTGCAAAATATCTTAATAAACTCCGGTGCCATTAATTACGCCGGGAAAGAAATTGCCAGGCTGACAGAAAAATCTAAAATCCTCCTAGAGTCATCAAAGATGCTCACCCGATATAAAAAACTCCTCGAAGCTTTCTCTGGAGGCCTGTTTAATCTCTAGGGCACCTCTTTTTTCAATGGAAAGTTTACGGGTTTGACTGTAAGATATAGGCATGCCTCCCATACCGGATGAAAAATTAATAAAAGAGGGATTTGATATTGCCAGAGACTTGGCAAAAAAATACGCCGGGACTTTCTATCTAGCATCAATTTTTTTGCCGACTAAGGAAAAATGCGCGGCTTGTTCTGTATACGCCTTATGCAGGGTAAGTGATGAGGCGGTAGATAGCCTGACCGAAGCACCCAGCAGGGAAAAATTAGGGCAGATTAAAGAGAAAATTGATTTGGCCTACCAACAGGACAGCCTAAATGACAACCTCCTGCTTTGTTTTCGACATACCGTAAATAACTATAAAATCCCCAGGGAATATTTTTATGAATTTATCGAAGGCATGCAGATGGATTTAGATAAATCCCGCTATAAGGACTTTAACGAATTATATGATTACTCCTATAAAGCCGCCGCAGTTATAGGCCTTATCATGCTTAAAATATTCGGATATTCCGATAGGAATGCAGAAAAATATGCTATAGATTTAGGCACTGCCTTTCAGCTTACTAATATCTTAAGAGACATAAAAGAAGATTTCCAAAGAGGCAGGATTTATCTGCCTCAGGATGAAATGGCGCGCTTCGGAACCAGCGAATCGGATATAGCAGGAGAAAATCTTAGTCAAAATTTTAAGGACCTCCTGAAGTTTCAGATTAACCGGGCAAGGAGTTATTTCCGGTCTTCCGAGGATGGTATCAGAATGATTAATGGCAAAAGTAACCGCCTTGTGGTTTTCCTGATGAAAGAACTTTATGCAGGCATACTTGATTCTATAGAGGGCAATGATTATGATATATTCTCCAAGCGCGCCTCTGTAAATAATTTTAAAACGGTTGCTATAATCTTAAAAATTATATCAAAAGGAAAATACTTATGAAGGTAACCCTGGCAAAATCTGCTGGTTTCTGTTTTGGAGTAAAAAGGGCAATTGATATCGCACTCCAGACAGCTGCATCAGGCAAAGAAATATATGCACTTGGTGACATCGTCCATAATGAAGATGTGGCAAGAGAAATTGCAAAGGCAGGTATAAAGAAAATTAAAAAGCTATTCAAAGGAAAAAACAAAATATTGCTTATCCGCGCTCACGGTATTGGCCTCACCGCTTTGAAAAAGGCAAAACAGCTCGGATACAAGATAATAGATGCCACCTGCCCTATGGTCAGAGAGATACATAAGATTGCCAAGGAAATGGAAAAGGCAGGCTATAAAATTATTGTTATAGGCGACAAGGTCCATGATGAAGTAAAAGGGATTGTCGGACAATTAAGGCAAAAGGCAATTGTGATTGATAATTTAAAAATGATTCCTTTGTCGAAGATAAGAAAAATCGAAAAGGCTGCTGTAGTGGTCCAATCTACGCAGAATTTAATCAAGGTGCTTGAGATTCTAAAGGTTTTGAAGCGGCATATTAAAGAGGTGAGATTTTTCAATACCATCTGCAGGCCTACGACTATAAAACAGGAAGAAATGAAAAAGATGCCCAAAGAGAACGACGTAATGATTATTATCGGCTCAAAAACCAGCGCCAATACCAAAAGGCTTTATGAGATATCCAAGTCCCTGAATGAAAGAAGCTACCGGGTAAGTTCAAAAGGCGAGATTAGGCCCTACTGGTTTAAAGGCGCAAAATGTGCAGGAATTACTGCCGGGGCATCTACTCCGGAGGCAACCATCAAAAATATCGTCCGCTACCTATCAAGTCTGTAACAACGGTCCTATTTTTCTCAATCTCATTATACGCCGCGAGGGGATAAACATATCCCAAATAGAACTTGGATTTAAAGCAAATATCAGACTATGGGCATTACAGCCAATATTATAACAAGCCCTGCATTTGGTCTTAGTGGAATTTTCCCAAGCCCTTTTTAAACCAACCTCTAAAAAATTTAATGCCTTGAACTTACCCACCAATTCCCAACAGGGATAAATCAATCCATCGCCCTCAATATGACAATGAAATCTTCTCATACGGCAAGGCACAAGATGATTAGAAGCCACAATCTCTTTGTCGTATAATTGCTTCTTGCGATAAGATATTCTTTTCCCCCAGTTTAAGAAATTCTCATATACTTTGATTGGAAAATCAACAGGCAACCCTCTCTTTTTATAATCTATTATTTCCTGAATGGCTTTTATCAGTTCTTCATCATCTAACCCAAAGTTCTTATCTCCCCGATAACGATGAAATTGAGATTGGCACTTATAAAGACAGGCAAGGTTTAATATGTCTTTAATATGACCTACGTTGTTTTTTGTAAGGACTGTGGTGATATGAAATTTAATTTCTTCTTTGGTTAATAGTTCTATTGCCTTAACAACCTTATCATAGGTTCCTGCCCCCCGAAGCGAATCATGGCTCTCTCTGTTGCCCTGAAGACTTATGGCTATTGAATCAAACTTCTTTATAAGCGGGATATTGTCTTTAATGAGCAGACCATTTGTGGTAAGGTGGCAGAGAATATTCTTCTTCTTAATCTTCTCAATAATAACATCCAAGTCATCTCTTAAAAGTGCCTCTCCCCCGTTTATTGAGAAATACCTTGTCCCCATTCCAATCAGTTCTTCTACTAAATTTGATAATTCCCGTAGAGTAAAATCTCTTTGATTTCTGATTTCCTTCTGGAAACAGTATAGACAGTTAAGATTGCACTTATTAGTAATAACTATTGAAGCAGAAATAGGAATGTTTTGATGTAAAAGGTGTGTTTTTAATAACTGAAATCCAATATTGTATTTTCTAAAATCCATAATATTTACTCTTTAAATAAATTTTAATATTATTGATAAGCCTTTTTAAAACTGCCCTTCGATTACACTTTAGTTACTCTACCACAATTAGAAGTGATGAGCAAGCCCGCAAATAAAAAAATGGTGTCAGAACTCGGAATTAAATCATAACATCAAAAATATCAGATACTTAAGCAGTTCTGACACCATTTTCCCGACAGACAATACATTGTACCGTTGGAAGCTAATGGTAATGAGCTACTGCTTTAATTTCTTGATGGCTTCCTGTATCCTAAAGTTATTTACAATATCCATAAACTTTTCGTTTTTCATCAAGGCCTGGATATCGCCGGCTTTTACGGCTTCTTGGATCTCTGGGTCTTTCGCTAACTCTTGAATCCGCGGATCGGCAGCTAAGCCTGTAATAATAGCTGCATTTTCCGGATTACTCATCAGAGTCTCGCCATAGCTTTGAATTTGAGATTGAGCGGGGTTTTCTCTCCCAACGGATGAGTTAATGGCGTTGCCAGGCAAAGAGGAATTTAGTGACTCAATCTTAGAAACATTTGCTGCCTCTATTTTTATTTCTCCAAAGGCGGCAGTGCTTATAGCATAGACCCCACTCGCATAAGAAATTATCTCGCCATTAATTACGCTGCCATCAGTCAATTCAATCCTGCTTAACTGCCCGCAATAGGCGGTGACATTGAACACTACTGACAATAAGCAAAAAATAATAATCCTTTTCATATCTAGCCTCTTCTATTTTAATATAAAGTTAAACAGATATCCGGTAAAGACAATCCCTGTCCCGACAATCCCGGCAAATAGAACCAATAATTTTACCTTCATTACTTTCTTTAAAATCATAAATTCAGGTAAAGATAGCCCGGTAACAGCCATCATAAATGTCAGGGTCGTACCCATGCTTACGCCCTTCTCAGTCAAAACGCTTACCAAGGGAATAATGCCTGCGGCATTAGAATATAGCGGAATTCCGATAAGCGTAGCTACGGGCACTGCATACCACCTCGTGCCCCCTGCATATCTTGCCAGAAAATCGCTCGGGACATATCCGTGCATCCAGGCGCCCAGGCCTATACCCACAATAACATAAGGCCATACTCCCTTGATTATACAAAGGGTGTATTCCCGGGCTAATCTTATCCTGTCTTTGGACGATAACTTAAGGCCGGCTATAAAAGAATCGGCTGAAGGCTTAAAGGCGATTTTCTCAATAAGTTTTTCTACCCTCAGTTGCCCGATAATTATGCCCGCAACAATGGCAATAATAAGCCCGCTTACAGCATATATTAGCGCTATCTTTAAACCAAACATACCTAATAGCATGACCAGGGCAACCTCGTTTATCATAGGCGAAGAAACCAGGAAAGAAAAAGTAACGCCCAAAGGGATTCCTGCTTCGAGAAATCCCAGAAAAAGAGGAATAGCGCTACAGGTGCAAAAAGGCGTGATAATCCCGAAAACTGCTGCCAGGATATTTCCCATATACTTATTTTTACGGAAGAGTATCTTTCTTATCTTCTCAGGTGGCAGAAATGAGCGGATTATGGATACGGAAAAGATTATTACCGCAAGCAGGAAAAATATCTTTATTGTGTCATAGATAAAGAAGTTTACTGCCTCAGCGAGCAGCGTCTCAGGCGGGATTGCAAAGATTTTATAGGTTAGCCAATCGGCAAAAATTTTTACCGGGTGAAAGATATCCATATTTTCTATGATACTCCAAACAAAAACCAAATTCAAGCCAGGAAAATATAGGAGTGAATTTATCCTGAGCCCTTCGGCAAGCTCAGGGTAAACTGAGTCGAGGTATTTCGCAACTGGCTATGCTCGAAAGAGGCTGAAAAACTATACAAAGAAATACTTAATATCTAATGAAGTCATCTACCGGGAACATTTAGCAGCTTTGTTTTCTTCTTTAATATAAAACATGTCAGGTATATGATTAAACCAACTATGAAAAAATATATCCAAGACCTGTGAACTTCAAATTTGCCATAAAGCAAAAAGTTAGTGCTTACTTCTAAGAAAAAGAAAACAGCTACGATTGAAAAAAAAGTAGAAAATTCTCTTCTGATTACTGTTTTTGAGGAAAAGGGTAAGTCCGGCTTCTTCCAGTTACTAAAATTGGGAATAAGGACAGGGGTTTTATTTGCCCATTCAATAAACAAAACCCCAAATTTCTTTCTTAAGAACTCCTCCTCGGAAAAGATTATCCTTTCATAATACAGCCAAAATCCAACCCATACCACTAAAGCGAACCACCATACCTGAATAAACAATGTAATTCCAAAAACTATAATAAAATTACCCAGATAAATAGGATTTCTTGTGATGGAATACATTCCAGTCGTATTTAAACTTTCCGCTAATTGGGATTTTGTGTTTCTGCCTGATGTCCCCCTTGGGACATACCCAACTGTAAGACAACGGATACCTAATCCTAAAAACGATATAAAAATCGATAAAGTTTCCCAGCAATCTGCAGCCCTGTCTCCAAAAATATACTCAAGCACTCTAGCATGCCGCAAGGCAACAATAAATATCGGAATTACCAATAAGGGTAGGTAACTCCTCCATCTGAATAACCAATTTCCCTGTTTTTCTATATCTTCTCTTAAGGCCATTCTTATCCTATTCTAAATTATGAGTTAAGTTTATTATATCCCAGGCAAAAACTAAATTCAAGCCCGGAAAATATTAGGTGTGAATTCATTAGGTAGGCGTCTGCGCAATGCCAAAAATCAGCGCGCTGCGGGGTCTTTTATCCTGCGGATAAACTCTAATACCAGCCAGAGATTATTCTCTTCCTCAGAAAGGCTGCCTGCCTGCTTCTTCTCTAAGATTTCTTTCTGCCTTTCGGGTGAAAGTTCCCTTCTAATAAACTCCTCTAACATAGCGACAATTGCTTTTTCTTCTTTGCCTTCGAAAGAAAGCGTCTCAGCACCGGATGCCTCAGGATGAACCGCCCCGACATAAACCTGATGTTTTTTAACGGACAACCTGGCGTCAAGGCAAAACTGGAATGTATTTTCTTCTCTATCTTTTATCACGATACCAATGGTGCCGCCGTCGCGATAATATAAGGCCTGTTCAAGTTTAAGAGGCCAATGCAAAACAACTGTCCTGCCTGAAAGTGGGATTTCTACTGTTTCCTCCTCCCCGGCCTGGCCTGTGCCTGTAAAGATTACCACCGCCAAGATAATCGCAAAGAATATGGCTATTTTCTTCATATATTTATTCTAAAAACCCTCTGCAATATATTCTATTACAGGGGGTTAAGAAGTAAGGATCCGCTTTGGGACGCAACTGGAGCATGTCGGAGGAAGCGGAGAAATTATACCAGGAACTCATCCCGGTTATTTAAACTACTCCTTTGGTCCGGGACGGGATACTTATTTCCGTAACTAGGCCTTTTTTTTCGCAATAGCACGAACAATATCTTTCTTCGTAATCACGCCCACTAACCTATCTTTGTCTACCACGGGTAAATAATAAATCTCCCTTTCAATCATTAAAGTAGCGGCATCCTCTATTTCTACGTCAGGATAGACAGTAACTGTATCTTTTTCCATGATGCTGGATACCTTGTCTGCCGTAATCTTTTTAATTTCTTCATTGTATCTGTCGGTTCCCAGGGTAAGAAACCCGAAAGTAAGATTGATAAAGGTCGGTAGATGCACTCTTTTATCCTGAAAAATCACGCCTTCTTCCTTCACAACTCCCAATAATTTTCCGCTCTTATCTACTACCGGAGCGCCGCTTATGTTTTTCTCCATAAATAATTCTGCCAATTTGTGAATGCTCATTTCAGGGTCAACCGTAATCACGTTCCTTGTCATTATATCTTTTATCAACATAGGCCCTCCTTGTTAATTATCTAATTATATCACTTCGATTTAAAAATAGTAAGATAAAAAAACCCTCTGTAGTATAAATTGTCACAGAGGGTAAAAAAGACAAAATTAGGTATGTGTCCCCAGAATTGGAGAAATTGATTTATATTCCTTTTTAGGTGTTCAGTCTTTCTTTATATCCGCTTTTTTAAAAACGTTCTTTACAAAATCCAAATATTCACGGCTATCCTTTTCACCCACAAAGAATCCGCCGTCATAAAGATTAAAATTGCGTTCCTGTCTCATCTTGTTGCCAAGCACGATGATATCTTCATCTTTCAGTATATAGCTCAGTTTCTCCATGATCTTAACATGGTGGCCGGTTGTACTTCTTATTTTATGCCCCTTCTTGGCAATTAAAACTATGCCTAATTTTATGAGGGCATCGTAACTGAATTTGAAAATAACATCCGGAATATCCGATGACTCGGCTATTTGGAGATCATGCAAAGCAGATTTTGAGAATTGCGCAATTTGCTCTTGTTTAAATGGCAGTTTTTGAAAGTATTGCCTTTCAAAATTAATCATGGGAGCCTTATAGTCTTGGTTTTAAAGATACGGCTTATAAAAGGGTCTTTAGCCTTTTTCTTTGCGGAAAAATCTTGCGGGCTTAAATTCGTTATATTGAATTCTCTGCCTGTATCCTTCTGCAATTCAGCGATAAGCCTCTGTAAACCCAGAACAGAGTGCGAACCAATAGCCAGAATGTCAATATCGCTTGATGAATCCATTTTATTGGTTGCGTATGAGCCGAATATATATGCCTCTTTAATCCCCTTGATATTCCCAAATATATCTTTAAGCCTTTTCTCTATGCCGTATGTCTTAAGGAAAATCTGGCGGTAATGCTCTAAAATCGGGTTATCCTTGGCAAGAAAGAAATACCTTTCTTTCCCGCGGAATTCGCTCTTTAAAAGACCGTTTTTTTCGAATTCCTTAAGCTTGGCCTCGGTGTTTTTGGGATCTAACTCTAAAATCCTTGCCAGTTCGTTAATGTATGCTTGAGCATCCGAATTAAGAAAAAAGTAATCCAGCAGTTTTATGGCCACCTTTGAACGTAGGGATATCATCTTTTCACCATGTTTATGGTAATATGTTACCATAATCGATTATTTTGTCAAGAAGATATTTTGGGGGTGGGCAGGCGCAACAAAGTATCCTTCGACTCAGTTTACCCTGAGCTTGCCGAAGGGCTCAGGGTGGATTCTCCGCGCCCAAATGGTTAGTCTATCGAACCATAAATGACAACGCCCTTCGCTATCCAAGGCTTACTTTACCACATAATAAAATGGTGAGCAAGCCCTGAACGAAATGAAGGGCGCGTCGAACCACTCCCCTTCGTGGACGACCTTCGCAACACTTCGACAAGCTCAGTGCAAGCTTTTTTGGAGGAATTTAAGAGCTATTGTTTAAGTCAGGAAGCAGAGAGATTACTTGAAGAAATGTCTGGTTCTCAAGCATACTCTCACTAACATTAACATAACTGGCACTTCAATCAGCACTCCAACAACAGTTGCAAGAGATGCCCCAGAAGATAACCCAAAAAGCATCGCTGATGTGGCAATGGCAACTTCAAAGTGATTACTCGCCCCTATCAATGCCGAAGGAGCTGCATCCACGTATGGTAATTTTAACCATTTTGCTAATCCGTATGTTAAGGCAAAAATTAAACAAGTCTGAATAAAAAGTGGTATTGCTATTAAAAATATCACCTGAGGTTGTTTTATAATCAATCCCCCCTTAAACGAAAATAAAAGGATAAGCGTAACAAGTAACGCCCCTATAGAGACTGGCGTTAAATAATGAAGAAATTTTTCTTCAAACCACTTCAACCCTTTTTTGGCAATTATATATTTTCTAGAATGATACCCTAAGAAAAGCGGCAAACCCACATAGATAATGACTGATAATACTATTGTCTGCCAGGGAATAGGCATTTTGTTCACCCCTAAAAGCCACCCTCCTAAAGGCGCATAAAGAAATAACATTGTAAGTGAGTTTATCGCTACCATAACAAGAGTATGCCCATCGTTACCTCTTGCTAAATGACCCCAAACAAGAACCATAGCTGTGCAAGGAGCAATCCCGAGCAATATACAGCCAGCAATATAAGAACGGAAAAGCTCAACCTGAGCACCGCCCTTAATGATCTCAACGCCAGGAAGCCAACCCTTAAAGACAAAGCCAAGAAAAAAAGTGGCAATAGCGAGCATGGTAAAAGGCTTGATACACCAGTTTACAAACAAAGTAAGCAATACTGGCTT
The DNA here is from genome assembly GCA_043808095.1 of Candidatus Omnitrophota bacterium. Taxonomy (GTDB): domain Bacteria; phylum Omnitrophota; class Gorgyraeia; order JAZDFF01; family JAZDFF01; genus JAZDFF01. The sequence continues at coordinate 92,301 of JAZDFF010000011.1, forward strand.
AGGCGTCTTTCCCGCTTTAACAACCTCGGCAAAATCAATCTTCACCATAATCGGATACATCATAAAGAATAGACATATCGCAATGGGAATGGATACTTGATATATCGAAAATTGATCAAGCGTAACAGCCATCTGAGGAAATAGCTTACCAAGAATTATGCCAAGTCCGATGCAAAGGACTACCCATCCGGTGAGATATTTTTCAAAAAAACCTAATTTTCGTTCTTCGTAGATAACTCGCTCCATAGATTTTTCCTTCTACATAAAATTGGTAATGATATAACCCCAGATAAAATAAATTCCGACAAGTATAAAGATAATACCAGTAATCTTTCTCGTACATAATTCAAGCGCCGCTACTTTACGGAACCATTTTGAAAAGGACGTTACGCCTATTGTAATACCCAATGCAAATACCACTACAGGAATACCTGTGCCTATACCGTAAAAGAAAGGCAAAATAATTCCATAACTGCTTTTTAACGCGAGAGGAATTAAGCTGCCAAAAAATAATGCCGCAGCGATTGGACAGAAAGATAGGGCAAATATTGCTCCGAGCGTAAAAGAACCTTTTATTCCTGATTCGACTAATGCAGTTTGCTTCTGTTGCGAAACTGAGAAAATCGGAATGTCCATCTTTATTATATCTAATAGAAACAACCCAACTATCAGTAAAACAGGGCCTAATATTTTGTTGATATATTTCTGCAAGAAATTGGCTGTTGCGGGAACGCTTGCTAATGAAGTTATGATAACTACCCCTAATACAGCATAAGTAAGCATACGTCCAACGGTATAAGCAATGCTAGATTGCAACACGAGCCTGGGGTGGCTTATTTTTTTTGATAAGAACGATATAGCTGCTATATTTGTAGCAAGAGGACACGGGCTTATAGAAGTAAGAATACCGAACCATAATGCAAAGACAAAAGGTAGTATAATCTGAATCATCACTGATTATCCTTTAAGTAATTATTGATTTCGGTTGTCACGTAGTTAAAGAATTTCCTTTTATCTCTCACATATTCCCATATCTTCGTAAGATTCTTATGCCGTATTTCTTTACCATTTTCTACGCGTGAGATTATAAGTGATTTCGTATAAAGTTGGTAATCATTCACGAAGTGCTCATTGCCTTTTTCTTCAACGTTTACTGTCTTAACGACAAGTAAGCCGTTAGCCAATTCATTCTTAAAATTCTCCTCAATTGCCTCCTTTGTATACTGTTCCATCTTATGACAAGTTGGACAACGGACATTACCGTGAAAATAATAAGCAATTATCTTAGCATCAGCACTAAACGCCAATGTTGCGCCTATTGCTAACACTACCGTTAAAATGATTGGTGCGAGAAAACGCTTTATAACCATTTTCTAATCTCCTCTGCTGATAAAGTTTTTCCTGATGATTTGACTTTACCGTCTATAACAAGAGCGGGCGTCATCATAACTCCGTATTCTATAATTTTATCCATATCCTCAACTTTAATAACCTCTGCCTGAACACCTTTTTCTTCAACCGCTTTCTTTGCGTTTTCATAAAGCATTTTACATTTAGGACAACCCATCCCGAGAATTTCGATTTTCATTTTGCCTCCGTTATTTTATCTTTTTACGGCAGAAACTTTTATGCTTGCTACTGCATCTTGAGCACCCTCAAGATTATCAAACATGGCATCCACCGGATAACTCGATTCGCTGATCACTTTAACATCCTTAAAACCAGCCATTGCTATGAATTTTAGATATTCGTCTTTTTTAATCGCGCCGGCAAGGCAACCCACATATGCCTCAACCGATTCTTTGATAGCATCCGATAATTCCTTAACCAACACCAGATCCGAAACCATCAACCTGCCACCGGGCTTCAATACCCTAAAAGCTTCCTTAAATACCTTATTTTTATCCGGAGAGAGGTTAATAACGCAGTTTGATATGATCACATCGACCGAGCTATTATCAACCGGCAACTTTTCGATTTCGCCAAGCCTGAATTCTACATTCGTATAGCTGTCTTTTTTGGCATTCGCTTGTGCTTTTTCAATCATCTCCGGCGTCATATCAACGCCAATGACACGGCCGGCTTTCCCAACTTTAGGAGAAGCCAGAAATACATCAAACCCTGCACCGCTGCCCAAATCAAGCACCACATCGCCTTCTTTTAAGGATGCGAGTGCTACCGGATTGCCACAACCAAACCCCAGATTCGCGCCTTCAGGAACAGCATTCATTTCCACATCGCTATATCCTACCGTCTTACTTATAGTTTTAGCTTGGCTTGTGCCGCTACAACAAGAACTTGAAGAACAACATGAAGTAGTCTGCTTCACTGCTTTTGCGTAACCTTCCCTGACAATTTTCTTGATTTCATCTGCTTTTCCTTTCATCCTATATCCTTTCCCGCTTCATCTTTGAGGCGTTTTCCCTGTTGATTTGTTTCTTTATCACTTCCTTAACGAAATCCAACGCCCCGTCTTTATCATGATCGATCACAATTTTCTCTACTTTGAGCAAATCATCATCCGTAAGATTAATAATCTTTTTATTCGTCATTCGTCCCTACTTTACGATAAATCCAAAAATCATTCCGCATATAGTTGCCATAACAACAACAAGACCAGCATATACGATTGTTTTCTTGGTACCAATAATACCTCGTATAACCAACATGCTGGGTAAACTTAAAGCGGGCCCGGCCAAAAGAAGCGCCAAAGCAGGCCCCTTGCCCATACTTGAGCCGATCAAACCCTGTAAAATTGGCACTTCGGTAAGTGTAGCAAAATACATAAAAGCGGCAACTATCGAAGAAAAGAAATTTGCGCGCAGGGAATTACCGCCCACTAGCATTTCAACAAAACTTGAAGGAATAACTCCCTCATGCCCAACTCTACCCAGTAAAAATCCCGAAATGAGCACCCCTCCCAGCAAGAGAGGAAGAATTTGCAAAGCGAAACCCCATGTTGCAGATGTCCATTCCTTTAATTCTTCTTTCTTGAACCATTTGAAAATCATAAGGGCGAGGCTAAAAAGAGAAAAACCGGCAATCCACCATTTATATTGGTAAATTAATGACCATATTCCCTGATCGCCCTCAAGAGATTTGCCCCAGTTGGCAAAAACGAGAAAAGCAACCATAGAAGCAAAGTACAGAATTGTCTTGCCTAAAGAGCGATTTTCTTTTATCTCGCCTATGGCAAAATCGCCGTTTGCATGGCGCTGTCTTTCTTCTTTTAAGAATATCAAGTGCATTAATAAGCCGATAACGACGCTAAATAGAACTGCACCTATGGCCCTTGCTAATCCAAGTTGCCAACCAAGGATGCGGGCGGTAAGAATTATTGCAAGGACATTGATTGCCGGGCCTGAATATAAAAAAGCAATCGCTGGTCCTAAGCCAGCGCCCCTTTTATATATGCCAGCAAAAAGCGGTAAAACTGTACAAGAACATACTGCAAGGATTGCTCCTGAAACAGAGGCAACGCTGTAAGAAAGGAATTTGTTTGCCTTTACCCCGAAATATTTCATCACCGAGGCCTGGCTGACAAAAACAGAAATTGCGCCGGCTATAAAGAAAGCTGGCACAAGACACAAAAGCACATGTTCCCGGGCATACCACTTTACCAATGCCAAAGATTCAAAGATTGGGTTTCTAAAAGGCAAAAGTTCTACCGGCAGAAAGTAACATCCTAAGAATACAGCCAGTATTAAGAAAAACCTATTCTTCTCTTTCATTTCTTTCCTCGCATAATAATCTTACAGCAACCGCCTTCGATTCTTATTGCCTTAACATTTACTAAAGCATCAGCTATTTTTTTATGAGCTGAATCAACGATTCTCGAAATAGTAGAACGATGGACTTTCATTTTTTTAGCAATTTTTTCTTGGTCTAACCCTTCTAAATCGCTAAGTCTTATAGACTCAAACTCATCAATGGTCAAAATAACCCCTTTTAATTTATTTAATGGTTTGCATTGTGGACGGAAACACCTTTCTCCTGGCTCACATTTAACCCATCTTATTTTTTTAGGTCTCATTTGATCCCCGCTTTTTTATTTCGCACATATGTGCATAATAAGTATACCACATGCTATCTTTTCTTGTCAAATAAAAACCTACCTAATAAACTAGAGAGGTATCTTGCCAATTTCTTATATAATGCCCAGAAATGCATCCTGATATCGTCGGATTCTGTCAATAATTTCATTATATACAAGCCATTATATAAAAGCCATTTTAGAGATACATTGCAAGTAATTGAAAGAAAATTTAACCTGCTCTTTGATAAAAGCTTAAACCCTCCATTTCATTTACTAGAGATAAATCAAGCCAATTCCTAGAAAATGGCCATAATAAATCAAAGAAAAATCAAATATCTCAGCTAAAAAGCATTTACTAGGCACCATTTACTAAGATGGCTTTTAGAGATAATTAGCGCTATATTCGACGAGCTTTGGAAAGTGACTCTGAGATTTTGCAAGGAGGAGTAAATTTGATCGATTGATCTACCCAACAAATAAAAAATAATGCCCCAACTCTTTAAAACCTAAAGGCATAAAAAAAGCTCTGATTGAATTTGTCAATCAGAGCTTTTGACCTCTCTCGACGGAGAATGAGAGAGAAGAAACTGGCTCCCCCGCGAGGACTCGAACTAATACTTAATCCTGTTTGTATTTATCGCTCTAACCTTAATTATACTTAACCCTTCTTAACCGGGCTTAATCCTTCTAACTTGATATTACTTTTCTGATTCAATTATTTGTGGCAACTCAGCAATAAGAGTATTTAAACGCTCTGTTTCTTGACGCATCTTCTCTATTAAGGCAGAACGCTTTGATTCATTATTTAGATTTTCCGGATTTAACAATTCCGAAGCTGTTTGAGAAATAGATGTTAACGGCTCAGTGAGTCCTGAGGAAAACGTAGTTAAAAGCAGATTACGTAGACGCTCATTCTCAATCCTAGATTCCGCATCAAGAGCTGCTGCAGCAAGCTGTGCACCTTCGACAGCCAAAGCAGTTTGATTGACGAACATCTCCAATATATGTAACTGTTCCGGGTCAACAAATTGTGTCTCCTGAGTCGGAAAAACTCCCAAAACTCCCACTGTTTTTTCTGCGCCAGTAAAAGGCAAGTACATACCGTTTGATCCGGGCAGAGTATCTGTACCCTTACCTGCGGATTTCTTATGCTCAAATACCCATTGTGCAACAGCCACCTCATTTGAATCTAGCGCTAATTGTACAACTTCACCAAACCGGGCTTCCAGCCTCTTGTTTTTATCCGGCACAAAAATAACTGCTCTGCACTTAAAAAAATCTTCGATATGCGAAAGTGCAATCTTAAACAATTCATCGGGATAAGAACTTTTTGAAAGCTCGTGGCTTAAGGCATAAAGCGTTTTAGTTCGGTCTTCACGAATCCCCATGTTAATAGTTTGGCGCCTAAGTTGCCCAGTTAAATGCGCTATCATAAGACCAACGCCCAGCATCACTATAAATGTAAAAACATACTCAACATCTGCTACCGCAAAAGTAAAATATGGCCGCACAAAAAAGAAATCAAAAAATAAGACACTAAAAAACGATGCTATCATTGATATCCGGCGTCCATACCGGAAAGCAATCCAAGTTACGCCAAGAAGGTAAACCATAATCAAATTAACTAGCGATAAGTGCAACAAAAGCAGAATCCAGTCAACTAAAGTACAAATAATAACAACGCCAATAGCCAGCCCCAGATTTTTCCAAGAAAAAGGAATCAAGGCAGGCGGCTTAAATTTAACCGGCTGCTCCTGGGTATCCCCGCTCAACAAATACAGATCAATGTCCTGGCATTTACGGGCTAATTTGTCAAATATTGAACCGAAAATCAATTCACGCAGCTTTGGTTTTCCAGGCTTTCCAATGATTATCTTTGTTACATTTTTTGAGCGGGCGTATGAAATTAATGTCTCTACGATATCCTGACCACTAAGCGTTACAATTTGAGCGCCCAATTTTTCCGCAAAATTAAGCATCTCGGACACCCTGTTTTTATCTTCCGGACGCAATTCGGCAAGAGGTTCAACATATGCCACGATCCACTCTACTCCCAAATCTAAAGCGATACGCTTACCCGCTCTGATTAATCCCATCGCAGAGGGGCTCGGACTTATACAGACCAAAAATCTATCCCTCACATTCCAAACTTTTGAAACAGCGTGTTCTTTTTTATATGACATCAATTTACTGTCAACATTGCGCTCTGTATAGCGCAGGGCCAATTGACGCAAAGCAATCAAATTACCCGGCTGGAAGAAATGTTCTGTTGCCGCTTGAGCTTGTTCACCAAGATATACCTTTCCTTCTTTTAACCGTTTGAGAAGCTCTTCGGTAGGAAGATCCACTAGCTCTATTTCGTCAGCCTGTTCGATAAATGTATCAGGAATAGTTTCGCGTACGATAACGCCGGTTACCTGAGCCACAATATCGTTGGCGCTTTCGCAATGCTGGACATTTAAGGTAGTATATACATCAATGCCTTGGTCGAGAAGTTCTTGGACGTCTTGCCAGCGTTTTGGATGACGAGAACCGGGAGCATTGGTATGTGCTAATTCGTCCACTAAAATAAGCTTTGGTTTTCTCTTTAAACCAGCATCAATATCAAATTCACGCAACTGAACATTTTTATAAGAGATGATTTTAGGCGGGAGTATTTCGAGGCTTTCCAAAAGCGCTTCAGTCTCAGCGCGTTTATGAGTTTCTACATATCCGACCACAACATCAATACCTTCTTTTTTGCAGGCCCTGGCGGCTTCAAGCATCGAATAAGTTTTTCCGACACCCGCGACTGCTCCAAAGAAAATCTTAAGTTTACCGCGCTGGCTCTCTTCGGCTTTAACCTTAGCTAAGATTACATCAGGATCTGGTCTTTCCATAAGTCTAATTATACCTCATAAAATATGTCTATGTTATTCATTTCTTATAAGCATCTAACGCTAAATTTAGTTCCAGCACATTTACAACCGGCTCCCCTATAATTCCAAATAAACGCCCAGAAGTATGCTTGGCGATGAGAATCCTAATTGTATCTTGTGATAATCCCCTAAGCCGTGCAATACGCGGAGCCTGATAATACGCCGCCGCTAAACTAATATGCGGATCCAGCCCGCTTGCTGATGAAGTAACTAAGTCAACCGGTATAGGAGTTGTATTGTCAGAATCGGCTAGCCTTAAAGCTTTAATGCGCGCTTTCACTGCCTCAAGTAATACCGGATTAGACGGCCCTAGATTTGAGCCTGACGAAGAAGCTGCGTTAAAAGAAACAGGCGATGTCGCTGAAACACGACCCCAAAAATACTTGGGATCATTAAATGCCTGGCCGATAAGAGATGAACCAACCGGCTTACCGTTTCGGTAGATTAAACTGCCATTGGCTTGATTCCGAAAAAATACTTGAGCAATCCCGGTAATAAAAAGCGGATAAATAATGCCTGTCATTATTGATAAAACTATAAAAATTAGAATCGCTTGTTTTATTTGTCCCTTAAACATATTTGTCCTTATCGAACTAAATGTAGTGCCACTAAAACCATATCAATCAATTTTATCCCTATAAATGGCGCAATAATTCCGCCAACTCCATAGATAAATAAATTATCACGTAAAAGCCGGCTTGCCGGCATCGGCTTATAATGAATGCCTTTTAATGCTAGAGGAATAAGAAATATAATAATAAGCGCGTTAAATATGACCGCAGACAGAACCGCACTCCCAGGCGTAGACAAATGCATAATATTAAGTGCGCCAAGTGCCGGATATGTTCCTACAAAGGCAGCCGGTATAATAGCAAAGTACTTAGAGACATCGTTAGCGATACTAAATGTCGTAAGTGAGCCGCGGGTCATAAGAAGCTGCTTGCCAATTTCAACGATCTCAATAAGCTTTGTGGGATTAGAATCAAGATCAACCATATTCCCAGCTTCCTTTGCAGCCTGCGTTCCGGTATTCATAGCAACAGCTACATCAGCCTGCGCAAGAGCGGGCGCGTCATTTGTCCCGTCACCGGTCATTGCAACAAGCCTGCCCCTTTCCTGCATTTTACGTATATATTTAAGCTTGGTTTCAGGTGTGGCTTGCGCCAGAAAATCATCCATACCGGCTTCAGCGGCAATTGCTGCGGCAGTCAAAGGATTATCTCCTGTAATCATTACGGTTTTAATACCCATACGCCTGAGTTCGGCAAAACGCTCTTTAATGCCGCCCTTAATAATGTCTTTTAGCTGAATTACCCCAAGCACATTATTATGTTCTGCGACAACCAAAGGTGTCCCCCCGCTTTTAGATATGGAATCAATAGATGCCTTTAAATCTTCGGGAAATAAACCGTTGAGTTTCTTTACATAATCTTCGATAGCATCAACTGCTCCTTTTCTGATTTGCCTGCCATCGCCTAAATTAACTCCGCTCATCCGCGTTTGTGCCGAAAAGGGAATAAAATGTGCGCTAAGTTCATGAATTTGGCGCTCCCTGATGCCGTATTTCTCTTTAGCCAATACTACAATGCTCCTTCCTTCGGGAGTTTCGTCTGACAAGGAAGCAAGCTGAGCTGCATCGGCCAACGCTTCAGCACTAATTCCCTGAGACGGAAAAAAAGCTACCGCTTGTCTATTACCAAGTGTGATTGTTCCAGTTTTATCCAAAAGTAATACGTCCACATCTCCGGCTGCTTCTACTGCCCGACCCGATGTAGCGATGATATTTGCTTGAATCATCCTATCCATGCCAGCGATACCTATAGCAGACAACAATCCTCCAATAGTAGTAGGAATAAGACATACAAGCAATGCAACTAATACCGTTACTGTAATAGGCTGGCCTTGACCGGCTGCGTTTACGCTATAAAGAGAAAATGGCAATAGCGTTGCTGTGGCTAAAAGAAAAATAAGCGTAAAAACTGCCAAAAGGATGCTAAGCGCGATTTCATTGGGAGTCTTCTGCCTTTTTGCTCCTTCAACCATCGCAATCATATGATCAAGGAATGTCTCTCCCGGATTAGAAGTGATACGGACCACAAGCCAGTCCGAAAGCACTTTTGTTCCGCCGGTAACAGCGCTGCGGTCTCCTCCGCTTTCGCGTATAACCGGAGCGCTCTCTCCAGTAATTGCGCTTTCGTCAACAGAAGCCACTCCCTCGATTACATCTCCATCCATTGGGATAATGTCGCCTGCCTCAACGAGAATAACATCTCCTTTGCGAAGTGTAGTAGCAGATACTTTCTCCTGAGCGGAGCCATAATTTGGCTTTAAAAGTTTTCTAGCAATAGTATCCTTGCGGGCTTTTCTTAAACTCTCAGCCTGAGCTTTTCCGCGGCCTTCAGCCATAGCTTCGGCAAAATTGGCAAAAATAAGGGTAAACCACAACCAAAGTGTTATAGCTAATATAAAACCTGCGGGAGCTTCCCCACGCCCCATTAAGGCTTGGAAATATAAACCCGTAGTCAAAAGACTCCCCACTAAAACTACAAACATTACGGGATTTTTAATCTGATGTCGGGGATCTAATTTTTTTATTGAATTGACGGCTGCCGGCCCACAAATAGCCGGATCAAATAAAGATTTAGCTTTATGTGATTTACTCATAAAAACTCCTAAATACTGCGCAACATAAGATGCTCAACAATCGGTCCCAAAGCCAAAGCCGGAAAAAATGTAAGCGCTCCAACGATTAAAATAACCATAACTAAAAATATAATAAAAAGCGGCGTATGCGTAGGTAGTGTCCCTGGACTTGCCGGAACAATCTTTTTCTTGGAAAGCGAACCTGCTATGGCTAGCATCGGTATGGCCAGCCAGTATCTAGCAAAAAACATTGCTAATCCTTGGGCTATATTATAAAAAAGATTATTAGTAGATAATCCAGCAAACGCACTCCCATTGTTATTACTTGCCGATGAAAAAGCATATAATATTTCACTAAATCCGTGAGGCCCGGGATTTAAAATCGAGTTTTTCCCTGCGGGCACAATAACTGAAATTGCTGTGCCTATAAGAACAAGTATAGGCGGTATTAAAATCATAAGTGAAGCCATTTTCATTTCGTAGCTTTCGATTTTCTTACCTAAATATTCGGGAGTCCTGCCAATCATAAGTCCGGAAATAAAAACAGCAATAATTACAAAAGCGATCATGCCATAAAGACCGGAACCAACTCCGCCAAAGATTACTTCTCCTAATTGCATAAGCCACATCGGAATCATTCCACCCAGAGGCATATAAGAATCGTGCATTGAATTTACCGAACCATTGGATGCCGCGGTTGTAGCCGTTGCCCAAATAGCAGAATTTACTATTCCAAAACGCGCTTCCTTCCCTTCCATGTTACCACCAGCCTGAGATGTTGAATAATTTTGATCAATACCGAGATTGTTAAACAATGGGTTTCCTTTTTGCTCGAAATGAATACATGTCCATAGGCAAGGAATAAAAATAATCAACATCGCAATTAACAACGCCCAACCTTGTCGACGGTCTCTAACCATATACCCGAACGTATAACATAATGCAGCAGCTATTAAAAGTATGGCCAAAACTTCCAGAAAGTTTGACAAAGGCGTGGGGTTCTCAAAAGGATGAGCAGAATTGACATTAAAGAACCCGCCCCCATTAGTGCCTAGTTGTTTAATGGCAACCTGCGATGCAGCAGGGCCTAAAGCAATTACTTGTTCTGTAACAGCCTTTCCATCCGTATCTTTCGAAACCTCAAGCAAGGCTACTTTTGCGCCAGGTTTAAAAGTCTGGACAACCCCTTGAGATACTAAAATAAAAGACAGAAGTAATGCGAGAGGAATTAAAATATAAAGTACGGATCTAACCAAATCTACCCAAAAGTTACCGATTGTTTCTGCCTGTTTCTGGATAAATCCCCTGATTGAAGCTACAAGAATTGCCATACCCGTTGCCGCAGAAACAAAGTTTTGCACAGTTAACCCAAGCATCTGCGTAAAATAACTCAAAGTTGTTTCGCCACCGTAACTTTGCCAATTTGTATTAGTTGCAAAACTTACCGCCGTATTAAAGGCCAAGTCTGGCTTAACCGCAGGCATAGACATGGGGTTCAAAATAAAGTGCGCTTGAAAACGCTGAAGGGCGTATACAACAATTATACCTATAATATTAAACAGCATCATGCTAACGGCATAAGTTTTCCAGGACATTTCTTGTTCGGGTTTAACTCCACAGGTTCGGTAAATTAACTTTTCTAACCATACAAACCAAACATTTAAACCTGCCGGCTTGCCTTCGTAAATTCGCGCCATATAAATCCCGAGCGGCTTAACCATAAAAAGCAATACAGCAATATAGACGGTGCTTTGAATGAGATTATTCCAATTCATGAGAAAATCTCCATTACAAAATATCCTTTTCTTCTATTATCTTCATCTCAACAATTTCGTCCATTCCTTTTACCAACGCTGTCGCTTTTTCTTTTCCTAAGACAAAAATGGCGGTACTCATCGCATCCGCTGCAGTTGTGGTATCAGCTACGATAGTTACAGAAACAATCCCATTATCAACCGGATAGCCTGTTTTAGGATTTATGATATGGCTGTAACGTTTCCCGTTAAGCATAAAAAATTGCTCGTAGTCACCTGATGTGGCTACTGCCTGGTTTTCAAGATCCAAAGGATAGAGTATCTGGCCAGGATTGCGTGGATGACGTATGGCCACTCGCCATTTACGGTTTCCTCTCCTGCCCAAACAGTAGATATCACCGCTTAAGTTTACCATTGCCGAGGTTATTCCCAAAGACTTAAGACGGCCGACGGCTTTATCGACTGCGTATCCCTGAGCAATTCCTCCCAAGTCAATTGCCATACCTGGCTGCATAAACGTAATCAAAGATGTTGTTTCATCAATTGAAATTTTTTCCGAGCCAATGAGCGGCAACTTTGCGTAGATATCATGAGAAGGAGGCAACGATACTTGCGTTTTTTCCTCCTGCGCCTCTTTGATTTTTTGTTTCCATATATCAGCCACGGGACTAACGGTAATATCAAATGCATCGTTACTGAGCTTGTGGTATTTAAGCGAATTTTTCACCAGGGCCATCATATCGCCTGATGCCTTGAGGGTTCCCATTCTGTTCAGTTGCGATATTTCTGATGAGGGGTCAAAATTACTGGCTATTGCCTCGATCTTGCTTATCTCCTCAAACGCAGCATTAATTGCGTCTTTATCCTGGCAGGTAATTTCTGCAAACGTCCCCATTACAATACGAGTCTCTGTATAGTAAGGTCTGGAACAACCGAATAATCCAAACCACAGGACCAAGAGAATCGAAATCCTAAAAAAGAAACATCGGAAACTATTAATCCTCATGAGAAAATCTCCGGTTTCAGAAGGGCAATCAAAAGATAAATCAGTAAAAGTACTGAAACAATACTACCAATCCAATAAATAGCTGGCATGCGATAGGCCTCCTATACCTTACTACACAGAATAATGAACGCAAAAGAAGTTATGGCTAAACCTATTATTATAATTACTAAAAGAATATCCATCGCCCGCTCCTCAAAAAAACCAAAGAACGCTTTCTCTGGTGTGTTCTCTCTACTGGCCTACGAGGTTAGCTGTCGGGCTCGGGTCGAGCAACCCTAATCTGATATTACTAGATATTCGCCCCAAGATCACAACTTGATCAGATTCTTGGGTTCCCCGCTATCTTTTTAGGTTTGAAATATCACCCAAAAAGAGATTAAGCTTATTGAAATTAAATATAGCGCAATTAATCCTTTTGTCAAGTTTGATCACTCGCTAGTTAAGCAAGATGTTCACGCTCAAAACGCCCTGAAGTGACTCACCATAAAATACTCTCTCTAAACAGGCAGGACAACTATTGAAGTTTTTCTGGATGATGCCTTATAACTTCTGCTTGAACCATGTAGATCACGTCTTCTGCGATATTTGTAGTGTGATCGCATATCCTTTCTAAAAACCGAGCTATCAATAACAACTGAACTGCTCTCGGAGCCGAAGAGCCGTCCTTTACCATATAATCCTCAACAAGCTCTTTCTGTATCATATTTCTTAGCTGATCGGCTTCGGAATCAGATAATAAGACTTTTTTAGCTAAAGCGATATCTCCTTTCACAAATGAATCTATGGACATCTTTACCATGTTTTGAGCGACAGCTGCTAGCTTAGGTATATCAATCAATGGTTTTAATAGGGGCTTATCCACTATCTCTAAAGTACGCTGAGCTATATCCACCGCAATATCAGCTATCCTTTCGAGTTCGGCATTTATCTTCATACCAGTTGTGATAAAACGAAGGTCTTTGGCCATTGGCTGGTGTCGTGCTATCAAATCTATACATTTCTCATCTATCGCCAATTCCAATTTATCAATATTGGTATCGTTGTCTATAACGCCCTTAGCCATTATCTTATCTCGATTTTTGAGTGCTTCAATAGATTTATAGATTGCCTCTTCTGCAAAGGCTCCCATCTTCAAAATATCTTTATTCAGTTCTTTTAACTCTTGGTCAAAATGTCTTTCCATCTTAAACCTCCTGATTTTTACTCCGTAAAAATCATCCCGAAGTCTGCGAACGCAATTTCGAGGAAATTGCGGAGCGCTTAGACAAGGGAGATTTATCCATACCTTCCAGTAATGTAATCTTCTGTACGTTTATCGTGCGGCGCTGTAAATAATTCTTGGGTCTTACCAAACTCTATTAACTCACCTAAGAGCATAAAGCCCGTATCATCAGAGACACGCGCTGCCTGTTGCATATTATGAGTAACTATTATTATAGTATAATTTGCTTTAAGTTCACGCATTAATTCCTCAATCCTTGCTGTAGCCTGCGGATCCAAAGCAGAGCATGACTCATCCATTAACAATACATCGGGCTTAACCGCAATAAGCCTGGCAATACACAATCTTTGCCTTTGCTCTAACGATAACCGTAAGGCAAACTCATTTAACCTGTCTTTTAAGTCATCCCATAAGAGGACACTTTTTAAACTTTTCTCGACAACCTCATCTAGGGCATCGCGTTTTACATTATCACCGTGGATCTTTTCCCCGAAAACAATGTTTTCATAAATCGAAAGTGGAAATGGGTTTGGCCGCTGGAATACCATTCCTACCTTCTTCCTCAATGTTACTAAATCTGTGTGGGAATTAAGAATATTTTTACCGTCAATCAAGACTTCGCCTTCAGTACGTACGCCTTCGATTAAATCATTCATGCGGTTAAAAACCCTAAGCAAGGTAGACTTGCCGCATCCGGAAGGCCCGATGATAGCAGTAATCCTATTCGCTTCGAAGGCCGAGTTTATATCCTTCAAAGCATGAAAACTACCGTACCAGAAATTTAGGTTTTTAGTTATTATCTTTGCCAGTGGAGTCTCCTTTTTTCTGTCGTACTCCCTCCCCGTAGGGGAGAGCGAAGCCTCCCCGAAGGGGATTAACCAAACTTTCCTCTAATATAACCATCCGTGCGTTTGTCCTTCGGAGCAGTAAAAATTATATCCGTTTTATCTATTTCGATAAGTTCACCGCTTAAGAAAAAGGCTGTTCTATCTCCTACTCTTGCCGCCTGTTTTACATTATTAGTCACCAAAACGATAGTATATTTTTCTTTTATCTTGACCATGGCGTCTTCTACTTTGGCAGTAGAGATAGGGTCTAGTCCAGAGCAGGGTTCGTCAAACAAAATTACCTCCGGCTCAACCGCTAATGTCCTTGCAATGCAAAGACGTTGCTGCTGGCCGCCAGATAATTCGAAAGCTGATTCATCTAACCTATCCTTTACTTCTTCCCAGAGATATCCTTGTTTTAACGCTTCTTCTACCTTCTCGGTGAGTCTCTTTTTATCTCTTACGCCATTCATCCTTAACCCGTAAGCCACATTATCAAAAATAGATAACGGAAGCGGCAAGGGCAGCGCAAATACCATGCCTACTTTACGGCGCAATGATTCTATATCCAGCCCACGAATATCTTTCCTCTCTAATTCTACCGCTCCGGATATCTTATAGCCTATAGTAAGATCATTCAGGCGATTTAGCGTTCTTAAGAAAGTCGTCTTTCCGCTATTTGAAGGCCCAATGATGCTTAAGATCTCGTTAGAATTGATCTCAATATTAATATGCTTTACGGCATGCACGGCGCCAAACCATATGTTTAAATCGTGGGTTTCAAATTTTACCATTTCTTTTTCTTTCTAAACCTATAGCGTATGATTATAGCGACTAAATTCATGAATAAAACGAGGGCCAAAAGCACAAAAGCGGTCCCGTATCTTATTTTTTCATCTACATTAGGCACCTGGGTTGAAATAACATAGAGATGATACGGTAATGCCATTGCCTGATCAAATATGGACTTTGGAAGCCGCGGTAAATAAAATGCCGCTACGGTAAAAAGAATCGGCGCTGTTTCTCCTGCCGCCCTTCCTAAGCCCAGGATAGTCCCAGTTAATATTCCCGGTATGGCGTTAGGTAAAACAATATACCTGATAGTCTGCCACTTACTTGCCCCCAAAGATAAACTTACTTCCCGAAATGTTTGCGGAACACTTTCCAGGGCCTCGCGCGAAGTAGTTATGATAATAGGAAGTATCATAATACCCAAGGTAAGAGAACCTGAAAGAATCGATGCGCCAAATTTTAAGAATACTACAAAAAGCGCTAAGCCAAAAAGTCCGTAAACTACCGAAGGCACGCCTGCAAGATTAACGATTGCTAATTTAATCAACCTATTAAGCAAGTTATCTTTTGAATACTCGCTTAGATATATTGCAGCCAGAAGGCCTATGGGTAAAGCAAATATAATCGCGCCTAAAACTAAATATATTGTTCCTACAATCGCGGGAAAGATTCCGCCAGAGCGCATCCCCTGACGAGGAATATCTGTAAGAAACTGCCAATTTATCGCCGGCAGGCCCTTCTGAATTATAATTACAATAATGATGCCTACTGGAACCACTATTAAGAGGGTTGCCAAGAATAGAAAGAAAAATGCGATATTTTGTGTTCTATGTGGATTCCTCATTGTTTCTTATGCAAAAATAAATCTGCTGTTACGTTGATCGCAAAACTGATAACAAATAAAACTATACCTATAGCAAATAAAGCAAAATAGTGCTCACTACCCACCACGGCCTCTCCCATTTCAGCGGCAATGGTAGCAGTCAAGGTCCTTACCGGCACTAAAATACTATTCGGGATAACCGCGGCATTTCCGGTAATCATCATTACCGCCATTGTTTCACCTATTACCCTTCCGATTCCCAGCATTACTGCAGCAAGTATCCCGCTTGAAGCAGACGGTAACATTACTCGCCATATCGTCTGCCAATGCGTTGCCCCTAACGCAAGTGCGCCTTCTTTATAATTTTTGGGAACAGAATAAAGCGCGTCTTCTGCAATTGAAACTATCGTTGGCATCGCCATAAAAGCCAGCATGATCGAACCTGATAAAGCAGTTAACCCCGTAGGCAGATGAAAAACTGTTTTTGCTAACGGCACGAGCGTAACCATTCCGATAAAACCCAGTACTACACTCGGGATAGCAGCCAATAACTCAATACCTGCCTTAAGGATTTCTTTGATCTTTAGAGGAGCTATTTCGGCAATATAAATCGCGCAACCCACACCTATGGGGACTGAAATAATTGCCGCGCCCAAAGTAACAAGTAGTGAACCGAGAATTAAAGGAAGAATTCCTAACTGCGCTGGTTCCGAAATCGGATACCAGCTCTTCCCAAAAAGAAATTTAAAAGGGCTCACAGTCTTAAATACCGCAAGCCCTTCTTTTAAGAGAAACAAGAAAATCAGCGCTACAAAGAATATTGACGCTATGCCGCAAATCAATATAAGCTTTTCAATAATAAACTCTTTAAGTTTACGCATTGAGCCCCTAATTTTTCTTGTCGTGACGAAATCACGCCGAGCGTGTCAAAATTATCTGGGATAATTTTGACACAGTTTGCGAGGCGGGGTATATTTTATTTACTGATCGGTACAAAATCGGTTGCCAAAACAATATCCTGACCTTCTTTAGAAAGTATAAATTCCACAAATTCCTTTACCAAACCTTGTGGCGCACCGTTTGTGTATATAAATAGCGGCCTGGAGATTGGGTATTTTCCGTTTACGACATTCTCTATTGTTGGTGATTCATATTCTAACTTTTCATCTTTGGCAACAGAAACCGGTTTTTGTTTTGCCGAAATATATCCCATTCCGTAATATCCTACTGCCGCAGAATTACCCGCCACTTCATCTGCGATAGCCTGTGAAGACGAGAGCATTAATGCGCTTGGAGCAAACTCTTCCTTGCTGTTAGGATCATTCTTTCTTAATACGTGCTCCTTAAAATAAACATGCGTTCCGGAGTTGACTTCTCTAGATAATATCACGATCTTCTCGTCCTTGCCACCGACTTCTTTCCAGTTAGAAATTCTTCCGGTAAAAATATCAGCGAGCTGAGTTAAGGTAATCTTGCTAATAGGATTACCCGGGCTTACTACCACCGCAAGACCGTCTAACGCAACTTTTATTTCGTTTGGGTTTATGCCTTTCTGCTTGGCAATAGCAATCTCCTTTTCTTTGATATTTCTTGAACTCATAGCAATATCGCAGCTGCCACTTATGAGACTGGAAAGCCCTGTACCGGAACCGCCGCCTGTGACTGCAACGAAATCAGTGGGATTCTTCTCCATATATTTCTCAGCCCAGGCCTGGCCTAGATTGACCATTGTATCCGAACCTTTGACCTGTATTGAGTTTTTATCTTTCGCCGCAAATGCGGAAGTGATAAATATGAACGCTACCAGAACAAGTAACCATTTTTTAAACATATCTTCCTCCTTTTTGTTTATAGTATATTTTAACTACATTATATCTATATGAAGCTAATGTAAAATCTATGTAAAATCTTAGACCCTTCCCTAATAGGTATGGGTAAGGTCTATCCCTTAGGATTAAAACGCTATTTTTAGCTTCGTACCTAATACATTAGTATCTACCCACTTCCCTGAGCTCTTGGTACTCTGCAACATATAATAAATTTCTGCTTTTAGATTCTTAGTTAAATTCATACCAAGCCCGGAAGAAAATCTGTTTTGGTTAAGTTCGCTAATCGTACTGAAACCAATGAAAATTTCATCCGCAAGATACGGCTGAATCTCCATCTTGGTAAACTTCCAAGGTAATTTTACTGTAGCCTTATTACGATACCTCCAAGAATCATCCTGATAGTCAAAATGGCGGTATTCCATGCGGTTACGATCCTCAAACTTAAATCCTTTTAAGTCCCAAAGTAAGGTTGCGGTTACATAGGGCTCGTTTTCCAGTTTAAATTCCCCTTTCTTTAATTCATAAACATGGCGGTACCCGCCTCCGATATTCAACCATTTTTGCAGATTATAGAAGAACCCCACATCGTAGTGATGATAAAAAAATTCATGAGCATTATCTCCACAGCGAAATTCTTCCTCAAATGCTATTTTCGCATTCTTATTGACTTTGAATTCCTCTACATCTGTATTCCATACTTGAAAATCTCCGTCTTCGTAGGCATAAACTTTTGCTGTTAAAAGTAATACCAATCCGATTATTACAAAAATCACCTTCTTCATCTTCTCTCCTTTCAGAATGATTGCTTTCTTTCAATCCAAATAAAATGCACAATACATATAACAAACTAAACTCAATAAACATATCACCTCCCTTCTTTCAATTCTAAAAGAAGTATATAATGATGATATTAAATCTGCTTCAAGGGTAAGTAAAATTTGGGTAAAGCTTTCTGCGGTATTGTGGGTTACTTAGGAAGGATAAACCAAAACTTTGAACCAAATCCTTCGGTGCTTTCTACGCCGACGCTACCGCCGTGTAATTCGACGATATGCTTGACAATAGAAAGGCCGAGGCCAGTTCCGCCGAGTTCGCGCGAGCGCGCTTTGTCGACGCGATAAAAACGTTCAAATATACGAGATAGGTCTTTTATAGGAATACCAATCCCGGAATCTTCGACTATAATCTTTATGCCACTATCGGAGTCTTGATTATAAATCTTTATAAAGCCATTGTCCTTATTAAACTTGATAGCATTATCGATTAAATTGGTAACAACCTGTTCTATTTTTTCTTTATCTGCTTTAACTGATAAATCTTTAGGCAAATCATTCTGAATTTTGATTAGTTTTTTCTTCAATTGCGACCTAAAGCCGGCTAAAACCTCATCGGTCAGCTCTTTTGAATTTATTTGCTGTTTTGATAGTTTTATCTCTTTAGATTCAATATGCGACAGCGTAAGCAAATCGTTAATTAAACTATGAAGCCGCTCGGCATGATCCTGAATTATCTTTAAAAAATGACGGCTATTCTCTTTATCTTCCGAGGCACCTTCCAATAAAGTTTCCACGAATCCTTTTATGGATGTAAGCGGCGTTTTTAACTCATGAGAGACATTAGCTACGAAATCACTACGCATGGTCTCTAAATTTCGTATCTGGGTTATATCATGAATAACCACTAAACATCCTGTTACAGCATTGTTTTCAAAAATAGGTGTAGCATTAACCTCAAATATCCTGCGCATAGGATAAACCAGCGATAACTCGCTCGATATTGACTTTCCCTTCTTCAAAACACTATTTATGATTTCCGAAATGTCGTTATTGCGTATCGACTCAAGAAAAACTTTGCCTTCTACGTCTTTCTTGGTAATGCCGAATATCCTTTCAATTGCCGGGTTAATAGAAATTAAACTCCCTGCGCTATCGACAAGCATAACTCCCTCGATCATGCTGTTAAAAATAGCTTTTAACTGCTGGCTCTGGCTATTAACGTCTTTGATTTTATCCTCAATATCTTGGGCCATTTTATTTAATGTATCAGCGAGCTCGCCGATTTCATCTGTAGAGTCATGGTATATCTTATGGCTAAAATCGCCAGAAGAAAATTTGCGGGAGGCATGAATAATCTTATTGATGGTTTTAATAATACCTGAAGTTAACATCGAGCCTAAAACAAATGCCAGGCCCAGCGCGAAAAGAACGCTAAAAAGAATCGATTTTCTAATATTAAACAGCATCTTCTGGACATTAACCAGCGGCAAGGCTAATCTGACGACTCCGGTTATCTCATCCTTTACCCTAATTGGCACTGCCACATACAACATATTAATTTTAAGGGTTGCGGAATAACGTATTTCTCCTCCTACCAGCCCACTTAAAGCTGACTTTATCTCCGGCCGGTCAGCATGATTTTCCATCTTTAAGACTTCTTCCCGAGATTTCTCTGAATCAGCTAAGACTTGTCCTTTAGTATCTACAATGGTAATACGGGATTTTATCTTTGAGCTTAAACTATTAACCAAAGTTTCTAAACTGGCGATATCCGTCTGCGTCAGATTTTTGGTAGACAGTTGGCTTTCGATTAATTGGGCCTGGTTAATTAAAGAATTTTTGAGATCTTGGAGGGAATTCTCTTCTAAATTCTTATCAAGGAAAAACGCGATAAGGCTAAAGGAGAATAAAATAACAAATACGTAAGAAAATAATAACTTTGTTCTAAAACCAATCTTAATCTTCTTCACTTTCTTCTATTTCAAAGCGATAACCGTAATTTTTCACAGTAATAATCCGCTTTGCCTCACTCTTTAATTTCTTGCGCAGGGTTCTAATATGTACGTCTACGGTGCGGGTCTGAATTTCTAAGGAATCAAAACCCCAGACATTATCCAATAAAAAATCACGGCTGAGCACTCGACCATTCGCTTTCACTAGCGTCCTTAAAAGCTCGAATTCCTTTGCCGTAAGTTCTATTGGTTTGGCTTTAATAGCCACCTCTATCTTACCAAAGTCGATGGTTAAATCACCTATTTTTAATACCTCTGGAAGTTTATCTTTTTCTTTCGCACGCCGTAACACGGCTTTTATTCTAGCGATTAATTCCCGCGGACTAAATGGTTTAGTTACATAATCATCCGCTCCTAATTCTAAGCCTACAATTTTATCTGCTTCTTGGGCTTTGGCAGTAAGCATAATTATGGGAATTGAGGCAGTCTTATTTTCTTTCTTCAAGGCTTTACAGACCTCTAACCCATCTATACCTGGAAGCATCAAATCTAAAATAATCAAATCCGGATGTTCCCGAGGGGCTAAATCTAAAGCTTCTTCTCCGTCATGAACAGATAAGATTTTAAACCCCTCTTTTTTCAGATTATAGTCCAACATCTTGACTATATCTTTTTCGTCTTCTACAATTAATATTGTCTCTTTCATTCTATTTTCCTAATAAATAATAATGGTCTTCTTACGAGTATGTATTTTAACAAACAATTCACCACAAGGCAATGATATTTAAATGGTATTCTCCTCTCCATTTACTAGAGATAGTCTTGGCAAGCTGATCAAAATTCCTAGTAAATGGCAACTAACAAACCAACCAAAACCAAGAAATAGCCAATTATCTTCGAAAAAAGCATTTACTAAGCGCCATTTACTAAGAGCGATTTTAGATAGAAATTGCCTGATTTCCGACGATAACCGAAATGGTTCTCTGGGATTTGATAGAGGCAAGGTTATAATCGCAAATAACCTACCAACTTGGCAAAAAATATCGCCTAACTCTTTCAAACCTAAACACATAAAAAAGCCCTGATTAGTTAGCCTAATCAGGGCTTCCTACCTATCTAATTTGCTAAAGAGATAGGATTAATTGGCTCCCCCGCGAGGACTCGAACCTCGGACCCAGTGGTTACGATCTGACTTGAGTTTCCTCAAGAGTCGGACTATCTCTTTACCCTCGACTTTACGTTAGGGTAGCAGGTGTATAGTCTCTGCACTCAGACTCATAAAGTCCTAGCTCAGGATTGCCGTCGGCTTTACGTTACGGTTTCCCTGAATTAGCCTGCTGTTCACTCTAATGTTTCCACTAGAGGCTGCTAACTTAGCA
>JAZDFF010000012.1:0-55466 GCA_043808095.1 Candidatus Omnitrophota bacterium
CCTTCCAGGCCTTCGAGTACAATTTGCATCTTGGTCTTTGGATCCCATTTGCGGTATTTCATTGGCTCCCCCTTTCCATGATGCTATTATAGGAGATTTTCTCCTAAAATGCATCAATTGCTTAACGGGGAGCAGTATAATTAATTCCTAATTTCTTAATTACTAAATGAAATTAGACATTAAAAAATTTAAGCATTCATTCGACATTAGGATTTAGTCATTAGGCATTTAATCACTTTCTTTGATTAACATCTCCTTAAGGCTACTATTCTCTCAAAGACAACGGGCACACCAACTCAAAATCGGTAATCTCTTGATTCTGGAATCGCCTTTTGGCCGTGTATCTGACCTGGACATTCTCAAAATAGTCAGAGCGTTCCAGAATATTTACAAACTTAAAAACCGTTGAAAGGTCAACTGCCTGTCCTTTTAAAACAACTGCATGATCTGCCTCCAGGCTGAATGTGTTTAAACCAACCTCATCCGGTACACCCTTGTATAACTGTCTAATTATATCCACGGCCTTGGCTTCTCTGCTAAACCGGCCCTTGATTAATTTTAATTTATTTAACATTGTTTCAAGTGTATCTGCCTGCGATTTTACCTTTTCATATTGATTTTGGATAGTCTTTATGTAATGCCTTTTAATCAAGACGTCCTTGGCAACTGTCAGTGAAAATACCAGACCTAAGGCCAAAAACAAATAAAACGTCTTTAAAACATCCTTTCTTTTTAAAAGCCTGTCTCTTTCTAGTTGATAATCGGCTGGCAAAAAATCCCAAGCAGGCATTTCTTTTTTCAGGCCTAATCCGATTAAGGAAGAAAACGAGTCCCAGGAATTAAGATAAGGCGCGATATCAAGACCGGGTCTAAGGCCAACCTCTTGAAACGGGTCTAAGGCCCCTATAGGCCAGGTAAGCTCCCTGGTTAATTTATCTTGAAGTGAGGCCGTGATCTTTGGACTTGCGGTCAAAACAATTCGGCTTATATGAATAGCGCCTACTTGTTTAATATAACTATCCAAAGAGCGGTTAATCTCTTCTTTTAGTTTATTACACCAATTATCAAAAAAGGTATTTGCATCATCTGACTTACTATCCAAGAGAACCGCCCGGGAAAACACTAGTTTCTTTTTTAAGATTATCTGGATATCTGCGCATTTTGCATCCAGGTCAATAAGCATAATTCCTTCTTGGTCTTTTATTGAAGGCCGATTAAGAAATAGGACCAGGTCTCCTTCCGAACTTAAGACAATATTCTGGGTTTTAAGTCCGGCATCCTTTAATATCGAAAGATGCCTCCTGATGACATCCTTATGCACCAAAATCAATAATACATAGGTATGGCCATCTTTATCCGCAAAGAGCGGGCTAAAACTATAGATTATCTGCTCCTCTGGATAAGGGAGTTGCCGCCCGACCTGTAACCGGACCATCTTATGGATCTCTCTGGTGTCAGTTGAGGGAATTTTTAGGTAGCGCGTGGTGGCTAGGTACCGAGGCAGCGAACTTATTAATAATTCAATTTTTATTTTTCTTTCCCTAATGAGCGAAGATAATCTTGCCGCAAGCTCAGACTCGGATTTCTCAGGCGAAGACACGACAAACAGGTCGTCCAATTCCAGCTTATTTAAGGCACGCTTAAACTGGGCAAATTTTATTTTTTCGTCGTGAATTTCAACTATTGTAATGCTATTTTTCATAATATCTAATATATATGCCAGTAAAGCAACTGGGGCGGTTGTGATTTTGAAACCACAATCTTTTTAATGCGCGAGACACTGTTGACCGTCCCTTTTGACTCGATAGAAAAAATATTAGACTTCACTGCGATAAGCTGATTTGCCAGCATAAAACTCATGATATTACGCTGTGCAGTCGTAAGGGGTTCTGTATAAGAGCCTAATGTATCTATGATATAACCGGAATCGGCCCGAGTAAAGTAATTATCGTCCTGGCTAAATTCTTTTGCATCTGGCCCCTGCCTATAAACTGTTATTTTGTTGAGGAGGCCGTCGATCTCGGTTTCAGTTGCCCCTTCGACATTGTTGTTGGCTAAACTTATGCTAAAAATGGCCTTTAACACTTGGGGGCTGGCTGTATTAATATTAATCTGGCCATTGCCCCAGACAGTAATATTATCTCTTACTTTTAAAAAAATCTCAATGGCATTATGCCTGGCTTCATCTTTATTCAATCCGCGTTTATTGTAGAAAAAGGAGGTTAATACATCTATCAGCTCTTCTTTAGCCTTAAAAATATCATTTTTAAAAAACGGCTCTTCTAGGGCATTTCCGAACGCCTGAGTATCAGGGTCTATCCAATCTACTAAGGTATTTACAATCTCCTCTGGCTCTTCTACCTCGAGAGATGACAATAAAATCGCCAGGGCCTGTCTTACAAGTCCTGGATCCCGGCAACGGTTGATATTAAGCCTTCTTTCCTCATCGCATATTCCATAGATAATTTGCGGATGAGTCTGATCTCTAAGAAGATTATAACTTATGGTAAAGCTGCCTTCTTTTAATTTTACATCTTTAAAGATGTATTCTTGTTTATCGGAATCAAATCCCGAAGACCAGCGCTCATTCAAACCATCATAACTATTGGCATCTTTAGCCAATTCCTGTTGGGCACAAACCAAACCCGCATCAGCCAGATACTCGGCCTTAATCTTGTCTCGACTGAACCGCACCAGCCTCAGCTCTATTAAGGCCCGGTGCGCAAGGCCAAAAGAAAATAAAGCCAGGATTACCATTATCCAGATAGTAATAATCAAAATTGACCCGTTATCTTTTTTTAATGAAGGCTGGTATATCATTTATTTTCTGTCAGTATCCCTCCGGGAATAAAAACAACTCTCTCAAATTTCAGGCCCTGCCCTGCCCCGGGGGATTTTAACACAAACTCAATCTTAACAGCCTGGGGGATGTTCTCTTTTATCTGCCAGGCCTCCTGCCAGGCATAAAATGGCTCCTGGTCATTTTTGAAGGCATAATTAAACTTTAGTTCTTCAATACCGGAAAGCAATTCTTCCTCTTTAAGTTCAGCTTCATCATAAATAAAATGCGAAATCCTTTTAAGTTTTGCGTCATTAAATCGGTACTCAATTGCCAAAACCTGGCTAAGATCTTCACCCTGGTTTTGGAAATAACCGATATTGCTAAAAAAAGACATTCCCTGGATCTGACCGCTAAATCTTGCATCCTGGTTCGTATAGGGAAAACTATTTTCTAGGTCTTCTTTCATCTTGTCTAGGCCAACACGAGCCCTCTGATAAAGCCCGGATAAGCTATTAACCTTTTTATGGGTCAACATCCCCGTATGAAAGGCAGAATAGACGCTTAAGATAAGGATGGAAAATATCGAAATGGCTACTAAGAGCTCAAGGAGGGTAAATCCTTTTTTATTCATAATATAAAATTTTTCTTTTCCACAGATTAGCGCAGATTATTCAATAGTAGCGAGTAGCAAGTAAAGAGTAGAGAGAATATTAATTTCCAATAATTACCAATAAGTACCAAATCCCAATAAATTTCCAAATCCCAATTATCCAATTGGTCATTGGTAATTGGATATTAATTGGTATTTATTGGGTATTGGAAATTGGTCATTTACCTGTCGTTTGATTTGGAATTTAATTAATTCTTGCTACTCGTCCCTCGACTTCGCTCGGGATGGTTCTCCTTCACATTCGTTCAGGATCCTTCGAAGGATCCCGAGTGCAACGAGGAGAGGGATGGTGAGCTTGTCGAACCACTACTCTCTACTCGCTACTTTCTGTATAGGTGTAAGTATTGACCTCAAAATAATTTCTATTTTTCTTTTTAAACCAGGCAACCGATAGATCAAGTTGTTCTAGACGGCTATCCGGAATCTCTTCAAGTTGCAGCGACCAATGAAAATTTTGATACGGTTCTTTAAAATCCCCTTCTTTGGGAGAAACCTCTTTAAGATTGCCTCCCGAAATTGCTAAGGCCTTTAAATCCCAGGCCTTTTGCTCCAATAAAAGCATTGCCTGATAATATTTACTGGAAAAATCCATGGCGCCTAAGGTAGTATTAAAACTCCTTAAGACAAAAATTACCCCGGCCGATACAATAGCTACAGCTACCGCTACCTCAAATAAAAGCAGTCCTTTAAATTTATTATGGGGTATCTTGTAAAAGGCGTTCATAAAAATCAATTTTTGTGATTTAACAGATTATAAAAAAAGATTTATCTGTGTAATCGCTTTTTTCCCGCATTGCGTGATCCCGCTATATATTTTAGTTTTATGCGGGATAATCACTGCCCCGAATGATGCTATTCTCTGTAGTGTTTCTTCGGGATCCCGAAGAATAACCTAAAAAGTTACTACATTCGGGATAATCAATAGGGCGAAACGTTTTTTGTGATGCCCTATTGTAATTTAAGAAGGCCGAGATTTTCATCGCTAATCAAGGTATAGGCATTAGTTCCATTGTTTTTTATGACTAAGGAGATTTTGTCTGTCCTGCCATCGGGATAGAAATCTATATGGTTAATGTCGGTTTCGGCGGATATCGTTTCTGGGATGATGCGAGACCGCGAAATGCGGTCGTTCAACTTTCGAAATTCATCTTTATTTAATTCCTTAACACTTAACCAATAGATATGTTTTGAAAAGTCAAGATTTACTCTAACAACATTTCTTTCAAGGACCGCCCTTTCCCGGGCATAAAGAGCTAGCGAGGTGAGATTCTGAATAAATTCTTTTGCCTGTAGTTCTTGAAATGTCTTTCTAAAACGGGGTAAGGCCACGACAGTAATAATCGAAATGATAACCGCAACAAGGATCAGCTCGATGAGGGTAAACCCTGTTAGAGATAGGGAATGTTTTCTCTTATTTATTTTTCGTGAGAAAACATTTCCGTAATTACGGTCTGAATTCTTGTGTATCTCTAACGGGGTAAAACCTTTTTTATTCCTGGACAGCGGAGTCTTCATCCCAATCAGCTATATCATCGCCACCGCCCTGCACGCCGTCTTTGCCCAAAGAATATAAATCGTAGTCAAGATTGTGCTCGCCCGGCGACTTATAGAGATACGGCTTTCCCCAGGGATCAAGAGGCGCCCTTTTTAGATACGGACCGTTCCAATTGGCAGGAACAGGTGAAGTGGTAGGTTTTCTTACTAAGGCATTCAGGCCTTGATCCGTAGTCGGATATTGGCCATTATCAAGTTCATACAAATCCAGGGCTGTGGGGATATTGGCGTTTATATCTGCCTTGGCTGCTGTCTGGCGCGCCTGTTCAGAACGGCCGGCTAAACGCGGCAAGACCGTAGCCACCAATATACCGATGATAATTACTACTAACATCAATTCTACGAGCGTGAAACCCTTATTAAATCTATTTTCCATTTTCTATCCTCCATTATTAAAAATTCGTGTTAATTCGTTATAAATTTGTGTTTATTCGTGGTTTCAACGGGCAATCAGACTGATCTGAAATACCGGCAAAAGCATTGCTACGACGATAAAACCGACAACCAGGCCAATAAAAAGTATCATTGCAGGCTCAATGACCGACATAAATATCTTTATGCTGCGATTAAGTTCTTGCTCAAGACTGTCGGCAATACGGCTAAGCGCCTTATTTAAAGTACCTGACTCTTCGCCAACAGAAATAATATTGGTAACAAAGACATTAAAAAACCGGGAATCCTCCATAGCCTTTGATAATGCCTGGCCTTCGCGCACCTTAAGACAAAAACCCTTTGCCTCTTTGCGTATAACTTGATTAGTTATTATTTCAGAGCCCGTCTCAAGTGAAGATAAAATAGGGATCCCATTATTCAGGAGCGTAGACAATGTCCGGCAGAAACGCACTATCTCTATTTTTCTTACCAAGTTTCCCAAGACAGGCAATTTTAACTTAAGATTATCGAAGCTGGCCCTGCCTTCTTGGGTCTTGAGCCGTCTATGAATAATAAAGACAGATAAAATTAATAATAATAAAAGCAGCCATCCATAATTGCTGAAAAAACCGCTTAATAAAATTAAAATCCTCGTCGGAAGTGGCAAGACCTGGCCCATATCTTCAAACATAATTACTAATTTTGGGATAACAAAGGTAAGTAAGACCAACACTGTTGCCAGCCCCACCAGCGCGATTAAACCGGGATAGGCCAGACTCGAGATTACATTTGTCCTTATCTCCTCTTCCCGTTCAAGATGTTCGGCAAGCCTTGACAGAGACAACCCCAGGCTACCGCTTAGTTCGCCGGCCTTAATAATCGAGACAAATAAAGGCGAAAATACCTGGGGATATTTAGCCAGGGCCTCGGAAAAAAGACCTCCCTGTTTTACATCTTCGCAGATTTCCAGGATAACCAGTTTAAAGGTAATGTTGGGGGTCTGTTTATAAACGACGTTTAATGCAGGAAGTAGATTCAGCCCGGATTCAATCAGGGAGGAAAGTTGCCGGCTAAAAACACAGACCTCCTGCTGGCTTATCTTTTTTCTTCGGCGAGGCTGACCAGAGACAGCTTTAAATTCTTCTTCAAGGGAAATGGGAAAAAGGCCGTTTTCATTTAATTTGGTAACCGCCTGTTGTCTGGATTCGGCCTCAATAACTCCTTCTTTTATTTGGGTGGGATTTAGTTTTGCCTTATATATAAATCTGGGCATGATTAAATAATCAACAAAATCTACGTTTAAGAGATAATAGGGTGTAGCAAGGGTGAGAAAGGGGGATTTCTAAAACTCCCCTACTAACCCTTTCTAACCCATCCTGACCCTTTCTAACCCCTAAATCTTTTGTTTTTTTAATTAACTCTGTTTACTCTGGTAATTCTTCCTGCTGGGTTACTCTGATTATCTCAGCAACCGTAGTCAGGCCCATCTTGACCTTCTGCCAACCGTCGAGCCTTAAGGTCTTCATCCCTTGTAAAACTGCCTCTTTCTTAATCTGCTGGCTTGATTCTTTTCTGATAACCATATCGCGGATTTTTCCATTAACTAAGAGTATCTCATAAATTCCGGTCCTGCCCCGATATCCGGTGAATCTGCATTCAGCGCAGCCTTTACCTTCAAACAGTTTTATATTCGGCTCGATATCTAAACCCAGGCCCTGTAAATATTTCTTATCGGGGTTAATCTCGTGTTTACAGGCCGGGCAAACCAGCCTGACTAATCTCTGGGCAATCAGGCATTCCAGGGACGAAGAAACCAAAAACGGCTCAACGCCCATATCCAGGAGCCTGGTTATAGCCCCGGCAGCATCATTGGTATGCAGGGTGGAAAAAACAAGATGGCCGGTTAAGGCAGCGCGGATGGCAATCTCCGCGGTCTCATAATCCCTGACCTCGCCCACCATCATTATGTCCGGGTCGTGCCGCAGCATGGAACGCAGGCCATTGGCAAATGTCAGTCCGATCTTGGGGGCAATCTGAATCTGGGTAATCCCTTTTAATTGATACTCAATGGGGTCTTCGATAGTGATTATCTTAATCGGCCTGACATTAATCTTGGCAAGGCAGGCATAAAGTGAAGTAGTCTTTCCTGAGCCGGTCGGGCCAGTGACAAAGATGATGCCGTGGGGTTTTTTGATCAGGGATTCGATTATCTTTAAGTCTTCGGGCAGGTGACCGAGTTTTTCGAGCTCCAGAAATGACTCCGGACTCAATATCCTGATATGCACAGACTCACCAAAACTCGAGGGCACGATAGAAATTCTTAGGTCTAATTCTTTTTCTTCGACTTTTATCTTCATGCGACCGTCCTGAGGAAGCCTATGCTCGGCAATATCCAAAGAAGACATAATCTTAATACGCGAGACAATGGCCTGATTAAAGATCCGGATGCTCGGGGGAATAGTAATATCATAAAGAATTCCGTCAATCCTAAATCTTACTCTAAACTGATTCTCAAAGGGCTCCATATGGATATCTGTGGCCCTGTCCTTAAGGGCCTCAAGCATTATCTGATTAACAAATTTGACTATCGAGGCATCTTCGGCCATAGTAGTGAGGTCTTCTGCTTTGCTAATTGAAACAGCTTCTTGATAGCCCGTCCCTTTTTCAATAATCATCTCTTCTAATGTCTCGGCGCCTACTCCGTAGTATTTACGAATCGCCTCGGCAATATCTTCATCGCCGGCTAAAACCGGCTCAATTTCTACTGCCAGGAATAATCTCAGGTCATCAATGGTATGGACATCTACGGGGTCGCTCATGGCCATGGTCAGGATATTTCCCTTAAGGGCTATGGGCATCAGTTTATAGTGAGAGACAAATTTTGCCGGGACTTTCTTGATTACCTCAGGCGGGATGTTTAATTCTTTTATCTTTACAAAAGCCACTTGCAGTTGTGTCGCCAAAATTGGAAAAACATCTTCTTCTTTTGCCAGGCCAAGCCTTACCAGAGTTCGGCAGAAATACTCTTTTTTTTCTTTCTGTTCGCGTAAAGCCAGCTCCAGTTGCTCAAGGGTAATAATCTTCTCACCCAGAAGCATCTGGCCAATAGCTTTTAGACCTCTCATGGCTACCATTATCTTGGACCTTTTTATCAACAACTCATTATTTAAGCAGAATTATATCATTATTCCCAATAAAAGTAAACCCCGCCCTTTTTTGTATTCAAAATCTTTTTAAAAAATGTTGAATAATTAAAAGGTGCGGGGTAAGTCCCCTGATAGGATTATCTAATATCGGGGGCTGGCACTAAGTTTAACCGATGGCAGAGTGGACCAGGGCCGTGGTTAAATAGATAATTTGTAAGATAAATGATGTCCAACTTATCTACCCTTTGGTCTGCATTCACATCACCGCTTAAGAGAGGAGCCGGGCCAGGGCCGTGTCTATATAAAAAATTATTTAAATATGTTACATCACAGATATTTATTACGGCATCGCCGTTGACATCACCGCAGAGCCGCCTTACCTTAATTGCCATGGTCCTGGTAGTAAGTAATCCTTCTTTATCCTGGGCATTAATGGTTATGTTAAAGACTATACCTGTATCTTGCGGCCTCGGTGTGCCGCTTAAAGTCAATTTTGCGGGATTGCCGTCTTCAGGCGCAGCATTTAACCAAACCGGTAAATTTTCAACATAAAGCCTAATGCTATCTTGCGGGTCCGGGTCATAGGCAAAGAGGGAAATTGTAAATGGCGCGCCTACCAATGCCTCCTGGTTAGACACAGGACAGATTACTGGTGCGGTATGGAGTGGACCGTAATAAGCATGTTTGAGTTTATTGAAACAACCGAAATAAGCCACGTGTATTCCTCCTGAACTATCGGTAACCAAGGAGCAATTGTAACCTGAGATACATCCGGAATCTGCCTCGCTAGTCTGCCACTGGGAGTTAACCTTTCGGACAAGACGCAAGGAATCGTTTCCAATCCTATAATAACTAAAACAAGGGGCACCCTGACTATCCAGAGAAAAATCAAAGATAAAATCCGGGTCCCAGATATTATCAAGGACTGTCTCGATAGTCCAGGTCGTGCCGTCGTAGAAGGCATACTTTAGTTTATTATCATAATGTCCCGTAGTATAACCTATATGGGGCAAGTTCTGGCTATCGAATTTAAGGTGGCAATCCAGATAGGTACCATTGATAGCCGCTGATACATCCTCAATCTGCCAAGTTAGCCCGTTATAGTGGGCGTATCTTAGATTACCTGAGGTAATATATGCAATCGCAGGAAGGCCGTTTTTATCTATGGCAATGGAGGTGGGTTCAAAACAATTCAAATTATCCACAGTCTCTTTATTCCAGGTTAAGCCGTCATAAAAAGCGTATTTCAATCTTGGCTGCTGATCAAAGATATTGTAACTTATACGACAGATATCTAAATTATCTAATGCCAAAGAAGAGTCCAGAATATTACCGTTTATCTCGCTATCTATTAAATCAATGGCCCAGGCATCTGTGTTATTTCTCAAAAAGGCGTGTTTCAATTGGCCGCCTCCTGTCCCATCTGATACAAGATAAATAAGGTGCGGCCTGTCTTGGCTATCTAATCTAAGCAGGGGCCATACCGCGGCTTCATTTCCTACTAATTTTTTCTGCCAACTTAGGCCGTTGAAATAGCCATAATACAAATTTGCGTTTGAGCCATAAACAATACGTGGCTGATTTAAGCTATCTAAATCTAAATCCAAATACCAGCCCGCTTGATCTACGGCATTATCCAGGACTTCAACGCTCCAACCAGGAACATATTGGCCGGTAGTGAGGATAAAATAAGTCGTACTATCATATACCGGCGCATCTGAGTCTTGGGATGGGCTGCTAGAGATATCTAAGCTAAAGATGATCTTCTCACCAGCCAAAGAAAAACAAGGCTCAAGTTCAAGGATAAAGGGGTCAGAATTATTTTCCCGCCATCCTCCGCGGGGGATGTCTTCGAAAGAAACCTCGGGTTTTATAAGATCAATAAAGGGCTGAAATTCGGTACTGTAAATGCTTAGTTTTGCTCTCACCCTATAGGCATCATGGGTTAAGTTTTTTAACCTTAGGATAAGATTTACCTTTTCTCCCCAATCCAATACGCCATTATTATTTCCTATAATCTCGTTAACGGTAGTCTTTTTAATTAATAATTTAGGCGCATTTACACCCGCCAATGCCTGATAGGCATTGAGCCTACCCGCACCCAATAGACCAATATAATCTAAATTAAACAGGTTGATATCATCGCTTGAGCCCAGGATACGATTAATTACCTCTTCGTTGGTTAAAGAATTATCGCCGGATAAAATCAGGCCTGCCAGGCCTGCTACCTGGGGGCCGGAGAAAGAAGTACCGCCATAAGTTCGACCATAGGTCGAGCCGTAAACAGGATCATAATGCGTGGAAAAGATATGAGTGCCTGGGGCACAGACATCCACCCAATCGCCAAAGCTGGAGAAGTCGGCTTTTTTGTCTAAGTCTTCTATACCGGCATATCCGGTTCCTGTGGCTGCCACTGCCACCACATTATCATAATAAGCAGGGTAGTTTGGTTGCTGGCTGTTTCTGTTGCCTGCAGAGGCTACAAGCACCGCGCCACTGGCATAGGCAGCATTAATTGCCTCTTCTAAAATAACAGAAGGATAAGAAAAGCTCCAGCTCATATTAATTACCTTTGCGTCTCTTGATACGGCATAATTTATGGCATTAACGCAATCATCCAATTCTAACAATCCATATGTACGCCCAGATTTTTTAATCGCAAACCCTGCCCTTAAAGGTAAGATTCTACAACCCCAGGAAACTGAGGCGATTCCTTCTTGATTGTTGGTACTGGCAGCTGCCAGGCCAGAGACCATTGTGCCGTGGCCATAGAAATCCTGAGGAATATTATCCGGTTCAATATAATCTTCACCAATAATCGGCTCATAGCCCTGGCTAATATAAGCATCCAGATTAATATCCACAAAATCATATCCTAAGTTTGTATCAATACTATCTCTTAAATCCGGATGATTCATGTCTACTCCCGTATCAACAATGGCAATCTCCACTGTGGGACTGCCCAGATAAATATCCCAGGCCTCCCTGGATTTAATAATCTGGTATAATTTTTCTCCAGCGAAGAAGGTATCATTAGGGGCCAAATCCGTCACTAATATATAGTTAACCTCGGTAGTCTCCACATTGGGGTCGTTACGATAGGCTGCGATGACGCTCTGGATATCTTCATCTTCAGAAACCTTTATCTTCTGCCAGCGCGATAAATCTTTAACGGTATTGGTCTGGTCATTCAGCCCTTTAAATTCAGTGCCAGCTTGCATTATTTGCGGCTGTTTAAATACCGGCTCAAAAGCTTCTGCCCTAAACTGAGAATTTAATTTATCCAAAGAATTGATGCCAGTAAGCGCAATCCCTTCGGGGCTAATGGATTTTTGCGGATAAACCTGGGGTTTTAGTCTTACTAAAATCTCACCGGGCACAAATTCAGGAATTTCTTCTTTTGAGTAGTTAGAAACAGGGATTTCTTGGTCTGCGGGAGGAAGACTATTTTCTTGCATCATCTCAACTGCCCAGGAAAATCTCGAGACCGGGCTTACCAAAATAAGCAGGCCGAATAGCAGGATCGGAATACTCGTCATTTTTTTCATCCTTACTGCCCTCTCTTACCAGAGCCCAAATAAAAACCGGGCTACCAAAATCCGTATCTTCGGTAGCCCGGCAGTCTTCAAATACTTATTAAGTGTGCGGTGCGCTCGGCTGTCTTCCTTGAAGAAGACCCGCGGCTTTGCTCTGTTTCCGGCTAAGGAAACAGATTCGCCATTTTACGGCGAAGCCCCAGCCTCACAGCTGGTTTGCCCCGGAAGATGACGAAACCTGCGGCATCTTCCGTATCCCTTGCGGGACTTTATCGGATATTTAAAACTTTTTGAAACTCTCTAAAATTAGTGCATAAAAAACGCAGCCCCGTGGCTGCCATAAATAAGTATAACATTTTTAGGCGTGATTTTCAAGGTTGGTACAAAACCTATTGTAGAATATTAAGTTATGGAAAGCATCCGCTCAATTGCCCGCTTGGCTTTTGAACGTATGGAGTCTGTAACCCTGACTTCCTCTCTCATCTCTTCCAGGGACCAAAGCACTTTCTCCAGGTTGTTACGTTTCATATTGGGACAGGTGGCAAGTTCTGAGGCGGGATAGAATTTTTTGGCGGGATTGTCTTTTTCTAAGCGATAAATCAACCCAACCTCTGTGCCAATAATGAATTCCTTGGAAGGACTGGCCTTAGCATACTTAGACATACCGCTGGTAGAAAGTGCTTCATCAGAAAGGGCAATCACCTCAGGCCGACATTCCGGGTGTACAATAACCTTGGCCTGGGGATGGAGCCTAATTTGTTTTAAGATATCCTCGGGCATTATCTTCACATGGGTAGGACAATAGCCATCCCAGGAAATTAATACCCGTCCGGTTTTCTTAGATACAAAATCCGCCAGGTATTTATCCGGTACAAAGATAACCTCTTCCTTGTCCTTCAAGCTATTTACTACGGCCACAGCATTGGTAGAGGTACAACAGATATCCAACTCTGCCTTGACCTCGGCTGAGGTATTTACATAACCTACGACTATTGCCTTGGGGTGCTTGGCCTTTAATTCGCGCAGGTCTTGAGCAGTAATCATATTCGCCATAGGGCAGCCAGCATTTATATCAGGCATAAGGATAATTTTCCCGGGGCATAAAATCGAGGCGGTCTCAGCCATAAAATGCACCCCGCAGAAAACTACTACCTTGGCAGCGGTTGCGGCAGCCATTCGGCTTAATTCAAGGGAATCGCCGTGATAGTCAGCGATATCCTGAACCTCAGGTAGCTGATAATTATGCGCCAGGATTATTGCCTTTCGCTGTTTTTTCAGCCGAATGATTTTTTCCTCTAGTTTTTTCATTTACTTAGAACCTTATCGATAATTGCGCCGCCTATAACAATATCCTTATCATAAAAAACTACGGATTGACCTGGTGTTATCGCTTTTTGCGGCTCTTCAAAATCAACCCTGAGTCTCTGGGCGCAAAGAAACTCAACGCGCGCCTTTGCCTGAGGGTGATTATAGCGAATCTTGGCATTAACTTCAAGAGATCTTTTGGACAGCCTTCCAATTAAAAAGTTCGGCTCTTTTGCAATAAGGGACCGAGAATAAGTATCTTCTTCTTTACCTACATAAATCGTGTTATACTTAGCGTCAATTCTGATTACATAGAGACGACTTGCTGCAGATATTCCCAAGCCTTCGCGCTGGCCGAGGGTATAAAAAGCAATGCCTTTATGCTCGCCTAAGATGCGACCCTCTAAATCCTTAATCAATCCTGGTTTGATATTCTTCTTCATCCGTGGTAATCTATCTTTTAAAAATCCGTGGTAATCCGTGTTTGTAATAAAACATATCTCCTGACTGCCAGGTTTCTCTGCAACAGGCAATCCAAAAGTAGATGCGAGACTACGCACTTGCTGTTTTGTATATTCACCCACAGGAAATAGAATCTTGGGTAGGTTATGTTTCCTAATACAATGCAAGAAATATGACTGATCTTTAGTCTTATCTCTGCCTTTTTTGAGCAAATACTTGCATCTAGTATCTTGCCTACCTGACCGGCAGGCAGGCCTGTCTGCCGACAAGGCAGGCATCTTGCATCTTGTTATTCTGGCATGATGGCCGGTAGCCAGATAATCACAATCTAATTCTTGGGCTTTTTTTAATAAAGCGCCAAATTTAAGATACTGATTGCACCTTATACAGGGATTTGGCGTACGGCCAATAAGATATTCATTTATAAAATTGCTGATTACTTTTTCTTCCAGGATGCGGCTAAAATTCAGGACATAATGGCGGATACCTAAGACCCCGGCAACACGGCGGGCATCTTCAATGCCCTCTATGCCGCAACAAGAAGGACGCCTTGAAGAACCGGAACCTATATTGAAACACATGGTCAGGCCAATGACCTCAAAACCCTGCTCAAGGAGCAAGGCCGCGGCAGTTGAAGAGTCTACTCCGCCACTCATCGCCACCAATACCCGTTTACCCTTTTTCATAGTAAAAATTAGTAGATTTTAATTCCTAATTCCTTAATTCCGAATGACGAATGAATTCTTAAATACATTAATGTCAAATTGTACATTTAGACATTAAATCACTATATAGACATTTATTAGGTATTAGCCTGCCGGCAGGCAGGTCTGGAAAATTGGGTTAGGGGTACGTTACCTAATCTTAACCCAAGCACCATACCGGCTTCCATACCTTTACCCAATAACCTAACCAATCCTTTCTATTTATTATTTTTGTATTATCCCACGCCTGACCCTTTAGAAGAAAAAAGGTTTTATCCCCCTTGAAATTCCCTGTTTTTTAGACTATACTTTTAATTGCCAGTTACTCATTAAGCCGATAAGGGTAAACCTCCGCCATATTGGCGGACGCGCTGGAAGCATATAGCGTGCATCGAAAGATGGGGGCGCAAAGCCACAAGCCTAACCCCTGACGTAACGTCGGGGCATGGCAGTTGGGTTGCCGAAGCGGGGTAAGCAGGTAAAAGAGCCACCTTATCGGCTCTTTTTTTTATGAGCACATAACTTACGGAGCTCTCGATTAATGAGTCAGCGACGTAAGTTATTAGTGCGAATAAACCCTTGACATCAAAGATGTCAAGGGTCAACCAGCCCCCTACCATTGTAATTTAATGCCTGCCTTAAGCCACCTGCCAGGCCCAGATACACCGCCGATTTCAGAATACTGGGCATTGGTGAAATTTTCTATCCTTATAAACGGCTCCACAATTAAATTTTTCCTAATCAATTTCTTAGAGACCGCCAGGTCACCCACAAAATAAATCTCGCCATAATACCTTTCTTTATAAGACAACTGCCAGTTCCAGTCCAGACCTAAAATGTCCTCGTCTACATCGAAAATTAATTGGTGCTTTAAGATATCCAAGGCATACTTAGAAAAAAATCCGGATGCCTTTTTATCGGCCTTAGTATAGGTATAGGAAAGCGAGAGTTCATTTAATCTCTGGCCAAGGATTATAAGCCTTGGCCTTAATTTGGCAGTAAATTCAGCGCCCGTAAAATCAACTCTACCCAAATTCGTAGCCTGCCAGGGGTCGCTTGGAGATGTGCGCGTCCAGTCAATGAGATTGCGGCCTTTGCGCAAAAACCCTTCCAGGCTTAAAAATAAAATATCCTTGTTGAAATCAAGGCCTAATCGAAAATTATCCGATTTTTCAACGCCTAAGCCGGGATTACCTTTATTGGCGGCATCGAAATAATAAAGATCAGTAAAAGAAGGAACCCGGTAAGCCTCAGAAAGCGCGCCTTTCAGCCTTAAGGTATTTGAAATTAGGTAATAGCCCAATCCCAGGTTATAGGGAAACTGCCAGGAGAAATCCTCGTAATATTCGGGCCTTAAGCGAAATTCGACAAAAAATTTTTCGCTATTTTTTGACGAGACGCCAAAGGAAACGGCATTATGAAACCTTTCGTGTTTTCCCAGGTTTGTGGAACGGATCTTATCTTGACCAGCATCCAGCCCTAATAAAAGGTCCGCATGTTTTGCGGTTAAATTCATTTGGGAATTAAACCCGTATATGTAACTAAGGTGGTGGTTGATGGATGTGGGGTTGTTTCTTCTAAGGATAAACCTGTCGCGGTGCCGACGTAAATACAGGTTATTTTTGAAAGTGCTGTTGTTTGAGTTTGTGTTGAGGCCTGTTTTTATAAATACGGTCTCCGTATGCTCTTCCTCTTCGGGAAATAAATTGGAATAAAAGCTGTCTGCGCCGAAATTTTTCTTTTGGTAACCGAATAAAAAATCACCCTCTGCCTGGTCAAAATCTTTAGTCAGATAAAAAGTGGAGGTTCCATATTCGAAGTCGGTATTGGGCCGGGCGCCGCTTGAGATATTATGCTCAAGAGATATCCGGCTGGATAAATCCTTATTAGGCATGCTATAAGAAAATGCCTGAGAAAAGAGCGCGTGTCCTCCGAAGGTCGCCTCTAAATTCAAAATTTTTTCAGTGGGTTTTTTAGTACGTATATTAATCGCCCCGCCTAAGGCTCCGGCCCCGTATAAGGAAGAGACCCCTTCTTTAAATACTGCGATACTATCGATATCAAAAATGGTGAGAGGTATATCAAGATTGTGGTGACCGGTCTGGGGATCCATAATGTTTAGGCCGTCGATAAGCACCGCCACCTGTTCGTAAGTGGAGCCCCTGATGGACAAATCTCCCTGTATACCGTAAGTGCCCCGATAGCGTAAATCCAGGCCGCTAAATTTCCTAAACAAATCAACGGGTGAATTAAAACCACCCGTTTCTATTATCTTGTCCCCCATAGATTCATTGGAAAAGAAGTCTTCATGGGGTGTTACGATAATTTTATCAAGCAGAAATGGCTCATCCGCAAGAGCGCAGGGTGAAATAAAAAGAATAATTATGAGTATGATTGGCATGGAATACCCTACGGGCAAGCACATGTCACCTAAATTTACCCTCCTTCGCTGAAGAACTTTCGTCTTCAGCTTCGGCGGGTTATCCCCCTACTTCTTAATCAGTTTGCCAATTTAGTGACATCCACAGAAGCCCCGACGTAACTTCGGGGCGAAGGGGGATAAAAAACCCGTCAGCAGTATTATAAAAGCTGACGGGTCAATTGTCAACTCGATTATTATATATAGTTTACATTAGCGGAAGTGTATTATATCCCCTGCCATAACTTTCTCTATGAGCCCTGAATCTTTTCTGATCAGGAGACCTCCGTCACTATCGATATCAACGGCCATACCTTCTAAGTGCTTACTTTGATAAACAACCTTTACCCTTTTACCCAAAGAGAGATTATACGCCCTCCATTTCTCTAGAATAGGGCCGGCGCCATCTTCTTTAAAAATCAGATAATTTTCTTCAAGGGCCCTTAGAATCTCTTGCAACAACTCTAGGCGGTTGACGTCTTCTTTCTTTTGTTCTCTTAAGGAAGTGGCGCCTTCAGGCAATGTTTTCTTGTCGTTGTTGACATTTAATCCAAGGCCAATGACTACAAAAGAGACTACGTCCATTTCTGCCTTAAGCTCTGTTAAAATTCCTCCTATTTTTTTATGGCGCACTAATATGTCATTAGGCCATTTTATCTGGGCATCGATAGAAGCGCTCTTTTTAATCGCCTCGCAGACGCTCGCCGACGCCATTAAAGTCAGTATTGGCGAGGCATTGGGAATGATCTTGGGCCGCAATATCACGGAAAGATAAATCCCTTTGGTCTTTGGCGAATGCCACGCCCTGCCGAGCCTCCCCCTGCCTTTGGTCTGAGATTCAGCCAGGACAATGGTACCTTCAGGGGCATTGCTTAATCCCAACCTCATCGCCTCATCATTTGTTGAAGGAACTACTTCGTAATAATAGATTTTTTTACCCAAGATCCTGGTACCTAATTTATATTCCACCTCTTCGGGTTTAAGCCGGTCAGGGGTTGATTCTAATCTATAGCCCAGATGTGGCACTGCCAGGATTTCATAGCCTTCTTTCCTTAGCTGATTTATATGCTTCCAGATTCCGGCACGGCTTATTAAAAGATGCCTGCTTATATCCTCTCCGGAGACAAAATTATCCGAGGCCCTTAGGAAATTCAAGATTTTATTCTTCATATTAAAAAAGTATATTTTTCCACAGATTATCACAGATGCCCGCCACAAAAATTGCCGCCACAGTACTTTGGCGGCTCGCCAACGTTGTGTGGCGAGGCGGGTCCACCAACATATTGTGGCGGAAAAAACCGCAAGATTAGTCCTTCGACTGTGCTCAAGACTAATGGTGAGTCCTTCGACGTTGCTCAGGATGCTTCGAAGGATGCTGAGCCTGTCGAAGCACAAAGTCGAACCATTAGCACAGATATTTTTAATAAAATCTGCGCTTATCTGTGCATTTAATCTGTGCCAATCTGTGATTGTTATTATTTATCATAAAGAGGAGACATACTGCGTAGTTTAGTAACGATAGGCGGAAGGACTTCTAATACATAGTCAATATCTTCGCTGGTTGTCCAACGGCCCAAGCTCAGACGCAAAGACCCGTGGGCGATTTCGGGTTTAAGGCCAATAGCCAATAATACATGCGAAGGCTCAAGGCTCGATGAGGTACAGGCCGAACCGGTTGAAGCAGCAATACCCATCATATCCAGGTTTAAAAGGATAGATTCTCCCTCGATGTATTTAATGGAAAAATTCACATTATTCGGCAGCCGCATTAGAGAATCGCCGTTTAACTGGACCTGGGAGATTTTTTTCGGTATCTCTTTTATTAATTTATCCCGCAGCCCTATTTGCATCTTTGCCTCTTCATCCATTTTTTCATAACAAAGTTCGATGGCCTTGGCCAGGCCTACAATACCGGGGGTGTTATATGTAGAAGCGCGCCTGCCCCTTTCCTGGTCTCCTCCGCAAAGGAAGCGGTTAATCTTGGTCCCTTTTCGTATGTAGATTGCGCCTACGCCCTTGGGGCCGTAAAATTTATGCGCAGAAAGCGAAAGCAAATCTACTCCTAACTTGTCCACGTCAACCGGGATATGCCCAACAGTCTGTACGGTATCGCTGTGAAAGGTTATTTCTTTCTCTTGGGCAATACGGCCAATCTCTTCAATAGGCTGGATGGTGCCTATTTCATTGTTGGCATGCATAATGGAAATGAGGACGGTCTTATCTGTAATAGCCTTCTTGACATCAGCAGGGTCTAGGATTCCGTTTTTACCGACCGGCACATAGGTCACTTTGAAACCCCTTTTTTCCAGCTCCTTGCAGGGTTCGCTTATAGCATGATGTTCGATATTGGAAGTAATAATATGGTTGCCTTTTTTATCTAGGGCGGCACAAACTCCAAAGACGGCAAAATTGTCTGACTCCGTTCCTCCAGATGTAAAAACAATCTCCTCGGGTTTTGCGCCGATAAAATTTGCCAGAATCTCTCGGCTATCTTCAGCGGCCTTTTTGGCCTCCTGGCCGTAGGAATGAATGCTTGAGGCATTGCCGAATTTATCGAAGAAATAAGGCTGCATA
This sequence comes from Candidatus Omnitrophota bacterium, assembly GCA_043808095.1. Classification (GTDB taxonomy): domain Bacteria; phylum Omnitrophota; class Gorgyraeia; order JAZDFF01; family JAZDFF01; genus JAZDFF01. Next base: position 19,525 of record JAZDFF010000012.1, read on the forward strand.
GCATTAATCACTTCAGGGGCAGTCGGAGTAGTTCCTGAATAATCTAAGTATACTTTTCTCATCTCTCAATCCTTTTTACCCTACAGGCTCACGCCTGTAGTATCTATTCCCCACACGTAAGTGTGGGGTAATCTTTATCCCTTCATTCACCCCGCCCTTTCTCTGCATAGTGTTTCTGTGTAGCAGAAAGGGCGGGGTTCATACTTCCAGTTCGATAACCCTCCAAATCTACAGTAACATAATTATATCCCAACTTTTTTAAACTGTCTACTATGAATACCCTACGGGTTAACAATTCGGGGATTTCCTTCTTATCCACTTCTATGCGGCAAAGACCGTTGTAGTCTCTGGCCCTTACCTGTTTAAATCCCAATGATTTTAAGAAATCCTCTGCCTTATCAATGCGCAGTAAATTTTCTTCTGTAATTTTAGTCCCGTAAGGAATCCTTGAGGCAAGACAGGCTAAAGATGGCTTATCCCAGGTATCAAGATTAAGGCGCAGGCTTAGTTTACGTATGTCATGTTTTCTAAATCCTGACTCGGCCAAAGGCGAGCGGATGCCCAATTCTTTCCTGGCGCGGCTTCCCGGACGGAAATCCTTTTTATCATCCAGGTTTGAGCCATCGATTACAAATCTGATTTTTTTTGCCTTGGCGATTGCCTTCAATCCTAAAAAAAGCTCTTTCTTACAAAAGTAACAACGATTAAACGGATTTTTCCTAAAATTCTTATCCTTGAATTCCCGGGTTTTAATAACCTTAAATCTTGCGCCCAATTTCTTAGCGGTTTTTCGGGCAAGATTTAATTCACTCTTAGGATAAGTGAAAGAGTCGGCAATAACCGCAAGGACCTTATTTCCTAAAACATCCCTGGCAATCTTTAATAGAAACGTGCTGTCTACGCCTCCGGAATAAGCCACAACCGCGCTTCTCATTTTTTTAAGCGCGGCCTTTAATCTGTCAAGGCGCTTAAATAATAATTTATCCATTGGATTCATTACTAAAAGGCAGGCGGGCGATTCTATCTATCTTCTGTTAGAGATACCTCTAATATTCTTAATTTGATTTCTTGACGGACCTGAATAAATTGTAATAACCGCTGAGCTTTGACCAAATGCTTAACCTGCTTAAAGGATTATCCATCTTTATCCTATCTAATTCGAAGACATCGCGGTTAAATTTGTCCCGGCCGCGGTTAGTAGTGCAGGCGGCCCTGTAACTCGAGTCTATAACAATTTTTTTAATTTTATCGTTGAACCCTCCCACGGGGTAGCAGAAATAATCTACTTTTATGCCGGTGATTTTGGCGATCTGGGCCCGGCTATCTTTAATTTCCGAAATTAAATCTTCTTCTTTTAGTAACTCAGGCAAATACATGTGGAGCTTTGAGTGCGAACCAAAAGTAATACCCCCGGCATGCATCTTTCTAATCTCCTGGGCATTTAAAAAACCCTCTTTCCCGATAAAAGAAGAGATTAAAAAAATTGTGGCGGGAAAATTATATTTCTTGAGAATTGGCCAGGCATAAAGGTAAAGACATTTTTGGCCGTCATCAAAAGTTATGACCACGCTTTTCCTGTCGAATTTCTTTTTCAATTTAATCCCGTTTACCAATTCATCCAGGGATATCACTTTATAATGATTATTGTATATAAAGTCCATCTGTTTTTTAAATATCGCGGGATCCGTATAAACGTATACCCCGGTTTTCCCGTAGCCTATACCATGATAGCTAAGTACGGGTACAACGTAAAAATTGGGTAAGATTAGAAAAAGAAAGACGGCCCAGATTATAACAAGAGTAGCCGAAATTATATAAATTTTTTTCATGGGATCAAATTCTATAAATTTCTAATTTTTCTAATTCAAGCGGACCCACACTAATATCCTTACCCTCTGATTGATTGGGGCCTTCTGAGAAATATTTTATTAAAATGGGTTCTTCCTTGTCATGGTCGCAATAACGGGCAAGGATCCTGGCAGATAATTCTATGGTCTCGGGGTCCTCAAAATTGCCTTTACCCAAGGCAACCGGGCCCTTTAAGGGGTCAGGGTCAAAATATATATTTCCATATTCTTTATAATTCTCAAGACGCAAATTCTCTTTTTCGTCCCTTCCCACGATTAATTTGGAATTTAGGCCTAAACGGAAATGCCTGCCTATTTTTAAAAGTTCAACGTCCTTTAATGAGAAATCCTCAAAATTCTGCATCAGGTCTTTTAATCTTCTGCTAAATCCCGAATCAGTCAGAAGGCATCCGCCGCTGGGACAGGAATAATCGCTTATATCTTTTTCTTTGGCAAGAGACAGTTGCGCCCTGCGGCTGCGGCCGCTTAAAGACAATAACGACGCTCGTCTGACCCAGCCGTTTTTTTCAGGCAAGGTCTCATCCAATAGGCCCGCGGAAAGCGGCCGTAATATCAGGCCATCTAATTGGCTTTCTCGTTCTATCAATTTTAGCATATGCATCTTCTGTGACATCGGACGCTGGCCTAAGACCTCGCCGGTAATAATAAATGATGCACCCGTTTCTTTCATAAATTCCTTGGCCTTCTTTAACATAAGGATACGGCAATCTATACAAGGGTTTAAGTTCGCGCCATAGCCGAAGCGCGGGCGTTTAACTATCTCTAAGTATTCTTCGCCTAAATTTATAACCTTAAAATTCATACCGAGTTTTTGGGCTGCTTCTTTGGCCATAAAGCAAGAGTCGCTTTTATGATTACACTGGCAAAACGGAGAAATAAAATTTAAGGCAGCTAGTTTTATGCCCTGCCCTAAGATTAATTCCGCCGCCAGGATACTATCCAAACCTCCGGAAATCAAGGCAATGGCTTTTATCCCGGAACTTGCGTCATTTAGCGTATCCATTATCTAAATTAATTACTAAACAAACGTTTCAAAAAAGTCTGAGTGCGCCTATGGGTGATCTCCTTCTTTAATAGGTGGATTTTATCCTTTACGGCCTCTTCCCCTTTCTGGATACAAAATTTTGCTCGCGAGAAATCCGCCCAGCCAAGATTTTTCACATCGGGTGTAATTACAAAATCAGCACGGGACAGAATTAAATTATTCAATTTATTCGACCTGATCTGGTCTGCGCGCACAAGTATATCCAGGCCATGCCGGGTTTCTCCGAAAGAAGGGCGTTCTTCCACATCTACGGCAATTATGAAATCCGCGCCTTCTTTTCCTGCCGTCTCAACCGGGACCGAGCCTGATACTGCTCCGTCGATAAGCAGCCGGTTGCCTATCTTAACCGGCGCAAAAACCCCGGGTACGCAGCTTGAGGCGATAACTGCCTTAAGGATATTGCCTTCTCGTAAAACCACGGGCTCTGATGTCTTTAAGTCTGTGGCTAAACAGACCAAAGGAATTCTGGCATCCTTAAAATTACGGTCTCCGATAAGGGACTTGATGATTTCAACAATAGGCTCGGTTTTAATCAGCCATTTCTTTGTCGCCCTCAGATTCCAGAGATATAAATCCTTGGCAAAATAAAATAACTTCTCGAGGATAATCCGTTTTCCTTCTGCGGTTGACTGCCCCAGGAATTCTTCCAATTGACGTATTGGCCTTTGCTTTATCAGCTCTAAGACGTCTTTTTCTATTGCCCCTGGGTTTTCTTTAAGGCAATAGGCCGCAGCGATGATCGAGCCCATGCTTGTACCTACAATAAGATCGATGAGAATGCCCGCCTCTTTTAGGCCCCTGAGGACTCCGATATGTGCCAGGCCCTTTACGCCACCGCCGCCTAAAGCCAATGCAATCTTAAATTTTCTCATGACGGTAAATATGGAATACTCCACGCCTGCGTGCCGAAACGCACTTCGGCGTGCAGGCAGGCATTTAGTGACATTCTCCTTCGCTGAAGCTTCACAGAATAGTTCTTCGAAGCCTTGGCGAAGTAGAACATCCCTCGAAGGGGGATAAAATGGTTTTAAGATAAGATATATCCTTGACAATCCTGTAGGGTTTTTCTCTTTTAAGTTCGCTCTTTGTGCTTGAGCCGGTTAAGAGGGCAATCATCTTTACCTTGGCCCTATTGGCGGTCTTAACATCTACGTGCATATCCCCCACATAAAGGGTCTGTTGCTTCAACGTTTTAAGGCGTTTCATAATCCTAATAAGCATTTCGGGAGCAGGCTTGGGTTTTCGCAACTGGTCGCCGCAAAGGATAAAATCAAAAAATTTCTCGATCTTCAAATGCCGCATAATTATAAGCGTAAATCTTCTGGGCCGGTTACTGGCAATGGCTAATTTATATCCTCTTATTTTTAGAGACTCTAAGGTATCTCTTGCATTATCCAGGAGTCTTGATTTCTCAAGCAGGGAATTCTCGTGATGCCTTCGGTAGATTACCAGGGCTTTGGCTAAAAGATGAGGCTCCACAAAAGGCCTAAGTAGCGCCTTATCTCCCCAGCCTACTGCCCTTTTAATAGTTGAGGCATCTCTTTTGGGCTGATGGAGTTTATGCATGGTATAATTAAAACTTGCGATGATCGCCGGATAGGCATCGACTAAGGTCCCGTCCAAATCAAAGATTACCAGCTTTATTTTGTTTCTTAAATCTTCCATCCCATTAGAAAGAAACCCTGTTTCAAGAACAGGGCTCTTTAAGATATCTTAAAGTGAAGGTCCATGGCCTCAAAGTCATGGCTTTTTTTCTTTCGGCGTTTCCCGAAGTTTCGCTTCGCTTCAGTCGGGATACCCCGACCACCGACGAGACGTCGGGGCGTCGGGGTAAGTACCTTTATTGTTTATTTCTTAATATCTTTTAATTCTGTTCCGTCTTCAGTGCAATATTTTACGCCCGAGGTATACCTTTTTCCGCAGACAGGGCAATATTTGGTCTCGAGCTTTTCTCCGACAAGAGCGCCAGATATTGCGCCAACTGCAGCACCAATACCAGCCCCTTCTACGCCATGGCCTGATTGATGGCCGATAATCGCGCCTAATCCCGCTCCGGCAACCCCGCCTACAGCCGCCCCTTTCTGGGTAGTGGTACAACCCCACAGAAATAAACTGGCTACGATAAAAATGTAAACCACCTTTTTCATTCTCTCCTCCTGGTATAATCTTCAGGTATAATTACGAATTATACCTGATTACACAGATTTTTGAAAAGATTACACAGATTATCCCGCACAATAAAACACTATTCTGGTAGAATCCCGCAAAGCGGGAAAACGTATTCAGAATTAACCTTAAAACAATAGATGATAATTCTTTTTGCAAGGGGTTCTTTCTTTAATTTTTTATCTGTGTAATCTACGCTTTTTAATCAATGTAATCACAAAAGATGATCTTTATAAGATGTCTTTTAAGGATTGACTACGCCGCCTGAAATAATAATTTTAAGGGCCTCCTCTATGCTCATATCCAGCATAATAATATCCTCTTTCGGCACAAACATAACATAACCTGTAAATGGGCCAGGGGAACCGGGAATAAAGACATTGAACAAATCGCGGCCTGCCTTTGCTTTAATCTCTTCGACAGTATCATTGGTAATAAAGCCGACCGACCAAATGCCTCTTCTGGGATATTCAACTAAAACCGCCTTTTTAAATTTGGGCTTGTCTTTTGAAAAAACAAAATTTATAATCTGTTTGGCTGAAGGATATATCAACCTGACGAAGGGAATCTTTAAAAATACATTTTCAAGAATAACAAAAATTCTTTTACCTAAAATAACTGTCGTCAGAAGGCCGGTGAGTATAACGATAATTAAAGAAACCACGAGGCCCACACCCGGTACATAAAAACCCACGGTCTTGGCAAGAAAAGAATTCAAAAATCCGCCCAAAATACCGTCGACAAAACTAAAAAATGCAAATAAAAGATAGGCAGTCAGAACAACCGGCAGAAGAACGATGAGACCAGTAAAAAAATAAAGTTTTAACTGTTTCATTTTAAAATCCGGCCCTTTGATAAAATTCATTCAGGACTGTTGATTACTGTCGCGCCTTAGTAATTCGGCTAGGAGAAAATTTCTCTCGTACGCGCCTGGATTTTCCTATAAAGATGGGCGGCGGCTATGGCCTTAATAATATCACCGGGGATAAAAGGCAACACCCCCAAAAAAATTGCCTGCCACAGATTAAATTTTAAAGCCGCAAACAACCAGAGGCCTCCCGAAGTAAGGAGTATTGCATCTCCTATAATCATATAGATAAATATTGTCCAGAAATTCAGATCACCGGTTTTATTAAAGGCCCTTAATGGGTGGTGCTTTACTAAATTGCCAGTAATAAAGCTTGCCAGGACAAATCCCCACAAATAGCCTGCTGTCGGACCGAATAAATAAAAAAAACCGCTTGAGGCCCGGGTAAATATAGGAAGGCCGAGCGCCCCTAAGAAAATGTATCCTCCCTGGCTTAATAATCCAAGATTCGGCCCTAGGACCGCACCAGAAAGCAAGACGAAAAAGGTCTGTAAAGTCAAAGGCACAGGACTAAACCCTAAGGGGATACGCACAAATGCCCCTAAAGAAGTCAGGACGATAAAGATGGCCATGCCCAAAATATTATTGATGAGCCGACTTTGGGTAATCTCTCTTCTAAATAAAATGGCTGTGGTCATCATATTATTTTTCAATAATTATGGTCGGATAAGTGATTTCGCGGTTCGTTTGGGGTTGCGGTTATGTATCGTCTAAAAAGGTATCGTCAATCTTTTATCGAAAAAAAACGAAATACGAAATCGATGCCCTATTCCGATACGTGGCCCCTGCCTGCCCCGAGAAATTCGGAGAATTTCCGGAACTTAGTCCTTGGAATTTTACATTGTAAAATTCCTAAGGGCCGGAAGGCGGGAAAACCGTAACCTTTTCAAAACGGAACCATCGCCTATGAATTATAATATTGCCAAATAATTAATAATCCGTACCCGTTAGAGAACTTATATTTAGTAAATTCTCTAACGGAATAACCTTATTCTTTTGCAATAGCTACGGCAATAATGCCTGCCAAAACCAGAAATAGACCAAAGCAACCTTTGAATACAGTCACTAAGTCCGGCCACCAACGGTAGACAAGAACTCCTCCTAAAACGATTAATACTATCCCGAACAGATATTTGAATGCCGTTACCATGCCTTTCTTTGCATCCTGGGGGGGTGTTTCTTCTGCCATATTTCACCTCCTTTAATGAGACTACAACTTATGGAACGTTAGTGAACATAAGTTTCTGGTCGAATTAAATCCTTGACATTTTCTTAAGTTTCTAAAGATGTGAAATGTCAAGGATCAAATTCAGCCATATAACTTAGCTGCACTATCGTTCGCTAAGTTATGGCTTCATTTGACCTTCTTTAATGAACAAACAATTTATGGAGCCTTAAGGGCGACATAAATTGTGGCCTTACTTACTTTTCGGTTGTGTCTTCCAACGCCGGTGTATCCAACTCCACTCCGAAGGAAATTTTCGGATATAATTTTCGATTATATCGGTTAATCTTTGGATATTAGACGAAATATTTTCTTCGCCAGTGCCTTTATCCTCTAAAACAAATTCTGGCTCGATAATCAAGCGGTGCGTTCCATCTTCGTTGTGCACAATAAACATAGGTACAATTGTAGCCTTTGATCTTTTAGCAAGTATAATCGGACCGGTTGCGGTTGCGGCCTTGCGATTGAAGAAATCTACAAATACACCGCCTGTACCAAAATTCTGATCTAATAAGATAAATAAAACCTCATTATTTTTTAAAGAACGCAGGCTCTCTGCTATGCAGATATTGCGCGGTTCGTTATAGATAGTCTTAACATTCATCTGGTTACGTTTTTTTAGGAAATATCTCTCTGCCTGGGGGTCGCGCATATGCCTGATAATGGAATTGACCCGATAGCCTTCTTGGGCCAATCCCAACTGCATAAGGGGAAAATTTCCAAAATGCGCAGTTACGGAAATTACGCCTTTACCTTTATGAAGGGCATTGTCTAAATTATGCTTACCTTCTATCTTTATCAGGCTTTTGACATATCCAGGATGTTCTATGCAGAATATCAACTCTAACCCTGATGTAACCGTATGGCGAAAAGAATCTTTGGCGATCTTTGTCTTCTCTTTTGCATTCAGGGACTGAGCAAATGCAAACTCAAGGCTATTTAAGGCAATCTTGCGGTGCCTACCAGCCAGGATATAGCCAATTCCAGCGAGGGCTTTTGCGATATGCCTGATGCTTGCTGCGGGTATAAAGCAGATTATCAAAGAACAGAATCTGAACATGACATAACCGATAAAACGACGCCAGACCCTGATTATATGCTTGAGCTCCATGTTATGAATCTAACAAATAAACAACTGCAGTAACCTATATTACCCTCCTTCGTTGAAGCGCTTCTACTTCGCCAAGGCTTCGTAGAATAAATTTCGCCTTCAACTTCGGCGGGTTATCCGCTGACATGTTTTGGGCAAAATCCGCCGTAGCTAAGCACGGAAGTTGCTTAGCGAAGGCGGATAAAATTGTAATAAGATTATAGCAAAACAGCTTGATTTTTCAAGTAAAAATTGGCAACTGCCGTTTAATTTTTACTTGATGCCGGAAAAACTTTTGCGGCGCAAGTAAAAATTGGCAACTGGCGTTTAATTTTTGGTTGATGTCATAAATACTTTTATGACCAAGCAAAAACTGAGTTTTTCTCAGGCTTTAGATATCTGAAAAACTGATTACACAGATTTTTATTAAAAAATTTAATCTGTGTAATCGAAATTTTAATCGCTGTAATCAGAAGCTTTCCCGAAGGATGTTTTATCATTGAGAAAGCTTCAAAATCTAGCCCCTCTTATAGCCGATTTTACGCAATAAATCCTTACGCCACTGTTTATCCTTGGCCGCCTCTATACCTTTAGGCTTTTGACCGTCAATTACTCCCAGTATACCCCTTCCTTCTGCTGACTCGGCTATGATTACCTCAACATTATTACTAGTGGCACAAAAGATATTGCATACCTCCTGGATATTTTTGACCGCATTTAAGACATTTATGGGATAAGCGTTTCGTATAAAAACAATAAAAGAATGCCCCGCTGCGATCCGCAAGGCATTTTCCTGGGAAAGCTTGATTAATTCCTCATCATTGCCCTCAGAGCGTATAAGGCAGGCGCCTGAAGATTCGCAAAAAGATAAACCAAACTTTATCTCGGGGCTACTTGCAACAAGTGCCTCATATAAATCTTCCACAGTTTTAATAAAATGGCTTTGCCCGATAATCACATTCAGATCTTCGGGTTTTTCGATTTTTAGAGAAATTACCTCAGCCATTTCAACCTCCTTTAATGAACCCCCGCCGTTTTGCTTCGCTTTTGCGTAGCAAAACGAAGCAGCGGGGGTGAATTGAATCCCGCACCTTTTGCATGAGATTACGAATTTTAAAATTTAGGCTTTAATACCAAATTTACCTTCATTTTATTGCGAGCACTTTTTCAAAAATTGGTGTGGGGGTCAAATTCGGCCAAACGACTTAGCTTTCCCCTGAAATCTCAAAGATTTCGGGGACTTTATCCCGGAAATTCTCTGAATTTCTCGGGGTACTATCGTTTGCTAAGTCGTGGCCTCATTTGATCCCAGGCAATCAATCCCGCTACTACGACCAAGACAAAATAAACCAAGACATTCGGCACCGCCGCCTTAACTGAATTGGCCTTGGCTCTAGCAAAAGGATTATCGTATAAATAAAGCGCAGTGGTCACACCCATTAATCTAAGATTGTATTTCTTTACAACAGGCCCTAGTTCTCTCTCATAATCCCTCTTAGGATTCCTAAACCAGGCAATAATCTTGGCACTCTTAATAGGATCAAAGTCTTTATAGGCTTCTACTTCAGAAAGCATAGCCGTTGAGGTAGCTCTTTTAGTCAAGACAGAAAGCAGGCCACCGATATACGGCTCATTGCAATAGATTATATCATCGCTTGCACTATATCTCTTAATCATATCTACGGCCTCTTCAAACAATTTAGGATAATAGATAGCAAACTCGTTTGCCCTATAGGGGGGCAATAATTGGATAAGGTTTAAATAAGTTGAATTTAAAAAATTTAGATGAATTACCCCGTTGTTTAAAGAAACGGCGGGTGAGAATATTATAAAAAATACGAGAGCGAGGCAAAATATGGAATAAAAAAAGGCCTTACTTATGGCTTTTTTAGACAGGTATTGAATTAATTTTTCATAAAAGACATCTAAGGCCAGTGCGGCAAAAAAGATAAACCCAAGCGATCCTTGGCCGCATAAAAATCTATATTTATAATTTAAAAACGGCAGGGTTAAAAGCGAGAGCGCCAAGAAAAAAAGATATCTTTTGTCTTTTTTAAAAGAAAAAATAAATCCAATTAAAGCCAAAAAGCATACTAAGAAATTAATCTCTAAAGGAAAGTTCTCGGCAACCGGCCTAAAGCTAATGTAATGCCTTAAATTAAATTGATAAATAAATAACGGGGAGGCCAAAATAACTGCCCCGATAATCATGGTTAAAACACTCTTTAATCCCTGACGATTAAAAAATCCATATAAGATAAAAGATAAAACCAGATAAAACGAGGTGCTAGAATGGCTGTAAAATGCCAATGTCAATAATAGTATTGCCGCAAGCAGCCTTCTTCTCTCAAGGGACAAAAATGCCAAAAGGCCAAATATGACGGCTAAAGATGATGCTAAAAAATCCACGGTCGATAAATAAAATGGATAGCTTGATACAGCAATAAGCACAGCGAAAAAAGCAAGGCGCCTGGAAAAAATCTTTTTTATCAGAAGCCACAAAGTTATTAACAACGCCGGATACATCAGAAATTCCATAAGTTTTGCGACCTTAATGGCAGGCAGGCCTAATTTATAGAATGCCAGCATTATAAAATGAAGCAGCGGAGGATAAAGTTGCGCACGGCCCACTGGCGCATATTCCCAAAAGGCCCGAGGGCTAAAGCCTTCGGAAATATTAAAACCCAACATAGTTGAGAGATGATAGTAGACATCGATAAAGGTAGGAGGATAAGTCCATCTGAATAAAATGATGACTACGAAAAGAAAAATAAGAGCCGATGAATAAAAATCCCATCTTAAAGAGGGCGGTAATTCTTGAGATTTGTCTAGAGTAGGCATAATCTATTTAAGTATAATTATTATTTTTTACCGGCCTCCAAAGAAAATAGAATAGTATAACCAAAAAATAAAAAGCAAATAAAAACAAATATATCTCCGAATCGTAAATAAAAACTATAACGCTTATTGAGTAAAACCTCTTCGGTTTTAATCCCGCTTACAAAGGTAGGTTTGCCTTCATGGTCGTTTATCCAGGAAAATATTTTGCCACTCGAGTCAATAAAACACGATATGCCGGTATTTGCGCTGCGCACTAGGGGAAGCCTATTCTCAACGGCCCGAAATATGCTACTAGCCAAATGCTGGTAAGGAGCGCTGGTATCGGAAAACCAGGCATCATTAGTAACATTGATTAAGAGGTCTGCCCCTTTTTGGGCGAAACGCCGGGAAATTTCCGGGAATATGTCTTCAAAACAAATAAGCACAGAAGATTTAACTGGATATGGAAAAACTGTGTAATGTTTGCCTGCAGTAAAATCTCCAATAGGGACAACTGTTTCTAAAAAAGGAAGTGCCTTCCTTAATGGGATGTATTCGCCGAATGGTACAAGATGAATCTTATCATAACGCTTAACGATGCTGCCTTCTTGAGAAACCAAGATTGCGCTATTAAAATAATTATTACCCTCTACGCTGACCAAACCCAACAAAATCGGAGTTTTGATTTTTTTAGCAAGACTAAAAAGATAACCTAAATTATCATCTTTTATCTGTGCTAATCCTTTTTTTAAATCTGTGCCCATCTGTGTTTCTAAATAATCTGGTATTGCTGATTCTGGCCAGATAATGAGATCGGGGTTTTGCCTAACTGCATCCTGGGTTAATTCCAAAAGGCGGGTGCGGATAAAATCCCTAGAAGGCTCAGACCATTTTAACTGCTGGGGGATATTGGGCTGGATAATTGAGACTTTAATTCGTCCTTCGCCTGCCCTACGAAGCCTTGGCGAAGTAGGGTCTTTCACCTGCCCTACGAAGCCTTGGCGAAGTAGGGTCTTTCGTCCCTCATAAATTTTATAATACCCGTAGCCTAAAGCAACAACCAGGCATAGCAGTGAAATTAAAAGATTTTTCGGTCTTTTTCTAATGGCTGAATATATGCCTACATTTATTAAAACAACCAAAAACGAAACGCACCAGGCTCCGCCAAGGTCGGCGATTTGAATCACCCCTAAATTAAGATACTGGCTATGGCCTAAAAGCGTCCAGGGAAAACCGGTTAAAAAGTAACTGCGCATATATTCTAAGATAACCCATGCTGACGGGATGAAAAGTAAGTGTATAGTGTACAGCCTACAGCGTACAGCGGAAAAAATTAACCCGAAGATTCCAAAATATAAAGCCAGGTACAATACCAATAAAATCATACCTGCGGCAGTCACATGCACCAACCAATGAATAATCCCCAGCCAAAAGACAATTCCCGCAAGATATGAAAATAAAAATACCCTCTTTCGAGATTTATTTTCGATGGCAAGAAACAAAGGGACAAAACCAAACCAGGCTAGAAATTCGAGGTTAAGTTTGGGGAAAGAAGCCACCAGAAGAAACGCGGATAATAGACACAAAAAAACATCTCTAATAACCGGTGACGTGCGACCGAAGGGAATCCCGAGTCCCTCGACTTCGCTCGGGATAAACTTAGTCGAGGGAGGAATTTGGGGATTGCGTGACTTTATTGGCCGCAACATTTTTTATACTTTTTTCCGGAACCGCACGGACAAGGGTCATTGCGGCCTACTTTTTGCGTGATCCTTATGGGGCTGGGTGCCGCAGCAGGTGGTTCGGGGGCCAGGACCTGCTCTTGGGGGGACTTCCTAAATCTCATTGCCTCGGGGTGGCTGTATTCCTGGGGAAGGCTGCTGAATACTCCTCTTAATCTTTCTTCCTTTAAGACGTTGACCTTAAAGATAAATTCGATGGTCTCTTCTTTAATCCGCTCGACCATATCCGAAAAAAGATTAAAAGCCTCCTTCTGATATTCTATCAGGGGGTCGCGTTGGCCGTAGGCGCGCAGGCCAATGCCTTCTCTTAAATTATCCATGGCATATAAATGGTCTTTCCAGCGCGAGTCAATTACCTGCAACAAAACCATGCTTTCAAGTTGCCTCATCTGGAGGCCAATAGTATTTTCTTTTGCTTCATAGATTTTAAGTACCTGATTAAATAAAGCCTCTGGAATTTCTTCTCGGCTCATAGTCTTAAGATTCAAATCGTGTTTTAAAGAAAATTTTATATTAAGCCATTGGTTCAGCCCGGAAAAATCCCACTCCTCTGGTTGGTTTTCTTTGGGCAGGTATAGATCGAGTGCGCCGCCAAGTAATTCCTCAATCATATTATTTATATAATCCCTCAGGGCCTGGCCTTCCAGCGCAAGGCGGCGTTGACTGTAAATTAATTCGCGCTGTCTGTTCATTACATTATCGTATTCCAGGAGATGTTTTCTGATTTCAAAATGATGCTGTTCAACCCTTTTCTGGGCGGTCTCGATAGATTTTGAAATCATATTGGCAAGAGTGCCATTGGATAAAGTCAGCGCCTGGCCTTCAGTATCAATCTTGTCCAATAATTTCAGGCCCCATTCAGGCGCAAATAGCCTCATCAGGTCATCTTCAAAAGAGACATAGAATCTTGACGAGCCGGGGTCGCCTTGCCGGCCAGAGCGGCCGCGTAATTGATTATCAATACGCCTGGCCTCATGACGCTCGGTACCAATTACGTGTAGACCGCCTAAATCCACTACCTTATTATGCTCTTCTCGGACTTGTTCGGTAACAGTCCCTAAAAGGCCAACGTATTCTCTTTGGTAATTTTCATCTTCAGTTTTTATGTCTTTTTGTCTTAAGGCATTCTTAGCTAAAAACTGGGGATTGCCGCCTAAGAGTATGTCTGTTCCCCGACCAGCCATGTTCGTAGCGATGGTCACAGCGCCAAATCTTCCGGCCTGTGCAACAATCTGGGCTTCCAGTTCATGATATCTGGCATTTAGTACCTGGTGCGGGACATCCCGCCTTCTTAACATCTCAGAAAGCTGCTCGGATTTCTCAATGGAAAGCGTACCCACTAATATCGGCCTGCCGAGTTTATGTAATTCCTCGATCTCACTAACGACTGCCTGGAGTTTTTCTTTTTGGGATTTATAAATGGAATCAGCAAAATTATTACGAATAAGCGTGCAATTCGTCGGCACGACCACGACATCAAGTTTATAGATCTGCTTAAATTCATTGGCCTCGGTAGCAGCGGTCCCGGTCATCCCGGACAATTTCTCATAAAGCCGGAAGTAATTCTGAAAGGTAATCGTGGCCAGAGTCTGGTTCTCGCGCTCGATACGCACGCCTTCTTTAGCCTCAACTGCCTGATGCAGCCCGTCGGACCAGCGCCTTCCCGGCATAAGGCGGCCGGTAAACTCATCGACGATAATTACCTCGCCGTCTTTAACCATATAATCCACATCTCGTTTATATAATTTATGCGCCCGAAGCGCCTGGATAATATGATGCACCCATTCGCTTTGAATGTCATCATAGAGGTTGACTACATTGAGCAATTTTTCGCATTTGGCGATACCGGCTTCGCTGAGGCTTACGGTATGCAGCTTTTCATCCACTACATAATCGTAGCCTATGGAAAGATCCTCGCCTTTATACTTTGCATCGATCTCGTCTTTTTCTAAAATAATCCTTCCCTTTAACTGAGGCACGAGCCTGTTTATAATATAATATTTGTCCGTGGATTCTTCTGCAGGCCCCGAGATAATAAGCGGCGTCCTTGACTCATCAATTAAAATAGAATCGACCTCATCCACGATGGCGTAATAAAACGGCCTTTGTACCATCTGAGATTTATGCATAACCATATTGTCTCTTAGGTAATCAAAACCGAATTCGTTATTTGTCCCGTAAGCGATATCGCAGTTGTAGGCGTATTGTCTGGCCTCGGGGTCCATATCATGCTGGATTGCTCCTACGCTTAGGCCCAGGGCCTCATATATAGGCCCCATCCATTCCCGGTCGCGTTTAGCTAAATAATCGTTCACCGTAACAATATGCACTCCCTTGCCTAATAAAGCATTTAGGTAGGCGGATAAAGTTGCAACCAGGGTCTTTCCTTCGCCGGTAGCCATCTCGGCAATCCTGCCCTCGTGTAAGACAATGCCGCCTAAGATCTGGACGTCAAAATGCCGCATATTTATTGTGCGTTTGGCTACCTCGCGCACCACGGCAAATGCCTCGGGTAAAACTGATTCAAAAACTCGATTACGAAAAACCTTTAGTCTCTCTTTAATCTTTTCTTTCTCTTCAGGCGCGACCACCTGATGCATCTGTTCTTCTAATTCTTGAATTTGACTTTTTAGTTCTATATTTGCCTTGTTAATCCTCTCTTTGAATTCTGGGGTCTTAGCGCGCAACTGGGCATCGGATAATTTTGAAACCTCTGGCTCAAGGGCACTTATTTTATGGACCAGGGGCCAGAATCTTTTTATCTCCCTTTCGTTCTGCGTACCAATTATTTTCTGGACAATAAAATCAATCATCTTATTTAAATCAAATGGTAAAATTAGGTCTTAATTTCTAATTCCTAAATCATAATGCCTAATTAATTTTTTAATTTCTAATTTTAAATTAGTCATTTTAGTCCTTCGACTTCGCTCACCTCAGTGCCGAGCATCTTGTAAACAGGCACTTCGGTGCGAGGCAGGACTAATGGTGAGCATAGTCGAACCATTAGAATTTAAGCATTCATTAGTCATTCCTGCCTGCCGGCAGGCAGGCGACATTAGGTATTAGACATTTTTCCAATACAAGATCTTTGTTATTAAGTTTTAGTTCTGGGCTTCTGGGTTTTCAAATATGCCTCCATAAAACTGTCGAGTTCTCCGTCTAGAACCGCCTGGGTATTACCGGTCTCATAATCAGTGCGATGGTCCTTTACCATATTATAAGGATGCAGGACATAAGAGCGGATCTGGCTGCCCCATTCAATCTTTTTCTTTTTGCTGTGTTTATCGCTCGCCCTGGCTTCTTTCTCCTGGCGCATCTTCTCATAAAGCCTGGCCTTTAAAATCATCATGGCCACTTGCCTATTCTGGTATTGGGAACGTTCATTTTGGCACTGGACAACTATTCCTGTGGGTAAATGCGTAATCCTTACCGCCGAATCCGTAACGTTTACATGCTGTCCGCCGGCGCCTGAGGCGCGATACGTATCCATGCGTATTTCGTCGGGTTTTATCTCTATCTCTATATCCTCTTCAATCTCAGGAATAACGTCTACTGAGGCAAAAGAGGTATGCCTGCGCTTATTGGCATCAAAAGGAGAGATACGCACTAATCTATGCACGCCTATCTCTGATTTTAAATACCCGTATGCATAATTTCCCAATATGCGCACGGTGACATTTTTAATTCCCGCCTCTTCGCCGCTTAGTATATCTAAGATCTGCACTTTAAAATTTTTATTTTCCGCCCAGCGCGTATACATCCTAAGAAGCATACCCACCCAATCACAGGATTCAGTCCCGCCTGCACCGGCATTTATGCTAAGAATAGCATTATTCTTATCAAATTCGCCGGACAATACAGCCTTAAATTCTGTCTCAGCTAGATCTTCGCGCAGGCTGTTAATATTTAAGCCTATTTCCTGATTGAGCTTTACATCGTTTAGGTCCGTTACGCCCACGAGCTCTTTTAATTCTTCATACCGCCGCCAATACCCCCGCCAAAGTTCGGCTACCTCTTTGATCTCCTTTAATTCTTTGACCATCGACGCGCTCTTTTGGCTATTATCCCAGAAGCCGGACGAAGACATCTCTTTCTCCAAGGCGCTGATTCTGGTTTCCTTTTTCTCTACGTCAAAGATAACCTCTTAGGTTATTAAGCCGGTTGCCCAGCTCTCTTAATTGTTGCCTTAAATCCTCAGGCATATTTTCCTCGCTAAAGACCCCGCAAAACTTAAAAACAAAAACGCAAAAGGTAAAATTATAATTTCAAATTATACAATAACCAATCCTTCGACAGACTCAGGATTGGCCCTGAGCAAAGTCGAATGGGCCAAATCCCAATTAATTTCTAATTATTCAATTTCCAATCAAAATTTGTTCATTGGTCATTGGAAATTTATTGGAAATTTGACATTGGAAATTGATCATTAAATGGTTTTATTTATAACCGTTTGATTCCCTTTAATTCCAGCTCAAACTCATCCGCGCTATCTGAGAAATCACGGGCAACTTCGGCATCAACTTTTCCGTCCTTAACTAAACTTACCAGGGATTGCTTAAAAGACTGCATCCCGAAAATCTGGCCTTGCTCGATGAAGGCAGGTATTTCCCAGATCTTTCCTTCGCGGATAAGACGAGCGATGGTAGGAGTAAGTAACATTACTTCATATGCGGGAATACTCCCCTTACCGTCTTTACGCGGAATCAGCCTTAAAGAAATTACTCCCTTTAAAAGCATGGACAATTGGGCCCTGATCTCTTCGTGTTGATGCGGGGCAAAGAAATTAATGATGCGCTCTATGGTCTGGGCGGCATTTACCGTATGAATGGTACTTAAAACCAGGACTCCGGTTTCGGCGGCATTAACACTGGCAAACATCGTATCGAGGTCCCGGATATTTCCGATAAAAATAACATCCGGGCTTTGGTAGGTAAAGTGCTTTAGGGCAAAGGCGTAAGAACGCACATCCAGGCCCAATTCCCGTTGGTTGATAATACATTTCTTATCCGTAAAGGTAAACTCGATGGGTTCTTCAACGGTTAAGATGTGCCTATATACATTGTTATTCATATATTCTATCATCGTCGCAATGGTTGTGGACTTGCCGCTTCCTGCGGCTCCGGTTAATAACACAATGCCTCTTTTTTCCAAAGAAAGTTTTTCCAATATTTTAGCCGGAAGGTTTAATTCTTCAAAATTACGCACGTCTTTTCGGATATGGCGGATGACCAGAGACGGAGAGCCTCTCTGCACAAAGATGCTCACGCGAAAACGGCCCATGGTCTCTTCGTAGACGGCAAAATCAAGATCCATCCTCATCTGAAACTGGTCGCGCTGGGAAGACGTAGTTAAATCTGCGACAATATGGTCTATGTCTTCTTTGGTCAGGATATAGTCATCTATAGGAGCAACTTCGTTGCGTGCGCGCATACGGATAGTAGCGCCCGCCCGTAAAAATAAATCTGAAGCTTCTTTTTCAACCATCTGCTTAAATATTTCCTTTATTTTGACCATATTAACCCCCTATTTATATTTCGTTTTTAGAAATATATTCTTAAAATGTTGTCGATGCTGGTATCGAGACTCGATTCTCGAACCTGGTAATTATAATATTAATGCATTAAAACTAACATCTAGCATCTATACGAGCATCCATACCCAAAGACGAGCCTCAAAAGTGTTAACTTTAACTTTTGTATAATGCGTATTATTAACCCGATAGCCCTTTCAGGCTCTTCTCTAGTTCTATAAGTTTTTTCTTAGTCTGTCTACCCCATCTGTATCCGCCGAGTCTGCCGTTTGAATAAATAACGCGATGACAGGGCACGATTAAAGGCAGTAGATTAGAATGCAAGACAGCTGCAACAGCCCTGGCAGCCTTTGGCCTTCCTATTTGTTGGGCCACCCATTTATAAGAACGAGTCTCGCCTGTGGGAATCTTTAATACGGCTTTAAATACCATGCGCTGAAAAGGAGTCATTTTTTTCGATTAGGCCTGCCGATAGGCTCTATCGACCTATAATTTTTTTTCTTCTTAGCAACCGATGATATTTAACCGCAAACCTATGGGATTCATTACGAATATGCTGGATTAGGTGTAAAATCTTCGAATCTTTCTTTAATTTAATGGGCCCGTCTTGACCTTTAAGGTATATATCTTCGTTAGCCTTGGCCAAGGCAATGGCCGGGATATCTAATCCTAAGGCACTTAACTGCCTGCTAACCGCGTTTAGCTGACCCTGCCCGCCGTCAATAATTACTAAATCAGGTAAGTGCAGTTTTTCATTTTTGAGCCTGCTGTAACGGCGCCTGGTAACCTCTGCTATCGAGGCATAATCATCAATGCCTTTTGTTTCTTTTATTTTAAATCTGCGGTAATTATCTTTATCAGGCAAGCCCCCTAAGAAAGATATCATCGAAGCGGTCGTCTCTCTTCCGGAGATATTAGAAACGTCAAAGGCCTCGATACGCCTCGGTAAACTCGGCAATTGTAAAAGTTCTTTTAGATTTCTTAAAACATCTTTATTTTCAAAACGCGATGAATTACTGCTAAAGATACTTAAGGCCTGAATCTCATCGCGTAATTTAGCCGCCTCTTCGAATTTTTTCTCCTTGGCAAATTTTTCCATACGCTTCATAAGCCGGATAACCAGGGCCTCTTTTTTACCCTTAAGTAAAAGAGAAATATTTTTAATTGTCTGGCGGTAATCTCTTTTACTTATTAGACCCCCGCAAGGTGCCGGGCATAAATCCAGGCGATAATAAAGACAGGGTTTTCTGGGTAATTTAAAGCAGCTACGAAAAGGGAAAATCCTTCTTATTGCCTTATAGGCATTACGCAGCAATCCGGCATCTATGTAAGGGCCGAAGTAAACAGCGCCTTTTTTGTTTCTTGGCCGACAGATATAAATACGGGGGAAATCCTCTTTGGTTATTTCTACAAACGGATAACTCTTGTTATCCCTGCCAATTACGTTATATTTAGGGAGCCTTTCTTTAATCAGCGCAGCCTCCAGAAGAAGCGCCTGTTCCTCTGAATCGGTAGGGATAAATTTAACATCCTTAATTTGAGAAACTAAGACCCGGGTCTTTAAATCTTGATTTTTATTATGCCTGAAATACGAGGAAACCCTGTTTCTTAAAGAAGCGGCCTTGCCGACATAGATGGTCCGGCCGTTTTGATCCTGCATAATATAAACGCCGCTGGATTTAGGAAACTGCCTTAGTCTCTCTTTAATATCCATTTAAGCCGCCTCAACTCTTTGACTTTAATTATAGCACAAGAGGCGACAAAAACCAGCCCTCCGATTAATGTCGAAGCCAGAAGTCTCAAAATCTCTGGCCTTCCCAGAAATAGATTACGCCAGGCCAAAATTATAATTAATCCCATTACCAAAGATGAAAATGATATCTTGATAAAAGAACCAAATATCTCGGCGCTGTTGAGCCGCCCTATTTTTTTATTCAGCATAAGATAAAGTATTATAAAATTCAAACTGGCAGAAATCGAGCTTGCCAAGGCAAGGCCCCCGATTTTAAGGGGTTTTATCAGAATACTATTTAGGATTATGTTTAAAAGAAGTGCAAGTGTCGCGGTCTTTAAAGGCGTTACAGTATCCTTCAGGGAATAAAATCCGTTAATCAGTATCCTGTCTACGCCAAATGCCAAGAGCCCCAGGCTGTAAAAGAATAATGCCGAGGAGGTAAGCTGCGTCGAATAATTATCGAAAGCCCCCCTCTGAAACAGAACCCTTATAATCGGTTCAGATAATATACTCATCCCCACGGTAATGGGGATTAAAATCAGAAAGATCATACGTATTGAAAATGAAAGCGTATTTCTTAGACCGTCTAAGTCGTTTTTTGCAGCTAATTGCGACATATCCGGTAATATTACATTTGAAAGTGAGGTACCAAAAATTGCCAGAGGAAACTGTATTAGCCGGTTGGCATAAAATATGGCCGAGACCGCGCCAGGACCGACCAACCAGAACAAAGAGGCAAAAATGGTATCGACGAAGATATTGAATTGATACACTGCAGAGGCAATGGTGCGCGGACCGAGCAATTTCCCAATCCGTTTAATATCAGGATGACCTAGATCAGATAATTTCAGCCTATAACCTCTCAAAGAAAAACCCGCCCTATAAAGCGCCGGCAACTGGAAGAGCAACTGCAGCAGTCCTGCAATTAAAACCGAAATTGCCAAACCTAATACCGGCTGCCTGAATAATCTAAGAGACCAAAATATACTGCCAATTAAGACGATGTTTAAAATACATGGGCCAAAAGCCGGTGTAACAAAAGACTTAAATGTATACAGGACTCCGATCATAAAGGCAGTGAGCCCGATAAATAAAAGATAAGGGAACATTATCTGGGTAAGTCTTATGGTAAGTGAAAGTTGTGCCGGGTCCTTGCTAAATCCCGGGGCAATGAAACGGACAATCCAGGAAGACGATATAATCCCCAATAAGGTAATCAAAATCAGGCCAATAGACAAAATGACAAAAAGCAGCCTTACCAACTTCCAGAGCTGGTCTTTTTTATCGCCAGAGACGTATTCCGAAAATACCGGAACAAATGCCGCATTACTTGCCCCTTCTCCGATAAGATCTCTTAGCGTATTAGGTATTCTGAATGCGACCACAAAAGCGGATATGGCCTGTCCAGTGCCAAAAAATTTGGCAATTAATATGTCGCGGATAAACCCTAAGGTCCTTGACAGTAAAGTGGCCAGACCAATAATTCCCGCAGACTTAATTATCGAGCGTTTGTTTAACATTTAATATTTTACAGTTAAAAACTCTTCTTAACATCGCTAAAACGCAAAATTTCTTGCATAAAGTTTTTTGCGCTTTTTTGGGTTTTTGCGCCTTTGCGGTATAAAATATATTGACACTATTTTTATTTTCTGTTAGAGTTATTGCGTTGTTACAAAAACCGGTTGAGGAGGAAAAATTGCCACAGAGACAAGCAGCAATCAAGAGATTAAGGGTTGACAAAAAAAGGCACCAGCGAAATTTACAGATAAAGAGCGGCCTCAAAAAAAGTATCAAGAAATTCCAGGAGCTTTTAACCAATCAGAAACTCGAAGAGGCAAAAACCGCAATAAGGGCTCTTATATCCAAGATAGATAAGGTAACCTCAAAAGGGATTTTGAAAAAAAACACCGCCTCAAGAAAGAAATCCCAATTAATGAAAAGGCTCGCCGTTTTATCTAAGAAACCTTCTGGCAAAGTTTAATTGTCAATAATTCTAACGCCATCGGCGGCTTTAACCTACCGCTTTTTATCGCAATATCTGCATCGAGGAATAATTTAAGCTCTCTTTGTTGTCTTCTTAAAGGCAATTGATTTTTATCCCGCCGCCACTGCCAAAATATTGCTCCCAGGATCTTTGTTGCCTCTTTCTCTTCGCTGATTATTCTGGATAAGATATTCAAGGCTGCATTTACCCGGCCCTGGCTGATTGCCCTGGCCAGGTCAAAGGCATTGAGAGGTCTTGCGCTTTTAAAACGGTATACCTTTGTCCAGGGAAGTATCTTGGCTATAAAGACATCCTTATTATCATGGGGACTTTCAAGTATGAGGATTATTTGCTCGGGGGGGGTCTCTAAAAAAGAAATTAGATAATCCTTCTGGGCTGGTGCAAATTGTTCTATATTCTTAATAACAACGATTCTCTTTGAAACTCCGCAAGGCAGCCTTCCCAAGGCCTCTTTAAGTCTTGCCAGGGAGAGTTCTTTAGCATAAAAAATATCGAAATTAAATTCTTGGCCGCCGTCTTTTAATGCCGCTTTTTTGAGTAATCCTATCTTCCTGTCTTTGGAAATGGTATCTTCGCCAAGAAATAGGTAAATATCACTTGCTACCATTCTTCAATTGTGCGCTCGACAATCCTGCGGACTAAATCACTAATGGCGCTTCCTATTGCGGTATCTTCGCTCTTAGCCAGTGTTCCTTGAGTAAGATAAGTCGTCTCGCCGGTAAAACCATCTTCTTTCCAGAGAATCTTATCTTGCTTTTGGTCCTTTAGTGTAAGGTTGACCTTTATAGTTGCCCTGTACTCTTCTACTTCGTCATTCTCTGTAGAACGTATTGCATTGCGATTATAATCTATCAACTCGCCTTCTAAAAGCAAATCCGCATCCTTGGCGGAGCTGACTTTCAAATTTCCGTCAAAGATGAATCTTCTAATCAATTCCTGGGTTATGGTGGATTCAAGCAAGAGGTAGTATTTGCGATAATTCCTGTACTCCTGAGTTTCAGAAGTAATATTCATTTTGTTGACAAATGGCGCCACATTTATGGTCTTATATTTTATGGCTACTAATGAACGCGTGGTGTAGCCGCAACCTACCAAACCAGTAACCAGAATAATAATCACTGTAATCGATTTTTTAAATCGCTGTAATCGATATTTAATCATTTTCTCTCCAAAATCTGAAATCTGGCGGCCGCAGTGGTCGCCACGGAAGTATCTGTATAGTTATCAATTATATATTTGTAGTATATCTTAGCGCTGGCATATTGCTTCTGGCGTTCATAAAACTGGGCGATCTTTAAATTGGCCTGTGCCTCTTTTTCTCTTAATTTACTCAGATTGTCCTCGATTTTCTTAGATAGGCCCGCGTCTAAATCAGGATGTTCCCTGGCAAAATCTTCAAATCCTTTTTTTGCCTCTTCGGTCGCAACCTGGTCGTAGTCAGGCCTCAAAGAGGAAAGGGACTGACAACTGGCAATCTGAAATTTAGATGCATCTGCCCACTCACTTTTAGGATAATTATCTACGACCTTCTGAAAGGCATTTTGCGCCTCATCAAAACTCTTCAATCCTTTAAGGATAAGGCCGGTCTTATATTGGGCGATGGCTGCATATCTACCATAGGGAGAGTTGTCTATAACTTTATTAAAGATCTCCAGGACCAGGCTTTCATAAGAGATATTTACTCCTAAAATCTTTTTCTGAGGGGCTTCAAGAAGGCGCTCGCCAATCTTAAATTCTCTTTCCACGACATCATCAGTCCTTTGGCTAAAGGGATATTTATCTATGACCCTCTGGTAAGCAAGATATGCCCCATAGGGTTTATCTAGATTTTCCAGGCAGGCGCCAAGGTAAAACTGCGCCTCCGGTGCCTCAACTGAACCTGGATAATAACGCAATAATTGCTTGGCCTCTTTAAGGGCCCCTTGATAATCCTTCTTATTAAAGAGCTCTTTCACAACCTCAAGCTGCTCTTTGGGATTTGGTTTTACTGTATAGGCAGGGTTTACCCACGTTCCGGTACGCGGCGTCCAGATCCAGTAGGCCTGGGCCAAAGAAGGCAAAAAACAAAAAATTGCCGAGATAACCACTAAAGAGGTGATTTTTCGAATGAATTTCATAGCCTTAACTTTACCACAGAGAGTAGAGTTTGTCAATCAATCCTTCGATGAACTCACCTCAGTGTCAAGCATCTTAGTCGCAGGCACTCCGGTCGAGACAGGATTGACCCTGAGCGAAGGCCTTCGACTGCGCTCAGGCCAAGTCCTGAGTCCTTCGGCTTTGCTCAGGACGGTTCGAAGGACGGTGAGCCTGTCGAACCGTTTATCGAAGGACGAAGTCGAATGGGCCAATTCAAACTCACTATCAATTAATCTTTCGTCTATCCAAGAAAAAGTGATTAGCCAGCAGTATAAGCAACATATAATAAAGCAGCACACAATAAAGAGGGATTTGGGGAAGGTAAAAATAGGCAAAGGGTAGCCCGGCCAGCCAAAGATTAATCTTGACTAAAATTGCCAGGGAAAACTGGCTGGTTAAGGCAAAAATTTCCACAAATTTTGGCAGAATCAGACCCGCGAGGCTAAAGAGTAATCCCAGAGCAAGCACCACAGACATAAAAGGCACTACGATCAAATTAGCTAAAACCGTAACTGGAGAAAATACTTGAAAATAATAGACAATTAATACTAGAGTCCCCAACCAGGCGCCGAAAGAAACACTCATGGCATTAATCAAAAATTGTATTGGTCTAAAATCAGAAAACTTGTTCAGAAATAGTGTCTTGACCTTGGGCGACAACCAAATTATGGAAAATACGCTTAAAAAGGAAAGCTGGAATCCGACATCAAAAAGTTGATGCGGGTTTACAGCCAAAATAACAAGCGCGGAAAAACTAAGTGAGTTATAGATATCGGCTTCGCGCTGGATTAAGAATCCGATGATTAAAACAATCGCCATTATCGTCGCCCGTAGTGTCGAGGCGCTTGAGCCGGTAAGCAGGTAATAGCCAATTAAGGAGATGATTATAATTACAAAGCGGGGTTTGGCAGGAATACTGAGCACCTTAAGAAAGGCAAGTAGAATAAAGGCAATGATTCCTACATGCAGACCGCTGATGGCCAGGATATGGGCTGTTCCCGTTAAGACAAAGACCTCTCTTAAGGCCCTGGAGATATTCTGGCGTTCGCCCAACATCATGCCGCCCAGAAGCGCTGCTTCCTCGGCAGGCAAATTTTTTAACATTACATTCCTTAACTTATGTTTGGACCAGAAAGACAATCTCCTTAAAATATTGCCTTTATTGTCGCCTAAATGTTCAATCACGCTGTCCTTTTTCAGGTTAAACAAAGAGTAAATCCCTCGTCGGGAAAGATAATCTGCATAGTTAAAAGCCCCCGATTCCCAAGGCTGCAAAGGCCGGTATAAAGAACCGGTTAAAATTAACCTCTCTCCATATTCGAAATTATCCTTGATAAAAGATGAAATTAAAACCTTGCCGCAGACATTCTGTTTAATCTGGTCAAGATATAACTCTTGTACCCTGAGAATAAAAGTAGTTTTCTTCAAGTTGACCGAAGGGTCGCTGTCCACCTGGCCTTTTAAGGTAACTATCCTGCTTTTATAGGGCGTGAGTTGAGCGATATGGCAGTTGGGTAATATCTCGGCGACCACGAGGCGACTGGCGCCTATAATGAAGAACAAAATAAGAATAAAGACATGAAATAGGGCCTTGCGTTTTATGAAAATGGCGCCAGATAAAAAGGCAAGAAAGGCAGCTAGATAAAAAACAAAAAAAGGCAATTTTATGTAAGTAGCAAATACTATGCCCAGGCAAAAGGCAATACATAAAATCGCCAGCGGATACTGCATTTATTTAAATAGCCGTATTAAGCCAGTTCTGGAATTCATTAAAAGAATCCCAGCTCTTTCGTAAGGACGGATGGTCTATTACTATTTTGCGCGCCTTCGGCAAATTCTTAAAAAAGGCCTCTTTCGCAGATAAACTATTGAACTCGCTATGGCCCCAGGAAAGATATTCTCCTTTTTTACAGTTTCTGCCCTTGGCAATAATATTCTCTAATTTCCCGGCTGCGCAGACAAAGATCAAGTGATCGGATTTGCCTTCATACATAAAATGTACGTGGCCGCTGTCACGACCGGTAAATTTCTTAAAGGCAAGGCAAACCTGCCCTGTGAGCCTATCGAGGTTAATCCCTCCAGCTTCTTGTGCCCGTAATGCTGAAAAGACCTTGGCCTTCTTCAAGGCCTTGGTATAGCTGCGTATCTTTATATCTATGGTTTCAAGTTGCGGCCTGACTACAAGGGCAATTATGCCTTGGCCGATGAGGCTGCTTAACCAGTCTGTACCGATGTCTTTAAGCTCAAAAGCCCGGCCTCCCAGTCCAATTAGTTGTAATGACTCATCTAAAATTGCAAAAATCATAACAAAAATAGCCGACCATACATAGAGCATCTTCGTACCGATATTGTGCCTTAAGGCCCGGTAAAGAAATAAAGTCAATATCCCGTATCCCAAGAAATGAAATCTGTCAGTGGTGATTTGTACTTTCATTAAAAAGTAAACGCTTATAATAAAGAAAAAGGCAAGCCACGCATAAGACCCGACAGTCGAAGCCTTGCCTCTTTTAATCAGATATGCCAACAACGAAATATAAACCAGCCCAATTATAATATTTATTATTAAATTTAAGAGCGCATTTACAGAATTTTGATTTAGACCCAAAAGAAGCTTATCGGAAATAGGTATGATTAATAAGATGAGCGAGTATTCAATAAGAACAACTGCCCAGTCAAGAATTATCCTGGTCCTCTGATACATTGTTAGTTAAGGTGTGCTTTGATGGAATTAATGAGTACGGTGGCCTTGAGCTGATCCAGTGAAAAAGGCTTTACCAGATAATCACAGGCGCCTGATTTTATAGTTTCTCTACATATAGATTCGTCTTTCACGCCGGTCATCATAATCACCTGGGTGTTCGGATTGACCATTTTTATCTTTTTTAAGAGCTCCAGGCCGTTAACGCCCGGCATAATAATATCTAATAACACGATAGAAGGTTTTAATACCTTGACCTGGTCTAATACTGTCCTGGGGTCGGTTGTAGAGTAGACCTTGTAGCCATCTCTTGCTAAGAATTTTGCGGTATACTCGCATAGATCCGCTTCATCGTCTACGATAAGGATATAATCGCTGGGTTTTGTGTCTTCTATTATCTGAACTTTCTCCCGGTAACTACTGAGCATCTTATAAATTACCAAAATTATTCCGTACGTCTCAAAGGAGGCCGGCAAATACCTGCAAGCACCAAAGGTTTTTGCCTTGTTCACTAATTCACCCCAGCACTCGGATTTTAAGACAATGAGAACCGGCAGCCCCGGATAAGCCTCTTTGTATTTTGACAACACCTCTATTGTATCATCTGCCAAGATATCTGCTCGAAGAACCAAAAGATCAGGGCGTTTAACTATTTCATAAGCTCCGCTTGATTTGGTTTCTACGCATTTTATATTATATCCCTTTTTTGTGAAAAGGTCTAAGATACTTTTCAATTTTTCTGGATCGTATTCCCAGGCCAAGATATCAACATCTTTTAACTGCCTGGCCTCTATCTGTGTGGCCCAGCCCTGCAGGCTCCTTTTTAGTAAATCCAGGTCCAGGGGTTTAGTAATATAATTGACCGCCCCTAGCCTTATGGTTTTTTGTTCCACGCTTGTATCCTTAACTACCGTGACCATGGTAATAACTGCCTCTCTGTCAATCTGTCTTATGCGCTCAAGAGTCTGCAGCCCGTCCATCTGGGGCATACGGATATCCAGAAGTATAAGCTGGGGCCTTTCCGTCTCGACCTTTTCAATGGCCTCGCTCCCGGAATTGGCGACTATAACCTGGTATCCCTCGCGAGTTAAGATTTCCTCCAGGGACTTACAGAAATCCATCTCATCATCTACGACTAGGACCTTTACCATGGAAAACTCCTTTTTAATCGCTAAACCACAAAATCAGCCTTTAGATACTCACACCGCCTCCCGCTATAGCGGGATCCCGCCTCGTTGTAAAATGCAGAACGGGAAAAACGCAAAAAATCTTTGCGGTTATTTTTGTTAAAAACTCCCTTACTTGCCCTTGCTAACCCCTCCTGTCCCTTACTATCCCCTAAACGTATCTTCATTTTAAGTTAAATCTACTTCACGCTCTTTAAAAATAAATAAGTCGAAATCGCTGTCTCCAGGGCGCTATAACCAAGCGGTTTAGTGATATAATCTACTGCCCCTAATCCCAGGGCTTTTTTAGCGGTGTCTATATCAGTGATACAGGTTACCATTATTACAGGTACGTCTTCCTCGAGTTTTTTTATCCTGCGCAGGCATTCCATGCCGTCCATCTGGGGCATACGGATGTCCAGAAGAATAAGCTGAGGTTTATCCATTAATAGCTTGGCTAATGCCTCTCGGGAGTTGGAGGCAGTGACTACATCGTAGCCCCTATTAGCCAGGTAATAACTGATTACCTCGCGTTGATCCTCTTCATCATCTACAACCAGAATCTTGGGGTTCATATAAGCCTCCCTTAATAAGCACATCAGTTACGGAATGAAATGATGTAACTTATAAGTGCGAATTAAGCCTTTGACATTTTTCATTTGTTGATACTGAGGAAAATGTCAAAGGTCAAATTCCCCCGCTTCTTGCTTTCGCAAGAAAGCAGCGGGGTCATTTGATAAAAAAGCCCGTCTTCGAAAAGACAGGCTTTAAAATCTTTTGTTTCGGTAACCCGACTACCTTGCCCCGACAATACGTGAGGGTTAGGCTCGTAGCTTTGCCCGCCAATAAAAACTGGCGGAGGCAGAATACACCTGTCCTATCCTTTCGAATAGTTTGCCTTTATCGACCTAATTATTTTACTACACCTAAAGTATAGCACAAACCTAAGGCCTTATCAAGGTCGGCTCATAACTTATTGTTAAATATAAAGTTAGAATAAAGAGAGAGTTAGTCTGAGGTATCTTAGAGGCCAGGATTATCTTCTCGACTTAGCATATCATAAATGTTGCTCAGGGCCTCATTTAGAGCGCTGGCATTTTCTTCAATCTTGGCCAAGACTTCAGTAAGGTGGGCAATTTTTTTACTTAATTCTTCGCTTGTGGCAGTTTTTTTGCTTTCCTGCCTGAGTAATTCGATATTTGAACCGGCTGCAATTGAGATATTACTTATCTTGTTAAATAAAGGATGGAATATTTCTCTTAGCCTTTCTTTGTCCATGTGACTCCTTTCAGGAAGATATGAAATCCTTGTCCTAGACCGTTTCTAAATATTATCTTTGTTTAATGTCTTTTTTAGATTCGGCGCAGTCAGTATTTCGAACTCTTTTGAATAAACTATTCCTTTAAATTTATCTGCCTCTTTCCAAGAAGTAACAGAGGTCCATAATTTTGCCTGCTCGAGATTAAATGTATAATATTCAAATTTAACTCTATATTTACCCGAGTTAACCTGTCTTCCATCGCCACCCCGGTATTGAGCTATCTGTTGATTCCAGATAGTTTCTATTTTCTCATTCGGTAGTAGCTTTTTAGCATTACGTTGGATCCATTCACTCGGTGAAGGTCGAGAAGTTGGAGCTGGTACAGAGGGATAAATTTCCTGCCAGCCTTTGTTAGTCTTATTTTCAATATGGATTGTAGTAAAAGGGACGGCAAAGCCAGAACCAAACCAGATTTCTTGAGAAAAATTATTAGTAATGATTATTTCTATTTCCTGCGCTCTTTTATACCGAATTTTATCAGTTATTACTCTCGCTTTATTAACTTCCTGAGCAAAACAGATAGATACAAAAACAAATAACGCCAAACACAACGCTAAAATCTTTTTCATATTCCACCTCTAAAAATTTATTTATTTTTTCCTAAGGTAATAAATTCCTTCATCATTTCAAATTTCTTTGCGCCGATGCCCTTTACATTCCTTAACTCTTCGATACTGGAGAATAGGCCCTGGGTCTGGCGGTATTCAATTATCCTTGAAGCGAGTTCCGGACCGATACCGGGAATCTTGACCAAATTTTCTGGATTGGCTGTGTTTAGATTAACTTTTTGAGGTTGGCGATAAATCTCCGGATTAAAATTACGGATCTGAAGCGGCGGGCCGCGGTGTTTTTTATAATAACCCAGCCCCAGGCCTATCAAAAAAGCCAGGCTGATAAAAAGCAAAACCTTCTTCTCTTGGGAATTTAGGCTAAGCATCAAATAATGCACAGATGGGCGCAGATGAGTTATCTGCGCTAATCTGTGATTAGACAACGATATTAACCAACCTCTTCGGAACGATGATGAATTTTTTTATCGTATGCGTGCCAATCCACTTTTTAACTTTCTCATCCGAAAGGACTGCCTCTTTTAGGGCATCATCAGTAATATCAACAGGGACCCTGATATCTGAACGCAGTTTACCGTTTACCTGGATGGCGATAGCTAAAAATTCTTCTTTTACCAGCTGGGGTTCGTATTTGGGCCAGGGTGTTTTAGAAATACTTTCTTTATGACCAAGCTCCTGCCAGAGTTCTTCAGCCAGATGCGGGCTGAACGGACTGATCATAATTACCAGTTTAGAAAAAACCTCTTTGTCAGCGCCCGACTGATAAATGGCATTGACCAATTCCATAAGACTCGCAATAGCAGTATTAAATTTAAATGCCTCAATATCTTCACTTACCTTCTTAATGGTCTTATGTAAAACCCGCAATAAATCAGGTCTGGGCTCACTTTTAAGATTGTCTTTAATACGCAAGACGCGGTTTAAGAATTTATGCGCGCCTTCTATACCCCGGTCATCCCATTCCAATTCAGTCTCAGGCGGGGCGGCAAAGAGGATGAATAATCTTAAGGTATCAGCGCCATATTTTTTAATAATAGAGTCCGGGTCAACGATATTTCCGCGGGATTTTGACATAACCTGGCCGTCTTTTAAGACCATGCCTTGAGTCAAAAGCCGCATAAACGGCTCGTTGAAATCAATTAAACCGAGATCCTTAAAAAATTTGGTAAAGAAACGGGCGTATAACAAATGTAAAATTGCATGTTCAATCCCGCCGATATACTGGTCAACCGGCATCCAGTATTTGGCCTCTTTTTTATCAAATGGCCCCTGGCTGAATTGGGGCGAACAGAACCTTAAGAAATACCAGGAAGAATCAAAAAAAGTAGCCATGGTGTCAGTTTCCCGACGGGCTTTCGACTTACATTTGGGGCAAGTGGTATTTAGGAAACCCTTGACTTTAGAAAGGGGGCTGCCGCCTTCACCGCTAAATTGAACATCCGTTGGGAGTCTTACCGGAAGGTCTTCGTAAGGGACCGGGACGATCCCGCATCTTTCGCAATAAATAATGGGGATAGGTGTCCCCCAATAACGCTGGCGCGAGATCAACCAATCGCGCAGACGCCAATGCGTCTTTATCTTACCGATGCCAGAGTTTTCCATCCACTGGGCAATCTTTATCTTGGCCTCCTCGTTAGGCAGGCCGTTAAATTGTCCGGAATTTACCTGTACCCCATCACCTTCATACGCCTCAGCTAATTTATCAGGATCTTGAATCTTGGATCCGGGATCTTGAATCACTATTCTCATCGCTAAACTATGTTCCTTAGCAAAAAGAAAATCCCTCTGGTCATGAGTAGGCACCGCCATAATTGCGCCGGTTCCGTATTCCATCAGGACATAATCCGCAATCCAAATAGGGATCTCTTCGTTATTGACCGGATTAATAGCAAAGGCGCCGCTTGAAATCCCCTCTTTTTTTACGTCAGAAGATGAGCGCACCGCCTTACTTTCTTTAGAGACCTTTTCAATAAAATTTAGGACTGCTTTCTCCCGGGGTTTTCCTTTAATAATCTCTTTAACCAGTGGATGTTCGGGAGCTAAAACGATATAGGTGGACCCAAAGATAGTGTCAGCTCTCGTCGTAAAAACCGGGATGATTTTGCCGCCGTCTTTCAAGTGAAAATATATCTCAACGCCCTGGCTCCTGCCAAGCCAGTTGGTCTGCATGGCAATAACCCGATCAGGCCAGTTATTCAACTGTTTTAAATCCCCTAAAAGGTGTTCCTTGTATTCAGTAATCTTTAGATACCACTGCTCTAATTCTCTCTGCTCGACTTTAGAATTACAGCGCCAACATCCATCATCGACAACCTCTTCATTGGCCAGGGTAGTCTTGCACGACAGACACCAGTTGACGGCTGAGGCCTTTTTATAGGCAAGGCCCTTTTCAAACATCTTTAAAAATATCCACTGGTTCCACCTGTAATATTCGCTGTCGCAGGTTGAAATCTCCCTATCCCAGTCATAGGAAAACCCCATCTTCTTTAGTTCTTCTCTCATCCAGTCAATACACTTATAGGTCCAGACCTCGGGCTTGGTTTTATTTTTTATGGCGGCGTTTTCTGCGGGCTGTCCGAAGGCATCAAACCCCATGGGGTGTAAGACGTTGTAGCCTTGCATCCATTTGTAGCGGCTGTAGACATCAACGACGGTATAATTGCGCACGTGGCCCATATGGATTTTGCCCGAAGGATAAGGAAACATCTCAAGGCAATAGTATTTGGGTCTTTTGCTATCCATTGAGGCCTTAAAGAGCTTATCTTTCTGCCAGATGCCCTGCCAATACTCTTCTATTTGTTTAAAAGGATACATTTTCAATATCGAAAACAAAAAGATTTAAGGTTAGAAAGGGATAGTGCGGGTTAGAGAGGGTTATAGTAGGAACTTTAAAATCTCCCTTCCTTGCCCTTACTATCCCATGCTACAGCATACTATCCCTTAAGCTTGGATTTCTAAACGTATCTAATAATTTTAACACGCCTGCTTAAAATGTCAATGAGGGGTTAGGAAAGAGTTGACAATAATTAAGATATATAGTATCTTACTTAATGAAAGAAATCTTACTTTGCACAGATTAGCACAGATAACTCATCTGCGCCCGTCTGTGGTTTTTCGTATTAATTAACTTGAGTGGAGCCCCTTGGCCTAAAGGCTGAGGCTCCCTCCCGAGCAGAAATAACAATATACATTCCTCCTCGGGCTAAAGCCCGGGGATTTCTGCGAGGGGTTAAAAAACGGGGCTGTAGCGCAGCTGGGAGCGCAACAGGCTGGCAGTCTGTGGGTCGGGGGTTCGAATCCCCCCAGCTCCATTTTATTTTAATCACGGATTAATACGGATTGAGTGCACGGATTTTACGGATTTGTTTATGATTTATCCGCAAAATCAGTAATAAATCCGTGGTCTCCGTGATTATAAAAAGTGTAAATAATTATTTATTGGTATGACCAAAAAAATCGTCAATCTCTTCGCCTTTATTGAGATATTTATCGGCGGTATAACCTTAAGCAGCGTAATTGCTGGCCTTGTTACTTCCAATTCAACTAAACCGCTTAATGTGCTTATCTTTGTCGTCTGTACCTCTATAATCTCATTCTTTTTAGGAGTTGGGCTTCTAATACGCAATCCCCAGGCCTATCATATAATCCTTTATTTTGCCTTTGCTATAATCGTCACTAAAATCCTGATATTCACCCATATTATTACTTTACACGGCGCCCTTGAAACCAATATCCCCGCATCATTTAAAAACTTAGTTTCATTAATCTACCACAGTTTAATCTTGGTATTTTTTAATTTGGAAGGCCCAAGGAAAGAATTTATTAAAACCTGACGGCTGGAGTGGTGGAATGGCAGACCTGCCTGCCGACAGGCAGGCACGTCGGTCTCACCGACCTGCCAGATTTTATTTTTATTGCGACGCCGAGGTGGTGGAATTGGCATGCACGCGGGTCTCAAAAACCCGTGACCGAAAGGTCGTGAGGGTTCAACTCCCTCCCTCGGCACCATTTAGTAGTATTTCCCCGAAGCCTCTTGCCTTATAAGGCAAGAGAAAATTTTGGGGCAAATTTATACTAAGGTGAACTTCGTTTGATGAGTTCACCTTTATTTTTTGGATAACCTCCAAAAGAGCCCGCTTTTTCTCCTGCCTGTCGAAATCTGCGGAAACCCGAAAGTGCATAACGCGGAGGTGTTTTATGAAATGCGCCGTGTATATTCGGGTTTCCACTGAAGAACAAGCCAAAGAAGGTTACTCTCTCGCCGCCCAAACCGATAAAATTGTAGAGTTCATAAAAAGTAAAGGCTGGACGCACTCGCAAATTTATAACGATGACGGCTACTCAGCCGCAAGCCGCCGCAGGCCAGCATTGGAAAGAATGCTGGCTGATGCGGCGCAGCGACAATTTGAAGCCGTCCTTGTTTATAGAATAGACAGATTATCGCGCAACCTTAAAGACCTAATTGAAATTGTTGAAGAGTTAGCCAAGAACGGCGCAGGCTTTAAGTCTATAACCGAACTCATCGACACAACAACGCCGGAAGGACGGTTAATGTTTCATCAATTCGGTTCATTCGCGCAATACGAACGCGAATTGATTATGCAACGGACAACAATGGGAATTCATAAGAGGTTAAAGTCTGGCTTATGGCCTGGAGGTTATGCGCCATTCGGCTACAAGTTAGTAAATAGTAAATTGCAAATCGTTGAGAAAGAAGCAAAAATCGTGCGCCTTATCTTCGACCTCTACCTACAGAAAAAATACGGAGTGATAAATATAGCCAGATACTTAAATACTGAGGGCATAAAATCAAAGACAGGCAAGAAATGGAAATTTACCGTCGTGCATCATATACTTACTAACCCAACATATATGGGCGTAATTGTCAGGGGCGGCGAGAGAGTAACCGGGACTCACAAACCGATTATCAAAGAAGAGGCATTTGAGCAAGTAAAAGAAGCTCTGCCTCTAAGGAAACTAAAACCTCGCGTGTTTGTGAGCCCCAACCTCTTTACAGGTTTTATCTTCTGCGGCTGTGGGGCACCCATGCATATGTCGTATCCTGGCTCAGAGAGTAAAGCCAAATATAAATATTATGCTTGCTCAAGAAGACTTGACTATAAAGACTGCGCCTTACGGTATATCCGCGCTGATATTCTGGAGATTAGCGTAATAAATGAATTAAAGAAGCTATCAGAAGACAAACCAAGAATACAAGCAATCGTTAACAACCTAAAGAAAGAAAATCGCAAAGCCCTACCTTCTCTCAAAACAGATCAGCAAAAGTTTATCCATAAAATCGCTTCGCTCACGAAAGAAAAAGACGGGTTATTAAAATGGATGAGTCAGAAAGCCGCAAAACCTTATACTTTAAACGTACTAAATGAGAAATTTGAGAAAATTGAGCTAGAATTAAACGATCTAACCCACAGCCGCTGGCAAGTTGAAGAAGAATTAAGAAAGAGGTTACACTTTGGCTTGTCTTCAGAAAAAGTTTCTCTCTATCTTAAGAACATTGTAGAAACTTTTGCAGATTTCGACAGGCATGAGAAAAAGCGGATACTTTTGGAGGTTATCCAAAAAATAAAGGTGAACTCCTTAGATGAAGTCCACCTTTTCTTGTCGTTACCCCGAAAAATTTCTGCTCTTCCCCTTAGGGAAGAGTCTTTGGGGTCAACCCTACATTATGGTGCGGAGGGAGGGAGTTGAACCCTCAAGGGTTACCCCATACGCTCCTGAAGCGTACGCGTATGCCAGTTCCGCCATCTCCGCAAAGATTATAAGTATGACGTTATTAAATCTCGTTTACGCTTAAGAAAAGGAATATGTTTGTTGTAATACAAAAAAGGCAAAAGCACCTTGGATTCTAATTTCGCATAAGTTAATCTATAGACTCGATTTCCGGCTTCTATCCAGCCATTGATTCTTAATAGTTGATTTATTTGTTTTTGTATCCAT
>JAZDFF010000013.1:0-2247 GCA_043808095.1 Candidatus Omnitrophota bacterium
GGTAAAAGTAATTGGTCTTCAGGGCAATAGGTAAACATACTATCCGGCCAATGGACCATGGGTGCCTCAACAAAAGTCAAGGTTCTCCTGCCCAATTTTAATTTCTCGCCGGTCTTTACTATCTGAAAATCCCAATTACCATAATAATGCCGGAATAGCCCTTCCTTGCATTTTGCCGTACCCAGGACTTTAGCTTTAGGGCAAAGCTTCATAATTGCAGGAAGCGCTCCGGAATGGTCTGTCTCCACATGGTTAGCAACTATATAGTCTATTTTTTCTGGAGGTATAATTTTTTTGATATTTTCAATCAGCTCGTCAGCAAAAGGACCATAGACCGTATCCACTAAGGTAACCTTATCGTCCAAAATAAGGTAGGCATTATAAGTGGTTCCTCTTTTTGTGGTATAGGTGTGTCCGTGGAAAGTGCGCACATCCCAATCCACCACCCCTACGGAATAAATATCCGGTAATAATTTGATAATAGGCATCGACGATCTCTCCTTTAGTAACCGGTAAAATTTTCTGTAATAATATTTTCTTTGGGTAAGATTAATTCTTCGCTAAGTATTTTCTTCATGGCCTCAACCATAGCTGGCGGACCACAGAGATAAAACCTTCTTTCTAAATAATCGGGAATATCCTCTTCAATGACCTGGCTATTGACCCTACCAGCCCGGGATATTAATTCGCCAGACGGCTCAGAGAGTACATGAACAACTTTTACTTTAGGGTATTGCTTTTGCATCTGGTCAAAATCCTCTCTAAATGCGATATCGTTAATAGTGCGGTTTGCATAGATAAGCACCATATCGGTACCGATGTTTTTATCTACCACAAACTTACAGATACTCCTTATGGGGGTAATGCCTATCCCACCTGAAAGAAAGGCAATTTTCTTACTTGTTTCATCCAGCGTAAAATTGCCAAGAGGATACTTTATTTTTACGTAGTCACCGGGTTTTAAACTGGTTAGCGTCGTGGAAAAATCGCTCTCCGTAATCTTCTTGGTAAATTCAATATAGCCTTTTTCGGATGGCGAGTTGGAAATGGATAGGTACCTTTTTAATTCAGGATCTGTCTTTAAACTGACTTGCATGAATTGGCCTGCCTTAAAATCTATCCCATTGTCAACTTCCAAACGGAAGCTCTTTATGTTATAGGTCCTCTGGATTATTTCTTTAATCTCTACTTCTAATTCGACTGTCATTATTATTCTTTAAGTTTTTTTATTATCTCAGTGCAGAATGCCGGTAAATCATAGGGATTGCGGGAGGTAATGAGATTACCATCCACCACCACTTCTTTATCTATAAATTTTGCTCCCGCATTTATTAAATCATCTTTGATAGCATAAAAACCAGTTACCTTCTTACCCCTCAAAATCCCTGCAGAAACAAGGACCCAACCCCCATGACAGATTGTCGCCACTAGCTTTTTCTTTTTATACATATCTATTACAAAATTGTTTACTTCGGCGTATCTTCTTAAGATATCCGGTGCATAACCGCCCGGGATGACTACCGCATCGAAATCATCTGCTTTTGCTTTTTTTATAGAGAGCTCTTCTTCTGCAGGATAGCCATCTTTGCTCTTATATGTCTTTTTTCCTGTTCCCACCAGTACAGTCTGGATTCCTTCTTCGCGCAACCGCAAATAAGGATACCAGACCTCTAAAACCTGATAAAGGTCTTCAATTAACACCGCCACCTTTCTCAATTCCCACCCCCTAATTTATCTTTTCAAACTGGTCTTTTCCTACTCCGCACTCCGGACACGTCCAGCTATCCGGCAAATCTTCAAACCTTGTACCTGCAGGATAACCATTATCAGGATCGCCTATAACAGGGTCATAAATATAACCACAAACTATACACCTGTATTTATCCATCTCAGCTCTCCTTTTATAATCAGTTTAATACCCCGCTGCCCGCTTATACAGTCCTACTAATTCTGCCTTCTGGAGTACATGGCCTTGCATTGCTTTCTCTAATTCTTGCTTGCTAAGGTCTGCTTTTAAATTTAATTCTGCATCGAGGCAATAGATTTTAAAAAAGTAACGGTGAGTGCCTGATGGAGGGCAAGGACCGCCGTAATCTTGACGTCTAAAATCATTAATGCCTTGCTCTCCGGGAATGCTGTCTTCATCTATACGAGAAATAATGGGTATATTATAAACAACCCAATGAACCCATGTGCCCATCGGCGCATCGGGATCGTCAACTATTAAAGCTAAACTTTTCGCGTTAG
>JAZDFF010000014.1:0-2034 GCA_043808095.1 Candidatus Omnitrophota bacterium
CATGAAATTGCCCATGGTTCATTAAGACTAACCTTAGGTAGATGGACAAAAGAAGACGATATAGACTACCTTTTAGAACACCTTCCTGGAATTGCGGCAAAACTACGACAGATGTCTCCCCTTTACGAGAAAAAATAATGATACAAGAAAAGATTCTGGATTTCTTAAAAAGAAAACCGGACTATGTCTCAGGCGACCAGATCAGCCACCGTTTGGGGATAACGCGGCAGGCTTTATGGAAGCACATCCAGATACTTAAGGATGCCGGTTACGATATCGTGGCTGTACCGCATTTAGGATACAAGCTTATTTCTTCTCCGGATAGGCTCGTACCTTTTGAGGTAACCAGAGAACTAAATACAAAGTTTATCGGAAAAAAAATTTACTATTTTGGTACAGTTTCCTCAAGTATGGATGTGGCCTGGCAATTAGGTATAAAAGGCTCTTGCGAAGGAACAGTTGTAATAGCTGAGACCCAGACAAAAGGCCGAGGCAGATTAGGCAGAAATTGGTTTTCGCCTAAATATAAAGGCATATATTTATCTTTAATCTTAAGGCCTAAGATTTTGCCCAATCAAACACCTTTGCTTACCCTGATGAGTGCTGTCAGTATCTGTGAGGCAATAAGAGAAAAAACTGGTCTAACTTGCCAGATAAAGTGGCCGAATGATATATTAATACATCACAAAAAATTAGGCGGGATATTGACTGAATTAAATGCCGAGACAGACTTAAGCCGTTTTGTGGTTATAGGTATTGGCTTGAATGTGAATAACGATAAAAAGACACTCTTCGCAGGTGCCACGTCCTTAAAGGAGCAAAAGAAAGAAGAAGTAAACCGCTTGGATTTATTACAAGAGATATTGCGTAAAATAGAGGAAAATTACCTTGTCTTTCAGAAAAAAGGAGGCAAGCCCATTATCGATAAATGGCGGAACTGGAGCGTAAGTCTTGGTAGAAGAGTAAGAGTAGTCTGCCAGAAGGAACACATTGAAGGCGAGGCTCTAGATATCGATATAGATGGCGGGTTATTGATTAGAGATGACTCTGGGCTTACCCAGAAGGTAATGAGTGGCGATGTAGTACATTGCAGGTAATTGTAAACTAATAAATATAATTTAGTTGACAATAACCGTACCTGTTTTATAATAAATCTATGTTTAAGAGGTGCGGTTTATTTTTTGTAATTGTCATATCTTTAAGTTATTTTGAATTTGCATTCTGCGGTGTAGATTTAGAGCCTATAGTTATTACCAAAAGTAAAATCCACCTTTTGAATCCCCATTCTTTAGAATCCGATAATCTAAAAAACCTTCCTTCTGATTCATTCATTGAGTCATTAAATATATCGCCCTTAGATTTACAGAGCCGAACTCTTAAAAGTGGCATACAAACAGATTTTTCTTTGCGTGGCTCAACCTATCAGGGTGTTCTGATTCTAATTGATGGTCAGCGTGTCAATGACCCCAAGCTCGGACATTACAATTCTGATTTACCTTTAACCCGAGAAGATATTCAAAGAATAGAAGTAATTCCCGGCGTGGGTTCTTCGCTATTTGGCCCAGATGCAATTGGCGGTGCCATAAATATTATCCTGAAAAAACCACAAAAAAAGGGGGGGATTTTAGAATTAAAAGGAGGCCAATACAAGACCTGGTCCAGCCTCTTTAGTATCACTGATAAAATAAATGATCTGGGAGTAAGGCTTTCTGTGGAAAATCAGGAATCCGCGGGTTTTTCCGAAGACACGGATTTTAAGAAATTTACTGCTACCCTAGTGTCTTCTTTAGAGATACCCGACGGAGCATTCGATCTTGGCTGGGGTTACCTGGAAAAGGAATTCGGCGCTTATGATTTCTATACTCCGGGCTTGGGCTATCCTTCCAAAGAGTGGATCAAAACATATTTTTTAAACACCGGGTTTACTTTAGATAAAGAAGGATTCATTATCAAACCGAATTTCTTATGGCGCAGGCACTATGATAAATTTATGTTGGATAAAACACTTATACGTAGCCGCTCTCTTAATCATCA
>JAZDFF010000015.1:0-87630 GCA_043808095.1 Candidatus Omnitrophota bacterium
TTCGCATAATAAACGCAATGCCCCAGTTTCTTATATTTCACAGAGCTATTCTACCATATCAAAGGACGACAGCGGATTGTTCTATCCCTCTACGGGCTTACGCCCGTAGATTCCCGAACGGGTGTTGAACCCCCACACCAACTTTTGTAATCAGGCTGGAGGCATAGAATTAGTTTTGATTATAAAATTAACCTTTTAATGGAAACCCCATACCTTTTCAAAAGTTGGTGTGGGGGTAAATTCAGCCAGCAACTTATGTTCACCTTGTTCCATAAGTTGCGGCTTCATTTTAAAATTTCTTTTAGCCTTTCAAAAGTATGGGTATGACCTATATCAAACCATAACTTATCGAATAAAAATCCATACACCTCATCATTTTTAACCAACCACCTAATATAAGCTCCAATTGCATCGGAAAAATGTTTAGGATTAATAAGATATTCATTAATAAGTTGGAGCTTATTCTTGGGGAAATAATAAAGGCACATAGCCACAAGAGCGCTCTTAGGAAAATCAGGCTTTTCGTAAAATTCAGTTAAGCGCTTCTTTTGATTTAATGAAACCACTCCATAATGCTTGGCCTGGGTCTTATCTTTAAGATCGAACACGCCAATAGTTAAAGCCGGAGAAATCTTGCGTGCAAAATGGATAAATTCCTCCAATGGTTCTTTAAAAAAATTATCTCCCCCTAAAACTAAAAAATCTTCGCCAAAGCCTTCTTCCCTAAATACTAACTCCATGTCTCTTATTGCGCCTAATTTTTCCTCTGCAGTCCTGGTGCAGTCGTTTATAATCTTAATCCTATTTTTTATTTTTAACGTTTGGCGGTAGCGTTCGAAATACTTATAAAAACGGTCGTTGGTCACTATCAGAATCTCGGAAAGATTATCTAATCTTTCAAGCTTATCTAATAAATAAGCAATTATCGGACGATTATTTACTTTTAATAATGGCTTGGGGTAATTCTTGGTATAAGGATATAAACGCGTACCATAACCCGCTGCCAGGATTAATGCCTTCACTGTCCCTCACTTCGCTCGGGAGAAACCAGATACCAGAGTACAGAAACCAGAAAAATCTGGTTACTGGCTACTGGTTCCTGGTTACTTGAACTTTGCCAATTGTCTCTTCAAATAGGTAACCTTATCTACAGGCGTAGGGTCGACTCCATTTAAAATTGCCAAATAGAAACTAATAAAATCGCATATATATACAAGGTAAAATATCTTTGAAATTAGAGAGTGCACTTTGCAATGTATCTGGATAACATCTGCGCCCTCTTTTTTAATAATCTCTCTAGTTATATCCATACGGATTTTTGTCCTTTTGTGATCGTCTTTATCTCTTAAAAAAACTACCGCAAGGTTTTTAAATAAAGGCCGGGGATTTTGCCAGCCTACAATTTCGTTATGATTCATCTCCGGGAAAAGATGGCTAAAAGACAATATCTTTGAGTTTTCTGCGAGTTGGCCCCTGAATCTAGTGACAACTGCCTCAACAATCCCTGCCGCGCCATAGATAATAACAAACTTACCGAATAATTTATTGGCTATGATTTTGGCTATATTTTTATCCTGGCTAATCTTTATATTAAGAGAGTTGTTTCTTAATCTTTCCATGGCCTTGGCCATTTCTTTTATCTGGCTTGTTTTATCTTTTACTAAACCTGCTTTGGATAAAATTACCAAAGGCACGATGCTTGAATAAGCGAGAGCCGCGCGTGGCAGGAAACCAGACGGTATCACCACATAAGGTATCCTGTCATGCTTGGCCATACCTAAGAGTTTCCCTCCCGAACATATTACTATAACCTTGGCCTTCTTTTTTCGCGCCTGGCAATATGTGCTAAGTGTCTCCTCGGTATTACCAGAATAACTATTGACAAAAACTAGACTATTTTTATCAATATACTCTGGCAGCCAGTAATCGCGAATCACAATTATTGGGAGACTCGCTTCTTTTATTAAAAATGATTTAACTAAATCAGCGCCTATTGCTGAACCACCCAGGCCGGCGAATATTATCTTATTAATGCCTTTTAAGTTAACTTTAAGATTAATCCTTTTAGCTAAATCCAAGGCATCGAGACATTGCCGAGGAAATCCATTTAGAGACTCGAGCATCCCTGATTTATCTAATGCGCGAATTTTCTTAATATTATCGAGGATTTTTGTGCTAAGCATGATTTAATAATTCTTTAAGCCTCTTACGCGTGTATTCCTCAACTTCCGTACCGGTGGACAGGGTAAGCGCCTGTTTTGCAATTCCCTGGGCCTCTTTCATGGTTACTGATCTAACCACGTGTTTAATCTTGGGAACTAAAGAAGGTGAGACGCTAAACTCATCCAGTCCTAGCCCTAAAAGCAAAAGCGCCAACTCCGGTTCACCGGCCATCTCTCCGCACATCCCTACGCAAACTCCTGCCTGGTGGCCTGCATCAATAATATTTTTGATCAGTCTTAAAACTGCCGGATGGGCCGGCTCATAAAGATAGGCGATTTTTTCGTTGGTGCGGTCAACCGCAAGTGAATACTGAATAAGGTCATTTGTACCGATGCTGAAAAAATTCGCCTCTTCTGCCAGGATATCACAGATCATTGCCGCCGAAGGCACCTCGATCATCGCCCCGACCTGGATATCTTCATCAAAGGGTTTGCCCTCTTTTCTTAATTCTCCCTTGGCCTCATCTAATAAGGCGTTTGCCTGCTGCAATTCCTCTAATCCCGAAATCATCGGATACATTATCTTTATTTCTCCGGCTGCCGAGGCACGCAGTATAGCGCGCAGTTGCGTCTTAAAGATATCCGGACGTGCTAAACAGAACCTGATTGCCCGCCAGCCTAAAAACGGCAACATATCCCGCGGCACACTGAGACTTGATAAGAATTTATCCCCTCCCAAATCGATAGTGCGGATAATAACAGAATGAGGGGAAATCTTCTCGATAACTGCCTTATAGGCAGCGAAATGTTCTTCTTCGCTGGGCAGATCCTTCCTATTCATATAAAAGTATTCCGTCCGATACAGGCCGATTCCTTCGGCACCGTATTCGATAACAGAAGGGATCTCCTCGGGTAATTCGATATTAGCCGCAAGTTTCACTTTCTTGCCGTCTTTAGTTTGGGCGGCTAAATCTTTTAGATTC
Source organism: Candidatus Omnitrophota bacterium (assembly GCA_043808095.1). Classification (GTDB taxonomy): domain Bacteria; phylum Omnitrophota; class Gorgyraeia; order JAZDFF01; family JAZDFF01; genus JAZDFF01. The sequence goes on from JAZDFF010000015.1 coordinate 3,146, forward strand.
GAATATATTTTAGAAAGATCCTGGAATTTGTATTCTTCCAGGCGGTAGGCCTCTACAGTATTTTCATCGGGATTAATAACTACTATGCCCTGGCTCCCGTCGACTATGAGTAAATCACCGGACCTGATTCTTACTGTGGCATTCTCAACACCTACCACTGCCGGGATTTCAAGGCTCTTGGCCATAATCGCCGTATGCGAAGTCCGACCGCCGATGTCCGTAGCAAAGGCAAGAACACTTTTCTTATACATCGATGCTGTATCCGACGGAGAAAGATCATGGGCGACTATGATTATCCCCTCGCCTAAGGCCTCAAATCCCTTAGGGGCCTTTCCTAAAAGATGCTGCAGGACGCGCCTTCCTACATCGCTAATATCTGCCACCCTTTCTCTTAAGTACTCGTCTTCTATTTTAGAAAATACCTGGATATATTTTTTAAGCGCCTCGGAAAATACATACTCCACAGACAATCTTTCTCTTTTAATGCGCGAGATTATCTCATCGATGAGCATGCGGTCTTCAATAACCAATAAATGTGCTTCAAATATCTGGGCCTCATCAACGCCCATCTCTTGCGAAATCTTTTTCTGGATTTCTAAAATCTCGTGGCGCGTATCGATTAAGGCCTCTTCAAGCCGTGCGATCTCAAGGGGTACCTGGTCGTCGGCGATCTCCTTTCTGGGTACAATAAATTCCTCTTTTGGCTTTAAGACAAAGGCCTTGCCAATTGCTACGCCTGGAGCCGCCGGTATCCCTTTTAATTGTTCGTTCATATCTTTATGGGTTTAAAAAACTATTTTTTAGCACAAATTCTCACGAATCCCTGCCTGCCGGCAGGCAGGAAAATCCGAATTTACACAGATTATTCACAGACGCAATTCGTGCAGATTCGATAAAAATTCGTGTGGATTTGTGTGAAATTATGTCTTTTCCAGAAATTTCTCTATAATTCCTCTTTACTGACTAAATTCTCTAATTCTTTGACCGCCTCGTCAGCATCCTCGCCTTGGGCTATAATTTGAATGTAACTGCCTTTTTCTACAGCAAGCATCAATATGCCCATAATAGATTTGCCATTTACTTCCTCATTGTCTTTTTTTACCGCTATGGCAGAGTCAAATTTATTGGCCAGTTGTACAAACAAGGCCGCGGGCCTGGCATGTAAACCCTGTTTATTTTTTATAATGACTTTTTTGCTAAGTGTTGGCATTTTATTGATAATGGCAAAACTAATGGAACACAAATGAACACTGATTACACACAAATAAACACGAATTTATCGTTGGAATTTATTCGTGAGAATTCGTGTGTCCCGAATGAAGCAATTGCTTATGTTTAGCTTCAGGATCCCGAAGTGATTCTTAAGAAATCACTACATTCGGGGCAATTTGTGAGAATTCGTGCATTGGTTATGCAAAGATTAATAGTTAACTGAAAAATATTAAATCTTTCTCTCGTCTTCCTGGGTGATAATCTTAATGATAGCCTTATCGTCTTTTGCGCCTTTTAGGCTTTCCCTGAAATATCTATCCTTTAAAAGGCGGGATATGCGTGCCAACGCCTTTAAATGAGGCCCTGCAGAATCTGTGGACGCCAACAAAAGAAAAAAGATGTATACGGGCTCTCCATCTAAGGAATCGAAGTCAACCCCCTTCTGAGATATACCGCATGCGCCCACCAGCTTCTGGACGCAATCAGTCTTGCCGTGGGGAATGCCTACGCCTTGTCCTATGGCCGTAGAGCCTAGCGCCTCTCGCGCAAGAAGGGTATCGACGATTTTAGCCTTATCTCTTTTTTCGATCTCACCGGCATTGATAAGAAGATCTGCGAGTTCTCTGATTATCTCTTCTTTATTTGTGCCTTTTAGATCTGCAGATATTGCCTTTTTACTCAAGAAATCCATCATCAACATTTGCTGCCTCCCCTTTGTTTTATGATAAACATGCTTAAATTTTATTTGATTCTAAAGAGCGGCGGATGGGATTTGAACCCACGCCATCCTGCTTGGCAAGCAGGCATTCTAGCCACTGAATTACCGCCGCATGACTTCTATTGCCATATTGCTAAATTGTCAACGCTTCGTATACCCCGATGGCAAGCATCGGGGCTTGTTTTCTGAATATTCAGTTCTTCTTGGGCATCCTCAGTGTTGACACTGAGAGCGACAAGCCCTTGCTTTTCTTTTGTGCCTTCGGCACATCGGCTCTTAAGTCCCCAAGGTCAAGCCTTGGGACTTGTCGCCGAATGTGTCAAATTGATAACTTTAAACAATACAGCAGTTTAACAGTTTAACAATATGAAAATTCTTTATGGGCGGAAGAGGATTTTCCCGCTACAATAAGTTATTAGCTTGTTGGCGGGATCCCGAAGATATTCTTACGAAGTTTCTGCATTCGGGAGAACCTTCTTTCGCTATTTAGTCATTCTTGCGGACGGAGGGAATTGAACCCCCATGAGTTTCCCCATATGGTCCTAAGCCATACGCGTCTGCCAGTTCCGCCACGTCCGCGCTAAATCTGCTGTCCCTCGCAGACAACTTTTGCACCGTCTCTACTCGGGATTAAAATTTTATTTCTAAAATTTTAATGAGCCACCCGCGGCTCGAACGCGGCACACCCACCTTAAAAGGGTGGTGCTCTACCAGATGAGCTAGTGGCCCTGAAATTTTACAAAGTAAAATTTCACCCCGAGGCTCTGCATCTTATTCATTTGAGCCGAGGGGTAAATCTTAGTTTAAAGTTTTAAGTCAAAGGTTTAGAATTTAATTATCTCTTCTTCTTTTTCTTTTAAAAGAGAATCAATCTTCTCAATGTACTTATCCGTAATCTTCTGGACCTCATCCTGATATCGGAAGCGGTCATCCTCGGTGATCGCAGAGTCCTTCTCTAGTTTTCTTATTGCTTCAATAGCGTCCCGCCGGATCGTCCTTAAAGAGACCCTGCCTTCTTCGGCCATCTTATGCACAACTTTCACTAACTCCTCGCGTCTTTCTTTAGATAAAGGCGGCACTGCTAATCTTATCACTTTTCCGTCATTAGCGGGGTTTATGCCTAGATTAGAAGCCAGAATCTTTTTTTCTATCTCGCCTAAGACTGTAACATCCCAGGGCTGGATTACAATGAGATGGGCATCTGGGGCAGAAATTGACGCTACCTGCTTTAAAGGAAGATGCGAGCCGTAATACTCCACATGCAGGCCTTCTACAAGAGTAGGAGATGCCCGGCCAGTACGAATCTCCGAAAATTCCCTCCGAGTCGACTCCAAGGCCTTTTTCATATTTTCTTCTGAATGACTCATCAATTCTTTTATATTCATTTTGGCACCTCAATTTTTTATTCTAAAAACCTGGAAAAAAGAATGATGGTTCTTATTTTACTGTTGTCCCGATATGCTCTCCCAGGATGACCCGTTTGATATTTCCAGGTAGGTTGAGATTAAAGACAATTATAGGCAGACGATTATCCATACAAAGGCTAATCGACGTAGCATCCATTACCTTGAGGCCTTTTTTAAGCACCTCTATGTATCTAAGGCTATTAAATTTCTTGGCTGACCTATATTTAAGCGGGTCTCTAGAGTATACCCCGTCTACTTTGGTTGCCTTTAAAATAACATCTGCCTTTATCTCCATAGCCCTAAGGGCTGCAGCAGTATCCGTGGTAAAATAAGGATTACCTGTCCCGGCGACAAATATAACCACACGGCCTTTTTCTAAATGCCGAAGAGCCCTTCGCCTGATATATGGCTCAGCCACCTCATGCATCTCGATGGCCGTCAGTACTCTTGTGGGAACACCAAGTCTCTCTAGTGTATCCTGTAGGGCCAGGCCATTTATTACTGTGGCCAGCATCCCCATATAGTCCGCAACAGAGCGGTCCATGCCTTCGTCGACTTCGCCTTCTTGACCGCGGAAGATATTGCCCCCTCCCACAACCACTGCCACCTGTACGCCTAAGTGGATTATCTCTTTAATCTGGGTGGCGATAGAACGGCAGGTCTTATAATCAATGCCGTAATTTTTCTCGCCCTGCAGCGCCTCGCCGCTCAACTTTAAGACAACTCTTTTATATCTGGGTTTTTTTGTCATTATTAAAAATGATTCCTGAGATTAATTTAGATTACAGTGATTAAATACCTGTAATCGGTTTTTCCGCCATAATGCTTTGGCGGACCCGCCAATCTTTGTGGCGGGAAAAATCACTGTAATCAAATCCAATATTTTTTTCAACCAGACTACTCCTGGCCTAATTGAAAACGAGCAAACCTTCTGATAACAATATTTTCTCCGGTTTTAGCGATTAAGGCATGCAGCCTGTCTCTTATCTTAAGACTCTGGTCTTTGATGAAAGGCTGCTCCAGTAAACAATGCGTCTGGTAAAATCTTTCGGCATCCGTCTCTTTGCCGAGCAGATCCTTCGGGACATCTTCTTGTTTTATATACTGGGGATTCATGGCAACTATCTGCATAACCACTTCTTTGGCAAAATTGATAAATTCGTCCGTCTTAGCCACAAAATCAGTCTGGCAGTTAATCTCAACCATGGCGCCGAGTTTTGCGCCCATATGAATATAGGATTCGACTCTTCCTTGTTTAGCCACGAGATCCTGTTTCTTTTTCGCAGTCTCAAGGCCCTTTTTACGCAAAACCTCTATAGCCTTCTCAATATTTCCTTTTGTTTCCTTAAGGGCGCTGCGGCAATCATTCACCCCGACGCCAGTAAGATTGCGCAGTTCTTTAATTAATTCTACAGATATCTCCATAGATTCAAACCTCTTCTTTGGATTTAGGATTGACTTTCTTGACATGAGGCTTTGCCTTTGCGGGTTTCGCCTCTTCCAATACCTCTGTTTCCAATTTCTCTAACTTAACATCCAGTTCAATGGGCTTTAACTCTACTGCCCCTTCTTTTTCTTCTTGCGCCTTCACCCGGATCTCTTCTTTCACCTGCAGGTTATCAAGAAATCTTTTTCTTCCTGCAACAAGGCTGTCGCTTACCAAAGAGGTAATAGTCTGGATGGATTTTATGGCATCATCATTGCCGGGTATGGGATAGTCAATACCTTCAGGATTACAATTGGTATCAATTAATGCCACAACCGGAATCTTAAGGCGCCTCGCCTCAAAGATCGCCGTCTTTTCTTTATTGGGATCAACGACATAAATGGCCGAAGGTAAATTCTCCATATCCAAGATACCAGCAAAACTCCTTCTTAGGCGTTCCATCTCTTTGGTCAGGCTGGAGACCTCTTTTTTAGCAAGAACCTCAAATAGACCGTCCGCTTGCATCTTCTTAATCTCTTTGTAGCGATTGATAGATTTTTTTATGGTCTTAAAATTGGTCATCATCCCGCCAACCCATCTCTGGTCAATATAAAACATATTTGCTTTTTTGGCAGCCTCTCTTATTATATCCTGGGCCTGTCTCTTGGTGCCTACTAATAATACCTTGCTCCCGCTTGCAGCTAAATCCTCTAAGAAAACTCTCGCCTTGTTTAAAGATATCACGGTCTTTTCAAGATCTATGATATAAATCCCGCTTTTTTCCCCAAAAACATAGTCCTTCATCTTGGGATTCCAGCGTTTCTTTTGGTGTCCAAAGTGAACCCCTGCCGCCAGCAGTTGTTTTAGTAATTCTGTAGCCAAATTTACACCTCCAATGTAAAGACTGTTGAAAAATAACCTCTGATACCGCAAAGACGCAAAAATCCGCCAAGACGCAAAAATATTATTATCAACATATTCTTTGCGCTTTTGCGGTAATTTTGCGTTTTAGCGGTGTAAATTCAATTATAAACAGCCTTATGTTGTAAGTTTTAGTTGCTTAATCCAAAATTGCCGATTTTAGTAATATACCTTATTTTATTTGGCTTGGCAAGTAATTTTTTAACGCAAAGGCGCAAAAAACCATCAAAGCGCTAAAAATACCTTACCGCAAAGACGCCCACCTTCGCTAAAGCTTCGGTGGGCAGTCCGCTGTAGCTGAAGGCGAAAGCACTTCAGCGAAGGCGGACGCAAAAGTACAGAAATAAATTTGCAGTTTTGCTGACTTTTGCGGTTTTGCGGTAATTTTGCGTCCTTCGATTACACTCAGGACGCAATCCTGAGCCCTTCGACTCGCTCGCCTCTGGCGAGCTCGCTCAGGGCGAATACTGAGCTTGTCGAAGTAGAGCACAGTCGAATGGATTGCGATTATTGCTCTAATTGCAGCTGATAAAGCCGCTGGTACAGGCCGCCTTTTTTAAGGAGCTCTTCGTGACTGCCTATTTCCTTAATCCTGCCTTTATCCATGACCACGATGCGGGTAGCGTTCCTTACCGTAGAAAGCCTATGTGCCACAATAAATACTGTGCGATTGGCGATTAAGGAATCCAGGGCCTGTTGTACTATCTTCTCTGAGGCGCTGTCTAGTTGAGAGGTCGCTTCATCGAGGATAAGTATGGAAGGATCTTTTAAAAGGGCGCGGGCAATGGCTATACGCTGCCTTTCTCCTCCTGATAACTTCATTCCCCTGTCACCGATAAGGGTATCATAGCCAAGCGGTAACTTAGAAATAAACTCATGGGCATAGGCCTTTTGGGCTGCCTCCATTATCTTACCGATAGAAACCTGGGGATTTCCATAGGCGATATTTGCCTTTATGGTGTCATTAAAAAGGATGGTCTCCTGAGTGACTATGCCTATCTCTCGTCTCAGGGATTTTAAGGTTACCTCTTTAAGATTAAAACCGTTGATTAAAATCTCTCCTTTTTGCGGGTCGTAAAAACGCGGTATCAGATCTACTAACGTGCTTTTTCCGACTCCGCTTGGCCCCACAATAGCAACTACCTCGCCGGCGTGTATCTCTAGGTCAATATCAGAAAGGACTTCTTCCTGTTCGTACCTGAAGGATACCCCCTTAAAGACTATGTCCTTATCAAATTTAGGCAGGGTATCCTCCGCGCCGGTTTCTACAACCTTGGGCTGAGTATCCAATACCTCGTGGATGCGCCTTGAGGCTGCCAGGGCCTGCTGATTAATGGAATTTACCTGGCTTAATTTCTTAAACGGCCGGATTAACATTAAAAGACAGGCCAAAAAGAAAGAAAATGTCCCGAACGACATCCTGCCGGCAATAACCTCTCTACCTCCCCAGTAAAGCAGGAATACACCTATTATTGCTCCGATAAATTCAGTGAGAGGCCCTAAAAAGAGATTGCGTTTTATCGATTTAATAGCAATTTTATAATAATCCTGGTTATTCCTGCCGAATTTCTCTATCTCGTAGTTTTCCATAGAGAATGCCTTGACGATCCTAACCCCTAAAATAGTCTCATATAAAAGAGAGCTTATATCAGCCATTTTAATCTGGGCCTTCTCAGAGAGTTTCCTTAGGATCTTGCCTACTTTTATGATCGGGAAACTTATTAAAGGTAATAAGATAAAACTAATAGCCGCTATCTTCCAATTGATATAAAATGCCCAGAAAGTATAGAGGACCACTAAGGAGGACTGATAAACCAGGTCGGTTATGCCGTAAGAAACCGCATTCTCGACGAGCCTCACGTCGTTGGTTATCCTTGACATAATCTCTCCGCCTCTTTTATGGGTGAAATATTCCAAAGACAAGGACTGTATCTTTTTATATAGGGAATTACGGATATCCCTTACTACAAGCTGGCCGATATCAGACATAAAATAACTATGAAAATAGGTGACAACTCCCTTAATAAGGATTAAGACGGGGATTACTATGACCATCAGCTTAATCATTTCAAGTGGGGCCAGGCCGTTTAAAAAGACTATCAAATTATTTAAAAAATCGGGTAATTTAACCGATACGACTATTGACCTATTGGAAAAGACCTTATCCAGTATGGGGATCATCATGGCTAATTGGATATTTTCCAAAAAGGCCGATAAGACCATAAAGACAATGGCCAGGTTGAATTCCGCCCGATGCGGCTTTACGAACTTAAGTAACCGGGAAAATTCACTCATCCTCTTATAGCTCCTTTTAATATCCTAGCAATATTAAGCCTTATAATACTATCATATGCATTGACTTTTGTCTAATGTTTTGATACTATTAAACGCGAATACACGCGAATCTAACGCTAATGGTCGCGAATTTAGATATTAGCGTTAATTCGCGAAAGATCTAGCGAAAATTAGCGTTATGGTAAAAAAAATCCCAGTTGGAGTTATCGGAGTAGGCTATTTAGGGCTTCGGCATGCCCAGACTTATAAACAACTGCCCCAGGCCGAGCTTGTGGCTATCTCGGATATTGATGAACATAGGCTTAAGGAGGCATCTTCAACTCTAAATGTAAATAGCATTAGCCAATACCGAACGCTATTTAGCAAGGTAAAGGCAGTCAGTATCGCCACCCCCACCATCACCCATTATGAAATCGCCAAAGACTGCCTTAGGCACGGAATTGACGTCCTCATTGAAAAACCCATTACCACTGGCCTTGTTGATGCTGCCTCATTAATCAAACTCGCCCAAAAAAACAAGCTCATCTTACAAGTCGGCCATGTTGAGAGATTTAACAGCGCTTTTTTGGCGGTCTCAAAAATAGCCAAACACCCCCGTTTTATCGAATGTCACCGCTTAAGCCCGTTTCCCGGCAGGTCCCTGGATATCGGCGTGGTCGAAGACCTGATGATCCATGATATCGATATTATCCTGGGCCTGGTAAAATCCGAAATTAAAGAAATCTCTGCTGTGGGCGTAAATGTCCTGACGCCTTTTGAAGATATTGCCAATGCCCGGCTGGTCTTTAAGGACGGCTGTGTCTGTAATCTGACCGCCAGCCGTATCAGCGACGAACCCATGCGTAAATTCAGGATTTTTTTAGAAGATACCTATATATCTTTGGATTACAAAAACCAGGCGGCGGATGTCTATAAAAAGATAGGCGGTAAAATTCATAAAACCCAGCTTCCTGTTGAAAAAGACCAGCACCCTCTGAAAAGAGAACTGCATTCCTTTCTCGACTGTGTCGCCAGCCGTCAATGCCCCACGGTTTCCGGCATCGAGGCCTTTAAAGCGCTATCTGTAGCCTTAAAGATTAAAGAGAAGATCCGTCGGAATATCGAGAAATCTGGTAGAAAATAAGGATGAAATAACTGATCAAAATTTCTAATTCCTAATGCCGAATGCCTAATGAATGCTTAAATTCTTAAATGAATAATTTCGCATTAGACATTTAGACATTAAAAAATTAATTAGAAATTAGCCTGCTTGCCCCGAGAAATTCGTAGAATTTCCGGGACTAAAGTCTTTAGGAATTTTACAAAGTAAAATTCCTAAGGTCCGTCAGGCAGGGATTTAGTAATTAGTCATTAAAATATGTCTAAGAAAATTATTATAGTGGCCGGTGAGGCCTCCGGGGATTTACACGCCAGCCTCCTGGTCAAATCCCTAAAAAGCGCTAGCAACGTCAATATGGAATTCTTTGGTCTGGGTGGGACTAAGATGCAGGAGGCAGGCGTCCATATCTATTACAACACCATCGACCTTGCGGTAGTAGGAATCTTTGAGGTCTTAAAAAATCTCGCTAAGTTCAAGGAGATCTTCCGGCAACTGCTTTATAAGATCGATGAAATAAAACCTGACCTGGTTATCCTCGTGGACTACCCCGGATTTAACCTTCGCCTGGCCAAAGAGGTCAAAAAAAGAAATATCCCTCTAATCTACTACATCTCTCCGCAGGTCTGGGCCTGGGGAAGGTCGCGCATAAAACAGATTAAAAAATATGTTGATAAGATGATCGTTATCCTGAGGTTTGAGGAGACCTTTTATCAGTCTTACGGGGTTGATGCCGTATTCGTCGGCCATCCGCTTCTAGATATTGTTAAAACTAATTTTAATAAAGATGAGTTATTAAACTCACTTTTACTTGATAAAAAAAATACCACCATTTCTATGCTGCCCGGCTCAAGAGAAACAGAGGTAAGGACGCTGCTTCCGATAATGCTTGAGACAGCCAGGCTTATCTCTAAAAAATTACCCGAAAGTCAATTTCTGATTTTAAAATCCGCCTCTTTAAAAGAAGGGTTGTTTCAGGCCATTATGGCAAGATACCCCCAGATTAATACGAAGCTCATCAACAACCTGACCTATGAAGGGATAAATGCATCAAACCTGGCCATTGTCGCCTCGGGAACCGCCACACTTGAGACGGCAATACTGGAAAAACCTATGGTTATTGTCTATAAGGTAAATTTTTTAACCGGATTATACTTAAGGTGGGCAATTAAAATTCCCTACGTAGGATTAGTAAATGTAATTATGGGAAGGAAATTTATCCCTGAATTTATCCAGTACCAGGCAAGGCCCGGTAAAATCGCCAGGGAAGTTTTATCCATTCTTGGGGATTCAGAAAGAATCGCGGCTTTAAAAAGGGAACTCCGTTTCTTAAAAAGCCAACTGGGTTCTTCAGGAGCTACCGAGCGCGCAGCCAAAGAAATATTAAAATTTCTCGCCAAAAATTAGTCTCTTAAAATTTTCCGACAAACCTCTTCATCCTCTCCAAGGCCTCTTTAAGACTATCTAAACTTGAGGCATAAGAGATACGGATGTAGCCTTCTGCGCAGGCCCCGAATGCGACTCCGGGCACAACCGCAACACTCTCCTCTTTAAGAAGGCGTCTGGAAAACTCTAAAGAACTCAAGTTGGTGGATTTCATAGAAGGGAATATATAAAAAGCACCTTGGGGCTTGGTGCACTTCAGGCCGATTTTATTTAAGCCCTGCCAGATGAATTCCCGGCGTCTCAGGTACTCCTTTTTCATTTCCTCGACGGATTTTCTTCCGCTGACCAGCGCCTCACATGCAGCCATCTGGCTGGTTATCGGAACGCACATTATGGTATATTGATGGATCTTGGTCATTGCGCTAATTACGTCTGAGGACCCGCAGGCAAAACCAACGCGCCATCCGGTCATAGCATAACCTTTGGAAAAACCGTTAAGACAAATAGTGTTTTTCTTTGCGCCGGGTAAAACCGCAAAAGGCACATGTTCAAAATCGTAAGTAAGGTCCCCATAGATCTCATCAGAAATACAGAGTATTTTATTCTTAAGTAATATTTTATTAAGCTGGCCTAATTCTTTCCTAGTGTAAGAAACTCCTGTGGGATTTGTGGGATAATTTAAGATAATGGCCTTGGGCTTTGGGCCGACAAATTTTTCCAATAGTCTTGGCGTAAGTTTAAAACCGGTCTTTGTGGTATCAATATAAACAGGTACGCCACCTGCGAGCTCTGTAAGCGGACCATAAGAAACATAGCTTGGAACAGGAATCAGGATTTCATCGCCTGGATTAATTAGTGCCCTTAAAGCAAGGTCCAGACCTTCGCTTGCTCCTACGGTAATCAGGATATCATCTTCCGGGCTATAATTAAGGCTGTATCTGTTTTTTAGATAACGACTGATGCTTAGCCTTAACTTATAAAGCCCTTTATTTGAGGTATAACTAGTGTAGCCCTGCTCCAGGGAATAAATCCCGGCCTCGCGGATCTGCCAGGGCGTGACAAAATCAGGCTCACCGACCCCCAGAGAGATAACATCCTTCATCCCCAGGACCAAATCAAAGAATGCCCGGATACCCGAGGGTTGCATCTCTTGAACTTTTTTAGAAATAATCATTTTCATTTTTGTTACTATTGGTTACTATGGATTACTAAATGCCGGCTTAAAAAAGTCTTGTTACTAAGGGTTACGTAACTTTTGGTAACAGCGAAGCGTAGTAACTTTCAGTAACCTTTAGTAACTTTTCTTAAACTCAATACGATATTGCTATTCTTTTATTTTCTTCTTTTCTCTTTAGAATTACTCCGTCTTCTTTATATTTCTTTAATAAAAAGTGCGTCACGGTACCGCGTACATTTTCCATGGGCGAAAGTTTCTCGGCTACAAAACTAGCTACGGTGTGAATATCACGACCCTCAACCACTAAAAGCAGATCATAGGTCCCTGAGAGGAGATAACAACTGGTTACCTCAGGAAACTGATAAATACGCTCTGCCAAATGGTCGAACCCTAAGTCTTTCTGAGGCACGACATTTACCTCAATAAGCGCTCTAACGCCAGAATCGCGATCGCGCATCAATTCTTTATTGATTACGGTCTTATACTTTAAAATGACCCCGTCCTTCTCGTATTTCTTTATCGCCTCTCTTACCTTATTTGTTTTTTTCTTGGTGAGTCCGGCAATCTCTTCGGGGCTAATACGCGCATCGTTTTCTAATAATTCTAATATCTTGTCCATCTTTCCCTCCCTTGCAACCGCAAAAAAAAAACGCAAAATAATCCCTAAAATAAGCGCTCTTTGCAAATAACGCAAAATTTTTGCGGATTTTGCGGAAAATTATTCATTTATAACTTAAAGATTATTTACAATTCTTTTTATATCCAGTCTTTTCTTAGCAAAATTTAATATCAGCCCTAGCCTCTTATTTGTTGTTTTAAGATAAGATATCATTTGCGCCTCATGTATTTCATTTATTTCCGATACAGATTTTAACTCTATCATAACTTCATTTTCTATCATAAAATCTATACGTTGATACCCCAATTCTAAGTTTTTATAATGAACTCCTATATTTGCTTCTTCTACAAAATTAATCCCATTCTTTTTTAATTCATAGACAAGGGCTTTCTGATATATCTTCTCTACAAAACCCGGGCCTAGATTCTTATGGACTTCAATTGTCAAACCAATTATCTTTTTACTGAGAGTATTGATTTCATCCTCAGTCATCCTGGTCATCTTTGCGATCTTTGCGGTTGCAATCTTTTTATACATAACATATTCCCGGCCCCTGCCTTTTGTGCTCGGAGCCTTTAATAATCCTATTTACTTTACTTACCTTTTCTCTTGAAATAACCTGTTTCTTTTTATTTTCTAGCCGACTTAGGATATCATCCAATTCACTATAACTTATCCCCATCTCTGCCTCATCAGTCTGGCCAGGCCAAAGCCCGGCTGTAGGAAGTCTGTCGATAATGCGTCTGGGTATCCCCAATTCCCTGGCTAAATTAACCACCTGGCCTTTTAACAAATCTCCTAATGGTATAATATCCGAGGCCCCGTCTCCGTGTTTAGTAAAATAACCTGTCATAAGTTCAACCTTATTGCTCGTTCCGCAGACAAGATAATTCATCTTATTAGCGAAATAATATAAGACTAACATGCGTAGCCGTGGCTTGAGATTGCTCTTGGCTAGTTTATTTGCCGACGGCAAAACTCGAATCAGGGCATCATAAATCTTTGATACGTTGACTTCCTTTGTCTTTATCCTGATTTTTTTCGCCAGAAACCTTGCATCATCCAGGTCTTGCCTTTGGCTATGACAGGGCAGAATCAATCCCAGGACTTTAGTACCTGCAGCAAGTTTGCATAAAAAGGCACTAACGCTTGAATCCAGGCCTCCGCTTAAGCCCACAACAAAGCCATTTCTACCTGAATCTTTTAACTGTTTTCTTAGCCAATTAATGATTTTCTTTTTTATAACCATATATAAATAATGATGCCCGTCTTATTAAACGGGCATCTTCGCCCCACTTGAAAGCCTATTCATAAGGGGCGCATCTATTTACGTTGCTGCCTGACGGTGAGACAGGCATATATTCTTTTATTCTTATGTATTTAAAATATGAAATAATCTAAACCAGGATAGACTGCTATTTCTTCTTCTGTCCTTCTAATAGCATCATAGTTATGCCCAACAGGAGAAAGGTATTGGTCAGAATTAAAAGCGATTGCGACGCTACCCCATAGACCGGATTCATAGTCACGCGAGAAATCGCTGCCACTAGAAGTAAAATCATCGCTGCTACTACAAATAGATTAGAAATTCCTTTCATATCTAATCCTCCTTTCCTTTATAAATAGGGCTTCACAAAAATCGTTCAGCCCTTGATTACAGAGATTAAGAATAGATTCCAAAGATTAGTATTCGAAGATAAATCGCTGTAATCTTTTTTAAAATCACTGGAATCATAGGCTGGAACGACTTTCATGACAGCCTATTATAAACCTACTTTAGTTATTATATAAATATATATAGCCTGTGTCAATTGTTTTCTTTATGGACCTTATCCTCATTTGAGGCGGTATTTAGCCTGGCCCCAGAAGCAGCGGTCGCAGATTCTATATAAAGATTGGGGTAGTCAAAAAGATCAACTGGGCGGCCTTTTTCCAATTTACTTCCAGAAGGGCTATAAAGGATATTTAAAAAGCGCGGAAAACCGCTTTCAACATCAACTACTTCAGCAATCTCCTGGTTATTGAGCTTGACCAGACTTCCTATAGGATAAACAGAAATTTTTTCCACTAAGGCCTTTACTATATTGGGATCAAATAATCTAACTGTCTCATTTTTAATCACCTTCATTGCCTCATAAGGGCTAACCGCTTCTTTCCAAGGCCGAAGATGGGTCATCTCCTCAAAGGCGTCGCACACAGAAACAATTTTTACCGAATCCTGTAATTGGTCTGCCTTAAGCCCTTCTGGATAACCGCTGCCGTCCAGGCGCTCATGATGGGAAAAAGCAATACTCCTTACTATTTCAGGAAGAAATTTTGCCTGCTCCAAAATTTGCTTTGAATAAACGGGATGCTTCTTAAGTTCTTCATGTTCGTGCTGGAGTAATATAGCGGACTTTAAAATAATGCCTTTAAATCTAACAAACCCGATATCATGCAGGAACGTACCCCTTCCTAAATCAGTGAGTTCCTGAAGATCAAACCCCAGCTTTATTCCAACTATAAGGGAAAGTATAGTCACATTTAATATATGGCAATATAAATACGCCTGTTCGTTATCCTTGTTGGCCAATTTTATTAAATTGCGATCGTCTTTTTTTAGCGCCTCGATTAATTGCTCGATAAAAAGATCAACGGCCTTATAATCCAATAACTCATCTTTTTCTGCGCGATTAAATATGTTTTCTGCCAAAACAAGGCCATTGTGATAAAACTGCTCAGCCTCCTTTTCATTTCCTTGCGCCTTAAGAGGTTGTTTTGCTATCTCCTCCTGCCTGGGGGTAGATATCTTTTTATCTTGGCCGTGCCTGGTAATTTCAACGCCTAAAGTCGAGGTCTGGGCCTGGATAATGCCAACATCGATTATCGTGGCTTTGTGAGTGAATCCTGTCAGGAGGCTTAACTCACAAATACGATTTATGCGCCGAGGAATCCCGCCGCTAGATTCATAAATAACAGAGACAGCCTCGGGTGTAAAAATAGGCTCTTTTCTTCCAGCAACAGCCAAGCGGTGATCAATGTAATTTTTTGTCTCATCATAATTTAAGGCATCGAGATGGCTTTTTACGGCAATCCTCTGTTCAAATTGTTTTATGCCATCGATCTTTTGTCTTAAATCGGATTGACCAACCAATATCAACGTTAGCAGGAATTTATCCATAAGTTGAAAATTTAAAAGCATGCGTAACTGTTCAAAAATCTTAGGATCATCTATGATATGGGCCTCATCAATAATTACAATGGTATTTTTACCATCATCATGGTTGTTGTATAAAATATTCTTGATGCTCTCAAGGGCCAGGGATTCCGCAAAAGAGGATGCCCCGGACTTATGAATCAGGTCTTTATCGCCAAGGCTCATTCCAATATTAACTAAATTTTCTGCAGAGGTTGAGCGGGGATGGGTAATAAAGGCAACCCTGAATTTCTCGGGGTTCAATTCCTTTAAAAGGGCATTGGCAATAACCGTCTTACCGCAACCAAATATCCCGGTAAGCATGGCCGCGCCCAACATCTCCTGCGCGCAATAGGTCAATTTTAATAAGGCATCCTTGTGCTGGGGAGAGTAATAAAGAAACTTGGGATCCGGGCTGTTACGGAAAGGTTTCTCGGTTAGGCCCCAATATGCTTCATACATTTGTAAATTCCTTTATCCAACTAATTTTTAGTATCGGATGCATACGGATTTTAGCGCCTGCCTGCCGGCAGGCAGGGATTCGGGCGGATAAATTCTTATCCGCGACATCCGTAACCATCCGTTTGAATCCGTGATAAAACATTTGAGTTATTAACTGGTCTGATGTATTTTCATAAGGTTGTTCGGTTAACCCCCAATATGCTTCATACATATTTATTTTTTGCCCTCTTTTTCTTTGCCATAATAGCGGTATTGATAATAGTAATAATGAGAATGGACCATCTCGGACTGCGGAGTAATACAATTTAAGACAACGCCTTTAACCTGGGCACCGGTAGATTCTAATTGTACCTTTGACCTTAGTAATGCACTCCTTGGAGTCCTGCCCACATGATAAACCAATATCACCATATCCGCCTTTTGCCCGATAATGGATGCATCAGTAACCGATAGAACAGGAGGAGAATCAAATAAGATAATATCATAATTTGTCTTTAGTTCTTCAATTAAGTTATTCATTTGATTTGAGCTCAATAAAGTCGGCGGATGACCGTGTAATTGACCGGCTGTTAAGATATGTAATTTATTCAGGCCAGGAACTTTTAACGCCTTATCCCATTCCACAGAGCCCATAAGGATATCGGTAAAATTATTTACAGACTCGTTAAATTTTGCCTTTCCGCTTAAGATGTCGGTTAGGCCGGATCCGACTTTTAAACCAAAAAGATTATGTAAAATAGGCCGTCTTAAATCAGCATCTATGAGGATCACCCTCTTGCCTCTTTGGGCGATAGCCATGGCAAGATTAGCGACAGTCAGAGATTTTCCTTCTCGCGGAGCTGTCGAGGTAATAAGTATTGATTTTGCATTTTCTTTATTTTGAAAAGTTGACCAGACATTAGTCTCTAAAATATTGTAGGCCTCGGCAAGGGTAGATTCTCTCGAAGTATTCATTAGCAATTTGTCCTTCATCTCTTTAACCTCTTGCGAATAGCTGATACGGCCATGGGGCCAAAACATTACCCGCGGCCTCTTAATATGCTCCAAAAAGGGGATTATTCCCAGTACAGGCAATTTTATAATATTTTCCACGTCCTCAATAGTGCCGATAGAGGTATCCAAGTTCTCAACTACGAAGGCAAGGATAAAACCAAGCATTAATCCCATTAACGAGCCTGCAGTAAGATTCAGGCGTTTGTTTGGACTGATAGGATGCTTGGGTTCAGTGGCCTGGCTTACCAGCGTAACATCTGAAGCCTTTTCTGCCTCAGCAATTCTGGCAGCTTCAAACTTTTCTCGCAGCATCCGGTAGGTCTGCTCACTTATCTGGGCATCTCGCTTCAGGCGGGCATATTCCAGTTCACTGGCGGGAAGAGTCTTGGTCTGTTCTTCTAACTGGCTAATCTCTTCTTTCAGGCGAATTATCTGAGGATGTTTCTCAGTAGCTTTGGTAATGAGTTCGCTAATCTGGCCTTTTAATTCGGCAATTCTTTTTTCAAGTTCGACGGCCACTCCTGTAACAGCCTCTTTTTCTTTAAAGACCTTTAACCTTTCTTCTGCCTGATTTAATTCCTTCTCTACTGCGGCGAGTCTTTCTTGAATGAACTGACGGGTTTCGCTTAACTCTTTGCGTTTTTGGTTTAAATTTTCCTCCATATAGACCTGGATAGTCATATTGGCAATACGGGTTATCAGGCGAGGGTCGCTGCCCGTTACAGATATCCGGATAATATTGGTGTCTTTCATCTTATCGGCAGAAACACTCCTCTGAATATCTCCAATAATTGTCTCTTTATCCTTATCAGGCGTCTTTTCGCCAATCAAGCCGAGTTTTTTAGCCACATCTTCAGCCATCTTACGGCCTTCAATAACCTTTATTTCAGTGTCTAAGGGGTCACCCCGTGTCCAGGAAACCCTTTCTAAAATAGTGCTAATAACTGTCTTTCGTTGCTCATACCTTACAGCTGCGGAAGTCTGAAATACAGTTGGCTGCGTCTTCGTATAAAACGCCGCTAATAAAAACGAGATAAGAAAAGCAGAGATAATAACGACCTTTCTTTTACGCAATATCCTTAGATAATCCTGAAAATTTAATTCGTATTGGGGCATATCTTATCTTAGGCCTCTAAATCTGCAGCTGCCTCTTCAATAATAGGAGAATCGATTAGCGCCAGCTTCCTGCCAAATCCAGTAAGTAAAGCTAAATCACAGATATTGTTTATCCTGCGAGGTATTCCGCCTGATTTTTCATATATTGTATTAAGCGCTGAATCATTAAATAAAGGGGCGTGTCTTCCGGTAATCAATATACGGTGTAATATGTATTTGACTGTATCTTCGCGATTCAACTTATCTAAATAACAACGGATAGCGATCCTCTGGGCTAAGGGCTTATTGGCCTCAACAATCTCTTTTAATTCCGGTTGACCCAAAAGTAAAAGGGTAAGCAAAAACTTATCCTCCAGCTGGAAATTTAAAAGTAATCTCAGCGCTTCCCATACTTGTTCGTCACGGATAATATGCGCTTCATCAACAATAACTACCGTCCGCCTGCCGTCCTTGGCGTTATTGACCAATATATTATTTAATGTATCTACTACTACGTTCGCCAGGACTTCAGTCTTTTTTGTAGGCAGGTCCTTTGCCCCAAGACCAGCAGCTATAGCCATCAGAAGTTCTATATAATCAAATTGGGGGTTAGCCACAAATGCAATCCTGTATACGTCCCTGCCCAGTTCTTTTAATAAGGTCCTGCCTAAAAGGGTCTTGCCGCAACCAAAAACCCCGGTCATAATCGCCGACCCCTTTTGTTCTCTTACCGCATAAAGTAAACGCGATAGCCCTTCTTCATGTTGCTGCGAATGATACAAGAACCTGGGATCAGGCGTATTCTCAAAAGGTTTTTCTGTTAATCCCCAATACGATTCGTACATCTACAAATTCCTTTATTCAACTTATTTTTAGTATCGGATGCATACGGATTTTAGCGCCTGCCTGCCGGCAGGCAGGGATTCAAGCGGATAAAATAACTTAATCGCGACATCCGTAGCCATCCGTTTGCATCCGTGATAAATAACCCTTTAGTTATTAACTGGTGAGAGGTATTCTCAAAAGGCTTCTCAGTCAGGCCCCAATATTGTTCATACATCTTTTAATACACGAATTCCACGAATTGCCACACTAATATTCACTTCCCCCATTCAGTGGACTAATTGTTTAGAGAGAATAAAACATTGGTGGTCTTTTCCAGTTTAGTAATATCAATTCTTTTATTTGAATTATCCAATTCAAATGCAGCATAGTTAAATTTCTTCATGTATTCTGATAATTGGCTTAATTGATACCCAAGCAGGGGATAAGCAGTTGGAGCAATTTCACAAATTATCGCTGGCAAGTTATCACAACATTCAAAATAGTTACTAAGACCTTTTAATACAGGAAACTCGAAACCCTCAGTGTCAATTTTTATCAATGTAATGTTATCTAACGCTTTTTCTTTTATATAACTATCTAGCCTGTGAATAGGCACCTCCTTAATTTCCCTTATTGTATCATTAGACATAAAACCTGGAACAATTGTATTCCAACCAATATTTTGAAGATTTGTAACAGCTATTTTTTCTATACCCTCCCTTTCGCCTAAAGCGCACTGGTTTACAATAAAGTTATATCCTGGATTCAAGAAGGTAACATCTCTAAGTTTTGAAAAATATTCCTGAACAGGTTCAAAGCTATGCACATGACCAGACTTCCCAACAAGCCCCAAAGCAACCGTAGAAAGATAGCCGATATTTGCACCGACATCTATAAACGTATCCCCCTTCTTCAATATTTTATTCATAGCTTCGACAATCTCTATTTCATAAATTCCCAAATACATATTTTTAACAGCTGAATCGTAATTAAAATCAAATCTGAATACACTCCCACTTTTCAAAGCTTTATTAAAAGATGTTTTTCGAAAAATAAATAAAGATCTTACTTTAGCATGGAAGCGTAAAAAGAATTCTTTGGGGTTACTTACTAGCATACAAACAATCCTTTGTAATCGATAAACATTCATAATTTAAACCACGAATTTATCATCGTAAAATTAGTGTAAATTTGTGTGCAATTAGTGTCTATTCGTGCCTCTATCTTCTATATCCCAAACGCTTTTTCTACGCTTTCCGATAACCATTAAGACCGAGATAACCGCAAAAACTAGGCCCGCCTGGATAAGAAGCATTATTGCATCAAATCCAGGATCTTGCCAGAGCACAACTGCGCTTAAACCAAGTATCAAGGAAATGGAATAGATAAATAATACCGCTCCCCTAAAGTGCAACCCGAGCTCTACCAGGCGATGATGGAAGTGATCAAGCGCCGCGTACTCAAACCATTCTATAATATTCTTGATTTTTTTGGTATATACCCGCGCAATGGTAGTAAAAGTCATATCAAAAATCGGTACCCCCAAAATCAAAATGGGGACAGTTATGGCCACTACATTATCCTGGGCCCAGTTGCCCATTATAGCTATGCAGGCAAGGATAAAACCTAAGAAAGTACTGCCGCTATTTCCTAAGAAAATCTTCGCCGGGTGAAAATTATACCTTAATAACCCGAGACAACCGCCAGCTAAGGCAAGACAGATGGCCGCTAATTGTAATTGGCTGGTCAGATAACAAACGACAAAAAAACAAATACTGGTAATAACGGCAAGGCCGGTAGCCAAACCATCCAGACCATCCAGGCAATTCAAGGCATTGGTAATACCAATAATCCATATAATAGTCAAGATCCATTCACCCGATAGCCCCAGCCAGTTATTAGGGAGAAAAGTCAATACAATACCGAATTTAATAACCAAAATAGAGGCCAATAGCTGAATCAATAACCTTAAAGTAGCTGATAACCCCTTTTTGTCGTCGATTAAACCAGTTATGAGAATAATAAGGCTACCAAGGAGTAACCCTTTTGCCGGTAACCTGAAATCTCTGTCTTTAATCAATAATATCACACTTAAAAAGAAGGCAATCGATATAACCAAGCCACCTAAAATAGGCATGGGTCGCTTATGGATGCTGCGTTCCTTGGTTGGATAATCTAAGAAATTAAACCAGCCGGCAACCCTTATGAAGAGAGGGGTGGCAAGATACGATACTAAAAATGAAAAAAGAAATATTTTAAAAGATGTCATATTTGTAACATAAATCTCAAACTCTTGAAGCCTTCGGCATACTTGACTCTTCCCTGAAACCCTCTAAAATTTGCGCAAGAGGTGGCACTCTCTATGATGCTTAAGCCAGGCACGCGCGTTTTATCTACTTGTGAATGATGGATCTTCAAAAGCTCCAATTTTTCTTCTAAAACATCCCCAATATCTGCAAATACGTCTGGCTGAAAATCTTGTGTTGTCGGGACCTCATAAAATAAAACATTTTTAATATAGCGCGATGCTGAGATTGCTGCCTGGGCAAGTGCACGATGGTCCTGGTGGATATCATTAGAATAATTAAATAAAATCAAGTCTGGGTTTGTTTGGTTCATCACACCTTCTATTATTTGGATTAGGTCTCTACTTACAGTAATTTTGGTGTCTGGGAAACCTCCCCAGAATAGTCTCTTGACCTTTAAAAATCCGCAAGAAGCCTCCTGCTCTTTTCTTCTAAATTGTGCATCTGAACCCACTTCTCCTTCAGTCAAAACCAGCATATAAATGCTACAATTTTTCTTTGCATATTTTAGTAAAGTACCGCCGCAGCCGAATTCTATATCATCCGGATGCGCACCAATGGCTAATATGTTCATTTTTTCTCCTTATTTAGGGCTTTACAAAATTCGTTTCGCCCTTGATTACGGAGATTAGAAATTGATTCCAGAGATTAAAGCTCCACGAGAAATCGCTGTAATCATTCTAAAATCACTGTAATCAACAGCCCTCAGGTTAATTTCGTGAAGGGCTGATTATAATATTAACATATCTTTTTAATTACCTCAATAACTCTTTTTTGTTCATTGGGTTTAAGGGACGGATATATCGGTATAGAGACTGCCGAATTCCAGGCAGCCTCTGCTCGGGGGTAGCTGCGTTGGCCTAAATATTTATGCAAAAGTTTGTATACAGGTCTTTCGCAGATAACATTGTTTCTTTTTAGAAAATTTAATGCCTTCCTCAGGTCTTTTTTAATCCTAATTACATAACGGAAATAGATATGTCCTTTCGTAGATTTCGGTGAATCGAAATCACAATTAGAAAACGCCTTATTATACCTTCTAGCTAAATATCTTCTTTGGTTAATAAATTTATCTAATTTTTTAAGTTGGCTCATACCGAGTGCCGCCTGAATATCAGTCATCTTATAGTTGAACCTTAGCTTGAATGATTTTTTCTTATCGTAATCCCTGAGATCTCGGACTTTGTCTAATAAGCTTAAGTTGTTAGAAAATACCATCCCGCCTTCTCCTGTTGTAAGTAATTTGGTGGTATAGAATGATGTCATGCTTAGATCCCCAAAGGTCCCAACCTTTCTACCAGAATATTCAGCTCCAATTGCCTGGGCACAATCTTCAATTACAGGTATTCCTAACTTTCTAAAAGGCAATATATCTACGGGTGAACCAAACATATGGCTGACGATTATCGCTTTAGTTTTTCTAGTCAGCTTCTTCTTGGTATCAATAAATGAAATATTAAAATCGTCGGCGTCAATATCTGCAAATTTAGGTCTGGAACCTACATACAAAATAGCGTTTAAGACAGCGCTACATTGATAGGTAGACAAAATCACCTCATCTTTTTCCTTTATACCAAGTGCGAGAAAGCAAAGATGTAAAGCGGATGTTCCAGAGTTAACTACCAACGCACCTTTAACATCCAGATATTTAGCAAAACGCTTCTCAAACTCAAATACAAATTTCCCTTGACTTATATGTCCAGATTCTAAAACTGCTAAAACGCAATCAATATCATCTTTAGAAAGCGTAGGCCTAGAATGAGGAATCATTCTCTGCATCTGGATTTCCTTAAAATAGAAAGGCTTTCTTTACCCTGATTAAACAACAGATCTACAATTGACAGGTTTTCTATGAATGGCTGTTTTTTCTCATAAAGTTGTTTATATCTGGGGTGTCGGAAATCCTGGAAAATAAGCTCTATGCCTTGTTTCTTAAATTTCTCTGTCTCAAGATAGAGGCGGCCTCCTTCGCCAGAAAGATAGGTATCGGCACCCAAGTTCTTACAGATATTTATTAGATGTTCAGTTGCCAAGCCTGGTTGTTTTAGGTCGCAAGATCTTACCAATTTAGTCTTTATCCCCAATATTTTGACAATACTTTTGATTATGCTGATATTTAATTCAGATAAATAAGTCCATCTTTCGCTATAGACCGTTTTAAAAAAATCAATGTAATCGCCAAAGTATGGCGCCTTATTATAATTTATAATAAGTGCATTGAGGTGCTGCCTTGGCCAATCAATATCGTTGTTTATTGTGACTGCTCTTATCTGTTGGGGAAATTTGTGCATTACGGGAACGCTGACCCATTGCCAATCCTTAGATGTCTTTATTTTATTGCGATTCTGCCATTCGTTTTTTTTGAATTGAACGTCATCCAGAAATACAAACATGTCCGACCTATCTATCTTGTCAAAATATCCTAACCAAGGAAGGTATTGGGGTTGATGAATAGAAATAATCATTTTCTCTTAACAAAAATGGGGTTGGAAACTATCTCCGAGGGACTGTCTATCAATAATCTATAAAAACTTTTAATTCTATCTCTTGGCACATCATCCCGAATCTGGAATTCAAATTTTTCCTCTCCAGTCTCGAATATCTTGAATAGCTGTCCGTTTTTAATCAACCTTATTTTAACCGGTGATCGATCAATATTCGGTCGATAACCTTTTATATTGATATTAATATCGTTAAAAAGTTGATCGCTATTTATCAGGGAATTTTCCGCCGAATCTCTTGCCTTAACATCAACATGTAATTCTCCGCCCATATATGCGATTTGGTTAGTTTTGTTATTTTTTATAGAGAATTCTGTTAATATAACTTCGTTTTTGTTGCCCCAGATGGCATATAGCCTGCCTTTTTTTAGCGCATCAAGAACTTCATTTTTATTAAATTCTTTTAGAAATAAAACATTATGGATATAATCTATTTCCCCTTCACCTTGGAAACCTGTCTCGCCGATTCCCCAAACGGCCCTATCTCGCTGGCCCAGACAATATTCATTTAGCAATTCATCCCATTCAGCACCCGCCTTATGCATTGTTCTAGAATCTCCGTAAATAACGCTAAATCCCGTATAGCCAGAACTATCAAAAAGGTCTTCTTTATGGGAAAGCGTAGAAAAATGTATGCCTGCGATATTATTTTGAACACAAGATTCAACAGACAACCAGAAACTTAAGGCGTTATGAAGATTAGCATAATCGATTAGCCTTTGATAAGGCAAAATTTTCTTATCACCGTGGTAAGGATCAAACTCAGCAGGAACCGTAAAAGGAAAATTATTTATTAAAGACATTGTGCTGATAATAATTACAATTATACTTGTACCCCTTGCCAGAAAATTTATACAGGAAAAATCTCTTCCTAGGTCATCCACATATTCAAATTTCTTCTTGCGAAAAAGATAAATTCCTAAAAAAAGAGTAAATATCGGCCACAGCTGCACCAAACTCTTAAAACCATACTTTAGTTTTTTATACTTATTGGATATTGTGGGTAAATTCCGGTAATCACTTGCATTATCTAGGCCTATAACGATTAATTGTTTACTCCAATCATGTACTGTCAACTCTCCTTTTAAAAAAGAACATTTCCACCAATAGAAAGGCGCTACCTCGCATCCGGGTATAATCAGAACCTGAGGATTTTCTTTATTTGCCTTACCTATTAAATCTAAATATCTCTGTGCACCAAATTTAAGGATACTATCTTTCTCTCGGACTTTCCGTATAAGCATGCGAAACGGCCAAATACCAAATTCACCACGGGCTAAAGCCTGGTCTGTCAAAATTAAGACACTCACATTAGATTCTTTGGCATATTTAGCTAATTGGTCAATAGAACACGTACCTGCGCTGACATTGGAGTTAACCCCAATAACTGCCTTTACCCTGATAAATTCTTCTGCAGAGGCATCATTGATTAGACAAAATAGAAAACAAAATAAATAAGATAAAATTATGAGGCTATCTTTCTTGGGAAAGTAAGTCATCATACAGGTTTTTAAATTTACTTAACATTAAATCGGATGAAAAGTTTTCAAGAACCCATTTTTTTGCTTCCTTTGCCATATCATTATATAATTCTCTATCTTTTAATAACCCGATTATCGCTTCGGCTAAGGCATAACTATCTTTTGGCGGCACTAAAATTCCTGTAATTTTATCTAAAACGACTTCTGGAATACCTCCTACCTTAGTAGCTACAACCGGCTTTCCTAAAATTCCTGCCTCAAGTAATACTAAGCCAAAACCCTCATTTAAAGATGGTAATGCAATTAAATCAGAAATAGAGATTATTTCTATGACATCCTCTCTTTCACCTAAAAAGTTAACTACATTAAAAATATTTAATTTTCTGGCTGCATTCTCTAACTCTTTTTTTAACGACCCATCTCCCACAATTAATGCTTTAGCTTGCGGGAATTGTCTTATTATTTCTTTCATTGCTTCCCAAAAATAAATATGGCCTTTTACCGGCTCCAGTCGCCCTACCATAGTGACTAAATAATCTTCTTCCAAAAAATGTAGTTCTTCCCTCTTAGCTGATTTATCTACTTTAATATTAAGGTTTTTATCCAATTCTATGCCATTATGGATGCTGATAAACTTATTATCTTTTGCTATACCGAATTTTATATGTTCGTTCTTGCCGATTTCTGTAAGGGTGACTATTTTATCTGTTATGTAAGCTGTCAACTTCTCCAAAAAGATAAAGAGATCCGTTTTTAATCTGCCGAAGTATCCGTAGAAAATATGTCCGTGCGGCATATGAACGACTATATGAACGCCGGCCAATCTTGCTGCCCATCGGCCAAGGATGCCTGCCTTTGAGGTGTGGGTATGCACAATTTGAGGTCTTTCTTTTTTTAAAACAGAATATAATCTAAAAAAACTAATCAAATCCAAAAAAGGATTAGGATTGCGTCTAAGTTGATTTATAAAAATAATCTGGATGCCTGTCTGACTTGAAAATCTATCCAAATCTTCTTGGGGATCTTTAGTAAGACCGCTGATAATCTTTACAAGGTAATCTTGCCTATTCAAGAATTTAGCCAGCTCTAAAACAATCTTAGAAGATCCGCCTTTATCCAGGCGGGTGATAATCTGAATTATATTTATTTTTTCCATTTGACACAAATCTACCTTGCTATAAAGTGATGCTTAAATAAGAATTCTTCAATGAGCCCTGCTAATGCCTTGTTGCCTTCCGGATTCAGATGTCTATCTATAGTAAAATATAGCCTCTTATCTCTGAACTTTAGAGAGGTAAATTCCTCCAGAAGATTTATACAGGGTATTCTTTCTGATTCTAATTCTTTAGTTAACCAAAATATTGGTTCATATGTTCTATCTTTATAGTCAATAAAATTTTTCTTGATGGCTGTATCCACATGATATGTGTCCGGAATGAGAATAACAATGAAGTCTGAGTTATTGCTTTTGGCTTCTGTCTGAAATTTTTTGAGGATTTTTACCGTTATAAAAACATCTTCTTTAGTAGTTTTATGCATTCGTTGCTCAACTATAAATGCCCCACCCATTTTCCTCAAAAATGGTATAAATTGAGGGAAATTACTTAATCGTTCAAACAATAAATTCGATAATGCTGAGTGTGTCTGGATAATAAATCTTATATCATTAAGAAAACCCCTTCGTCTTCCAAAATGTTCAAATTCCTCTTCAGTAAGAAGTGAGAATTCCCTTGGCTGAAAGTACAGTTCATCATTCTTCAATATGAAGTACGGTCCGTTTATATTATTTATATCTTCATCTGTGAGGTCAGGATATATATCATCTCCAATATAAAATAACAGAATGATTATATCAGGGGCATATTTAATGCCTTCGGTTTTATACATAAGGTATTCTTTAAGCAAATCGTAACCCGATACACTCAAATTAACCACTTCTAAAATTTTATCATGCTTGGATTGCAGTATAGATGAATACATCTTGAGGTTGTCTACGCCAAATCCCCAACCAAAAGAATCCCCTAAAAATAGTATTCTCTTTTTGTTATTAGTTCTTTGGTAGGGAATTTCTTTACCGCGAAAACCTTTGGAATTTGTCTGCCAGCGCATCTTGAATTCTCCCTGCCATTTCTGGAGTATTAGATCTAAGTTTGGTTTCGGCCGAAGTTTAAACGTCTTATCCTGATTAAAGAACCTCGCGAGATCATCATTATAGTAACCCCTCTTTACCCCTTCCCAGAGAGGGGATAACTTAAATATTCTAACAACCTCCTCCGCAAGAAGTATTGCAAATATAATACCCAAAAATGACAAGGAAAGATTAATGATTATTTTTTTCATCATAACTCCTTATAAAATTATTTAATCTTAAGATAAAAATCCTCACCATAAATTGCTACAGAGGACTAAAGTAATTTCTACATGAAAATAGTAAATACCCGAACTTTACGATAGAGTTAATTATTGAATTTAATAAGACTAAATACAGACAACGAAAAAAATTGATATGTTAAAGAACGGGTTAAAATTTAATTTTTAGCAATACTTTTTAAGGATGTCGTTAAAAATAACTAACTTTTATTAAAACGAAGTTGTTATCGGAATATACGACATTTCCAAAGCGTTTAAATAAATCTATTTTAGTTCGCAAAATTTGACTTCTCTTTATATTTAATAGCAAAAACCCAACTTTATATTTTCTAATTATATTTAATTGAGTATTGTAATAGGCATTATCTTTAAAGAAACGTTCCAAGTCTTCTATTCGTTCCTCGGCATCATTAACACCATAAAGCGTGGGTGGAGCTGCGACTACCTTGCCTCCAAAGACAGGTATTAATGCGCTAGTTTCTATATCTGATAATATTACGTCGTATTGTTTAGTATACTTGGAAAGGAATAAATATGTTCCATAATCATTTTGACCTCCCAAAAAACAACGAATAAGTACTGGTAAAACTCTAATAACACAAATCAAAATTAAGATAATCATACCTCGATATGCTAATAATGAGACAGAATTACCTAACGTCAA
The DNA here is from genome assembly GCA_043808095.1 of Candidatus Omnitrophota bacterium. Lineage (GTDB taxonomy): Bacteria > Omnitrophota > Gorgyraeia > JAZDFF01 > JAZDFF01 > JAZDFF01. The sequence continues at coordinate 31,274 of JAZDFF010000015.1, forward strand.
TTCAGATTCTATCCTGACAAACCAAACTGCAATAACTATATCTAACATTAGCACAATGTAAAAAATTACACGTCCATAACTCCAATTTCGTGATATAGCACCATAAAAATAAATAAGGCATAGTCCGAAAAACATCAACGCTAAGGGATCCCGCCAATTTAACCTAATTCTAAGCATGAGCAACGGAAGACCGATGATAACAGGGAATATGCGCGTAAATGCACCGCTATAGAATGTATAACTGTGCTCGAGAAATGTAGACGGCTGCGATAAGATGACATTCTGCCAAAAAGGATAACATGGCCAAGCAGCGGCGAACAAGAAAGACAGGAAAAAGACACCCATAAGTAATGCGTAATTACGCCATCGACGAATTCCGCCTAAACTTATAGATAGCATTATCAAACATATACACATTACAACTGCAGTTGGTGGATGCGTCAGCAATACTAAAACTATCGCTATAAAAAGAGCAAAAAAACTTAATTGGCTTTTTCCTTTCAGAATCTGAATATAAATAGAAAATGATAAAAACATTAGAGCCGCTGCAAATGTAGATGGATAAGGTAAAACATAGCCTAAAGTCCATAGATGGAGAAATCCGCTCCAGGTCCATGGATTACGGCCCCATAAAATTAGCATAAAAAGTAATGAATAGAATGAAATATTTTCACTATTTTTACCATCAAATAATAAAAAAATAAACAATCTAAACCATATTAAAAAAAGTATCAGATTAATTATACCTACAATAGAAAGTGTCGCTATAGGAGTTAAGTTCGTAAGTCGCGAAATCCAAGCAACACCCAAAGCATATGGTGAGTAGAATGTATGTGGTGCATCTAACAATACTTGAGGATGCTGAGGAAAAATGGGATGCGTAGCAAGCTCACGGATAACAGCACTGTGGATCCAGAAATCACCCCCCCACTGTCCATTTACTGTATGGAAAACCATGAGCACTAAAACAAAAATAGATAAAATTAAATAACGGTATCTAGACAAATCACGCAAATTGTGTATTCTGTCAGTATAATTTTTGAACATCTCGGAATAAATTAAGTTTTCCTTCATTCTTTAAGTTAATAATTTATTAATTAAAACCTATATAGTTCGGTGCACTTCGAACACACAGGAAAAACCTTTATTTTTTTAACAATTTTACGAAAATTTCTGTATGTGGCATTATTCCAGATCTGTCGAAAACTTTGTTCTTTCACATTACCACAGGAAAAATCTAATTCCTCGCAAGGACGAACTGTTCCATCGGGAAATATATATGCTGTCATCCAAGGACTTAGACAGCGATTTTTATAACTGGAAGGGGTAAATTCAAAATCAGAATAATACCTCTTAATTTCATCATCACTAAAATTCGGATAGAAAAATACCCCAATAGGAAATTTTGATTTATCTATCCTTTTTATCTCTTCAATAAAATATTCTATGTCTATATTGGGCAGTTGGCCCCGCACAAATCCTGACCAGTCAGAAGATTTTATGTTAAAGTATTCCTTAAATATTTGGTTGTGCCTAGCTAAAATATCATTGTTAATAAAACAAAGGTGATGAAATGTTATGGAATCTGCTCCAATAGATGCTGCTATCTCTATAATCTCGTTAAGAAGCCTAAAATTATCTTCCGAGATAGTACAAGCTATATTTATGCGAGGCGATTTTATTGACCGCCTTTTCTTTTCTACATTAATCTGCCTCAAGCCCTCAATTGCCATGTCGAATGAACCGCTTACCTGGGTTATTTCATCATGGATATGCCGAGGTCCCTCTAAGGAAAAGATAATTTCATCAAGTCCCGAATTAATAACTTCAAGGGCTTTATCTTTTAGGATTGTGCCGTTGGTCACGACATTGCAACGTAGCCATTTTCCCTTGATATAACTAACCAAATCCGGCCAATGCCTATACAAAAGCGGCTCTCCTCCGAATAAAGTTATATTTGGCTTAAAGGCAGAAACCTCGGCTATAAGCTTCTCTAGTTCTGCCATACTTAATTCTTCTCTAAGAAATTCGGGGGATTCCTGCTTCATAGACCCGCACTTACCCCAATAGCCGCACATCCTACATCTTAGGTTACAATTATAAGTTAAAAATAAAGATAAGGTCTCGGGGTAGTTACTATAGCCATTAAAAAAATGATAACTGAGCTGAGAAAAAATTCTTTTTTTAAAAACGCTTATGGCATAAGCTGGCTCTTTCAATGATTTTTTTATAGTTCTTTTGGAAATAATCATAGGGTTCTAAAGATACCAATGATCCTGTCTAGGGTGTCTAGACTTACTAAGGGATGAGCAGGCAAAAGCAAAAGTCTATGCGCCAAATAAGTGGCGTTAGGGAAAGGATCGGGAACAAGGCTATATCCTAAATTATGAATATGGTGTATGGGCTCTCGATATAAGGTAGTCGCTTCGATACCTACCCGTAGCAATTTATTTAGTATATTATCCCTCAAGTTACTGTCTCTGAATAACACTGGAAATTGATTATAAACTGGCAAACTGCCCGGAGGAAGTTGCGGCAGAATTATCGCATCAATATCTTTTAGTACCTCATATAATCTTGAGCCGATATTATGTCGCTTTTCAACGATTAAATTCAGTCTCTTGAGCAAAGATAACCCCACAGCTGCCTGAAAATCGGTGTAGCGCTTAACTTCAAAACTACTGTGAAGTGCCGTATCTTTAAACTTAGCTATTAGAGGATAGCATAAAGTATAAACCAAAGGCCTAACTGCTAAAGCCAGGGCTATAGTTTTAATTGGCATAAAAGCAATGTCTAAATTATTGGGCCTCCTTACCACTCCTGCTTCTTGCTCTATTGCTCGAGCAATATCCTGTGCATCCGTAGTTATGCAGCCTCCCGAAAACGTGCTCATATTCTTGCCGCGATTAAAACTAAAAATACTCACATCTCCTATGGAACCCACCTTTTTGCCAGAGAGCATCGCACCTAAGGCTGAGGCGCTATCTTCAAATACGAATATTCCTTTTTTTCTACCAATCTCCGTAATCTTATCCATCTGGCAGGGAATGCCGAACATATGCACAGGTACGATACAGAGAGTTTTATCAGTAATAACTTCGTATAATTTATCTATATCCAGATTAAACGTTGAACCAGATATGTCACAAAGAATGGGCTTCAGGCCTGCCTGCCAAATAGGTAGAACCAAATGAGGAGCTGTATAAGCCGGCAGAATCACCTCTTCCTTTTCAGAGAGGCGCCTTAATGCTTTAAGTACGATATAGAAAGCAGCGGTTCCTGAACTAAAGGCAAAACAGTATTTTGTCCCAAAAATATTACAGATTTCCTGTTCAAACTGGGCAATATAGGATTTCTTTAAAAAAAATGAGCCAAACCCTATTTGTATATCCGTCCAACTAATCGGTGTTCCGGCCGAAGGTACTCTCATCATTCTTTAACTACCTCAAAAAGGACAACCGGGGCAAGCCACTTCAAAGGGAACCCAATAGGTATCTTTCTGGCAACACGAAGGCTTAACTTCTTCAAAATCTCATCTATCTCTTTAAGCCGATATGTCTTCAAAGGCCAAGGACAAGAGGGATTATAATACTTTACCCATTTATATCCAAAGTAAAGCAGGGGATTGCATTTGTTGCGCACATCAAAGATGATACTACCTTTCTGATTACACAAACGGACCATTTCTTTAATAATATCAACCATTTCTTTTTCGGAAGAAAGATTATAAAGCATATTAATACATATAACTATATCAAAATAATTATCTCTAAAAGGAGTAATTTTAGCCTCTGAACGAATTATTTTTATATTCTCCGGATTCCTGTTTTTAATATCTTTAGCCAATTCTTTCAGAACCATATTATCATAGTCTATTCCTATGAGTTGCGAATGAAAGATTTTGGGTCCCAAGGCTGTAAGAAATAGCCCTTCTCCACATCCAATTTCAAGCAAAAATCCTCTCTTATCTTCACATATTGTTAAAGCTGCCTGTCTCACTCTAGAAGGAAAATATCCCGATGAAGGCGTAACCTTTTTTTTGTTCCCTAAGATGAAATTACGAAACCAGATATATAACTTTTCTAAAAAATTCATTGTTTGGTATTATTTCTTTAATACAACAATAAATTCATCAAACCATTCCTGGGGAATGATCCTGGAGAACATCTTATTATCTAATATATTTAATATACTAATTATTTTATTTATAAATAAATGGATAAGCTTATTGGTTGTTCTTTGTGCAATCGGATCTGTAAGCCAGTAAAATATTCGAGAACTAAAACCTGAAAATCTTTCAATTCTTACAGAGCTGAATCCTGCGTCATGACATTTTTCTTCCATCTCTCTAAAACCAAAGGTGCGGATATCAATTAATTTTTCTGATTCAGACTTTGAAAGTCTCTTATATAAGAGAAATACGGACCAGGTTATCCATCTTAAGATAGCTATAATCTTATTAGCTTTTAAACTTGGCTCAATAATTAGACAAAAGCCACCTATTTTTAATGACCTATAGCAATCACAAATACATTTTTCATAGTTTGGCAGATGATGTAAAATGCCATGAACAATTATAAAGCCAAAGCTATTATCTTTATAGGGTAAATTTTCGGCATCACCTTTCACAAACCTCATATTTATTCCCAATCGTATGGCATTTTCTCTGCATTTTTCCAACATCCCTAAAGATATGTCTATTCCATACGGTTCTTTTATATCTCTATTTAAAACTAAATTAAGAACGACGCTGCCGGTACCACAACCAACTGATAAGAATCTCTGATTGTTTTGGTATTTATTTGTAAATAGAGAGCCGATCTTTGATAACTCCGATTTAAATACATCTGTACTAAAGGTAACCCTGCGCAACCTATCATACTTACTGCACATTTCATCGAAGATGACTATATTTGCTTTCTTAACTTTATCAGCATCAAATTTTTTCATAAACATAGTAATTGTCTAAATTGATCAGCAACCCTTTGCCATGAAAAGTATCTTTCTACCCTATCCCTTCCATTTTTACCTAATCGCTGGGCATAATCGGTATCTGTAAAAAGCCCTATTATTGCATTGGCTATTTCATCGCAGCTATTAGGATTAACCAGAATTCCAGTTACGCCTTCTATAACCGCATCTCCCACTCCACCTGACCTACCTCCTATAACGGGTTTACCGCAGGCACTTGCTTCAATAAAAGAAATTCCAAAACCTTCGACTATCTCACTGCCACTAGTCTCCCTATTAGGCATAACATAAATATCGCATGCATTATAGAATGATTTAACCTCCCGATGGTCTATTTCGCCAATGAAGATTACATAATCCTCGAGATTATATTGTCTAACCAAACAATTTAGACTATCCTTCAAAGGGCCGTCACCAACAATAAGATAGACGACGTTAGGAATCTCAGATTTAACTTTGGCAAGACTTCTGATAACCATGTCCTGGCCCTTTCTTTCTACTAATCTTGCCACTGTCAATAAAACTTTCTTGCCCATAAGATTATACCTTTCCTTGATCTTGGTAGAATCTGATTGAGGATTGAAGGTTTCTAAATCTACGCCCGGGGGTATCTTAACAATATTATTTTTTTGATTATTCAAATTCAAATACTCTCGATAAGTATATTCACTATCCACTATTATTAATTCGGCATTCCTAACAATCAATTTTAAAATTTTGCTAATCAATAACGAATACTTATATTTTTTTGATTCACCTCCCCAGCCATAAATAAGGTATCTCAGGCCAAATAATTTCCTAAATACCAGGCCAGAAAAACCGGAAGAGACAGGATGTGCACATATAAGAAGACTTATATTCTCTTTCTTTATTAGCCGAAGAGCGTAAAATAAGAAAAAGATGGTCTTTCTAATCTGGGATAAGCGGCTACCTCCTGAGAGAAAGGGCAATCTGTATACCTTGTTTTTTTGTTCTCTATCAAAATCCCAGGCCCCCTTAACTTGTGGCGCCAGTATGATTATATGTTCTTCTGGTAAATTTCTGCAAATATTATAAAAAAATGTGGATATGCCACTAACTATGGGAGGATAGTCACCTGTAATCAATAATATCTTTTTATCCATTGTTAAACTTCGTTTAAAACCTCTTCCATAACCCCCAATATTCTTGAGGCAGATTTTTCAACTAAAAATTCTTTAGCCCTATTTAATCCAAGTTCTCTCATTTGAAGTCTGAGCTCACTATCATTAAGTAAATTATTTAATTCCGCAATTAATTCATCATTATTATTGGGATTTATCTTAATAGCTGCATTTCCGATTAACTCTGGAATAGCGGTTGTATTAGAGGCAATTACAGCTGTCCCACAGGCCATAGCTTCTAAAACTGGTAAACCAAAACCTTCATAGAATGAGGGTAATGCCAATAGCTCGGCAGCACTGTATAAAGCAGGAAGATCCTGCTCGTCTACAAAATTAATAAATAAAACTTTTTGGGTAAGTTTTAATTTCTCAACTAAATTATGAATCTCTTTAAATAGACGGTTCTTATTTGCTACGATTACTAATTGAGTCTCATTTCTAAGCCTAACCGAAATTCTGGAATAAGCAGTTATTAATCCTTTTACATTTTTGTGCGGCAGGAAATTACCCAAGAAAAGAATATATTTTTTAATAATTCCGTATTTTTGCTTCATCGCCTCAAGGGCAATTGTATCGGTTATGGGTCTAAATTGCTTCTCTACACCATTTGGGATAACACTTATTTTTTCTTCAATAACATTAAATGTATTAATAATATCTCTTTTGGAGTAATTAGAAACGGCGATAATCCTATCTGACTTTTTGGTTAATATTTTCCCGAGTGTGGTAAAAAAAATAAATTTATTAATCTTATCGATACCTTTATAGAAAGGGAACTTAAGGAATAAAAGGTCATGTATAGTAATTACAAACTTGCAAGGACAATAAATGGGCGCCTTCAGGTAAGGAGAAAAAAACAGGTCTATTTTCTGCTTCTTTAAAAAACGTGGTAACTGGATTTGGTCCCAGAAAAAGGAAGATTCAGAAGGAATAAATTCTTTTTTAAGATTTATATTAAATTCGGATATTTCATTTGTATCTGTTACGATTATAAATTCCCAATCCTTTTTAGAAAAGGTAGTGATATGTCTAAGAAAATTTAGCAGAAATCTTCCTATGCCGGTTATTCTATTGTAACGTAATTCTCGGACATCTACTGCTATCTTCATTTAATTTTTTTAGCATAAACCTCAAATGCTATACCAAAATTGACTTTCAAAATCTTATATAAAGCCCAGGCTGAAATATCGAGAATTCGTTCCCATAAAAAAGCTCTTTCTTTGTCTATATCGAATTTTATAGGAATAAGGCCGGCCTTTTCTAACATCTTCTTTAGAGTATCAGTAGAAAAATGATAAAGATGGATTTCTCTATCATTTAAAGATGTAAAAATTCTTGGTCTCCTTAATTTGACAATCATATAGGCAATTTTATAGATATAATTTTTAACATTTGGCACTGCAATAACCATTATTCCGCTTCGTCTTAAAATCCTTCTTGCTTCAATTAAATTACCCAAGGGATCTGTGGTATGTTCCAAGACATGCCAGAAAGTAACTACATCAAAAAAATTTTCTGGAAAATTGGCATTTTCAAGCTTTCCTTTAAATACCTCTATACAAAATTCATCTTTAGCATAATTTAATGCATATTCAGATACTTCTGTTCCCCAAACTCGCCAGCCGTTATTTTTTGCTTCATTTAAAAATTGGCCAGTGCCACACCCTACATCTAATAACCTTCCCGTATTTTTAAAAGGTTGAATCTTTTTTAACCTTCTTTTCCACATCTTTCTTCTGACAGAAATCTGTTTTGTCAACCATGGAGTAAAATAACCTTGATCATAATTTGCTGCCAAACTACTCTCTTCAGGCTGCGGATTAATATAAATTAATCCGCATTTTTTACACTTAACCAATTTATAGGGATCACTATTCTGTAAAATATCAAAATTATTTTCTCCACATAAATTACAATCTACATATTTAAATTCCATTTCTTATTAAGCCTGAATATAAATCTTCTACTTTTTTAACATGGATCTTTATGTCAAATAATCCCTCTGCGCGTTTTCTCCCATTCTTACCAAATGTCTCTGCAACGACTCCATTTTCAAGAAGGTATTCTATCTTCTCAGCCATCCCCTTAAAATCCCTCGGAGTGAGTAAAAAACCCGTGATACCATCCTCTACTATCTCCGCTACCCCACCACCCCTAAAGGCAACTATAGCTCTTGCGCAAGCCATTGCTTCAATTAATACTCTCCCGAAAGGCTCACCTATAGAAGGAAGTACGAATAAATCTAAAGATGACATTATCTGAGGGGTATCCTCTCTATTTCCTAAAAATACAACTTTTTTTTCTATATTCAAATCTTTTGTTAATCTCCTTAGGTAATTCAAATATTTATTATCGTTAAAATAATCAATGCCTACGATTAAAAATTTCGTATTAGATATCTTTTGCGAAACTATCTTGGCCGATTTTATAAAATATTCATAACCTTTCCAAGAAACAAATCTACCTACTGTACCTATTAAAAAATTATCTCCTCTATATCCTATCTCATTCCTAAAAGCCATTCTATCAATTTTCGTATTAAATCTATCTAAGTCTACGCCATTGTATATGAGAATAATCTTGTCCTTTGGAAATAACCACAAAAATCTATTTCTTACAGCCTTAGATATAATTATAATCCTGCTTGCTAATAGCCCAAGCATCAAATCTAGAATTCCTCCGGATTCGATATTCCTTACATGCCAAAAAAATGGAATTTTTGTAAACTTAGAACTAATGCCTCCTAAAAGAGTAATACCTGCTGTATAATTACAATGAATCAAATGTATATTATTCTGCCGTACAAATTCAATCAGGATTTTTATAGTTTTGATGGAATGGTAAATATTTAGCGGATTCTTTACTTTCTTTAAATTTATAATATTAATAGGGATGTTGAGGTTTTTAATCTTTTCTGTAAAATTTCCTTCAGAAGGTGCAACTACATAAGGTTTAAATTTAGTCCTATCCAAATTTTCTAAGAGATTAAGAAAACTTATTTCCCCACCGCCGATAATATTACCTGTGGTAACCAGATATAAAATATTCATAAACATATTTGATTTTTATTTTATAACATTCATACTTTTCTTAAACTTATAATCACGTCCTCTGATAGATTCTTTAAAAAAAATAACTTATCTAATAAGATTTCTATCAAAAGGACTAATGCGAAAATGGTTCTTCTTTTATCCTGTTGTGGAGTACCAAATAGCAAAGCACCTCTTTTAATTTCCTCTACTTTGAATTTGCAATCACGAAAAATTCTTATCCATTCATTAAGGCTCCTTACGGAGATATGCCCATAGGCAATTTCTGAATGACTGTTACCTAACAAACCAAAATTCGGATTTTCTATCTCTTTAGGGTAATCAGAATTTATTTTCCATGATTTCAGAAATAGAGGCCTTAATAACTTTTTCAGCCTTAAAATTAAAGTAGACTGATTAGGGGTAGTAATAATAGCCAACCCCTCCGGTTTAAGAATCCGATAAAACTCGTTTATTGCTCGCTCGGGGTTTCTTAAATGCTCCAAAACTTCTATTGAAAGTAGAATATCAAAGTTGTTATTGGGAAAATTTAAACATTCTGCATTATCGATATTAAATATGGTATTTTTTGTTTGATATTCTTCTTTTTTAAGATTACAGTAATATACCCTTGAGGGATCTAGATCAACTCCGTAAAATTCTAAATTATTTTCTTTGCCAAAATCTTGATTCAAATGAAAGATATTTGAGCCCAACCCACAGCCTATATCTATAATCCTGAGTGGCTCCTTTTTAATTTTAACCTCTTTTTGAAAGAGAGACGAGATCTTTTGAAATTTCTTCCACCAGAAATATGTTCTAGTATAGCTGATTGGCTTTTGAGCCTCTTTTATAAAATGCTTATTAATTGCTTCCAATGATAAACTTTCTTCTAATTTAGACATCTTAAAACTTTCAAAATAAGTTTTGGTTTTATGTTTTATTTAATGCTTCCAAGCAAATTGATATTCCTTTTATTGATAATATCTTCTAATACTATTTTGAGTTGTTTACCAATAACCTCGGGAGTAAAATTTTGGATATATAATTGATAGCCAGCATCAGCTATGTTTTCAGCCAAACTTCTGTTATCTCTTAAAAGAAGTATAGCCCCTGCTAAGGCCTTAGAATCTGCTAAGGGGCAAAGAAGGGCATTCTGTCGGTCTGAAATTATCTCTCTGATAGCAAGGGTATCCCCAGTAATTAATGGCTTGCTCATCGCTAAAATCGAAATTACTCTATTAGAAATAATGCTATTGGCTTTTCTGGTATTTCCAAAGATACCTAAACAAATATCTGATGCTGCAATATAATCGGGGACTTTGTTAAGCGGTACTTGATCTTCAAAAGAGATATTTTTAAATTCAGAACCCAGTTTTATAATCTCTTCGGGAATCTTACCAACCAACTTGAATTTAATCTCAGGGTATGGTTGTAATAACTTAGCCGCCTCAATTACATACTCTAGGCCTACTTGCGGAGAGTAAGATCCAATACTCAAGACTAGAAAATCTTTATCGTTTCTATTGATTGCTTTAGGATAAAATAAGGAATTATCCGATCCTAAACGAACAACTTTAAACTTCTCTTCTCTTATTCCAAATTCTTGCTGAAAAAAGACTTTCTGGGCATAAGTATGTATAAATATAAAGTCGGCCAAAAAACAGCTAAATTTATCTAAAAAATGTAAATACTTTGCATAGAAAGAACCTTCTTTTAGGGATTTTCTATCAAAGACTTCGGTATCATAGAAAGAAATAAAAGGATCAAAGATTAATGGTTTTCCTTGTATTAGCGTAAACAATCTCGCCAATGGAACGTTAGTTGCCCCAAACTCTGGAACAATAATAACATCGTAGTCTTTTCTAAACCTTAGATATTTGAAAATTAAACGTAAATACCTAATCCAAATCCTGCGTGAATTATCGTAACATTCGATAACTTCAACTCCATTTTCTCTAAGCCCTTTCCTTATAACTAAATTCCTTGGGTAATCTTCAGTATATGGCCCAAAATAACAAACCTTCATAGTTTAACTTTAAATTATAAGAAATTCTTATGCAACGCTTCCTTTTGTCCAAGAAAATGGATTAGTTCATTATATTTGTTTAATCTACAAGGTGGGCATTTATGTAAATTAATCCGATTTATAATCTTTTCTCTTTTTTGACTATTCCATATCTGACTAAATGATTTTTCTTTCAGACTTCCAAAACTAAATCGAGGATCCCCCTTTAACTGACAGCACAAATATACTAGACAATCCGCGCCCACCGCGGCTATTAGATTGTGAGCCACGCAGCTACTATAGTTTCGTTCGAAAGCGCTCATCTCATCAAATCGATGCAACATAGGAATAACAGAAAAATTTTTATCTGAAAGCTTAAGTGATTTGAGTACCAATCCTTCTATTTTAGGCATCATCCTCTCTAAGATTTTCTTGCCCGGTATATATACCGGCCTAATCTGAATATAATCTACCCCTACATCTTTGGCTAGTTTAGTTGCCTGATAGATTTGTGAATAATTCAAAGGGTGGACTAAAAAAGCTATGCCTATGGTAGGAGATTTCTTATCTTTTCTTAAACGGACTAGATATTTTAAATTTTCGATGATTTTATCAAAATTATCTTGACTAAGATCTTTTGGTCTATGTAAAGAGGCATGACTCCTTCTATCTGTTGCATCTAAACTTATTCTTACAAAAGTACAATTTTTTATAATCTCTCTGCAGCATCCCTCTGTCATAAGTCCACCATTAGTTACTAGGCCAACTTCCATTTTCAATTCCTTTGCATAGCGTATAGCCCCTAAAGTTGCAGGATTCATTAAGGGCTCTCCACCTCCTGTAAAGATTATTGACTTTACATGCATCTGCCCTAACTCCCTAATTAGGTTAAACATAATTTTCCGAGGCATAAGTTTAGGTTTTTCCTTTTTAAAATTAGCATACATACACCAAATACAATTATGGTTACAGAGATTACTCGGGTCGAGCTCACAGGTTACAGGATAAATTTTTTTCCCCTTAGCTAATTTATTTAGAATAACTCGATGACTCAATATCTTTGCAGGATTAAATTGGTTAATATTCGTATTAGGTTTCATTAAATTACTTTTTGAAAATTTTTCCCAACAATCTAATATCTCTAAAAGTAAGGGTTTTCAATAATATCAAAATAAAGAAATATACAAAAATAGCAAGAATGATTAACAAAAATAAATTTATATTTTTAAATAACTGGATGAAACCTGCCATCAACAATGTCGCTAAAACTGGTCGAATACCAATCTTTATTAAGTTTAAGCGATGAATATTTTTAGATATTATATAGAAATACACTATAAAAAGTAAAATTATGGTTATTAATCTAGCTAAACTTGCCCCTAAGTAACTAAACCGTGGTATCAATATAAGATTTAGGATAATATTTAAAATCAGCCCCCAGAAGATTACTATGGTGGCAGTTTTTTGTCTATTAGTAGTAGGTAAAAGTATGGAGACTAAAGAAATTAGAAACATAAGCGCAAAACTCCAAGCCAAAATCTGTACACTGCCTGAAGATGCCAGGTACTTGTGGCCATACACTAAAAGAATTATTCTGTCTGCGAGAAGACTCATGCCCATACCTAAAGGTAGTGCTAGAATCAAGAGGAATTGAAAAGACTTTTCATAATATTTGGCTAAAGACTCTCTGGAAGATTGATAAAGCCGGGAAAAAACTGGAAAAAGGGCAGTCGTTAAATTAACCGGGATAAATAAGAACACCGAAGTCAATGCTAAAGCAACTCCATAATATGCAGTAGGAATGTCTCCTTTTATTGTTTTAAGTAAGGTTACGTCGATATTAAGAGCAAGGTTGGAAAATAAACCAAAAAAAGCAAAAGGAAGACTATCCTTCATCAGATTCTTCCAAAATACCAAATCAATCTCAAATTTGGGTCTGGCAAATTTTTTAATAATCAAACCAAAACTCAAAATAATATAGATTAGTGCCCCAACTAAGTAAGACAAAAGCACTTCTTTCAATCCGCCCTTTAAAATAATTGCTACAACGACTCCTATTAGGATACTAAGCGTTAATAAAAAATTTAATAAAGCAACAAATCCCATTTTTTCATATGCCATAAAGATAGAAATAAAATAACTCCCGAATGATTTTAATATAATATATAATGCCAAAATATAAACTGCTATTTTAACTATCTGGGCATAATTAATAATATTTACCATCATAAAGATTAAGATAAACGTAAATACCGATAAAGCAGCTTTAATAATGACCGCGCTGCTTAGATATTTACTTGTTATTTTTTTATCTCGGGCTACTTCTCTTACTACCAAATTACTTAAACCTAGATCAGGAAGTACTAAGAATAGACATGTAAAATAAATGGCAAAGGTATATTGACCAAACTCTACCTTTCCTAAATATTTAGCAAGGGTTACGGAGAGAATAAAAGCTAAAATACTGGAGGCGATGGTGGAAATATTTAAGAAAAGGGTATTTCTGGTTATTTTAGACGCATCATCTATTTCTATCATTTAGGTCTCTATTTTGAGAAAAGTCATCGATAACAGATAATACATTCTTAATACTTTCTGTTTTGCTTCATTTATATCTCTTAAACAGTCCGATACTAAATCCGATTGCATAACTGAGATTTGCCAAAAAGCCGATTAATTGAAAAGTCAACAGTAGTCGTATCAGCCTAACAATAAACCGAATAATTCTAAATGGCAAACTTCTTCTTGGTACAAAGTCTGTAACGTCCGGGGGAGGAACCTCAAAGATCAAATTAGGGAAGTATCTACTATCGTGGGCTGCCCCTACCCCATGTTGAAACCTAGCCTTTAATAACTCACCTAAATTTCTATACATAGGATGGAAAACCCAGGTGTTGGGAACTACAACTATCCTGTGTCCAGACTGCCGCACCCTATATCGAAACTCTGGGTCATCTCCTCTAATCAAATTTCCGTTTTCTCCGCCTAATTCTAAATAAAGTTTCTTTAAAATAGCCATCCCTGCATGAGTGACCATATCCGTTTCAGTGATCTTATTTACTATCGGGAATTGAGAACGATATAGTATCTTAACACAATGCTTTTGAAATTCATTAGAATCAGGCGGTATTAATTGGGAGGCGCCGGTTATGCCTATAGTTTTATCTTCAATCAATGGCTTAATTAAGTTCTCGACTACCTTCTCTGTCCCCAGGCGTACATCATCATCAAAAAAGACTAAAATTTCGCCCTTTGCTAGTTTGGCTCCCACATTATGCGCCTTGCTACATGGACTTATGCCCTTTACCACATGAACCTCAAAGTCCTGAAAGCTCTGTTTTGAGAGGTCTTCTAATAACTTCGGAACATTTCCCTGGCGATACCCATCTAATGAAGGTATTATAACGGAAACTAAAGGATTACGGACTGACAATATGTATCCCCTTTCTGGTTATGCGTAAGCGCGTTTTATCCTCTATTGACCAACGCAGATACCTAATAAGATTCTCCCACTTAGGTGCCCCCACCTGCATCAATTCATCGGCCCATCGCCGGAGTTGACTCCGGCTCCTTTCGGCAGTATAGTAGGGCTGGGGTAAATCCGTCAGCCAATATTCGTCATTAATCATTCTTTTGGTCTTAGCTAATTCATATAAGGCGGTCCCTGGAAAAACCATGGTTAGTTGAACTGCGCGAAAATCTGGCTTCAACCTTTCCAAAAGCCGAACCGTCTCGGAAATAGTCTCCTCAGATTCGTTAGGATTTCCAACCATCAAAAGGATTTTAGTCTTTATACCAGCTTCCCTAGTCAACTCGAAGGCATTTAAGATTTGGCCCACTGTTGTCTTTTTGTTTATAGTATCTAAGATAGTGGCAGAAGCAGATTCTACGCCGTAGGCAATAGAAAAACATCCAGCTTGCTTCATCCATCCTAACATCTCCGCAGATACAAAATCGACATGGGTCTCGCAGTCCCAAATAAGGTCTAACTTCCTTGATAATATTCCTTTGCAAATTTCAATTACCCTGTTTTGATCAACGGTGAAGGTATCATCTCCAAAATTGATATAGCCGCAACTGTATTTTTTAGATAAAATCTCTAAATCGTCGATGACTTTTCGAGCCGATTGTTTTCGCCATTTACAACCCCAGAAAATATTGGTCGAACAGAATTGGCATCTATTAATGCAGCCTCGTGAAGTGACTACCGTAGCAAACCTTAACTTTTCAAGTCTTTTACCCCGGTAGTTGATTCCTCTAAGAATGCCATATCTTTGATATCTATCTAAATCAAATAAATGATAGGCTGCGGGAGGAAGTAAATCTAAATCTTCTATCAACTCCACATCTTCATTCTTTATAACCTCTTGATCTTCTTTAAAAGCTATGCCTTTAATTTCTGCAAGCGAAATTCCCTTCTCCCAAGCGCGAATTAAATTTAAAAAAGTCCTCTCTCCTTCACCTAATACTACTACGTCTACAGGTAAATTTTTTAATATTTGCTTATACATAAAGAAAGGGTGTACTCCCCCTAAAACAACCTTGATAGCAGGATTTATCTCTTTTATAATACGGCTCAAGCGATAAACACTAGCCCTCCGTTCGGTCAAACAGGTGATACCTACAACCTGAGGACTCTTTTCTTCAATAATTCTTCTTACCTTGTTCCATTGGCAGAATAGAAGATCTGCTACCTCAATGTCAAAACCTTCTCGTAATAAGACCGCAGCCAGAGAGGCAATACCAAGGGGCGGAGTATAGGAAGGCATAGAAGGCTTATCGTACCTACTCGTATTAAATTCAGGAGGATTAACTAATAATATTTTCACTACACAATGCCTTTTTGGTGGGTTTTAACTTTTAGTAAGTTCTCTCAAAATTGCTTCAACCTTCCTTGCGGATATTATCCAGGTACGTTGTTCTAATATTGCCTCTCTGCCATGCTTACCTATTTTTTCTCTAAGTCCTTCATCTTTAAGCAATCTAACAATCGCCCCTGTTAACTTCTGCGCATCACTTGCTTCTGTCCAAACTACACCATCGACTCTGTCTAAAAAATCTTTACACCATTCTAAACCGCTGACTACTACTGGCTTAGCACAGGCCAAATATTCATAGAGCTTAATTGGATCTGCTGTATAGGGTATAACCGGTTTAAAGAAAACTGCGCAGATATCAAATGCATTTATGTATTTAGGAACATCCTCATAGGGAATCTCTCCAGAAAAAAATATCTTATCGTCTAAACCCAAATCTGTAACCAGCTTAATTAACTCTTTTTTCATAATACCTTCACCCACAATGATAAACTTAGTATTAGGCAGTTCCTTAAGAATAAAGGGTGTGCTATTTATTAGATAATCCACCCCTTGATGGGGATAGAGTGAACCAACCATCCCAACGTAATAACAATCTTGCCTGAGATTTAATTGCGTTCTGACCTCTTTAGTATTCATAGGACGAAATAATTCTGCATCTGCACCGCAGGGCACCACGATTATCTTATGGGAAGGTAAATTCAGGAATTTGCTTAGGCGTTGTTTAGTGAGGTTAGTTGTGGTTACTACCCTATCCGAAAAAATTAGAGAAACTGCTGAAATGAAATAAAGTATCTTATACTTGATAAGCTCGAATCCTCTTTTTTTTATCTCTGGAATCGAGATAAAAATTTGCACTTCTATAACCAGGGGACGGCTTACTAATTTAGCAAACAAAAAACTCGTCAGCGACCAACCGTCTCGAGAATATATGATATTCGGCCTTTTTCTAAGGCTATGAAACATAAGATAAACCAATAATAACAAACTGTAGCTTATGATATTCAATATAGGTACTTCTATTAAAGGCACATAGACAACCTGGGCTTGCGTTTTCTGCTTATACTTGCCCCGACGGGGAGCAAAAACTAATATGTCGTGTCCTAACTCTTTTAGATTCTGAGCTATCTCCATAATATGTCTTACATCCCCGGCCTGTCTGCTCAGGTCATTATAACAGGTATAAAATATTCTCATAACTATGGCATGGCTCCTAAAAAGATAGGAATAAATATAGAAATATTGAAGGAATCAAAAAAATGTTGGGTAATTCTCATTCTAATTATTTTGTGCAAACTGCTATCAAGTTTGTGCTATTTTTAAAATTAAATTTTGATATTTCAAAGTCTGCCTCGGTTATATCATCTCGGGAAACAGCACCTGTAAAAGGAGCAATTTTAGCCTGAACTCTTCCAAGAACCCAATCCCTTGTCTTAATAGGAACTAGATATCTAAGACCCAAAAAATCCATCTTGGCAGCAAATCGCTTCACCTGTTCAAATTTACCAACTACATCGACCTTTAAGCTCTGGCCATAAATATCTACCTGGGTAAAATAACTACTCAACAACTGACGATACTCTTCAATGGTTAATTCATTAATATGATTGGGGTTAAAGATTTGACCCCGTCTCAATGATGGGGGTTTTTTGTTTGGCGTAGAACCAATATAAAGACCACCTGGCTTTAAGACTCTGAGCATCTCGGATAGATATTTCTTTTGGTCTTGGATATGTTCAATGACCTCAAGAGAAACTACCGTATCAAAAGTATTATCCGAAAGGCCCAAGTTACAACAATCCATAACTTTATATTCTACGTTAACCTTGGAAAAATGCCTCCTAACATAATCTATTGCTTTAACTGAATAATCCACGCCTATTACTTTCTCTGCTGTCTGTGCCAGGAGCCATGGCCCTCTTCTGGCGCCGCAACCGGCATCCAGAACTAATTTACCAGAAACAAATTGCTGGACAAGCTCATATCTAGCTAAACTTGTCCTAAGATTCAGATTATCCCTTGAATCATAAAATGCCTTTTTAGCAATGCGGCTCATCTTATAACTTTTTCCCTTAAGACCGCCCGCTTTACCATATCCAGTTCATCCATTCTCAAAATTAAGGCGGCAACCAAAAATACAGCTGCCCCTATAAGTATGGTAATTAATACGGGCAAGCGAATAATACACAGGATAATAACCATTATAGAAGAGGCCACGGCGGTTTTAGCAAAGGTTATAAAAATAGGCCTTTTTTCTTTTATTCCCATTTTCTTCGCCAGGGACCCTGCCAACAGCAAACAGATAACCGTTCCGTAAATGGAAAAAGCCAAAGCCAGGCCCCCTACTCCTAAGATATCTTTTAAGATTAGCCCTAAGATTATATTAATTATTATCCCGATTAGGCCTATTTTAAGCGGAGTAACCATATCCTGGAGAGAATAGAATGCGCGTATCAAAATTACATTAGCGCAAAATCCAAGTAGTCCCCAGGAATAATAAAAAAGGGCATCTGCCGTCATCCCAACAGCCTGCGGGCCAAATTCTCCCCGCGCAAATAGTAGTTCAATGATTGGCCTGGCTAATATCATCAGTGCAGCTGATAAAGGAATTCCGATAAAAATTATTATCCTCAAAGAAGCGAAAAAAGTCTCTTTTAGATTAATCCAATCTCTGTCGACTTTCTGCTGCGCCATTACGGGAAAGGCAACTGTTCCTATAGTGGCACCTATAAAATCTACTACCAGATTTATCGGGTAGCGCGCGAAATTTAGCGCAGCGATGCTTCCTTCTGTGAGCGTAGAGGCAAAAATCCGTATGAAGACGTAGTTAATCTGAAATAGAATATTAACCGCCAAGACGGGAAGCGCCAGTCTGATTACTTTCTTAAGGGCCGGGTGATTGGCGTTAAAATAAAAAATGTTTCCGGTTTTAATTTTCCTGATAGCTATCCACTGTATAAAAAGCTGAAGCCCGCCGCCTGCTATTGCTCCAAAAGCTAATGAATAAATGCCTATCTGTTTCGATAAAAGCAAAATCACTGTAATTACACCTAAAGGAAAGACGAAAGATGCAATTGCCGGAGTTACAAAACGCCGGTGAGCATTAAGCACGGCATTGGAAATGATTACGAGGCTCAAGATAATCACTAAGGGAGAGGTTATGCGGCTAAGTTTTGTTGACAACTGCGCTGTAGAAATAGGAAATCCGGGGGCTAAGAGTTTAATTAAACCGGGTGAGAAAACAAAATAAAAAAAGGTAACTACGGCAAGGCTTATTACTGAAATGCCAATCAAACTGCTGACCAAATTCCAGGCCTGCCTCTTGTCTTCAATAGTCAATAATTCCGTTAATATGGGAATTAAAACAAAAAATATTACGCCTCCGAACATAAAATCGCTGACAAAGGCAGGGATGGTTAAAGCAACGAGATAGGCATCCACTCCGGTAGTTGCTCCAAACTTTGCAGCAATGAGCATCTGAGTTGCTAAACCAAGAAAGGAGCGTATAAGATTGGCAGCTAATAAAATACTGATTGCTTGAGATAGTTTTTGCGTAAAGGACATCTCTGTTCTCTGTATAGGGCTTTGTCTCTATATAGAGATTTATCAATTATTCCAAAAACTTCAATAGTCTGGATTCCGGATAATATTTTTTGATTAAACTTATTAATCCGTAGGCCACGAATATACTCAAAAATGGCTCCAAAGGCACTCGATATCGTGTGCCACTCGAACCATCGGACCCAAAAAAAATGAGACTAACAATAGTAAAATAGATGGCTAATAGATGGATAATCCAAGTTTGCCTTGAATGTTTCAAAGAAAGAAAAAATCCTAAGACCATAAACGGAAAAAATAATATTCCATAAAGAAAAGTTATTATTGTATTCCTTAATGTGCTTGAATACCCCCATTGCCAGAATTTCAGGAATTTAAAATAGAGCAGTATTAAAAATTGTTTTGGATTTTCTTTGATGAATTCCAAGGCCAACTTAGTATATCTTCGGTCTAAATCTATTTCAGATAAATTAGTTTTTATCCTGATACTATCAGGCATATACCATGTCCCACGCTTATCTACTTTCTTGAAGACCTCAGGATTATTACCCCCCCACAGGTTACGTCCTAAACCAATGTAAACAGGGATAAACTTGTGAAATACTCTGTAATTTCTATAGGCCCAAGGGGTAATCACTAATGACATAAAAGAAATAATTAATAAAGTCATCCTAAGGACATCTTTTTTTGTGCGTAAATTTAACCAAAACCAAAGAAATATAAAAAATGGAAAGGCCAGTGCAATGGGTCTGGTAAGATTAGCCACACCCAGCCAAAGTCCGGCTCCCAAACACTGCTTCCAAGACGGCTTATCAATAAATTTAACGACCCAGAGGACCGCTAAGAGAAGCAACAAGGTAAACAACGTCTCAGTTAACAAATATCCTGTAAGCAAGCAAAGATAGGGATGACCTGCCATAATTAATGCTGATAATAATCCTACGGCCTTACTAAATAGCCTGGCCCCAATAAGGTATCCTACAAGACAACTTAGAGAACCAATAAATATTTGTATCAGTTGAGCAATCCAATGCCTATAACCAAAAACCTTATATATTGCCGCTAAAAATAAAGGATAAAAAGGTCCGCGGTAGGCAAGGGCTGTCCCATCGATGGTAAAACCCTTTCCTTCGATTAAACTGTAGGCAATCTTATCATCTCCGCTGGCGTCGGCAGTATAAATCCCATCCCATCCCACAACTAAATATATGGTGGCTAATCTTGCCAGAAGAGCAACTACAAATATTATGCCCAATATACATCTAATTTTACTCTCAAAAAAATGATAAAAAAATTTATGTAGTTTCACGGCGGTCAAATAGCATAAAACTTATAATCTTACTTTCTTTGTTCATTTCATAATGGAGAAACAAAAAGAAGAACTGCGCATTATGCAAGGGCTTGCCTCTCTGTCCCCTCTTCAGCGGAAGAAGAGAGCTGTGGTATCATCACTATGATAGCAGTCAAAAACCAGAAAGGCTCCATAATCCGAACAACAATAAATGTCTGAGAGGAAAAGGAATGGAAAAATAGGCCAATAAAACCAGCCAAAAATCCTAAAGCCAATCCCTGGCTCCAATCATCTCTTATATTCCTGAGGGTCCATAAACCATTTCGAAAAATATTTATCAAAAGCCAGATAAATACCCAAAGCCCGATGATTCCTGTCTCTGCGAGTACGTAAGGCAATTGTGTATCCAAGACCGGCACACCGCCTACTCCGAAACCTAAAATTGGGCTTTCTTTTAACACCTTAAATATAAATTTCCAACTTTCAACTCGATGGGCTGCAGATTCATCTAATACGATACGTGCTCCTAATGCTTCATATTCCACCCCCGGAATAAATGTTGACTTTATCCGCTCAATTACGCTATTTGGTAAAAGAAATGGAGCGAGCATTACAAATAATAATAATATAATAATGAGCGGCCATCTCATTCTATTGGTTAAAATTATAAAAGCCAAATACATAAAAATAAATCCCAAGTAACTACCTCTGGATAGGGTGAACAAAAAAGAGGGGAAGATAAAAAGACAAAGCCAACCTGCAAAAAACTTCCAGATGCCGGATTTGCTATATAAAAAAACCCCTAAGCTGACCGCAAATAGTAATAGTAAATATCCGCCTAAGGTGTTCGGCTCACCACCGATTTCCTTTTCAAAGGGCGCACTAAGTCTTCCCTCTATTCCCAATTCGCCGATCTTAGTTGAAGTATAGACACAGACGAGAAAACATGTAATCAATAAAAAAGCTATAAATCTTTTTGCTTGTTTCATATTATCAAGATTGTTAATTACAAGAAAATAAATCATAAAGTACTCAATATATTTCAAGACATGAAATAAACCAGAAAAAGGCGTAACCGCCCCCTTTATAATACCAAAGAGCGTAGAAAGAATACTTATAGATATAAAGACCGTGATTGGTAAATTCAAAGGAGATTTCTTTAATAGACCAAATTCCTTATTAACAGCCATCTTTACTAGCCAAGTAAAGAAAACTACCAAAACTAAAATATCATCTATTCTTACTACTACTGCCCTTTCCCCAAGCTGAGCAACTGATAACTCCGGAGAAAATAACATTGAGAAGATTAATACAATAATCCCAAAGTCAGTTTTTACTAATGTAATGAGACAAACAAACAGTCCGCTTAGTAAAATAATTGGTAAAAACTCATGCAAACCAATCATTTGATTCTCCGCATTCTAAGAGTAAAGACTATTACTAAAATAAATATTAAGATTAAAAAAATGGTAGGGCTATATTCTTGATAAATATTAACAAAGAGGCAAAGCAGACTGACTAATAAAATACAAATAACAACACATAACATAAATAGTTTCCCTTTGGATATCGGCTTTATGACAGCCAAGCCTACAAAGGTAATTAAAACTGATAAGAGAATAAAGAATAGTATATCCGTTAGATTACCTCTCTAATAAAAAAGGGCTATTTAGCCCTTTTCCTATTCCTAGAGATTAAATATGATTATTATCATTAAGTATCGGTGAGTCTCTTACCCGAATCTTCAGAGTCTTCACTGGAATAATAGTATTTATATTTATAATGATAATATGGATAATAGCTGCTTTGGATTTCTGTCTCGGGCTGGGTATGATTTAAGACCACGCCTAACATCTTTGCACCCGCCGACTCTAGTTGTACCTTTGTGCGTAAAAGTGCTGCCCTGGCAGTACGGCCAACCTCATAGACTAAAACCACCCCGTCTAACTTTGGCGAAAGAATTACTGCATCGCTGATAGATAGGGCAGGAGGAGAGTCAAAAAGCACCAGATCAAAATCGCTTTTTAGTTCCCTAATTATATCGGACATTACAGTAGAACCTAATAGTTCGGCCGGGTTAAGAGGAATATGGCCCGAACTTAAAATCTTCAGATTATCCAATCCGGGCGTCTTTAGCGCCTCGCTAATGTCAACCTTGCCAACTAAGATATCAGATAGGCCCCTTAGCGCCTCCTTTAATTTTAATGTTCCCGAGATGACTTCCGATAAACCGGGATCGCGCTCTACTCCAAATACCCTTGCTATCGTAGGTCTCCTTAAGTCCGTATCTACGATAACTACCTTTGTGCCCATTTGAGCAAAGATAAGACCTAGACTCACCAAGACAGTGGTTTTTCCTTCCCTAGGACCGGTGGAGGAAAAAAGTATTGTCTTTTGACTAGGGTTTATCTTAAGATTAGTTCTTAAGATACGGTAGGCCTCAGAAACCGGAAGATGAGGATGGTATTGAACAGTTAAACAAGTGGCAGAGAAATCTAATGTCTGGCTTGTTTCTTTTTTCCTAAATCTTAAACTAAAAAAATGCCCTTTCTGTCTCTTTTTTAAATTCTCCCTCTCTTGTAATCTTACGGAAGGAATAATTCCCAATACAGGCAAGTTTATAAGTTTTTCTACATCTTCGATTGTGCCGATAGAGGTATCTAAACTTTCTGTCACAAAGGTAAAAATTAGTCCAAGCATAATTCCCATCAAAGAACCCACAATTAAATTTAGGCCTTTATTTGGCTTAATAGGATAAGATGGTTCGATAGCCTGATTTATAGGCGTAACATCCGGGGTTTTTTCAGCCTCAGCAATACGGGAGGCTTCAAATTTTTCTCTGAGCATCCTGTATGTCTGTTCATTTATTTCCTTATCTCGATTTAGACGTGCATATTCAAGTTCACTGGCAGGCAAAGTCTTGTTCTGTTCTTCTAATTGACTAATCTCTTCTCTAAGCCGGATTATCTGAGGATGTTTTTCGGTAGCCTTGGTAAGGAGTTCGCTGGCCCGGCCTTTTAATTCTACCAATCTTCTTTCGAGTTCAATGGCTACTCCTGTAACGGACTCTCTCTCTTTAAAGGCCTTTAATTTCTCTTCTGCCTGATTCAGCTCCTTCTCTACTGCAGCAAGCCTCTCTTGGACAAATTGGCGGGTCTCTGTTGCCTCTCTGCGTTTCTGGTTCAAATTTTCATCTATATAGACCTGCACAGCCATATTGGCAATACGGGTTATCTTTTTCGGGTCACTACCAGTTACAGATATATTAATTATATTGGTATCCTTTAGCTTCTCAGCAAAGATGCTTCCCTGAATATCGCTAATAACTGCCTTTTTTTCATTATCAGACATTTTCTCATCAACAAAACCCAGCCTTTTAGCCGCCTTTTCTGCAACTTTACGGCTCTGAATGACATTTATCTCGGTATCTAAAGGGTTTCCCGGTCGAAAGTACATCTCCTCCACAAGGGCACCAATTACGGTCTTTTTTTGTTCATACCTTACGGTTGCAGAGGTCTGAAATACGACGGGCTGCATCTTTGTATAAAATACTGTCAATACAAGCGAAATAAGAAAAGCGGAGCCAATGAGAATCCTTCTTTTTCGAAATATCCTAAGATAATCCTGGAAATTTAATTCGTATTGGGGCATATTGGAATGGTATTAAAATCCCAAAGTCTGAAGCTGGGTCGCAACAGAGGAGGCTTTGTATATAGGATCGATTAGTTGTGTAAGGAAGTAATTTAGATTAGCAATAAATTTTTTAGGCACATAGATTATGTCTTCGGGCTGGGTTAAAAGGTCACTACTCACCTGGCCTTTATCAATGGCCCTGGTTAGATTAACACGTCGTATCTCTGGATTAAATGGGGCCCCTCGGATAATAATTACGCTATTTAAAACTGCATGCTCAGAAAAACCGCCGGCTAAGGCAATCGCCTCTAAGATATTGGCTATACCTGTTGGCTTGTATACACCGGGATTTTTTACTTCACCCAAGACAATGATCTTTTTGCCTCCTATCTGTTTTAATGATATGGAAACTTTGGGGGATGAGAGCAAATCTTTTAATTTTTCTGTTAAAGTACCGGAAAGTTCATTAAGGCTGAGGCCCTCGGCTTGAACATCGCCTAATAGGGGAAGGCTTATTTTACCATCGGGACGCACCATTAATTCTTTGGATAAATCCTCAACTTTTTCAAATCCCACCCTTCTTTTACCAAATTCCTGTACCATTACCGAAACCTCAGGCGACTTAATAAACTCCTTAAGTTTTTCTGTTAAAATCCCGTCTAATTCGGTTAAGGTAAGGCCCTCTGCATAGATATCATCTACGAGAGGAAAAGAAATCTTGCCGTCTGGCCGGACAATCACAATCTTGGCTAAATCTGGCCACTGCCAGACAGATATATCTAAGACATCTCCGGTTGAAATAGTATATTCATTTTCAGGCCCCTTTTCTTTTGCCTTCTCCAATCGACCAAACCCCTGCCAGACACCAACCTCTAAAATATCCTCCGGGCCAATTTTATATTCGAAAGGTTTAGGCTGTTCTTCCTGAGACTGAGACAATTCTGTTTCTATCTTCTTAATCTCGGATTCAATCTCGGACTCTAAGACGGGATTAGCAGTAACGCAGCCTAAAAATGATAGGGCAAAAATTATTAAAAGACAGGATTTATATTTATTTTTATACATTATTTATTTAACTATAATATACACAATCACTTAGGCCCTGTCAAGCAAAATGAAATTCAAAATACGACGAGCCTTAGTGAGCAATTAGGTAAAGCTTTCTATCTCATCTTTTATGATTATTTCATCAACAACAGAGGCCTTTTCTATAAATCCGGTTAAAAGACCAAGATCGCAGATACGGTTAATCCTGCGCGGTATACCTCCAGAGAAATCAAAAATAGTTTTTAATGCTTCTTCTGTAAAAATTGGAGCGTCTCTTCTACTTACTTTAAGTCGATGAAGAACGTAGTTCTTTGTCTCTTCTTGGTTTAAGGCGTTTAAATAACATTTTATCGCTATCCTTTGTTCAAAAGGTTTATTGTCTTCGATCTTTTGCCTCAATTCTGGCTGGCCGAATAACAACAGGGTTAAAAGAAATCTATTCTGTTGGTGAAAGTTTAAAAGAAGCCTCAATTCATTAAAAACCTGGTCATCCTGAATGATATGCGCCTCATCAACAATAATCACGGTATCTTTACCTTCCCGGTAATTTGCCATGAGGATATTTTCTAAAACCTCGTGTAGATAATCCGTAGAGATTTCTGTTTTTTTAGTGGGCAGTTCTATCTCTTTTAAGTTCCTTACAATTGCCCTAAGTAGATCGACATACTCCAATTGGGGATTGGTAATGGATGCTACTTGGTAATGCTCTTTCTTGAGTTCATCAAAGATAGCCTCGGCCAAAACAGTCTTTCCGCAACCAAAAATTCCGGTTAGCATAGCTGCCCCCACTCGTTCCTTAATAGCATAAAGCATGCGCGATAAGGCCTCTTGGTGCTGATTAGAATAGTAAAGAAAACGCGGGTCAGGGGTATTTTGAAATGGCTTCTGATTTAGGCCCCAATATTCTTCGTACATATTATTTTAACTTACTCACTTACTCATTATAATAAAGATTAACGAAATTGTCGAATAAAACAATCATTTAGATTCTATTCAAAACCTTTTATCTCTTCTTGAACAATATCATCGTCTATAAGGTCAAACTTTTTGATAAATCCTGCCAAGAGGCACATATCGCATAGACGGTTAATTCTACGTGGTATACCGCCAGAATAATTGTAGATTGAACGAAGGGCTCTTTCAGAAAAAATCGCGGCTGTGCGATTGGCAACCTGCAAGCGGTGAACAATATATTTTATGGAATCTTCCGGGGTTAAGCCGTCTAAATGGGCCTTTACATTAATCCTCTGCTCTAATTGTATATTCTCTTCAATTTTCTGCTTTAATTCTGGCTGGCCCAAAAGCAATAATGTTAAAAGAAATCTGTCTTGCAGTTGAAAATTTAAAAGCAGCCTTATTTCTTCAAAGACATTCTCGTCATTTATGGCGTGTGCCTCATCAATAATAACTACGGTTTGTTTACCGTTTCGCATATTGTTTAATAACGCGTCATTAAGAATGTTCAAAACATCTGCTTTTCTTAGGGGGGCAGGATTGCCTAATTGATAAAGAATCATCCTTAAAAGCTCGATATCATCGAGCTTGGGATTAGCTATAAAGGCAGTTTTATACTGCTCGCTGCTGAGTTCCTTTAATACTGCTTGAGCAAGCATAGTCTTACCACAGCCAAATACACCCGTAAGCATAGCTGCGCCCATCTTCTCTCTTACGGTATAGATAAGACGCATTAATGATTCCTCGTGTTGACTTGAACGATAAAGAAAACGCGGGTCAGGGGTATTTTGAAATGGCTTCTGATTTAGGCCCCAATATGCTTCGTACATAGTTTAAAAGACTGCTGAAAAATACTTTTTAACGCGAATAATCGCTAATCTAACGCGAATTCTCGCTAATTCTATTTGCGAAAACTAGCGTTTGATTCGCGTAAATTAGCATTTAAACCATTATTCAACACTCCCTTTGACAATAAACCCTAACCCTGCTATTATAAGCTCAATGATGGATTTATCTATTATCATCGTCAATTATAATGCCAAAGATGTTTTAAGTCAATGTCTAAATTCAATTTACGACAATACCAAAGACGTTGATTTCCAGATAACTGTTATTGACAATGCTTCAGGAGATGGCAGTCCGCAAATAATAAGGCAAAGATTCCCTCGCGTAAAATTAATCCAAAATAATGTAAATTCGGGCCTGACCCAAGCGCAAAACCAGGGTTTAAAGCTGGCACAAGGTAAATATCTTCTGCTCCTGAATAACGACACCTACTTACAACCTCAAGCCATAAATAAACTGATAGAATTTATGGACCAAAACCCCGACGGAGGGATTGCCGGGCCAAGAATTTATACTAATGCAAATATACAAATTTCATTTGCCTGGATGCCGAAAAATCCCCATTTATTTCTGCCCTATATTTTGTTCAAGAAGCTGTTTCTAAATTACGAATTGAGAAGGCATAACTACAATCTAAATAACAACCTAGAGGTAGACTATGTTTCAGGCGCTTGTCTAATGATACGCAAGACAATTATGGAAAATATTGGCTATATGGACGAGGGCTATTTTGTCTATAACGAAGATGATGACTTATGCCTGCGCGTAAGACAAAAAGGTTATAAGATTTATTACCTACCTGAAGCAAAAGTGATTCATCTGCGAGGAAAAGGCGGCGGTGGGTTACACCCCTACAGGATGATCCTTGAAATTCATAAGGGGATATTTAGACTGTATAGAAAATTTTATCCTAAGCCAAATTTTCTTCTGGACACTCTTATTTTGGGGATGTTAACACTTAGGCTGGGGTTAGCGATTATTATTCAATCCGTACGCTCTCTCAAGAGACTGTTTTTCCGTTCCTAGATAAATTCAAAAAAATTTTAAAAGGCCGCAGGATATAACTGATATATGCCTTTAAATAAGATTTCGCAGGATAACGATATCTGAGTAATCCCTTATCCGGAAAAATATTGCTAATGAGCAATTTAATCAGGCTACCTGTTGTATCAAACATCAGGAATTGAACAAGATAGCTGACCTTGCCTAAATCTTCTTCCTGCCAGATATAGTCTTTTTTTAGAATGCGGGAAATGACTTTCTTTTTTAACTTAGAGGGTGAGAATTTTTGTATAATTTCACCCTCTATCGGCGCACCTAAGATATCTTTACAATAACTCAGGCAATAATAAATCATATTCTTTGTTCCCGATTCATTGGCGGTCTTTAATAATTTATCCCACGAAATGCTCTCTTTATAGACCTCAAGTATTCTTTTGATATCATACAGCCAGATAATATTTTCGAAAAAATGAATCATGGTTAAATGCAAGGACAAATACAGGATATTATCTTCGACTGATAAACCCAGACAATCTAGACCTTCAATCTTAAAATTTACTGCTCGTCTGTAAAACATAATTTCGTCGATATTCAAAACTCTATTAAATTTATTATGTAGAACTTGCCAATGTATTTCTATAAGCAACTTGGCCGATAAAGTAAGACTGTCATCCCCATTTCGGCTATAAATGATAGAACCGAAGTCCCGTGTACTTATTTTATAACCCAGCCCTTCAAGACATTTTTCAGTAATATCCAATTGCCCCGGCAATATCAGTATATCAATATCAATCATTGGCCTTAAACCGGGATTGTCCCCGTATACGCTATTTATAAGAGCTGTCCCTTTTAGAATAATTGACCTTATGCCTAATTTGTCTAGCGCCTTGAGTATTTTTGCCAATTCTCTAAGCGCAAGGGTATTTTGGGTTAGGACGCAATAATAGTTGTTTTCGAGATCTTTCCTGATTAAATCAGGGACCGAAAGAAGCAAATTTGCCTTTTTTAAATTATAAAAGATAACAGTAGCTATGCCTTTCTTCTTAGCCAATCCCACAAGATAAGACCAATCTTCGTCTTTAACATTAGCTAAGGTATCTGGGTTTATTTTGCCGTTTAAAAGTTCTAAGATGATTTTTTTGGGAAGGTCCATTTATGGGATGATTTTAATAAACCTGAAAAGGCATTTTAAACGCTAATTTTCGCGAATCTAACGCTAATATTCGCGAATATTCACTCTATTATTAGCGTAAATTCGCGTTTGATTAGCGAGAATTCGCGTTCAAGAAGGTTTTTAGAGATCTCTTTGTAATTTTGCAAATTCTAAGTTTTTATATTCTAACGAGTCGAGGAATTCTTTAGTGCTACTTATTATAATTTCATTCTGGCTTTTTAAGAAATAAACCCGATCAACAAAATTTAACATACTTAACCGATGCGAAATAATTATGCAGGTAAGATTTTTTCTTTTGCCTAACAACTCTTCCAGTATCCTTGTCTCTGAGCTGACATCTAATGAAGAAAGTGCTTCATCAAGGATAAGTATGGCCGGCTTTTTGATGACCGCCCTGGCAATAGCAATACGTTGCTTCTGGCCTTCAGAAAGTAGAGTAGCATTCTCTCCTATCTTAGTATCATATTTCTGAGGCAATTCATTAATAAAACTATCGATACCGGTTAATTGTGCCACGCTCATTATTTCATCTTGCGTTGCATTCGGTTTTCCATATTTAATATTGTTTTCAACTGTATCGTTCCACAAAAATGGCTCCTGGAGGGCAATTCCAATCTGCTCGTAGAGCGCCTCAAACTTTATTTTTTCTAGATTATTGCCGTCAATAAAAATCTCGCCATTCTGTGGCTCAAATAACCTTAAAATTAGATTTATGATAGTGGTCTTACCGCATCCAGATGGCCCGATAAGGGCAATATGAGTCCCTGGCTCTATCCTAAAATTCATATTTTCCAGGATAGGCTTTTTATCGCCGTAGGCAAATCTAACCTCTTTAAAGACAATCTCGCCTTTAGTAAACTTAACCAGCGAGGCATCGGGACTTGCCTTTATCTGCGGCTCTTGACTTAAGATCTCATCTATCCTTGAACAAGAAAGTGTCCCCATAGCTACTTGCTGGAAAAAGTTGGCAAATCGTGATTGCAGGCCAAATAGTTGGTTGATATAAAGCATTATGGCGGTCAGGCTGCCGAAAGTTAGCCGGCCTTTAATCACCCAGTATCCTCCATAGAAAAAGATTATTCCGCTAACCAGGCGGGACATAACATTACCGCTAAAACTACTCATCGCCCCTAACTTCGTAGTCTTTTTGGATAATTTTAGATTAATGATTAGTTGTCTTAAATAGGCCCTGAATTCATTTATCTCTTTTCCAAAAGCCTTGACTAACTGGATATGCGAAAAGACCTCAGCCAGGCGTTCGTATATGTCTTGAGAATTTTTAAAGAGTTCCTCATAGAGGGTTTTTAGCCTCTGCATAAAATAATAAGGCACAAAATATAAAAATGGAATCAAAAATAAAGATAATAGAGCGAGTTGCCTGTCCAGATAAAAGATAATTGCGAAGATAAACAAGGTGCGCGGCAAGATGGTTAAAATCTCTGAGAGCGATGAAGTAATAAAACTAATTACCCTGTCTATATCATAACTAATCCTGTAGATATGCCCTCCGGTAGATTTTTCCTGGAAGAAGGAAAAGGAAAGTTTAGTTAAATGACCAAAGACCTTTTTATGTAAGTCGAATCTTAACTTTAAATTCAGATAACTGCTAAGGTAGGTGGTTGCGGCATTGAGCAGTCCCGTCAATATAAACAATCCGCCCATGGATAAGCCGATAATGATAAAAAAGGTCGGGTCTTTGGCTAAGAGACCTTTATCAATAAGCAATTTGCTTAAATACGGGTTCGCCAGGCCAAAGACAACAGCTACTTCCCCTAAGACAATTACCAGAAGTTCTGTCTTCCAGTAAGGTAAGAGGAACTTGGCAAATTTTAGAAAAAGCCTGAGATCTTCTTTTTTAAGTTGCTGCATTTCGTCTATTTTATTAACGGATGCATACGCCTACCAACAAGGCAGACAGGGATTTCTGCGAATTCGCTTGTTTGACTATCTGATAAAGTTAAAGGGCTTAAGAAGATGCAAAGCCTGAGAACGTGGACTCGCCGTAATCACCGCGTGCCGCAGTGTCTACTCCGTACTTCCCCTTGATCAGTAAATCGCCCTGACACAACGTCCTCAGCGAACTTAGCGCGAACACGCCTTCGACTATGAATCCGACCCCTGTATAGCACTGGCAGCTCAACACTGCCTGCTCAGGGTTAAGTTTTACCCGGGTGATTTCGGGTCTGAATTTAGGTCGTCTGGACATTGGTTCACCTCCATTTTTGAACACAAATTTTCACGAATTAATATACGAAAATTCTAAGATTTATCGAATTTACACGAATAATTTTTGTTTTCAAAAGATGTGTCGTTTTATTTCTATTTTGTCTGACCCAAGGTTAACTAAGTAACCTAACTTATATTCAGAACCCTTTAGATAATGATAAAGTTGTAACTCAAAAACTTTAGGCATATGCAAAACCGATTTCAACTCGACAACAATCTTATCCTCTATAATAAAATCGGGTTCATAAAAGCCAA
Organism: Candidatus Omnitrophota bacterium; assembly: GCA_043808095.1. Lineage (GTDB taxonomy): Bacteria > Omnitrophota > Gorgyraeia > JAZDFF01 > JAZDFF01 > JAZDFF01. Next base: position 63,227 of record JAZDFF010000015.1, read on the forward strand.
CTTCTTTACCTTCGTATTCAACCTTTAACCTTCTCTTTGAATTATATCTTATCTTTTGCTTATCAAACTCTATTTTTAACGCTTTATGATAAATCTCTTCTTTATGTCCCGGTCCGAGTGTATTATAAACTTTATAAAAACAACCAACTAACTTGTACGATAATTCCTTATATAGTATTTTCTCGGGCATATATTCGTGTTAATTCGGCTTTTTATTCGTGTTAATTCGTGTCCAGATTCGTATTCATTCGAAAAAATTAGTGAATATTCGTGCTTAAATGCGCCAACTCGCAAAACCACTCCACCGGTTTCTCTAAACTGCCGGTTTCAAGATACGCTCTTCCAGGACAACTGAAACACATCTTTCTCAGGGAACAACTGCTACACCTTCCATTACTAGATGATCTCTGTATCCATACCCAGTCTAAAATCTGTTTTTGGGCCTCCTTGACTTCTTCTTTTAGCAAATTTATCTTCGGTTTTCTGATACAACTGCAAGGAAAGATATTGCCATAGGGATCGATGCTGATGCCATCGCCTCCTCCTATGGCACAACGGAACAACTTGGTATTTGGCCTGGGGTTTTTATCATAAAGCCTGCGACCTGTTCCATCAGTTAATTTTTCACAATCCTCATCTCGTAACTTTTTTCTTCCATCCAAACTAAAAACCTCTTCTGGCTTTATGCGCAAATCACAGGGTGTTAACTCCTGGTTTAAACGGGCATGGATATAAGGACTGGGACGAAATTTTATCCCCAAATTCCTTATGAATCTTTTTACCTTTGGCATCTGGCCCAAATTCTCATTTATCACCATGGTCTTAATCTTGAGAGGAATATTTCGCTTCTTTATCATCTTTATACCTTCAATCGCCTTTTTAAATGAGCCTCTAACCTGTGTAATCTGCTCATAGACATTTTTTGTTATCGCATTTAGAGTAATTTCAATGACAAAGGGAGGCGATTTTGCTAAATAGTCGGCTATTTCTCTAGTCATAGAAAAGCCATTAGTAAAGATAGTGATGATAAAACCCTTATCTTTTGCGTAAGAGTAGATTTCTAAAAAGTCTTTTCTGGTCAAAGGGTCGCCTCCGGTAAAACAAAGCCAGATAATCCCATAATCTCTTACCTTATCCAACAAAGATTTTACCTGGCCAGTGGTCAGCTCCTTTTTTAAATATCGGGGTTTATTGTAACAATCACAGTAGCAATAGTTACAATGGAGCCCGCAGCCGAAGGTCAATTCAAACTGGCAGACATTGATGCGCTTTATGCGCCAATTAATCTTATGCGTCTTGAGACTAAAGTTCTTATACCGGATTTCTCTCATTTTGTATCGCTATAAATCATAGGTTAAGAATTTACCCTTAGCATTTTAAATTTACCCGCCTTCGCAGAAAGCTACGACCGTAAGGCCATAGATGAATGCCAAGCGGGTAATCCGCCGAAGTCCGTCTTCGCTCAATTGCTTTCGCATTGAGCTTCGCCGAGATCCCGCCGAAGTCAAACACGTTAAGCGTTTGACGTAGGCGGACCAAAAACGAAAGTATTTTGGCGAAGGCGGATACTGCTTCGGCGGGTTTCGCCGAAGTTCTCCTTCGCTCTTTGAGCTTCGGAGAAATCTTGCCGAAGCCTTGGCGTAGGCAGACATGTGAAGATGCTATGGCCGTTAGGCCATAGAGCTTCACTAAATATCTTTAATCTCTAAAGCATGTTTTTTAAATAATTTTTCTCTATCTTCTTTTATGAGAGATAAAATACTGCCGGGAACGATGGAATGATCATATTTTTTATATAGATATTGGGCAAGACTTAACCAAGAATTAGCGAGTTTTGCCAAAATTACCATAATTTTAATGCTACCATTCTCTATCTTTTTTATTTTATCAAAAGATAGCCCTTGTTCCTCTGTCACTTTTAACCAACTTTCTAATATTCCTGTGGGGGATATATCCAAATCTTTGACTATGCCATAAAACGATTCCTTAAATAACCCGCGGTTTATGAGGATGCTGACGGTCTGTTCTAATTTCATAGTCTTTTTTAAATCTTTAGCTGAATAAGTATCACTTTTATACGCATAATAAGGAGGATTTCTATCGTATCTGATTTTAAACCGTGCTGCTAATGGACGCAGATTTGTTCCCGGTAACATCATAAGCCTTTCTATCTGAAAATTCGGCGGACGCAACCTAAATAAAAAGTCTAAAGAGGTAGAGAATGTACGGTAATTATCCTGCGGTAGGCTCGCTATGAGCTGGATCTGATAAAATAGACGCTTTTTATTTAAGAGTAAAATATTATTTCTAAATAAACTGGGGCTGAAACTTCTGTTCATCAATTTTAATGCCTCTTTGTTAGTGGACTGGACCCCTATTTCGATAAAATTTGCCCTGGCTTTATGCAATAGCTCTACCATTTGTCTATCCAATAATTCTGCCCTCAGTTCAACGTGTAACCTTGAATTTTTATTATGCCTTATGAAGATTTTAAGAATCTCTTTTGCCCTTTTCCTATCAAAATTAAAGGTCGGGTCCATCAGATAAATAGTGCCAGGGTCTTTTTTAAGTATAAATTCAAATTCTTCCTCTATTCTTTCTAAGGAAAAATAACGTAAATTTTTAAAACCTTTATGATAATAGCAATAATTACATTTAAAGGCGCATCCTCTCATTGTCTCAACGGGATATTCATCTTTTGGCACTATGTCTATTAACCTTTCTAAATACGGGGAAGGGATAATATTTAAATTAGATAAATCCTGCCCTTGTTTATTAAAAATTATTCTACCGTTATCTCTATAGGCCATACCGTCTATCTGTCTGATATCGTAATTTCCTAAAAGCAAATATTCTATAAGTTGCTTGAACCTCTGTTCTCCTTCGCCGCTTACAACAAAATCTATAGATTTATTGATTTTTAGTAATTGTACAGGCCGCGGAGAAACCTCAGGGCCGCCGAGTATTATCTTCGTCTTTGGGCTGGACTTTTTGATGGATCGGCTTAATTCTAAAATCTTTGTTATATTCCAGACATAGCAGGAAAATCCTATTATATCAGGATCTTCTTTGCAAATTTTATCGAGAATCAAATTTTTATCTTCGCCGTGAGAAAACGTTAAGATGCGTATGTCTATCTCAGAGGAATTTTGAATATACTTATTGAGGCAGGCCTTAAGATAATACAGGGCAAGTTGAATCTTGAAATTATTGATATAAAGACTTACCAGTATAATCTTTTTCTTCATCAATCAAATTTCCCTTTTACCCAATCTCCTTTTTAATATTTATCCTTCTCACAAAATCTATGACTCGTCTATCATTCACAAAGCCTAGAGAGTAACAAGGAATATTCTCCACCAAATCCTGACAAAAGGAAACGATGTTTTCTAAACAACCCTTATCCCAGAAGGTAGGAAATATTGCCGGATAAAGAGAATTGAATGCCTCTTTTACCCTGATACGCCTTACATTATTACGAGGAGCGTGATGGATAAAGAATAATTTATCAATGGGTGCTGAATCAATACGAGAAGCCAGATAATCACCGAATTCACCGTGCCAGGGCGAGCCATAAATAAAAAAATTCCCATTATTTTTTCGCACGATAATCCGGTCGTCATTTAAGACCATGACTTTTGAGTGTTTATGCCAGAGCCTGGCAGTAGTGCTTTTGCCTGCTCCGGATTTTCCGGCAAATAACAGTCCCTTGCCATCCAAATCCTTCACTCCGATAGCATGAGTAAAGATTCCTAGTTTGCGCAGGGCAAAATAGTTTATCAAAAGGACCTGTAAAAAATCATAGATAATATCAGTAATATTCCAGGCCCGCTCCTTATCCTTCTTTGGTAAAAGATAGGCAATTACTCTATCAAATTTCTTATTTACCACCATAACCTGCTTTTTATCCTTTAAAGGGCATTTATAAATGATAGATTGACCTTTCTTAAGTATCCGCCAGTTCTCATCTCCGCTATCAAAATGACGAGTGATAAATAGGGGTTTGGTGTTGTGTATTTGAGGTGATTTATCTTGTATCTCTACATTAATTAAAATGTCGGGGTCTTGACTTCCCCGATAAAAAAAATTATTAAAGCGCGAGGCAATCTGTCTTTTTTCTTCTTCCTGGCTTAGATGTTCAGGCGTAAAAATACTCTGCATCTGGATGATAATATCAGCAATCTTGAGTTTAATTTTTGTTTTCATATAAAGTGATTACCTTAGCTAAGGAAATCTGGTGATTGGGATATTGGGATTTGGATATCTGGATATTAGGATATTAGTGATTTCGTTCCCCAAACCCTAATCACCTAATCCCCAAACCCTAATTCCCTAATCACCCAATATCCTTTCTTGCACCCATTTGTGTAATCCTATATCTACTCTCTGCCCACGTCCTGTAATCCGGATCGCAGGCAGTAAAATTTCTCTGATGAAGCCATCCCCTGCCCGGACACCATTTACAATAGGCTTTAAGTTCGCATTTATAACATTGGTAGTTTTTATCTGGCTTAATTGTAGAGACCAAACTTTTTAATTCCTCCCAGGCTTCTTTCAATCCTTCTTTACGATGGACGAGGGACGATAGACGAGGGACGAAATGACTATTCAATATCTTATATTTAGGGTAATCTATCATCAGGCACATCTTCAGTTCTCCTTGAGGAGTAATCGCCGCTTGACTTACACCCACACCGCATCTGAATAAGTCTTTTATCTTCGATGTTCGATTCTCGATGTTCGATTCTCGCTCGTGCTCCTTTAAATTAACTTTACTAGTATCTAGTATCTGGCATCCAGCATCTAAATTCTCTTTCAACCTTCCCCGATACTTATATGGCTCACTTGAGCCATTGAGTCTACGTGAAAGCATGGTATCCAAGCGATGTAGGGCACCTAAAGAGCGAGTAAAATCCCGGATATCTTTTATCTCATTTTCATTCTCTTTCAAAACACAGGTCTTAAATCCTAAATTAACTCCCTTTTTGTATAAAAGGTCAATGGCGCGAAAGACCTTGTCTCGAGAGTTGGCTACGCCACTAATACGCTCAAAGGCAGACTTACTCATAGCGGGTATAGTAATATCCACCTTGTTTGTCCTTAATCTTGCCAAGGCATCAACTATTTTTTTGTCTAACAACGAACCATTAGTATAAATAATCACTTGAAATCCGCATCTTTTGGCATACAAAAGGATTTCCAAGATGTCCTTTCTGGTAAATGGCTCACCCCCTGTAAAGCCTAAGTAAAAACAACCTAATTCTTTTAACTGCTCTAAGATTAAAAAGACCTCTCTGGTTTTGAGTTCTCTTTTTTTTCTGTAGTTTTCCGGCACATAACAGTGCTTACAGCTAAAATTACATTTATAGGTTAACTCAAACATTACCCGCAGAGGAAAACCTTCGGTCTTGGCAGAATTGTGTATCTCTTGCCAGAAATTAGAATAAGATTGAGTCTTCATTGTTAAATTGTTATATTGCTATATTGTCATATTGCCACAAACAGTTTAACAATTTTGCAATTCAGCAATTTGCTTGGTTAACGCTTACTTTTCTGAGTGCCAGTAGCTATCCTCAAGTAACGCATTTTTATAAAATGCCGTATCTAAATTAGTAACGCCCTGATAATCAATGTGACCAAAGAACATTGGATTAGAAAGATTGGCTCCCCTAAAAAATTTGGTCTCATTGGAACAATCATGCAAAACTACGTTTTTCCAATTTTCTTTAACTGCCGTCTCAAACACATCATAGGTCAGTTGTCTACTTTTTATGGGGGACACGTAACCTCTTTTATATCTATAGACAGGGCCCTGGTCTTTAAAATTGGCCATAGTTTTGGGTAATAACTGCAATTCCGCAAAATGAATATGGTCAACCCCTGTGTCTAGAATCTCTTTTCTCTTTTTCATAAAACTATTATAGAACTTAGTAAACATTGGTGATTCAATACAAAGATATTTAAAATATTTCCTGGCAATATTCATATTCTTAATCACTCTATCAGAGCAGTCCGTGGCGGCTAAATTAAAACGAATCTCATCTAATCCAGCATCGCTTAACTTCTTTAGATTTTCTTCTGTGGCCAGTATACCATTTGTATACATCCATTGATGGAATCCCTTTTGGTGGATAAATTCTATTAGAGGAGGCATCTTATCTAATTCTAATAATGGCTCGTAATGCAGCCAGGCCGCGCCATTGATGAATTTCTTGCCTTGTTTCTCAAGCAACAGTTTAACATCGTCTTGGGTATAGAAACTTTCATTTATCATATATACATCAGCAGGAATCATCTCCTTGGAAGCAAAATCCTTCTCGCCAAAATAATAACAAAAGGAACAATGCAAATTGCACTTAGTAGTAGTCCTGATCTGCGTCCATCTGCCTTTTAAACAGCATTCTTTACAACCAGGTGTCATTTCCCCATCTCCCCAGAAAGCAGTATATTTTAGGGGGTCTTGTCTTAAACCCGGGATTCTCTTTTGTCGCTTCCTTATATCAGCGATAACCTTTTTCTCTACCGCTAATTCAATCTGATAAAGTCTTAGATTCTCTATTTGATGTTTAAAATTCGGTCTTCTGGGCATATGCCACCTTGCAATTTGACATTTTCCCCATCTCTTTGGCAGTTGCCTCTGCCAACTCGCAGTAATGAGAAACCGGTGCCTCTTCATCACCTGTCTCTAAGAATGCCCGGGCTGGACAGTGATAACAAATGGGTCTTAAATGACAATCTTGACACTTAGAATCAGTCTTAAATTGCTCTTTTAAAATTCGGGGAAAAACCTTATAGAATCCCTCTTCAAATGTGGTGGTTTTTAAGTCAGCGCTAAACTTACTAGAGAAACCACAAGATTCAAGCCGGCCATAAGGGTTGATGAAAAAATGGGTGAGCCAAGAAGAGCAATGATAGAGGAATTTTTTATCTCTTTCTAGATTAGGAAAGTCAGCCTCCAGGCTCCTCCGGTATTCCTGCCAGATATCCGGGTCCTCTTTTCTTAACTCTAAGATTTCGGCAAATGAAAGTCTCAAATTAGTAGGTGTCTTATCGCCGTTGAGGCGGGGAAATACCATCGGGTCATATCTAAAGTGGTGTTTATTTTTCGCTGGCCTTCCTAAGAGTTGCTCGGTAAATTTCTTTATCCGGACAATCTCAAGTTTATTTTGCTTAAGAAAGTTTGACTTTAATATTAGAGAAAGATTTTTTCTCTTTATCTTCTTAATATTCTCTAAAATGCGAGAAAATGAGCCTCTTACTTGAGTTATGGCTTCGTAGGTGACCTGAGTGATTCCATTCAAGGTAATCTCAATTGAGTAGGGAGGGGATTTGGCCAAATATTCAAGAATCTTTCCTCTTAATGCCTGTCCATTAGTAAAGATGGTAATAATAAAGCCGAGTCTTTTGGCATAAGCGTAAAGTTCTAAAAAGTCATCTCGCAGTAAAGGCTCTCCGCCGCTAAGACAGAGCCACAGACAGCCTTCTTGATAAATCTCAGCAAAAAATTTTTTCCACTGTTGAGTATCTAATTCTCTATCCTCGTCTTCTGAACCTTTACAGTAACAATGAACACAATTAAGATTACAACGGTAAGTGAGTTCAATCAGCCCATTAATAGGTAATTGGCTTATTTTATTATTTAATCTACCATAAAAATGACCTGTACTGATTTCTTTCATTTATGCGTTCCCAACATGCAAAACCAACTCATGAGCTTAACGGGCAAAACGAACTAAATAATCGCCTTTGATTAATATCTATGGAATTTAAACAAATTCTGAAGTCACCGAATACAAAAGGGTTTAGGTGCCAGCTGCATTTACCTGAGAGCCCTGTTTACATGACGTGCCACCCTTGGATGCAGTCGGACAGTTCACCGAAAATGTCGCCCTCTTGCTGATATAGATGTCGTAGCAAGTGCAGGTTAATACTGCCTGTTCGGGGTTGAGTCGAACGCGGGTAATCTCGGGTCTGAATTTAAGTTTTCTCTCCATAATCTAAAACCTCCCTTCTTATTTTATTGCTAAATTGATATATTGTTATATTGCTAAATTGATAATTTTTCATTAGTAAAATTAATAAGGTGATTGATTTCTTTGGGTAATTTCTTCAATTCCTCACAAATATGTTGGTATTCTTTTTCTTTTAACAAATTTCTTTTATTCGCTTTCTCAATCCAATCAAAAGATTCACTAATTGAACCATAACTGTAACGGTAGAAGTTGACCTTATCTTTCTTAAAATACCTGCCGAATCCTTCTGCAATATTAGCAGAAATAGAATCAATTGCCTTAACTAATTGTTTACCTATGGTATCCTTAGCAAAATAATCCCATTTAGTTACAATATCCCAGACATAATTGGATAAATCAAAGGCAATTCTATAAGCACTTATATCTTCTAATTCTAAGTATTTTTTCATCATAGCAATTTAGCAGTTTAACAGTTTGACAATTTAACAGTTTAAACAACCGCCTTTATCTCTTTCAGGTCCTTTAAGAATTTCTGCATCTGTTTATCCGCCTCTTTAGGCGTGGTATCAAACTCCTTTAAGACTTTATTTTTAATCTCCGAGAGAGACTTCTTCCCGTCCATCAAATCCCAAACCCGCGAGGCCACCTTGTTTAAGGTATAGATACAGTTGGCCTCATCCGAGGTCTTATATATGGGCACCAGGATGGTTTCATCCTCTATGGTGCGGGTGACAAAATCGGGGTTTTTGTGCAAAACAAGTTCTTTCTTCATTAGTCCTCCTTATTTAGAATTTAGCTATGATTTAGTCCGCTGTTTTGGGTTTATAAAGTGTGACTACCTTAAATCCTTGTATTTGAAAACCAGAAATACCTTCTTTTATCTTTATAAATCTTAAATTTCCAAATTTAGAATAGTCTTTATGCAGATTCCGGCAAAGCAACTCTTTTGTAAGGATAGATGAGGGAATTTTTCTTTGTCTTTTTTGCAAAATCTTTTTTAACAGGCAGAGGCTGCATTTGTGTAAAGTCCGGATGTCTTTTTTAAACTTCAAAAAATCCAAAAGGTTGGCCGTCTTAACTCTAAAGCCCGAGGCCTCTGCCACATGTTTCAGGTGACCAAAATGGACGGTGTGTTCCCTGTGTTCTCTAAGCCTGGTTGCTACCGGATAACCCCAGTTTGAGCCGTATTCAACAATAAGCGCAAGGCCCCCGGGTTTTAGGGTGCGCCTTAGCTCTTCTAATAGCTTGACTATCCCCAGCCCAAAGAGAAATCTCTTGGGGGCATCATTTATAGGGATATTATATTTTGAAATTACCTCTCCTGCCGCAAAGGTTTTGGAGTTATTATTGACCCTGGGTTTCATATTCTCTAATTTCTCCTTGTCTAATTTGACTACATCAAAATCCGCAATGACCTCATTGACAATCACGTAATCAAAAGAATCATCCCTAAAGGGTAGATTCATCCCATCTGCCAGCAGAAACTTCGCGCATTTAGAGTGAGGTTTATTAATTATCTTTTGAGATTTTAATAAGGCAGGCGAAAGGTCTAAGAAAATATATTTGGTATTCTTATAAATAGAATTATTCTCTTTCTTTAGACTGTCTAAAAACCGGCGGCCGAGCCACCCTGTGCCGGCGCCAATCTCTAAAATCCGGGTATTTTTACTTAGGGGCCTGCGTTTAAGTAGTTCCTGTTTAATCCCTTGACCATAGGTTAAGCCGCCTAAGGCTGGATGGGGCATACGAAAGGTATGCGAGACGGTCGTTTCAATCTTATCAAATTGCCTATCCGGGTCTTTTATCTTGGAAAGATGATAATCGCGGAGGTCTAAGTAGTCGCTTTTTAAATTTTTAGTAGAGCCCAATTCCCTTTTTATCGTCTCTAAAATCCTTAAATAGCGAAGATTATTTTTATTTCTTTTCTTTATAATCCGGGCCGTATCCTCAATCTTAAATAATCCCGGGTGGCTGTTGTTATATCTTTTTATTAATTTTCCTAATTTAACTAATGTTTTATCGGTTGGCTCATTAAATTCAGAAGACAATTTCTTAGCTAAGGCCTTTGTTTTAATTACACCATTTAAGGCCAAAAAAACCTCCCTCTCGAAAGGTTTTCTAAGGACTACTGATTTGGGTCTATTACCATTTATATTTATGCAGAAGGCAATAATAAGTTTGCTCTCATCTTGATAAAAAACATAGCGTCCAGGGCGAGTCAAATATTTATTTTCTAACAAACCCTTGGTCTGCATTTAGCGACTAGATTTTAATTTTAAGAGGAATCCTATTTTTGATTAAGACTGTCGTCTTCAAGTGGTTTCTTGATGTAGAGGTTAGTCTGTTTGGCAAGGTCGATAATTTTGGGCCCTTTAGGCGGCTGGCCGCCGGAATCAAAGACAATACTTACCACCGGCCGTAATATCGATTCTTTATTATTCTTTACAACGCTGGCTACCTCTTGATTATTCAACTGCACAAGTGTTCCTACAGGATAAACTCCGAACGTATCGATAAATACCTTCAAAATCTTAGGGTCAAAAATGGCTTTGTTCTTAATGACCTCTTTTACGGACTCAAACTGGGATAACCTCTTTTTGTACTTGCGTTCATGGGTAAGGGCTTCATACATATCACATAAGGCAGCTATACGGCTAAATTCATGGATGGAACTGCCTGCCAAACCTTGTGGATAACCACTTGCGTTAAAGTGTTCATGATGTTCTCTGACAATGAGGCTCGCCTCTTTGCCTAAATCAGGCACGCCTTTTAGAAGATCTGCGCCTAATTCTGTGTGTCTCCTGACCTGGATAAGCTCTGAATCAATAAGTTTGGCTGGCCTATTCGCCAAATCATAGACTTCAATCATGCCAATATCATACAAAAAGGCAGCCTGCGCCAGCCACTTTAGACTTAAATCCCGATAACCCAATGCCGCTGCCAATTTAATGGAATAGATACAGCTGTTAACCATATGAGAAGCCAGGTAATCCTCTTTTAAAGAAAAATAAGTCTCTATCAATAAATCATTATTTTCTAAAAGAATCTGTTCGGTTATCTTTTGCAGGGTAGGGTCTATCTCTTTTACATCCAAGGCCTGTTTTGCCTTGGCGACCTTGATTACTCTCGATGCCAAAGATAACATCTCTTGATACAGGGCCTTGGTCTGGTCTAAATTTAGCAAACCTTGCTTGGGGGCTGTCTCAGACATTTGACTAAGAGATATTCCGGAAGGCTCTTGGCGCAACCGCTTATCGGGTTGAGGAAGGTTGGGCTCCTGGGGCTCTTTGGGTTCTTCTTTTTTACCGATTATATCAGATATGCGCACCATATATTTTATGTCCTTTTGAAGACGCCAGGAGGCTTTCTGTGTCCACTCTTCTCCAATAAACCGACTATCTCCTTTGTCTTATTAAACATCATCTCAAACCTCTTCTTAACCGAAAGAGATTTAAGGAATCTGAGTTCGAATTCTAACTCTTTTTTTGCGTTATGTCGGCTTAGTTTTAGAATCGTTGCCATCTTTCACTTCGTGTTTATCTTTTATTATTAGGCTGCCACAAAATTCGTTCCAGCCTATGATTACAGTGATTTCTAATAAGATTTCAGTGATTATCCCGACGACGTGTTTAATCGCTGTAATCCCTGACTGCCGTCAGGCAGGTGTTTTCTTCCCGCTTTACGGGATCCCGCTGGATATTTTCTATTGTGCGGGATAATCACCGTAATCAAGGGCGGCACTTTTGTGACGCCCAATACAGTATATCTTAGGCAAAAGGCAAAATCAAGAGAAAATAAGGGTTGCGAGAAATAGGGGCCTTGAAAAAGTCTTTTTCGCACGAATCTACACGAATATCCACGAATAAAATTCGTGTTAATTTGTGTTAGATTTGTGAGAATTTGTGTTCAAGAAAAGTTTTTCAGAAATTTCGATATAAATCTTGAAATAAAAAGCCGCCAAAAAACTTCTGGCGGCTGTTGTTAATTGCCTAATTTTATACCGCGTGAACCCTTTATTCTATGCCCGTAATCTTACCTCATTACGGGAACATCCAGCGGTATGGGGGTGGCTGAAAATTTCTGATTAAACTTGGTAATCGCTGCTTGTAATTGCGCCTGGGTAATCTGGGTATTTGGCTTATCTGCACCGAGCATAGCCCAGTCTAAGCCAGATGATTTTTTCGCTAAAAGCACCGCTGCTTCGTTTAAGAGGTAATCTACATTGGCCGTCTTCCCAATATCAGCAGGTCGGCTGCACAAGGTGTAGGTATATTTAGTAGAATCCAAGAGGTAATATTGATAGCCGCTCATTCCGGTAATATACTTACCACTAATATAAGGAGCAACCCCCTGGGATATTTCCTGTAATGTGCCAGGATAGCTGTTATTCACCGTCCAGTAATCATTAAAGGCAACGGCTAAATTCTGTATGTCTACCTGGGCTTTGGCCTCATTAACCTTTTGCCGGACAGTGCTGATAACAGGGACAGAGACTGCCGTCAGCATTGAGATAATCGCCACTGCCAAGATTATCTCAATAAAGGTAAACCCCGTTAGAGATAGGAAATGCCTTTGGCATTTCCGTAATTTGCCAATTTTATTCTGTCTCTCTAATGGGGTAAAACCCTGTGTTTTTTTGCTATCCATTTTCATCTTGGACGCTCCTCATTTCAGAATAACCGGATGAGCATATAACTGGTGCCAGCCATAAGGCGCCGTAAGGCTTCCGGTTGTGGCATCATATACTACATCCGTAGAGCAATACACGCTTCCAGTCTGGTCAATCTTATACCACATAATCCCCGTTGTTCCTTCTTGCTTTGGGCCGGCATACACCGCAAAGGTATGCGCTGCTGGAAGATCATTACTAGCGATCATAAACCTATAGCCTCTTCTTTCTCGAACAGTAGCTAAGGTTGTATCGATTAGAGGAGGTAATTGACCAAAGATTTCAGTACTTGTTTCACCCTGAGGATAGGCATTGTGTGTTTCCCGATAGGTCTCAAAGGCAGAGGCTATATTCATCAGGGTGCTGACTGCGGCTGTCTCATTAGCCTGGATCTTAAAGCGCTTGAAGTTAGGTACGGCAATAGCCACTAAACTAGCAATAATCAGAATGGTAACCATTAGCCCTATTATATTAAACCCTTTGTTTTCTCTTAGTCTAATCATCTTAATCAGCCTCCTCAAAAATTTGGGCCTATCCTTTTAAAGAATAGGCCCAGCAACATTGCTTTATTTCGGCAGCCAGACTGCCCGCTCTTCTATTACAGAGTTAGGACTCTTGGCTTTGCGGCCTATCCTTTCAGATAGTGTGCTCTTCTCGCTTAAAGCTCAAGTCTCTACTTTTTCTACTATAAATATAACATAGGATTGCCGGATTTTCAAGGTCAAGCCAAAAATTAAATCAATTTACCTAACTCATTATAGATGAATAAGTTAAGAAAAAAATGCTTGCTTCTTGGGGATTTTTGGGTATAATAAATGAAGCCATAGCTTAGTGAACGATAGTGAACATAAGTTGTGCGCTCATTGAAGGAGGAAGCATGCTTAAAGCCCTGCGAAAAAAGGAAACCGTAAAAAGGATCTTCTTTGTCCTAGCCCTGATTATTATCCCGGCATTTATCTTCTGGGGCGCCGGAGGCGCGTCAAGATCACGCTCTAAGGGCGTAAATTATGCCGGAAAGATATTCGGCCGCAAGGTCTCTTATATGGAATACCAGGAAAGCTTGAATGCCGTAAAGAACCAGGTAATTATGCAGTTTGGCGATAATTTTTATAAAATTCAAAAATATCTTGATTTTTACGGCCAGGCCTGGGACAGATTAATTTTGGTTGAGGAGGCCGATAGAAGAAAGATTAAAATAACCAATGATGAACTAGTAAACCAGATCAGGAAATTTGCCTTTTTTGAAAAAGACGGTAAATTTAACTCTAAGCTCTACGAAACTACCTTAGAGTATGTGTTCAGGACGCAGGCTCGAGATTTTGAAGAACAAATCCGCTCCTCCCTTTCTGTTGCCAAACTCTTTGAAGAAATTACAAAGGATGTCTTGGTAAGCGAGGAAGATTTAATAAACGCCTATAAAAAAGCACTTGAAAAAGTCAAAGTGAGTTTCCTGCGTTTTTCTAAGAGTGACCTAAAGGATAATGCCAAGGCCGAGGCAGAGAATGCCTTAGCCAAGATTAACGAGGCACTCTCCAAAAAACCCAAGGCAAAATTCCAAGACATTGCCAAAGACCTGGGCCTTAAGGCCCAACAGACGCCTCTATTGGGCCGAAGCGAAGAGTATATTCCTGAAATCGGCGCATCCAAAGAATTTACTACTATTGCCTTCAGCCTTAAACCGGGCGAGATCAGTTCTGTAGTTAGCCTAAACAATGATTTTTATATCTTAAGGCAGGATGAATTAGTCCCTGCGGATATGGAAAAATTAAACCGGGACAAGGAAGGCATCCGTCAGAAGCTGCTTGAGATAAGGAAAGAAGAAAAATTTAATGAATTTTTTGCCCGTCTTAAAAAATCTGCAAACTTAGAAGACCACGTCAAAAGGCCTGCCGAATCCGCCACCAAATAAACAAATTTTAACGCAGATACACGCAAATCTTCCGCCACAATTCTTTGGCGGACCCGCCAATCTTTGTGGCGGGAACGCAAATTCACGCAGATAAAAAATATACCCGCGACCAGCTGCGTTTCCTGCCTGCCGGCAGACATGGATATTGGACAGTGGCAATTGGTTATATAAACTGCTTTAATCTGTGTAATCCAATTTAGAAATCTGTGTAATCTGTGTTTTTAGACATTACCAAGATACACATATTTCAACTTTTCCTTGGCGATTTGATGGGCGCGCTTAAGCGTCTCAACCGGCGTTGGCGGTAGAGTCATCTTATAACAGGGGAAATAACGCGAGAAGTGCAGCGGCACATCTCGCCCCAGATTCTCATACACCCAGTTAACCAAGCCTATAAAATTCTCATCACAATCGTTTAAGGTCGGGATCACCAGGTTAGTCAATTCGATATGGCAGTGTTTTTGACTTAATTTTATGGTCTCAAGGACCGGGGCGAGTCTCCCGAAGCAATATTTCTCATAGAACAGCTCATCGATAGACTTCAGGTCGATGTTCATGGCGTCGATTAAAGGCAATATTTTCTCTAAGGGCTCTTTGTTGACAAAACCGTTAGTGACTAAAACATTTTCCAGGCCCTGGTCCCTGGCCATTTTGGCGGTATCATAGACAAACTCATACCAGATAAACGGTTCATTATAGGTATAGGCGATACCAAATGAATTTAGCCTTTTGGCCTCTTGGATGATAAATTCTGGGGTGATTTTTTGAGTCGGCGCATCAGATACCTGGGCAATCTCCCAATTCTGGCAGAACTGACAGGCAAGGTTACAGCCTCTTGTGCCTACCGATAAAATAAATTCTTTCGGGTGATAATGATAAAGCGGCTTTTTCTCGATAGGATCAAGGGAGATGGAAGTGGCTTCTTCGTAAATCAGGGAATAGAGTTCGCCTCTGATATTTTTTCTCACCCGGCAGAAACCGGTTTTATCAGGCGGGATGATGCAGGATTGCGGGCAGAGGTTACAATGAACCCTGTTAGAGACTAACTCCCTATTTACAAGACGGTCTCTAACGGGGTGAACTTTGTTCTGGTCTAATTTTTCGAAAAATTGGGCTTCTTTCATCTAACACTAATTATCACGAATAAAAATCGAATTCTCACAAATTCGTGACCATCCGAAGTTAATTCGTGTTAATTCGTGACTTAAGTTGGTAGGCTTGGTAAGGAATTATTCTACCTTTATGGCAGTCACCGGGCACTGCTCGGCGATTTCTTTCAGATCGCAACTTTTACACGCCTGACTGATCACATGGGCGATATTATCAGACTCCATCTTAAAGACCTCAGGGCAACTCTGCTCACACAGGCCGCAGCCTACGCAGGTTGAGGCATCTACCGTTACTTTGGCCATTTCATATTCTCCTTCGTATAATCGTTTAAGGGTTAGGAAGGGATAGTAAGGATCAGCAAGGGGTAGTAGGGGAGTTTAAAATTTTTGCCCTTTCTAACCCCTTCTATCCCCTGCTATACCCTACTAACCCCTAAACGTGTTGTAATTGTTTTATGAGCTTATAGGATGTCTTCAGACTTTCAGACCGTATTTTTCTATATTACTGTTCGCGATTGCCTGAACCAATTTTATCTGCTGGGGAGAATTTAGGAGGTGTTTAAACCTGCCCTGGACTTTCAGATATTCTTCGACGGGCTTGGGCGTTATTTTAAATACAGCGCTGAGTTTTCCGTTTTCGTATTCAACCAAAGGATAAAGGCCGGTTAATACCGCGAGTCTTCCTACCTCTAACGTCAGAGACGGCTCATAACGCCAGCCCAAAGGACAAGGCACATGGATCTGGATATATTTCGGGCCTTTAATAGAAACCGCCTTCTTGATTTTACGCACGAGATCCGCCGGATAGCTTGCTGAGGCAGTTGCAGCATAAGGGATTCCGTGGGCTACGGCAATCTCTAAAACATTCTTTTTGGGGCGGGGATTTCCGAAAGATTCTTTTCCCGGGGGGCTAGTAGTGGTATCGGTATCAAAAGGAGTCAGGCCGCTGCGTTGTATTCCCGTGTTCATATAGGCCTCATTATCGTAACAGACGCTTAAGATATCGTGGCCCCTCTCCCACATCCCGGAAAGTGCCTGCAGGCCGATATCTGCAGTGCCTCCGTCTCCTGCCTGACAGATTACATTAATACCTTCTTTTTTACCCAGATATTTTAAGGCCGCCTCAATACCCGAGGCAACAGCCGCGGCATTTTCAAATAAGGAATGAATCCAGGGGACATTCCAGCAGGACTGCGGATAGGCGGTAGAAAATACCTCAAGGCAGCCGGTGTTATTGGCAATCATTGTGTTTGCCCCGGCAGTCTCAACCACCAGGCGTGCGGCAATGGCCTGGCCGCAGCCCGAACATGCAGAATGACCTGAGGTAAATAGGGGTTTATTCATTAAAATATTGATTACTGTGATTTTTCCCCGCTCTCACTTTTAGCTACGGCGGGATCCCGCCAACGGCGGGAAAAAATGATTACAGAGATTAAAAAAATAAATCACTGAAATCTTAATATAATCTCTGGAATTAAACTAAATATCCTTAAAGTCCTTACTCAATAATTCGTTTTTGACGCCCATAAACTGGCAATGCCCTTGTCCTTTGATTAATTTATCAAAGATATCCCGGATATCGCTTTTGCGGATATCCCTTCCGCCTAAGCCGATGACAAAACCGCTGATCTTTTGCTTTTCTGAACAAACTAATACCGATTTCAGGTCGGAATATAACGGCCCGAATGCGCCCAGAGACACAGCCCTCTCCACTACCCCGATATTGGGAACCTTGCTCAAGGAGTCACATAGCGCCTTAGCCGGGAAAGGCCGGTAAGTAATAACCTTGACTACCCCTACTTTTTTGCCTTCGCTACGCAACTCATCGACGGTATCTTTTATCGTGCCGATAATGGAGCCCTTGGCTACCAGAACGCTATCTGCATCCTCGGTTTTATAGGCCTCAACCAGCCCGCCGCAGCTTCTCTTAAAAATATTCTCAAAATCATAATCGATCTGGGGGATAATCTCCAGGACATCATCAAGGGTCTTTTGTATGGCATAGCGCGCCTCAAGATAATAATCCGGCCCGGCCAGGAACCCTAAGGTCATGGGATTTTCTACGTCTAATTTATATAAGGGATCATATGCCGGCAGGAACTTATCCACCTGTTCTTGCGTAGGCAAATCAGCAACTTCCAGGCCGTGGGTAAGGATGTAGCCGTCCATATTTACCATTACCGGCAGATATACGCGTCTATCTTCGCTTAGGCGGTAGGCCTGGATATGTAAATCTATCACATCCTGCATATCCTCTGCCCATAATTGAATCCAGCCGCTGTCGCGCACCGTAACCGCATCCTGATGGTCATTCCAGATATTAATCGGAGCAGAAACCGCACGGTTGGCGCAGGTCAATACCAAGGGAAGGCGCATGCCCGCGATATTAAATAAGACCTCGGCCATTAAAAGCAGGCCCTGGGAACTCGTGGCAGTAAAGGCGCGTACCCCGGCTGCGCTTGCCCCTAAAACTAAACTGGCAGCAGAATGCTCGCTTTCTACATTGACAAATTGGGCCTTTAGTTCGCCGTTTGCAACCAGCTCAGCCAGGCCTTCGACGATATGCGTCTGAGGCGTAATCGGATAAGCCGAGATCACGCCCGGCCGGCAAAGTTTTACTGCCTGAGCAACTGCCTGAGAGCCTTCAAGGAATTGTTTCATTTCTCCTCTTCCTTTACCATAATAATATCCTTTTTAGGACAAATCGCTACGCAATTGCCGCAACCTTTACAATAATTATAATTGCAGATATAGGTATTCTTTTCCTTGCCGGTAATGCAGCCTTCAGGACAAATTTGAACGCACATCTTACAGGCAATACAGTTTTTCTGTAAAAACTTAGGCTTTACTGTAGTGCGCCAGGCGCCTGTTTTGTGTTTAAGGCCTGAACCGGCTTTTGTAACTATAGGACCGAACATTAATGAGCAAACGACTTATGGAGTCTAAAAGACGACATAAGTCGTTCTCCTTTATTTTATACTATTGTCTATGCGAATTAATCCCCCCTTCTTGCTTTCGCAAGAAAGCAGGGGGGATAAGTTCGGCCAGACAACTTATGTTCGCTACGCTCCATAAGTTGTGGCCTTACTTATGTACTCAAAACCTTTTTGTGCCGCTAAAATATTTACCGCGGCTAGTTTTTCGCTGAAACGCTTTTTTATCGCCTCGATTAAGGATTCCAGTTTAAATTCTCCGCTGGCCGCGGCAAATGCCCCAAGTAGCGCGGTATTGGCAATCGGCCGGCCGATAGTAGCCATAGCAATATCACTTGCCGGGACAAAGAATGCCTTCTGACCCGAGACTACTTCTTTAATTGTATGTTCGTCTTTCTCGTTGATGACGGCGATACCCTGGGGCTTAAAGCCGCTAAAACAGTTAAATCCGCGCATTAAGGTAGGATCGGCAATAATAAGAAAATCCGGCTCATAGACCTGGGAACGCAGGCGTACGGGTTTGGTATCCACGCGCACAAAGGCATTCATAGGAGCGCCCATCCTGGCTGCGCCGAAACTGGGAAATGCGTAGGGAAATTTACCCTCGATAAAATAGGCGTGGCCTAAAATAGTTGCGGTAGTAATCGCGCCTTGGCCTGCGCGGGCATGTATGCGTATTTCTTTCATATATAATTTAATATTTTATAACGGATGCCTCGGATTATTGCGGATGCATGTGGATAAATATTTTATCCGCGACATCTGTAACCATCTGCCTGAATCCGCAATAATAACGATGTATTTTAATACTAAAAAGGTGTGAGGTCAACTAAAAATATTTCTTTCTCAGGGCGCCTGAGACCTGGGAGGCCAGCCTTAGAATCTCTTCTGCGTTGCCTTCAGATAAAGTAGCCATGCCGCAACTAGGCGTAATCAGGGACCTTTCAAGAACCAGGTCCTTGGATATACCTTTCTTCTCTAACGCCCCAAGGCCTTTTTCAAAGCGGGCAATGAGCTCTTCTTGGCTCTGGTCCTTAAATTCGCTGGTTGGTATTATGCCCCAGGCCAATATGCCGCCGCGCTCAAAAAACTTCTTTAAATCCTGTCCATAAAGCACAAGCCGCTCCAGGTAGCCGAAGGCATCAAAACTGATGATATCAAGTTTTGCCTCCATAAGCATTGACCAATCAGTATTACCGCAGCAATGAACCCCAAAAAATACCTCTTTTTCTTGCCTTAGCGGCTCAATCAGGTCATTAAGCCTTTTGATTACCTCTTCCCTGGTAACCGGGGTAAAGCCCGAGCCAAAACAACCCAGATACGGCTCATCAAAGAAGATGATTACCTTCTGGCAATAATTTTTAAGCTGTTTAATCTGCCAGTAGGCCTTCATACCCAGGCCGTTGACTACGGCATCCATTAACAGGGGGTCATTTAAGACCAGGCGGCCATCCGGCTGTTTGATGCTGGCTGCCAAAGTAAATGGGCCAATGCTTTGGCCCTTAAGAAGCTCAATTCCTTCAGGTTTTTTGGTCTTTAATCTATCGATAAATGCATAAAGACCTGAGGCGAATTCTTTTGTTACGGCAAAATAATCGGTATCCACGGCAATAATCTTCTCATAGAATTTGCTCAGGGCCTCATCTTTATCAGTTGAGGCATTAAAAACAATTCCCTTATCCTTAAACTCAATGCCGGGCAAGTTCTCGCTAAACTGGGCAGTCATAGATTCCTTAAGGCTTATTTTCGGCAGTTGCGGCCAAAAGGGTATCTCGGGGCTATACCTCAAAATCAAGTCTACAGCTTGCGGGGCATCTTTATGCGGCAGGCTGCCGATACCTGTTGCCAGACATCTTGGTTTAAATTCTATGCTCATGGAACAATCCTCTGGTGGTAATAAGCCTAAGGCCTCTTTTTCTAAGGGAAGCTATAGTCTCTTTGCTCTTACGGATATCTACGGGTCTGGCTGCGTCTTTAACCAGGTATGTCTTTATACCTAAATTTAATAGGCCCAGGCAGGCATTTTTTACGCAATAATCTAAGGCCACTCCGAAGACATAGGCCATATTTATCTTTTTTAATCCAAGGACTGCCTTTGTATTGGGGTTTGTGAATACGCTAAAGGTCTTCTTCTCCAGGATAACCTGGCTCTTTCCTTTAATTACCTCGGCCAATTTATTCCGGCTGAATTTTTTATCAGCGATAGTTACCTGATTTTTGATGGTTGTCTGGACGATCTTTCTGGCCCCCCGTGAACCACTAACGCAGTGAGCAGGAAATTGCCTGAATTCCCGGTCGTTCTTTAAATGGGCGTCAACCGAAGATAATACCGGGATTTTATTTTTCTTGGCAAATCTAATCAGGCGGCTCAGATTGGGGATTAACCTTTCTGCTTTGGGCACATATAATGCGCCTTTTTTATTCATAAAATCATATTGGGTATCAATATCAAAAAATACTATGTCTTCCATAAAATTATTTTTTGCACAGATTGTCACAAGATTGCATCTTAAACAAAAGTTTTTCACAGATCTCCACAGATAATTATCTGTGCCAATCCCTGCCTGCCGGCAGGCAGGTGTATCTTTTCAATCTGTGCCCATCTGTGCCAATTTTTTGGCTAGGTTTTGTGTAAGTTTCTCAAGGCCCGGGCTTAACCCTACTTTATAAGACGACCGACAAGAGATAGATTTAAGCCTCGAGGAAAGACTTTCCAGGTTATCTTTAGCCCTTTTTCTAATATTATCCACACTCGGTAAGTCGTAAACGAGCCTGCCGCGGTCAAAGACCTTAACCAAGAGAGGGTTACCCTCTATCTCTTCATCCTCCAGGCCGATTATGTCTTTTAGGAATATCCCGTTTCTATTTCTAATCCTAAAGACCTGTTTTCTTCCGGGATAAGTTACCTTACCTTGGCTCAATTTCATCGTCGGTAAGAACTTATTTTCGCTGTCTGCCACCTCGCAAAGTTTATAAATAACATCCGAATACGGCGCATCCGTCGAGACGCCCATATTTGTGCCTACTCCGAAACTATCGATTCTGGCTCCTCTTTTAATCAGATTCTGAATCTTGTATTCGTCGAGATTGCCGCTTGCAAAAATCTTTACATAAGAAAGCCCTTCCTTATCAAGTAGCCGGCGCGCTAAAATAGAGGTCCTGGTTAAATTACCGCTATCTAATCTGATTGCCTTAAGCTGGTGGCCGCTTTTTCCAAGTTCCTTGGCTACAATAATCGCATTTTTTATACCTTTAATATTGTCGTAGGTATCCACTAAGAGTATAGAGCCGTCGGGAAAATTTTCCGCAAAAACTCTAAAGGCCTCTAATTCGTTTTTAAAAGACATTACAAACGAATGGGCCATGGTCCCGGCAATGGGAATTTTATAGAGAAACCCGGCAAGGCAGTTGGAGGTTCCGCTACAGCCGGCAATATAACTGCTGCGCGCTGCTTTAAGTGCGGCATCCGGTCCTTGGGTGCGGCGTAAAGAGAAATCATATACAGGCCTGTCCTGGGCGGCCAATACTACCCTGGCGGCCTTAGAGGCGATTGTTGTCTGTAAGTTAATCGTATTTAAAAGGGCGCTCTCGATAATCTGAGCCTCGATAATGGGCGCAGTCACCCGGATAACCGGCTCATTTGCAAAAAACACCGTGCCTTCTTCCAGGGCAGAAAGGTCCCCGCAGAATTTAAAATCCTTTAAATAATCCAGAAATTCAGGCGTAAAACTCCTTTCTTTGACCAGATAATCTAAAGAGTCCTCGGAAAATTTTAAGTCCTTTAAAAAAAGCGCGATGTCCTCAAGCCCTGCTGCAAGATAAAAACAACGCCCGGTTTGCGTCGGCCGGATAAATAGGTCAAAGGTTGCCCAGGCGCTTTTTCGCTCTTTGAAATAACACTGGGCCATAGTTAACTCGTAAAGGTCAACTAATAGCGCCATGTTTTCTCTCATCTGAGCTTGATTAAACATAGAGTTTTAAATGTCTAATTCCTAATGACGAATAAATGTTTGAATTTCTTAATGACTAATTTAACATTAGACATTTAATCATTAAAAAAATTAATTAGGAATTCGGATTTAGGCATTCGTCATTTATTATTCTACTGATCTATTTCCCCAGGACCTCTTTATAGTTTGCGGGCAGGTCATTGCCGAAGAATTTTATATTACCATCAGTGCTAACCAAAATATAGGCAGGGATACCTACTATTCGATATTCTTCAGCTATTTGGGTATCAGAATCCAAGAGGACCCTGAAACTTACCGGATTTGCCTTGAGGAAATTTTTAACCTTAATGCCTGACTCGCCGATATTAATCCCTAAGACCTCGATACCTTGGGCTGTTATTGAAGGGTACTGGTTTTGCAATTTAACCAATGACTTCCTGCAATAAGGGCACCAGGTGGTCCAGAAAAAGAGCACGATCTTTTTCCCTTTAAAGGCGCTAGACTCAATCCATTTGGTATCTAAATCATAAAGGCTAAATTTTGGCGCCGGCTTATTTATCTGGCTCGGCGCATCCAGGGGCCCCATGGCAAACGTATAATTAGAAGATGCACACAAGATAATCAAAATAAAAACATACATAAATAATCTTCTCATGGTAACAAGCCTCCTGCTCGAATCAGGAAATATTCTCCTGATGCTATTAGTATGATTCCCGAGATTCGTTTTATCCAGTACATCCACTTGCCGCTTTTAGGGATTGCCCCTAGAATTGCGCTAAAGGTCCCGGCAAGGATCAGGACAAAACCCAGACCTAAGGCAAAGATAAATAAAAGGCTAGCTCCATAGAAGATATTCTGCCTTGTGCCCACATAAGTCAAGATTGCCCCTAAAGCCGGGCTGACGCAGGGAGAAACCACTAATCCCGAAAAAAGCCCGAGAAGAAATACCGGAAAAATTCCATTTTTATTAACGCCCTCTGGCATCTTTGAGGCAACGCCTTTTATATTGAATACGCCTAGAGACGAAAGCCCGAAGATTATAAAGATATTCCCGACGATAAAATAGGTTAAAGGCCTCTGTGTAATCGAGCCAAAGAGCCTGCCGCTTAAGGCAGCTATGAGGCCTAAGGCCGAATAGGTTACAGCCAGGCCCAGGACATAAATCAGGCTTAATAAAAATCCTTTTAGTTTGGAGTTACCTGATTTTGAGGAAATAATTCCGATAGTTACAGGAAGCAAAGGATAGACGCACGGAGAAAAACTTAAAAGGATTCCTGCCCCGAATACCAGAAAGTAATCTAAAAAATTACCTTGTAACGTCATTTATCCAATTTAAATAGTCAAGACTGCCCCCTATTATAGGAATGGCGATTATCTCGGGCACAGAATAGCTGTGTAGAACCTTGACTTTTTTTATCAACTTAGAGAGTAGTTTCTTTTTTGTCTTTACGATAAGTAAGGCCTCGGCTGCCTTATCAATCTTGCCTTGCCAAAAAAATATAGACTCGATTTTATTGATGACATTTACACAGGCAGCGAGTTTTTCCTTTATCAGGCCCTGGGCAATACGATTCGCCTCTTTTTTATTTTTGCAAGTTATAAAAACGACTATATTATTCATTTATTTCTTTAAATGTCGAATTCCTTAATAACGAATGCCTAATGAATAACTAATTTCTCAATGTTTAATTTCAAATTAGTAATTTAAGCATTGGACATTTATTATACTGCTCCCCGTTAAGCAATTGATGCATTTTAGGAGAAAATCTCCTATAATAGCATCATGGAAAGGGGGAGCCAATGAAATACCGCAAATGGGATCCAAAGACCAAGATGCAAATTGTACTCGAAGGCCTGGAAG